>JAIKZH010000003.1 GCA_024682395.1 Bacteroidaceae bacterium
ATACATCTTGTACAATTTCATCATCTGGAGATTTCCCTAGTTCCCCCAATAGGTCAACCCATTGAGTAAAATATTTTGCTTCTTTCGCTTTGTCTTTCTTTTCTACGGCCTTATTGTAATCTTCTATTATTTCCTTTTGTATGTCATTGATTTTATAGTAAGTGATTATCTTTGAAAAGAGAAGCAAAGCGCACGAAACCAGAACAATAGCACCAATGCATTGCAACCCCATTATAATTCTTGCATGAGTACACATATCCATAAGGAAAGGGAATAGTACCGCCATGATAAGATTTATCACTAAACATCGCTTAAACCAAATGAATATAGTTTCACCCATAAATCTTTCAGATAGCTTTGTGGAACCAAACTTATCTTCTATTTTTCCAATGCATCCTATCACTAACGGATAAGACAAACCAAATAGTGTAGATAGGATAGATAATACTCCGCTATATGTATAGTTTACAAAATCGAACATAGTTACTTTTTGTTATTTTGATATATCTTCTTCTGAAATTTTAGGATCTCATCCGAATTGTCTCTTATTTTTTGTATCTCCTCTTTTATAATTGAGTTGCTAGATTTGTGGTCTAAGTTCATAGAGTCCAATACTGAAGACTTTCCTAGCAACATATCTTGCATTTCTACCTGTCTGTGAAATAAACTATCCTTTGACAAATCTGTAGATTTTTTGCTCTGCATCTCTTCATTGAAGGAAATATTATTGAGTATTGCGAACCCAATAATGACAACACAAAGTAGTATGATAAAAGTTATAATTTTCTTCATATTATTGCTTTTGCGTCTTTTGTAATCTTTCCAAGCCAACTTCCACGCATCTTTTGATACTTAATTTTAGGTGACAGTACGGAGCTGTTTGGGGAGATATCCCCTAATACTATTTTTCTTTAGCTAATTGACGTATATCCTCTGCCAGCATCTCAATCAATTTATAGATGCCTGTTGATGGATTCTGGAATTCATGTAATTTCTTAGCTCTTGCAACCGCTAAGTCTGTATTGTCGTTCAAGAAAGACTTTTGTGTGTCGGTGAAGGACGATTTAGAGTAATTCTTCCACACGGGAGCGCTTTTCTTCAACTCTTTAATGAGTGCATCCGTTTCTATTGCAGCCTTTTGGTCTTTAGCATGAAGGAGCAACCATATTTCAAAGCAAGGATTTGAACACAGCAATGTGGTGTTTGGAATCTTCTTCAAACGCTCTAATACAGAAGGAACATCTAGGTCATACATAAGAAATGTGTGGTCATCCTTTGTTTGTATATAAGCGGCCTTACAACGTTCTACGAGTGCTGGAGTAATATTGAGTAATGTCTTCTTGGCTATAATATGAACAGGTCGGCGAAAATACGAACGAAGTATCTCTACGTATTTGACCTCGGAATCTCCTTCGCAGAAAACGAAGAAGTTTGGTAGCATGGCTTTGCCTTTAGAAATTCTTGGTTTGCGTGCCATAAATCAGATGTTTGGAGTAGAAAGATATGGTATGGCATCGAAACGCCCCTGTAAATAGGCTTTTTCCATGTCGTAGTTATCTCGGAAGTCCTTGAAATCGTAAAGAGAATAGAGCTCACTGCAACCATCCTCGCGCTTGTTCACAAAATACACCTGATCACGTCGTTGGAAATCAGTATTCAACAGATGGGTATTATGAGTTGTATAAATGAGCTGGGCATGATTACTCCTATTAAACAGGTTGATAATATACTCTACGAGGTGGGGATGCAAACTGGTATCTATTTCATCCATTAGTAAAGTTCTGTCATTGCGAATAATATCTATTATACCAAGCATCATTTGGAACAATGCCTTTGTTCCTTCAGATTCTTCCGTATCAAAGTCAAAAGCAATGTCGGGATTGCTTTTGTGAAACGTCTTCAAAGAATTACCTTGAATCTTGATATCAACAATATCACTATCAGCAGTGTTGAGAATCTCCAAAATACTTTCTTTTTGTGTCTTTACAAAATCCTCTACAGACATAGCTGATTCTTTGTAATCCAAAACAAAATCTTCAGTGAAAAAGCGGAACACCTTTTTCGCAACGTCCCTATCCATTTGGCTGGCTCGAGAAACGAACAATGTTTTGCGAGACGTGTTGGCTGCAACATCCATCGGTCGTTTTATGGCTTGTTTGAACTTGTATATATCCGTTTTATCTGGTCCTTTAGTCTCATCGCGAGTGAACACCAAAGAACGACGTCCCTTTGGATAGTAGTAGAGCTGCTCTGTAAGTATCTCTGTCTGAGTTAGCGAGAAGGAGTACTCATACTCAACCCCATCAAGTATGAACCGGATATAGAAAGAACTCGGCTGTTTGTCATACCCTGCGAATTTGAATGGAGCAACTTGAAAAGTTGTGTTCTCATTGTATGTGTGGGAATACCGAATCATGTTCACGCAGGCCTTTATTCCTTTAATCATATTGCTCTTTCCCGATGCATTGGCACCAAACATAGAAATACTTTTCAGTATCTGTTCTCCATTGATAGTAAACAGATTTCCAATCAAAGCTTTTCCTTTCTCGGTCTGTATCTTCGCTGCTTGAAGATCAAGTGTTATCTCATCACGAAACGAGAATAAATTGTTTAAACGAAACTCTAATACCATTTTAAGCCCAATTTTTGCTGTTTTGTCGCAAATATAAACATTAAATTTGATTTTGTGGTGTTTTAAATCAAAAAATCGTTCTCTTCAACGTCATATTTAATATTTATCAACCTAAATAATAGTTTAATATGGCAAGAATTGCAATAATCATGCGTTTGCTTTTGCGGCATTATGTAAAAAGAGAGAAGTGTTTAAATCGAGTTTTGTTATGTTTTAACCTCGATTTTTACCATATTCTCGCAAAAATTGCACTTAAATCGATTTTTTATATGTTTTTCGCCTTATTCTCGAATATATGAATATTCCCAAACTTTTGTGGTTTTCTCCGAACCTGTTACCATATTGCTTTCCGAACCACATGCCTATTACATACGATATTATAGATGTGTGATTTTGTTATATTAGCATCAAAAAATTGGTCTATTAATCAAATTTATATTATTTGTTTCAGATTTTTGAAGAATTCTGTATTCATAACATTTTTTTTTAGTATATTTGCCGTTAACTAAGAGAAATCTATCATGGCAAAGTTAAATCGTATAAGAGTCGTTCTTGCCGAACGCGATTTGAACAATAAGTGGCTATCCGACAAATTAGGTAAGGATCCTGCTACGATTTCTAAGTGGGTCACAAATACTACTCAGCCAAGTCTTGAGGCTCTCATTGCAATAGCTAATGCACTTGAAATTCCTGTGCAGGAGTTGGTAAGACAGGACGAGTTCAATCAATAGAAACATATTTGATTGCAACAAGAATGAAATCGTAGTTAATATGAATAATACACAAGTAAATGTATCTAAGGAAGTTTCCTCTGCAGTTAGTCTGATACGTACGGCAATATTGCAGAGTCAGGAGCGTGCAATCAAAGCTGTCAATCATGAACAACTTGCGCTATATTATGGTATAGGTCGCTTTATCTCGGCAAATACACGAAGCAAAAATTGGGGTAAAGGTGTTATTGAAGGTATCAGTAATAGGTTAAAGCAAGAACTGCCTGGATTGAGAGGATTTGGAGTCCGTCATCTCAAGAATATGCGTAGTTTCTATGAGGCATGGAGTCTACTGGAAACAAATTCGGCAATCTCAATTGCCAAAACAGATGATAATTCGGCAATTGCAATTGCCGAATTACAAGATACTGTTGAAAATGAGTGTAATACAATTCGCTTGCTGCAACTGACGAATTATCCAGAGTTTCCTCTTACTGAATTCCTGAGTATTAGTTTTACTCATCATATTCGCATCATTGAGAGTACAAAGGACGTTGAAGAACGACTGTTCTATATTCGTTATTGCCATAATTACAAACCAACGACAGAAGATTTGCCTACGATAATCAGGCAACAGGATTTGTTTCATAATCAAGGGACTCTGCCAAACAATTTCATGCAGACTATCCCTGATTACAAGCAAGCATTCCATGCTATTCAAATGTTCAAGGACGAATATCTACTTGACTTTATCAATGTTGAAGAACTCGGTATGCGAGATGAGGAAGTGGATGAAAGAGTAATTGAGCAGAACATCGTCCAGAAGGTAAAGAACTTCATCATGACTTTTGGTAAAGGTTTTACTTTTGCGGGCAACCAAGTACATTTAGACAAATTGGGACATGACCATTGGATTGACTTGCTGTTCTATAATCGTGATCTTCGCCGTACAGTAGTGGTTGAGCTTAAGAAGGGTAATTTCAAGGTTGCCTACCTTGCACAGCTTAGTACATACCTACGCATTCTCAATGATGATGATCGCCGTGAAGGAGAAAATCCACCAGTTGGCATTATCCTCTGCAAGAACATGGATAAGGAATATGTGAACTATATCATGCAGGATTTTCGTCAGCCGATGGGTGTTGCCACCTACAAAACTGCTGATGAGATGGAACCTGAACTTGTAAAGCTCTTGCCACCAAAGGAGGAACTTATGAAGTTGCTGAATGATGACAACATGTAATAAAAATAATAATGTTAAGACAATATGTATAAAATAACCTGGGACAAAGAAACTGGCGGTGTGCTACTTAATCAAAAAGTAGTGCAGGATGCTTTGTCGTACTCGCCACGACCTGTGTTCTGGGAAGAGTTAGACCTTTTAAAGCTAAATGAACTTGGGTGGTCATATCCTCATTGTGAGGAACCTTTAATGTGGGCTATCAACAAGCAGTATTTCTATCGTGGAGAACTTTTGTTTGAAGCGAAGGGTGCAAATATGTATGATGCTGCCACGATAGTTGTAGCCGATGGCGTGCAGCCTTCAAAGCTTAAGGCTGTTAATATGAAGAAGATGCTTGAACGTAATAAGGAAATCATGTTCCTCATAGAGAGTGAAGCCATCGAGTTCATTCGGGACATTTATACCAGTTACGCATCTGCCCGCAAGAGTATAGAGCGTGTTGCTGCTAATGAAATGGACTTTGAGGTTCTAGCTAAACGCATGGAGCAGAAGACCAAGCAGAAGATGGCTATTGTGAAAGAGGATTGTGACTCATTTGATGTCATGCCTCTCGAAACAGCTCAGAAGGAGGGTAAGAAAACATACCTTACAACAAAGATAGACAAGTTTCTTGCCAGTTTTAGTGGTGGTAAGGATAGTCAAGTTGTACTTGATCTTTGCACTCGTGCGATACCAAGTACTGACTTTGAGGTTATTTATAGTGACACAGGTTATGAGCTGCCATCGTCACTCGATTTGTATGATGAGGTTCAGGAATATTACAAGGCAAAGTTCCCTGATTTGAAGTTCAGTATAGCGAAGAATCATGAGTCGGTCTTGAATTATTGGGACAAGATAGGTACTCCTAGTGATTCTCATAGATGGTGCTGTGCAGTCATGAAGACGGCTCCTCTTTACCGAAGTTTAAAGCTAGAAGGTTCAAATAAGCAAGCCAAGGTTTTAGCTTTTGAAGGTGTTCGAGCTGAGGAAAGTGTGAAAAGATCTGGATACCAACGAATAGGAAAAGGAGTTAAGCATTCTTTTGTGATAAATGCTCGTCCTATTCTCTTTTGGAATACAACAGAAATTTTTATATATTTATTCAGACATGGTTTACAAATAAACCCTGCTTATCGCTTTGGTAAAACGAGAGTTGGATGTGTTTTGTGCCCATTCTCGTCTCCTTGGGATGACATGATTGTAAATCAAAGATTCTCCCAAAAACTTAAACCATTTCTAACTCGAATTGAAGATATTGCAAAAAGTCGTCATATCCCGAACTTGGATGAATACATAAAGGATCGTCGCTGGAGAACACGAGCAAGTGGAAATTATATGGGTACGAGGACCTCTGTTACATTAAAGCAAAATTTGCCTGAATTTTCGGCAAAAGTACAAAATGCTCAATACGGGATAGAAACATGGTTGTTTGTTCTTGGCGAGTATACATTCAACAAAGTAAATAAAAAGGCGACAGGTGAACTTAAATATAATAAGAGTATTTATCAGTTTGATGTAGAATACAAAGATGAGCACAACTATACGTTTTATCTTCACGACGTTACTGACTCGTATCTTTTGAAGTACATTAAACGCGTTATTTATAAAAGTGCGTATTGTCAACAGTGTGAAGTTTGTGAAGTTGAGTGTCCGACGGGTGCTCTTTCTGTATATCCAGAAATAAAAATTGATAAACAAAAATGCGTACATTGTTTCCAATGTCTAAACTTTCATGATCATGGTTGCATTGTAGCAAATTCACTATCAACAAATATGGAAAGTAAAGCAAAAACAGGAAGTATATCAAAATACGGAACTTTCGGAATCCATGAAGATTGGATTGACGAATTTCTTGCAAATCCTTCAGAGTTTTGGGATTTTAATATTTTGGGCAAGAAACAGGTGACAAGCTTTAAGGCGTGGTTAAAGGATGCCGAATTAATAGATTCCAAGAATAACCTTACAGAGTTAGGTCAGTTCTGTTCCGACAATTATGTTAATGAGCGTGATTTGATCTGGGAGATTATTTGGGTAAATATCTGCTATAATTCTACACTTGTGGAATGGTATATTAACACTATACAACCAAATCAATTGTATGATGAAAAGATGCTTGACGAGTTTGGAATAGAGCGGTTTAATGGTGATTATACTTCAAAAACTGTTGAATATGCTTTAGATGGTTTAATGCAGGTTTTTAATTATTCTCCAATTGGCGATATTCTTTGCCAAGGATTGACGGAAGGAAAATATCACAAGCGTACTTCATTTGAAGACCTTTCAGATGTTGGTCTTGCATATGCTATTTACAAATACTCTGAACATTTTAATGTAAGGTCAATTAGAGTTTCTGATTTTTATGAAGTAGATTGTTCAAATGGGATATACCGACAGTTTTGTCTTTCTCGTGCAACATTCGAAAGACTTCTTCGAAATCTTGATTCTGCAGGTATACTAATTGCTGAATTAAATATGGGACTTGACAATATATCTCTTAATGAGAAAAGCTCTCTTGATATACTAAAAGAATTTGTATAATGGTCAATATTATCAATTTCAACATATACAAATATGCAATATTGTCTTTGAAACAGGCAAAAAATAATGGTGTGAGAAATGTTGCGAAACCGCTCACACTCTTGTCTATTGTTGATTGTATTGAAAACGGTATTGCCAAAAACAATATGTTGTATTTTGATATTATAGAGGAGGGATATTACCATTTGAAAGAACAAATGGGATTGACATTTAATACAAAAGTTCAATACCCTTTTTACTTTCTTCAAAGTGATGGCTTTTATCACATAAAGTGGAAAAATAAGCCTATATTGACAAAATCGCCCTCCGCAAAAATGTTGAGAGGAAATGTCGACTTTGCCTATCTTGATAATGCTTTATGGGATTTACTTCAAGATGCAGAGATACGTCACCAGTATAAGACTTTAATAATAGAAAACTTCTTTAGCAACAAAGAAAACAAATAAATATGGCAAGCAAATATTCTGATATAATTACGCTGAGAGAATCGGCTGCGACCTACCGCCTTCAGAAGGAAGAGGAGGGGGCATGGAAGATGTTCATTGCAAATGACCAGTTTAATGAGATTCTTCGCAAAGTAATCAGTTCTATCTACAACAATGATGCAGATGCTCATAAGTCATTCTGGATAGAAGGAACATACGGTACGGGCAAGAGCCATGCATCTGCAGTAATTATGCATCTGATGTGTGATGAAGTTGCAGATATAAAAGAGTATGTGAATGATGAATATATGGATGCAAAATACGATGTGTTGCGTAATTCTATTTTCGATATTCGTCAGAAAAAGCGTCTCTTCCCTGTTACGATGTATGGCACCAGTAGAATAGCTCATCGTGATGATCTGTCCTTACAGATGCAGAAGGCTATAAAAGAGGCTCTTGAGAAAGCTGGCATTGATATTGCTGTAAAGACGGATTTTGACACATACGTTAATCACATAGAGAACAATCCTGAGTTTTGGGATTTGATTCTTGGCAACAGTCCTACGCTTGCCTCTGTTGCCCCTACTCGTGATAAACTTATTGCAGATCTTCGAAATTCCGAGACGGACACACTTACCCGTGCAAAGGATGCTTTACGAGAGAGTGGCTTGGACGTCCGCTTGGAACTGTCAAATCTTGCCAATTGGTTCTTTGAGGTGCAGGACAAACTTGCAGAGCAAGGAACATACACAGGTTTGTTGTTGCTTTGGGATGAATTTACCGATGTTATGACTTCTGACATTGGTCCTTCGTTGCTTGTGAGTCTTCAGGAGATTGCAGATATCACTATGCACAAGGATAATAATAGTTACCTGTTCTTTATATCCCATCCTTCTGCATTAAATTCATTGAAGGCCGAAGAACGTGATAAGACAAAGGGACGCTACCACTATATGAAGTACAATATGGAGCCTGTGTCTGCTTTCAAGATAATGTCACGTAAATTCAAAATTGTTGGTACTGAAAATGAGTATCACAACTTGACAGGGAACTTCTTCATGCAGAATGACGAATTGCTAGACATCTATAGCAATGGTTCTACAATTCCAGAAGAAACAAAGAAAGACATAAAGAAACTTTTCCCTCTTCATCCTGCAACAGCCAATCTTGCCACATACTATGCACGTCAGGCTGGTAGTAGCAGTCGAAGCGTATTTGAATTCCTTGGTGACAACAATGATATAAAAGACTTCCTGAACGACGAGGGGCATTATTTTAATAAGGAAACCATAACTGCAGAATATCTGTGGGATTATGTGGTGGATGAATTTAATGATAATGTGGCAAAGTTTGGTGCTGTTACAGAGCGATATAATACGTACAAACAGCACGTTGCAAATAAGGGTGCAGAGTATCTAGCTGTATTTAAGAGCATATTGCTTCTCAATGCCCTCAATAATATTGCTAACAATGAAACTGTTACTCCAAATGAAGAGAACATCTACAATCTCTACAAAGGTACTCCTATGGAGTTTTGTATGGATGAGATTCTTGCTTGGATTAACGAACAGAGTATTGTACAGCGAACCCCTACTGGAGTATACTCAATCCAGTTCTCCGCCCTCCCAACAAAGGAGATTGCTGAGATACGTGATCAGATGCTTTTGACGGAATTCAGATATACATCACAAATTATCAATTTCGGAGAAGCTGCCAATAATGATTTTGGTACTTATCTGAAAGGTGTAATGCGCGCTCTCCAATTTAAGTTTTACGGTATTGAGTCAACCGAATCTACTCTGCTCAACAAGATAGAGAATGGTCGTAAGGCTGCAAAAGATTATGAATTGTTCTTGGCAATAATGGTGGCTCGTAACAAAGAAGAACTTGGAGAGTTGAAGGAAACTGCAGAGAAAGCGGCAAAGGATGAAAGATTTCAGAATATCGTTTTTCTCGTATTTGATGCGACATTTGGAAGTAGTAACTATGATCGTTTCATTGAATATCAAGCAAATGCAAAATGTGCACAAAAGCATGGATTCGCTGATCAGCAGAAATCTCACACAGACAATGCTTTGGATATGATTCATCAATGGGTCAAGGAAATGCGTCGTGGAGTAGTAACAGTATATACCAGAGAAATGAGTGAAGCTGTGTCTGCTTCTAAGTTGGCATCAAGCATCAACCAAGTTATTGCTCCGTATATTTTCAGTAGTGGTGCGGAGTCACTTGATATAATAAAACTACGTTCTTCACAAACCTATTGGAAGAAACTATCAGCTCGAGATATTGTAAAAACAGTTCTCACTTTCAATACGAAAGAAGATATTTGTGACCGCTGTAAGGGCCCATACATGCATATAAGCTATCTCCTTCAGGATAGTGTGGACGAAAATTTGGAATGGAAGCCAGATATTGATCCTGAACACCCTCTGAAGAAGGTGTGTGATTTTGTGGATCATAAGATTAAGTATGCAGACAAACAGAATAATTTCAATCTTGCAGAGAAATTCAAAGAACTGACACAGCCTCCATACGGTTTGTATCAGACTTATTCTGGCATGGGAATGTTTGCCTTTGCCATGAGAAAATATGCCAATAAGATTTTTGATTTGAATGGTAAACCTCGTTCTGCACAACATCTGATAGAGGATGTTGTGGAGGTCTTTAAATGTTGGGAAAACGGAAATGTTAGTCAAAAGGTTACGTTCAAGTTTGAAACAAAAGAAGAGGGCGAACTTTGCAAAAAATTTATTAATTTCTTTGGACTTAGAAGCTTCAAACAGTATTCAGATATAAGTTCTTTGAAGGATGCACGTTGGGCTATCTCGCATGAGTTCATAGCCTTAAAGGGGTATCCTTTATGGTCTTTGAAGTATGCTAATAGCAAGACACCAATGGTTGGTGACGGCATAGCCGCAGAAGACTTGGAAACTCTTGTCGATAACATTGTGAAGATCTGTAATGAAGTAGGCACAAACAATCCTTCCATGATGACTACGACTCTTGAATTGATGAAACGATGGGAGTTTGAGTTTAAGGATATGTTGAAGGATGAAAGTTTATATAAAAATGGTTTCATAAACTTCTTGAAGAGTGATACTAATGTTAATCTTCAAGATAATCAGGTTGAAGATGCTGTCACATACATCAAGCAGCATGTTCAATCGGAGATCGGCACGTGGAAAGAGAATGAGGTTGTTGATGCTTTGAAGAACTGGAAACTCTCTTTAATGCCAGTAGAGCCACCAACTCCGCCATATATTCCACCTGTAGAGCCTCCTATTGTACCTCCATCACCAAAGAAGGAGAAGATTGAAAAAACACGTTCAAAAGTGAGTTCAATGAGTCATGAACGCCTTAAATCAGCCGTTGACAAAATTATTGCTCTTGGCTATGAGGATGTGCTCAATATTATTTTAGGGGAATAGAAACTCAAAATATGCCTATGTACACTTATGTTGATAACATAGAAAGTCTTATAGAACTTGTCGAAAAAGACAAAAGGAGTGAAGGTGCTGGTGCTTTTACAGCCAACAGATACCCTGTTCGTTTTGTCCTTTTTGACAACTTCCGTGATTGCTATCAGTTTGTAAGCAAGATGTCTGAGACTCCTGCTAAGATTATCCGTATTAGTCAATGGATGGATAAAGATTGGCCTGATGTGCTCATAGGATTCAATAAATTAGCCCATACAATTGAGGATATAGTAGAACATATTTTCATGAATGATGTTGTTATAGCACCTTTCTCTGAGTTGGCAAGGTTCTATGATAACAAAAAACGTATTGAATTCAGTTCTCTCATTTCAACAATAAAAGCTATTGAAAATGATAGGACTGCTTTTAATGCACATCGCCGGGTGTATATTCCTCTTGTTGGTTTAGAAGGAAAGATGGCACATTTTTATAATGATAGCCAGTCTATCATGTGGTATTTGAAAAATAGTGACCGTCAGCAAAACTACAAGCTTGTACTGACCAACGGAACTACGTATGGAGTTAAAGGTATTGAAAGTAAGTATACTAAGGTTGACTCTGTACTTGGATGGCTAAACGTGTGGACAGAACACAATCTAACTCAAACAATCATATGTAGTTCTCCATCAATCTTTGCTAATGCGGAAAATGCAGATCCAGATAACGCATTTGATTTTGCCATTTGTAATAATTCCTATGAGTTTATGACTAATGGGCTGGGAGT
Source organism: Bacteroidaceae bacterium (assembly GCA_024682395.1). Classification (GTDB taxonomy): domain Bacteria; phylum Bacteroidota; class Bacteroidia; order Bacteroidales; family Bacteroidaceae; genus Colivivens. Next base: position 11,731 of record JAIKZH010000003.1, read on the forward strand.
AAATCTCAGTTTTCTAAGTTATAGGGTAGAAGATAATGAATATTGGACAAATTTGGCTGAAGACATTGATATTGACAATTTTCAGTTTGAAAAATTCTTTAATAGCAAGTTTGATATTCATGAACTTGACAGTTATAGTGTATTCTTAAAGACTTGGTTCGAGTTCAAGAATCAGTACGATAGATGGTTGCTTGCTGCTTATTATAGACATAAGTTTTGTAACAATGGGTATATTTGTCGTGCACTTGAAGCTTGCTACGGATATACTGATGTTGATTTTGTTGAAGCTCTCGCTACAACCATTTTTGATTTGGATAATAGAGAGTCATTCATTGAAGAACGAGCAGAAGCATTGCGTGTTGCTACAGCTAAAGGTATTGTAATATCCGTAGAACGTGAAAAACTGCTTAAAGAAAAACTGCAAGATATTGCATTAGACTCAATGTTGGGATATCAACATGCGATGAAATTCATGACTTCTCTAACTAATTCTGAGAAGGAATTGATGATTGAGTGGCTTGGTAATGAAAAAATAAGCGTGAATGAATTGAAAGGTGTGTATTCTGACCTATATTATTATATGGGTGGATTAACTTGTGCTATTGAACAGGAGTGGGTACGTACCTATATTGATGAATATCGTAATGCCAAGGTTGCCAATAAATATACAGACAAGATAAGATCATTGGTTAATGAACATAACGAATCGGAAGTCGCATTTAATAAATGGTATCAAGCTTTCAGTACAACTCGCACACAATTAGAAGGACGTGATGATATTGAGGTGTATTATTGGATTGATGGTCTCGGTATTGATTGGATTCCATTCGTTTCTGATATTATCAATAATTATAAGGATGATCATTTTTTCTTAAATGAAGTAATCATATCAAAGGCTCTGTTGCCAACCACAACATCAGTAAATAAGGAATCTCTCATTAAAATATCAAATGATGTTCTTCCCAAAGTTGGTGACATAGATGAATTGGCTCATAAGACTCGACATTATCCTCGTTACATTATTGATGATCTTGATATTGTACGTAAGGCTGTCAAGAAGATTCTTACAGAGAATCCAGGACGTAAAATTGCGATAGTGTCAGATCATGGAATCTCTTATCTATCTCAATTATGTCAAGGTATGAATATGCCAGGGATTATGAGTGATCATGGTGGACGTCTTGCCGTTAAAAAGAATGGTGTGCCTACAGCTGATAGTAAATACATCATACTAGAAGATAAGAAAACATTGTGTGCTTTAAGGCATGATTCCTTGTGCGCAAAGATTCCTGAGGGTAGTGGATGTCATGGCGGATGTACTCCAGAAGAGGTCCTTGTTCCTGTTTTCATCATATCTAACCAGGAAACAGTAAAACATTGGACGGCAGTTCTCGACAGTTTGGAGGTGTCAATGGCTCTCCCAATTATCCGATTCAAAATAAAAGGATTAAAAGATGGTGACAAGCCAATCGCGATTTACAATGGTCACCCTTATGTATTGAAACATACAGACGGATATAACTATGAGACACCGTCTCTACCTTTAGTAGCGGAAGCTACAGAAATAGTCATAAGAATAAAATCTATTAGTGAGACATTTAAGATAAAAATTAAGGCTGGTGCAGAAGAACAAGATCTGTTTGCCGATATATTCTGATAAGGTCTATGAAAGAAGTGATAAAAGAAAAAGTACAAAGACATTTTGCACAGATGTCTATATATAAGGATCCCAACTCGACCAACAGCCTTTTTGCTGGTCGCAACCTTCCGTCGTTTGTAAAGGACTTCTTGCTTAGAAGATATTTGAATGGTACAGAGGTTGATCGAGTTGGTTTATCATCGTTCTTGGATACTGTTATTCCTAAGGAGGCAACTGTTGTCAAAGATAAATTATCTCGTGGCGAAGAGTTGACGTTGCTTACTCGTTTTGTTATATATATAGATTTAGTGAAAGGAGTACGCAGGTTTGCTATCCCTGATATGGGAATAAAACTGAATGAGGGCCAGATACCAGAACATATCTATCGTCAACATTCAGGTGACTTAGTTGATGGCGAGAAGTGGGGAATTATAAAACTATGTCTCATTCCAGATGATGATGGAAGGAAGAATCATGTAGAAATGGTTGATTACAAACCTTTTAAACCATATAAAAGTGTAGATATGGCATTTCTTCGAGAAGTGCGCAAGAACTTCACAACAGAAGAATGGATTGACCTTATACTATCATCAATTGAATACGAGCCAGATTCCTTTGAAAACATGCATCAGAAGTTGGAATTTCTAACTCGTTTGTTCATTTTTGTTGAGCCACGACTAAATGTCATTGAACTTGCTCCTAAAGGAACAGGAAAGTCATACGTGTTTGGTAATTTGTCAAAATATGGTTGGTTGGTTAGTGGAGGAAAGGTAACTCGCGCAAAACTATTTTATGATAAAGTAAAGCAGCAAAACGGCATTATCAAGAATCACGATTTCACAGTATTCGATGAGATTCAGACAATTGTATTTCAAGAGCCTGCAGAAATACAGGCAGCTTTAAAAGCATACCTTGAACAAGGAAAAACAACTATAGATAATAATGAGTTCTCTTCTGAATGTGGTTTGATGTTGATGGGCAATATTCCATTGACAGAGGCACGTTTACCAAAGTCTAACAAGTACTTCGATAATTTACCACAGAATTTCCGTGAATCAGCCTTGCTTGATCGTTTCCATTGTTTCATAGAAGGTTGGTATCTTCCACGTATTAATACAAGTATGATATATAAAGGGTGGACATTAAATATTGAATATTTGTCAGAAGTGATGCATACCCTTCGAACAGAAAATCGTTATGGAGTTCTTTTTGATCAATTAGTTGAGTATTCAACTTCCGACATGCGTGATTTTACAGCAATCAAGCGAATATCTACGGCTGCAATGAAGTTGTTATTTCCACATTGGTCAAATCCTGATGATGTAAACCTCGATGAATTTGACAACTATTGCCTTCAACCTGCAATTCGTCGTCGTGGTATCGTAAAAATCCAGTGTCATAATATTGATCCGGAGTTCAAGACTCAGATGCCTTCGATTTGGATAAGAAGATAAAAACTAAATTATAAGAAATATGGATGTAGATGCATTTGTTGACAATGATGATGAGTTGGTAAAGTATCAATGGAGACTTTGCCTTTCACCCAAATGTTGGCTCAATAATTTAGAAGTAACCTCACGGTTTCATGATGAAGAAAATTGGTCCAGTTATATTAAATATCTTAATGAAGATAATAATGAATTGTCTGATGATATCAAGAATTTACCTAACGATTGTGGTGGTATATATGTTTTTTTCGTTCAGGGAAAAAATCTGCCATTTTGCGAGCGATATTTAGCATATGTTGGAAGAGTTCGTTTTACTGACCACGAAAATTTGCGTAATAGGTTGAAGCAATATCTTCCTGAAAGCAAGAGAAATGATGGTAAACGACCAAAATTGAAAAAGTTATTTCGCCATTGGAAAGAGCATCTGTATATTAGATATTATAAATCAACGGATAATAGTTTTATTGATGAGGGTGAAAGTGCGTTAATTAAAGCTATTTTACCACCATTTAATACAGATATGCCAAATTATACAATAAAGGAACCTAAAAAAGCATTTTTATAGAATTATGAAAGCAATCGATATACCAGCAATACGAGGATATATAGGACAACTTGTATATTATACGGCAACATTTACTTTCAAGCAGATAGCAGAAAGAGTTAAGCCTATTAATGATGAATTACATAATTCCAAGTCGCTAAGTGAGCAATTGCAACGAGCGTTGACAGACAACCACAAAAGTATTAAAGAATATATCTTAACACAAAAAGAACATTTTTTTAATGCTCTGGTTTTAGCGGTATACGATGGTGATCCAACATGGAACGAATTAGATTTGGAATTTCAAGGTAATAGATATTATTCTATGGGCTTTCTTCGTCTTAATGGGCAGGAACATATATTTCCTGTTGATGGTCAACATAGAGTGGAAGGAATAAAAGAAGCCTTAAATGAGAATCCAAAATTAAAAGACGAAGAGATTTCTGTTATTTTTATAGGTCATCATGATACACCAGAAGGAAAAGAAAAGACAAGAAGGATTTTTTCTACTTTAAATAGATATGCAAAACCTGTAAGCACAGGAGATAACATTGCACTTGATGAAGATGATGTCGTGGCGATTACTACAAGAGACTTACTTGAGAATTGTCCACTCTTTATGAATGATAATGTGAATATTGACAAGAAGAGTTCAAAGGCACTAGCAGACAATGATGATAAGTCTTTTACCTCACTAATTACTCTATATGATACAAATAAAATTATTTATACTTATTATAAATCTATCAGTGATCATCAGGGAAAACTATATAATAATAAGAAAATAGCTGGGTTCCTTAAATTTCGTCCACAACAGAAAGAGATAGATAGATTCTACAATTATCTCATGGACTTCTGGAATATGTTTATTATTTATTTTCCAGGAGTAGAGCATTATGTTGAAAACTGTGAAGATGAGAAGGCAGCATCTGTATATCGAAATAGGGAAACTGGAGGATTGTTATATTTTAGACCTGTTGCTCTTCCTCAACTTGTCAAGGCGATATTTGAGACAAAATTCAGGTCTGGAACTGAATTACGTGATTGTATGTTGAAATATGCACAGATAAAAATGTGTATATCAGAAAAACCATGGTCAAATATTTTATGGGATAATCGTACCAAAACAATGATTATGAAATACAAAAAAACTATATTTCATATTTTGATCAATATGTATGATAGTTCACTCTTAACTGACAAAGAAAAAAATACATTAGTAAAAAACTTTGCAGAAGCCAATGAGATTGATGAAAAAAAAGCTCTTTGTGAACTTAATTGTTAGCGATTTTTATTCCATATAATATTGAGTGTTTATGTCTGATAATATAAAAGATTCAAGCAACATACCAGAATTGCGATCTCTTTTCGAGCAACTGCGAGAGGTTGATGCAAATGGTATGGAATGGTGGAACTCGCGTAGGTTAGCGCGAGTGATGGGCTATGGCAAATAGGAACATTACAAACATTATAGATTTTGTAGAACAACAAGGTTGGACAATAGAGTCTAAGTAATTTACATAGCGAATGGACAAAGAAAACAAACTGATACTTTATAAGGATGATGA
>JAIKZH010000010.1 GCA_024682395.1 Bacteroidaceae bacterium
ACTTCATGTGAATTGCATGAATGGATGTTCCTTCTTTGATCATTTGCATGTACTTCAGACATTCTGCATAACCATGTTTCTTTCTCTTTTGCATAATAAACCCCGAAAGTTTTTTGTCTAACTTTCGGGGTTCACTTCAAATAGGCACATCCTCTTGTTTTTATAGGCACAGACCAACATTTCTGTAAATTATAGATTAACATCTATCGATTATTTATATTAATATCATGTGACATACATAGTTTTTATATAACTTATTTTGCTGTTTAAGATTAAATGATTAAATTTGGTGCGTAAATATATATAAAATGTGTACGATAGATTCCTATTAGAATTATAGAATAGACATTACTTTTATTATTTATACAATAAGTACAATAAGTAAATTTCAATATTTAATCAATAACTAATTTTTTTATGAAACTTAAGAAAAGATTGCTTTTATTTGCATGTGCTACTATGTTGTCATCTGTACAATTAATGGCACAAAGATGGGTTGGAACATGGGCAGCAGCAGAAATGCTTGTTGAAACTCATAATCAACCACCATCACCTGGATTATCAGGAAACAGTTTTAGACAGATTGTACAAACATCTATCGGTGGTGAGACTATTCGTCTGAAATTATCAAATGAATTCAGTAACGGATCAACAGAAATTAGAAGTGTAGATATCGCTGTTGCTAAAACAGCTGGTGCAAGTCATGAAATCTACGAAAACACTAAAAAGACATTAAAGTTTAATGGTTCTGAAAGTGTTACAATGGCAGGAAAAGGTATGGTTATATCAGACCCTATCGCATTCCATCTTGATCCTCGTCAAAACGTTGCTATTACAATCCACTATGGAAGCTGTAACAACAACAATATTACAGGTCACCCATCAAGCCGTACAACAAGTTATCTTGTAAGCGGTAATACATCTGATTTCTCAAACGCCATAAAAACAGAACACTGGTATAATATTTGCGGAATAGATGTTCAAACCACAGATCCTTCAACTTGTGCTATAGCTGTGTTAGGTAACAGTATTACAGACGGACGCGGAAGTACTACTAACGGTCAAAACAGATGGCCAGACGTATTGTCAAAAGCACTCTTGGCAAACGAAGCTACAAAGAATATCGGTGTCCTCAACTTAGGTATCGGAGGTAACTGTGTAGTAGCTGGTGGACTTGGTCCTGCTGCTTCTCAGCGTTATGCACGCGACTTGTTCCAGGATGGTGTTAAATACATTATTCTTTATGAAGGAATCAACGACTTGGGATATGCAGGAAATGGTGTTACAACAGCTAATAACATAATCAATATCTTCAAAAAAATTATTTCTGAAGCTCATGAACGTGGTATATGGGTGTATGTTGCAACAATCACTCCATTCAAGAATAACAGTTATTACACTGCAGATCACGAAAGAGGTCGTCAGGCATTCAACCAATGGGTTAGAGCCGGAGAAGGATTCGATGGTATCATCGACTTCGATGCTGCAGTACGCAGCACTTCCGACCCAGAAACCCTTAACAGTAATTTCTTGTTCGAGAACGACTATCTGCACCTTAATGCTAATGGATATAAGTTAATGGGAGAAAGTGTTGACATTTCTATTTTCACACGCACCGACTCACCAGATTACACTGATCCTGCTGTAGACAAAGAGACTTTATACTTTGAAGCAGAAGACATGATCAATACTGCTATTGGAACCAATTTCCAGACTATTTCAGACGATAATGCGTCTAACGGCAAATACCTTAAGACTGTTGTTCATAACAGCAATCTGCCATCTGATCAGAAATGCTACCTCAATGCAGAATTCACAACTACTCAAGATGGTCCATATCATCTCTATGCACGAATCAACAGCAGCTCATATGATGAAGACTCATACTTCGTAAAAATTGATAACAGTGATTATGCACGCTGCAATGGTCTGAACACAGGTGGTAGCTGGACATGGCTCGATTTAGGTAGTTTTGCTGAATCATCATTAAATCTTGATAATCTCGCAAAAGGCAAACATACAATAACAATTGTTAGCCGTGAATCAGGATGTTGTCTCGACCGTATATGTATCACAAGCAACGATCAGGCTCCTTCAGGAAAAGGTGGAAGCGACAACATTCCATTGGTTGCAACATCAGCTGCTGAAGGTCTTTGGATTGAAGCTGAAAACATGAAGAATGACAAATTCGGAGGAAATATCCGTCTTGTAAGCAGTAATGATGCAAGTGATTACAAGTATCTTGAAACAGTTAGCGGTTCTTCAAGTTGTTCAACAAATGAAGCTGACATGATTCAAGCAACATTCACTCTTAACGAAGCTGCATCATACAAATTGTATGCACGTGTTAAGTGTAGCAATTATGATTCTGACTCATATTACATCAAGTTCGACAATGGTACATTTGCACGTGCTAATGGTTTGAACACTAATGGTGAATGGAAATGGTTAGATTTGATTTCATTTATCGACGATGGAAATACTGTTTCACGCAATCTGTCACAAGGTAAACACACATTAACTATTGTGACACGCGAAGCTGGTGCATGTATCGACAGAATTTGGATTACAAGTTCATCATCAGCACCAGAAGGATATGGTATAGGAGATCAAAATGCAACAAGCATTAACAACATAGAGAAATCTGCTAACAACGCAGAATTGAAGATATATAATCTTGCTGGTCAACCACTTTCTGCACCACAAAAGGGTTATAACATCATCAATGGCAAAACTGTATTCGTAAAATAAGAATAATTTTATAATACAAATTCAGAAACAACTGACCTGGCTGATAATTGATGGCAGGTCGGTTGTTCTTTTATATACAAATACATAAATAAAGCCATACTTTTGTCATGCAAGCCATAGGTTTTTCACAACAAGTAAGGATAATCGGGCAAAATATATGTAATATCGTAAAAGACACATAGATAATACAGATTTTTTTCGTACATTTGTGGCGAAAATAAAACAGACAGGAAATGGAACAGAAGAATCCAACAGCAATTCTCTTGCTTTGCTGCCCAGACAGACAAGGTATTATCACCGATATAACAAAATTCCTCACAGACAATAGTGGAAACATCGTTTACATAGACCAATATGTAGATAATGTTGACAGCATGCTATTCATGCGTATAGAATGGGAACTTGCAAAATTCGTTATTCCACGTGAAAAAATAAGTGAATATATCCATACATTATTTGCAGGACGCTATGATATGGAATTCAACATTTATTTTAGTGACGAGAAGCCTCGTATGGCAATCTTTGTAAGTAAGATGAGCCATTGTCTATACGACTTGTTGGCAAGATACAAAGCTGGTGAATGGAATATTGACATTCCTTGTATCATAAGCAACCACGAGAATCTAAGATATGTGGCAGATCAATTCAATATCCCTTACTACGTATGGTCAATCAATAAAGACCATTCTAACAAAGATGAGGTTGAAAAAGCAGAAATGGATTTATTGAAGAAAGAAAAGATCACATTCATTGTTCTTGCAAGATACATGCAAATTATCACAGACAAGATGATTGCTGCTTATCCACATCATATCATCAATATCCACCACTCTTTCCTTCCTGCATTCATAGGAGCTAAGCCTTATCATCAGGCATACGAAAGAGGTGTGAAGATTATTGGTGCAACAAGTCACTATGTAACAAACGAACTTGATGCCGGTCCGATAATCGAACAAGATGTTGTACGTATCACACATAAAGACACTCCTGACACATTAGTCTTAAAAGGTCGAGACCTTGAGAAAATCGTTCTGTCAAGAGCTGTAACAAAACATATTGAACGCAAAATCCTAACTTATAAAAACCGTACAGTGATTTTCAGTTAGAATATAATCAATAAAGATAAACAAAAAACCTACCTCGTCATAATGCTGATGAAGTAGGTTTTTATTTTGTTTTATTCAAAGAAAGTGAAATTGACCGAGCCATATGCTCTGTGGTCAATACACCTTGGATGCGAGGTGAAATCATAGGTTTTGCCATGTTCAAGGACAAATAATCCACCTTCGTTGAGAATATTCTCCTGCGACAGAACTAAATCCGGAATCTCAGCAAGGTTCTCAAGAGAATAAGGAGGATCGGCAAAAATAAAGTCATAACCAGAAGAGAAACTTCCTTTCAAGAACTTAAACACATCGGCATGTAACAAACGCCAATTAGGGTCGCCCAATGCTTTGGCTGTTTTCTGTAAGAACTGACAATGCTTAAAGTCTTTTTCTACAGAAACCACCCTACCGCATCCACGACTTAGTAACTCAAGGCTAATACTTCCCGTACCTGAGAAAAGATCCAATGCTATAGGTTGTGCATCAAAATCAATATAATGGTTAGAAAGTATATTGAACAACCCTTCTTTAGCAAAGTCGGTTGTAGGACGCGATTTGAACGTATTAGGCACATCGAATCGTTTACCTTTGTATTTTCCTGAAATTATGCGCATATCTTTATTCTATCTGAAGCAAAGATTATTTGTATATACTTATGTTGCATAAACTAAAAAATGAAGAATCTCCAGATTCTGGATCTTCTTCATTTTTAGTTTATAATTCATTTTATGATTATTCCCAGTTACCTGAAAGTTTGTTCTGTGGGTCTCTGATGTCACCCACACGCAAACCATACCATTCACCTTCCAAATCGTCTTCGTTATCAGCGAACAAGTCAGCACGGTTCTTACCTTTCTTCTTAAGATCAGACTTAAGTCCTTTGATTTTCTTAGCGTTCATACCGTCAAGATAATCATCGAGATTTGCACGGATTTCCAATACCTTATCCCAAGCCTTTGAGTTTATATTGAATGCCTCATGCTTACGTAATTGGAACATAGCGCCAGCCTTTCCGATAGGAATATAGCGTAGAGAGTCTGGATGGTCGATACCTAATGACTTAGAAGCAGAAATCCAAATTGTATCACGACGAATAAGTCCTAACTTAACTGCTTCCTGCTCAGTCATACCTGATTCCAACTGATCGTCTGTCAATTCACCATCTTTGATGATTTTATCAATTGATGAATCGTTTGCAACCCAATCAATAAGAGAATCTAATGTTCCACAATATTCGCCCTGATGAGACATACGGAATTTCTCTTCAGCATTACGAATTTGCATCAAACGAGCAATTACAACCTTCTCTCTTTCTTTTCTTTGTTGGTCAAACTCAATGTCTGCATAAATACTCATAAAGCATGCACCAGCCAAACCTAAGACTGCTAATGTGAGTATGCAATTAAAGATAATTTTTTTCATAAGTTATTGTTATATTATATTTTTTTCGTACATTCGTGGCACAAAAATAATGAATAAAAATGACATAGCGACTATGAACTTCCAACTTTTTTCATAAAAACATGATAATTGACTATTTTAACACATTAATTTATGAGAATTTCGGATTTACGCCAACACCAGAGCAAAGTCAAGTTATAAAAAAACTCACTCAGTTTATACTATCTGTGGACGATAACGGGCAACGTGTTGACAATAGTAGCATGCCTTCTATTTTCGTACTCCGAGGATATGCTGGAACAGGAAAAACTTCATTAATCGGTGCATTGGTTAGAACCATAAAACAATTAAAACGCCAATGTGTTTTACTTGCTCCGACAGGTAGAGCGGCAAAGGTATTTTCCTTATATTCAGAACATCCGGCATATACAATTCACAAACGGATTTACAGACAGAAATCCATTGATTTGGACTCTCCTTTTTCGCTTGATTTCAATTCAATGAAACACACATTGTTCATTGTTGATGAGGCTTCAATGATTAGTACGGGGAACAATCCGTCAAATGGCAATGCTCTATATAACAGAAGTTTGCTTGACGACCTCGTTGAATTTGTATATTCCAGAGAAGGTTGTCGATTGATATTACTTGGCGACACAGCCCAATTACCTCCTGTTGGTGAATTTGAAAGCCCAGCGTTACAATCTGCCACATTCAACAGCATGGGATTCAATGTCACATGCGCTACTCTTACTCAAGTGGTACGTCAACACGAACAATCTGGAATCCTTGAAAATGCGACAAACATACGAACGCTTATTAATTCTGACGATATATTCGAACATCAACACTTGTTACAGGAGAACCTCACTCCAAAAATCAAGTTTACAAAGGATGTCACAAATATACCTGGTAATGAACTTATAGAGACTTTATCGCATTGTTACCATGAATATGGGACTGATGACACAATCGTTATCTGTCGTTCCAACAAAAGGGCAAACGTATATAACAATGGTATTCGCCGAGAAATACTCGACAGGGAATCAGAATTGTCAAACAACGACATGATTATGATTGCCAAGAACAATTATTTTTGGTTAAAAAATGAAGCCCCACAATTAGAACAAACAGCAGATGATGACGAGTCTGACGAAACTATCAATACCACTGCCCCATTCCTTGCAAACGGAGATATTGCAAAAGTGGTACGAGTAAGAAACGAGCGTGAATTGTACGGCTTCAGATTTGCTGATGTAGAACTGATATTGCCAGACTATAACGATATGGAAATTGAGGCAACGGTATTACTCGATACTCTACACAGTGAATCACCATCGCTTACATATGAACAGAATGAGAAACTCTTCAATAACATAATGGAGGACTACATGGATATTCCGTATAAACGTGATAGATTAAAGAAGATGAAGGAAGATCCATACTATAATGCATTACAGATTAAATACGCCTATGCCGTGACATGTCATAAGGCTCAAGGCGGACAATGGTCGCAGGTCTTTATTGATCAAGGGTATATTTCCGATGATATGATAGGTATTGATTATTACAGATGGCTTTATACAGCATTTACCAGAGCTACCGACCATGTGTATCTTGTCAATTGGAAACAAGATAAGGACGAATGAAAGTATAATAAATAAAAAAATCCGTATGATTCTACTCATACGGATTTTTTGTTATATATCATATCACTTATGCCAAAGCTAATTCTAAGACTTTGTCAACAGCGACTTTAATTCCATCAGGATTCTTTCCTCCAGCTGTAGCGAAATGAGGTTGACCACCTCCACCACCTTGGATCAGTTTTGCAGCTTCACGCACGATTATTCCAGCGTTCTTACCGTCTTTCACCAAATCGTCAGAGAATGAAACTGTCAATGTAGGTTTGTCGGCTACAACACTTCCTATAGCAACAACAAGATTTGTTGCGAACTGACCGCGCATTTGGAATACCATATCTTTAACTGATTGTGCGTCAATTGGTAATACACCTGAGATTACTTTCACGCCATCAACATCTTTAGCGTTGTTGATGAGATCCTTCTTGAATTCTAAAGTTTGCTGTATTTTGAATTCATCAACCTGTTTCTTCAAGTCGGCATTGTCATCAATACACTTCTTGAGAGTATTATACAAATCAGGAGCATTATTGAACAAAGCACGCATATCGTTGATTAAGTCTTGAGTCTTATCGAATGCTTCTTCAACTTTTTTGCCTGTTATAGCTTCGATACGACGTACGCCAGCGGCAATACTGCTTTCACTAATGATGCGTACCATACCGATATTACCTGTTGACTTAGCATGACATCCTCCACAGAACTCAACAGAAGTTCCGAATTGTACCACACGCACCTTGTCGCCATATTTCTCACCGAAGAGAGCTATAGCACCAAGTTTCTTTGCTTCTTCAATTGGAAGATCACGGTGTTCTTCCAAAGGAATATTCTGACGAATCTTTTCGTTTATAAGATGTTCTACTTCACGAATCTGTTCTAGTGTAAGTTTCTCAAAATGAGAGAAGTCGAAACGTAATGAGTCTTCAGTCACAAGCGAACCTTTTTGTTCAACATGAGTACCAAGAACTTCGCGAAGAGCCTCATCAAGCAAGTGAGTACATGTGTGGTTAGCTTCGATTGCACGACGGCGTTCTACATCCACGCATGCCATGAATTCAGCAGAAGGATTTACAGGAAGTTTGTCAACGATATGTATAGCAATACCATTTTCTTTCTTAGTGTCAACAACATTGATTGTCTCCTCTTCGTTTACAAGAACACCTGTATCACCTACTTCACCACCCATCTCTGCATAGAATGGAGTTTGGTCTAAAACAACCTCGTAAACAACACCTTTCTTTTGCTTTACTTCACGATATTTTATGATATTACATGTATATTCAGTATAGTCATAACCTACGAATACGCTTTCTTTGTCTTGAAGAACCACCCAGTCGCCCAATTCAACTTGTGCAGCATTGCGGGCACGATCTTTTTGTTTCTGCATCTCATTATTGAATCCTTCCTCATCAACACTCATACCGTTTTCACGACAGATAAGTTCAGTCAAGTCTAATGGGAATCCGTAAGTATCGAACAATGTAAACGCCTTATCACCAGGCAACACTTTTGTGTCTTTGTGTTGAGCCATCAAGTCATTAAGCATCTTGATACCGTTAGCCAACGTACGAAGGAATGAATCTTCTTCCTCTTTCATCACCTTCATAATCAAGTCCTTCTGGGCTGCAATTTCAGGGAAGGCATCTCCCATTTCATTGATGAGTGTTGGAACCAAACGATAGATGAATGCTTCTTTCTGGTTAAGGAATGTATATCCGTAGCGCACAGCACGACGAAGAATACGACGAATCACATAACCGGCTTTTGCATTGCTTGGGAGTTGTCCGTCAGCAATTGAGAATGCGATAGCACGAAGGTGGTCGGCAACTACACGCATAGCCACATCGGTTGTTTCGTCCTCTCCATATTTCTTGCCAGCCATATCACCGATTACTTTAATGATTGGTTGGAACACATCAGTGTCGTAGTTAGAAGTCTTTCCTTGTAAAGTACGCACAAGACGTTCAAATCCCATACCAGTATCAATTACCTTTGCAGGAAGTGGTTCAAGACTTTGATCGGCTTTACGATTATATTGCATAAACACAAGGTTCCAAATCTCAATAACCTGAGGATGATCCTTGTTTACAAGTTCTCTACCAGGAACTAATGCTTTTTCTTCTGCAGAACGTGAATCAACATGCAATTCAGAACATGGTCCACATGGGCCTGTATCACCCATTTCCCAGAAGTTATCATGTTTGTTACCATTGATGATATGATCTTTAGGTAGGAATTGTTCCCATATCTGTGCAGCTTCATTATCGCGTTCAAGTCCTTCTTCAGCAGAACCTTCAAACACTGTAGCATACAAGTCTGCAGGATTGATTTTCAGGACATCAACGATATATTCCCATGCCCAAGAGATTGCTTCTTTCTTAAAATAATCACCAAAAGACCAGTTACCCAACATTTCAAACATTGTGTGGTGATATGTGTCGTGACCAACCTCTTCAAGGTCGTTATGTTTTCCACTTACACGAAGACATTTCTGAGAATCGGCAATACGCTTGCATTTAGGTTGTGCATTACCTAAAATAACGTCTTTAAACTGATTCATACCAGCGTTTGTAAACATTAGTGTAGGGTCATCCTTTACTACCATCGGAGCAGATGGTACTATGAGGTGCTCTTTGGACTCAAAGAATTTTTTATACGATTCACGTATTTCTTTAGCTGTCATACTTTTATTTTATATTTGACTGTTGATTTATAATTCTATTCCAATTTGCAAAGTTACTGCTTTTTCTTATTTTAAACAAAGAAAAAAGCCGAGTTTATAAAAAGAAAAGACAAAAAGGCTTGGTTTTTTACTCAAAAGGTTAATTTCCAACAACTTTTTTGATAATAAGTACATTAATTTTACACTCCAAGCCATATGGTTTGAACGAAGACGGCATGCCATATCATAAACTTTGCTATACCCTTTCATCTTGTCGCCAAGTGATTTCAATGAGCGGAGAGATATCTGTGTTTTTTCAAGGAATTTCTCATTTGTGTCAATACCCATATGAAGCAACTGATTATCTATGTGTTTTATAGTTAAGCCCTTACGTTGAAGTTCCGCCCCGAATAGAGTATCTTCAAATCCATATTCGCGACATTGTTCATCGAATTTCACTGCCATGAAAGCTGATTTACTTATCATGAAATTGAAAGACGACATATTATGATAAGGATTAACACTTCTGTTGGCTGCACTACGAATTTTATCAGCATTGCGTTCGTACTTATAACGTAATGTTCTGTTTACGATAAATTTTGAATGAAGTGCGCCTAAATCAGCTGTTATACATGTCGTCACAATCTCATCGTTTGACAAGATTGGAGTTTTAACACCTCCCACCACAACATCTGCAACACCTATTGAATCGACATAATTCTTAATAAAATGCGTATTATCCACTTTTGCATCGCTGTCGATAAATATAAGCCACTCCCCTTTTGATTTCTCAACCAACATATTACGGTTTCGAGCTGGCCCTGAGTTCTCAGAAGAGTAGAAATAATGGCAATCCGACAATTCACTTATTTTCCGGTTACTGATTACCGTCAATTGGTCACGACTATGATCATCCCCTACAAGTATCTCGAACGGATGTCCAAGTTGCTTGCATTGTGAGTGCAGATCACATACCAAACGATAACAGTCATAGTTATATGTGGAGACAAGTATTGAAATCATAGTGCAAAAATACTAAAAAAAACTTGCAACAAAAATGAATAATCAGGAATTTGTTATATATTTGCAGATAATTATGAAACTTTGCATTCTTATATCCACAATTGGAAAAGGTATTGACAAAATTCCTAATATGCTACTGCCCGAGCGTAATGACGTGCAGTATGTTATATCATGGCAAACTGGCTGTGTCGAAAAAGACAACACTGAATCTATATCTGATTTTCAAGGATATCAAGAGAAATTCTCACAGAGGAACGATATAAAACTGGTGATGCTTCATGGAAAGGGATTATCAAGAAACCGCAACAATGCCCTTTTACATTCGGAGGGTGACATATGTTTGATAGCAGACGATGATTGTCATTACAATGATGAATATTTTGATTCAATCATCGATTTATACAAACAGAATCCAGATATCGACATCGCTCTGTTCAGAGTTATAAATTCTGAAGGAAATTATCATAAGAAATATCCAGAACACACCCTATCCTATAAAGATGCAGTTCTCAAAGGATACTTTCCTTCGTCCGTTGAGATGACTTTTCGCAAGAAAAGTATCGGTTCGTTACGTTTTAATGAATTATTTGGTTTGGGTAGTGATTATCTGTGTTGTGGTGAAGAAGATGTATTTCTTCACGATGCTATAAACAAAGGGCTTAACATACAGGTTGTCCCAAAGGTGATTGTAATGACTGGCGGGAACACAACTGGTATAAATTTTCTGTCAAACATAAAAGTGCAGCGTTCCAAAGGTGCCACATTTCGCTATTGTTTCGGCAGATTTGGCGGACTATGGCATTGTGTAAAAGAAGCTCTACATCATCTTGTTTATACCAAAATAAACCCATTTCCTTTATTTAAGAACATGTTAGATGGTTATAACTATTGTAATTCCAATATATAACAGGAAAGAACTGCTTAATCGCACATTAAACAGTATTCTTGAAAGTACTTTCCGCCCAATTAAAATGATATTGGTTGACAACGGAAGTACTGACGGGAGTATGGAACTATGCGAAGAGTTCAAGAAAAAGTACGAATCGGAAACAATAGAAATAACTATAACTCAGGAATCAAGGAATGGGGCTTGTTGCGCAAGGAATAAAGGGCTCGATTTATGTACCACAGAATATGTGTATTTCTTTGATAGTGACGATCTTTTCGACAAAGACTTCTTGCACGACTGTTCGCAAGTTATCGAAAATGAAAAGCCCGACATGCTTATATGCAAGACCAACATGTGCTATAAAGGACAGACTAACGTAAGATTCCAGAAAAAAACGACTGAATGTAAATACCAGATTCTTGCTTCTATGCTATCCACCCAGTCGATGGTGTTTAAAAAAGACTATTTGCTGAAAATCGGTAAATGGAACGAAGATGTTCTAAAATGGAACGATTGGGAATTAGGTGTTAGAGCGTTAATAAACAATCCAACGATAGCATGGTTGACAAACAAAGCATATCACACAGTTTTCGTTCATGAAAACAGCATAACTGGCAAGAACTTCTCTGGGAAATACAAAGACGAACTTAATGCCATTGATGCTGTATATAATGTATTGACAAACCAGCACGACAAAGACAAACTGATTTTGCGTGCGTATATACTATTAGGACTACTTGAAAAAGAGAAACACTCAGAGGCAATACAAGCATGCAAACAGTATATTAACCAGAAATTCGGCAATCGCAAACATCTACAAGGCAGTCTGCTTGCAAAATATGTAGGTTTAGGCGGACGAGCAGCATGGCGACTTGCGTTGATACTATAAGCAGCACTCAAATATAAGATTTCTACATTAACATAAAAGCAAAAAAATTGACCAGCATTTCTGTTGGTCAATTTCTTTATAATCATTGATTCTTTTATTAGAATTCAGCAGTCTTTGGAGTACGTGGGAATGGTATGACATCGCGGATATTCTGCATACCAGTAACAAAGAGGATAAGTCTTTCGAATCCAAGTCCGAATCCACCATGAGGGCAACTTCCGTACTTACGAGTATCAAGGTACCACCACATATCCTTCATAGGGATATTCATTTCCTCAATACGCTTCATCAACTTATCATAACTCTCTTCACGGATACTACCACCGATGATTTCACCGATTTGTGGAAACAACACGTCAGTACCTTGTACAGTCTTGCCATCTTCATTCTGCTTCATATAGAATGCCTTGATATCCTTAGGATAGTCAATCATGATGACAGGTTTCTTGAAGTACTCTTCAACAAGGTAACGTTCATGTTCGCTGGCGAGGTCGCATCCCCATGAAACTGGGAACTCAAACTTATGACCGTTCTTAACAGCTTCTTCAAGAATTTCGATACCTTTTGTGTAAGGAAGTCTTACGAATTCTGTGTTAACGACACTCTGAAGACGCTCAATAAGTCCCTTGTCAATCATCTTGTTAAGGAATTCAAGGTCGTCCTGACAGTTATCCAAAGCCCATTGTACACAATATTTGATAAATTCTTCTTCAAGATCCATCAAATCAGGCAAGTCAATGAAACTTACTTCAGGTTCGATCATCCAGAACTCAGCCAAGTGACGTGGAGTATTTGAGTTTTCAGCACGGAAAGTAGGACCGAATGTATAAATCTGTCCAAGTCCAGTAGCACCCAACTCACCTTCAAGCTGACCACTTACAGTAAGTGAAGTCATCTTTCCGAAGAAATCGTCATTATAGATAATCTGACCATTATCATCTTTCTTAAGATCATAAAGGTTCTTTGTTGTTACTTGGAACATTTCGCCAGCACCCTCACAGTCGCTTGCTGTGATGATTGGTGTGTGGAAATAATAGAATCCCTTGTCGTGGAAGAACTTATGGATTGCTATCGCCATATTATGACGGATACGGAAGACTGCGCCGAAAGTATTTGTACGAATACGCATATGAGCATATTGGCGCATATATTCCATTGTCTGTCCTTTCTTCTGCATTGGATAATCAGAAGGACAATCACCAAGAAGTTCTATTTCTGCTGCTTGAATTTCTACGTTCTGACCAGCTCCGATACTTTGCACCATTTCACCTACAACACTCAGACAAGCACCTGTGGTGATTGATTTCATCATTTCTGGGTCAAACTTCTCTGCATCAGCAACAATCTGTACGTTCTTTATTGTAGATCCATCATTGAGTGCAATGAAGTTTACAGACTTAGAGCCTCGTTTCGTACGCACCCATCCCTTTACACAGACTTGTGAACCATAATCCTCACGTTTCAGCAAATCTACGATTTTTGTACGTCTCATTATATTATAATATTTATAACGTCAAAGAATAAAATAATTAATCCTGAGTATTCATATAGAGCATAGAAACTTCCTGTTGTGTAAGGAATCTCCAATCTCCACGTTTAAGTCCCTTCTTAGTAAGACCTGCGAACATCACACGGTCGAGTTTGAGGACTCTGTATCCGAATGATTCGAATATACGGCGTACGATGCGGTTCTTACCAGAGTGGATTTCGATACCAACTTGTTTGCGGTCTGTATCGCTTGCATAACTGATAGCATCTGCATGAACTGGACCGTCATCAAGAGTGATACCTTCTGCAATCTTCTGTAAGTCGGCAGAAGCACAATTCTTGTCAAGAGTTACGTGATAGATCTTCTTCTTCAAGAATTTTGGATGAGTAAGCTTAGAAGCCAATTCACCATCATTTGTGAAGAGAAGTACACCTGTTGTATTGCGGTCCAAACGTCCTACAGGATAGATACGTTCCTTACAGCAATTCTTCACGAGGTCCATAACAGTCTTACGTGCCTGTGGATCATCGCTTGTTGTAACATAATCCTTTGGTTTGTTAAGTATGATATATACTTTCTTTTCCATGCTAACAAGTTGATCGTGGAAATGGATTTGGTCTGTACGTTGAACTTTTGTTCCAAGTTCAGTTACAACTTCACCATTTACGCGGATAACACCTGCTTGGATAAATTCATCAGCCTCACGACGTGAACAAATACCTGCATTTGCAAGGAATTTGTTAAGACGGATTGGTGCATTTGGATCTGCAAGTATTTCCTGATATTCAATTTGTTTCTTTAAACTATATTTAGCATTTGGATTGTAGTTTCCGTTCTGACGCTTGTTGTTATTGCGTTTTTGATGGTTGTTGTAACCACCACGTTGTTGTCCGTAGCCACCTTGGTTGAAGCCACGTTGTCCGTAACCACCTTGGTTATTGTATCCGCCACGTTGTTGTCCGTAACCGCCGTTGTTGTTGTAACCACCGCGTTGCTGTCCGTAGCCACCTTGGTTGTTACCACGTTGTCCGTAACCACCTTGGTTGTTGTATCCGCCACGTTGTTGTCCGTAACCGCCGTTGTTGTTGTAACCACCGCGTTGCTGTCCGTAGCCACCTTGGTTGAAGCCACCATTCTGTTGTTGGTAACCACCATTTTGATAAGAGTTATTTTGACGTCCATAGCCTCCACGGTTAAAGCCGCCATTCTGCTGAAGGTGTTCATTGTTGCTTGCTGTGTCAAATCCCTGTGGTCGGAACGCGCGTTCGCCATTATTACCATTAGCGCTATATGCACGTTCTGCACGATTGAATCGTGGACGCTGAGGACGTTTTTCACTAGCATTAAATTGCCAATTCTCGTTTTCCATACTGTTCTTAAATGTTTAATTGATAATATAAATTATTTATTCACATAAATGAGTTTTATTTAGTAATTATGCTTATTATTTTCACAAAAACAAATATCTTCTCATATAATTAATTACAATCCCACATAAGTGTGTGGTGTTATTTTACGTAGTTCTTCTTTCACTTCAGGTTTTACGTCGAGTCCTTCAATGAAATTCTTGATACTTTCTTCTGTTATAGCAGAATTAGTACGTGTAAGTGCCTTCAAAGCCTCATATGGGTTTGGATAAGCCTCACGGCGAAGTATTGTTTGAATACCTTCGGCACATACAGCCCAGCAATTATCAAGGTCGCGGTTGATTGCATCTTGATTGAGGAGAAGTTTACGAAGACCTTTCAAGGTACTTTGTAAAGCGATAATCATGTGTCCCATAGGCACACCGACATTTCTAAGCACTGTAGAGTCAGTCAAGTCGCGTTGCAGACGTGAAACTGGCAATTTGCTTGCAAGATGCTGAAGTATAGCGTTAGCAATACCAAGGTTACCTTCTGAGTTTTCGAAATCGATAGGATTAACCTTATGTGGCATAGCACTTGAACCAACTTCTCCTGCTTTGATTTTCTGTTTGAAATATTCCATTGAAACATACATCCAGAAGTCACGGTCTAAGTCGACGATAATTGTATTGATACGTGCCATAGCATCAAAAACAGCAGCAAGATTGTCGTAGTTACTAATCTGTGTTGTCCATTGTTCGCGTTGAAGTCCTAATTGTTCTTTTACGAATTTGTTTCCGAATTCTTTCCAGTCAATATTAGGATAAGCAATATGGTGAGCATTGTAATTACCTGTTGCTCCACCGAATTTTGCAGTCAGTTGGCAGTCGCGTAATTGTTTCAACTGCTCATTAAGTCTATACACATACACCATTACTTCTTTACCCAAGCGTGTTGGTGAAGCAGGCTGACCATGTGTTTTAGCAAGCATAGGAATGTCCTTCCACTCTTCGGCATATTCGCTTAGTTGTGCGATAAGTTCGTTAAGCATTGGACAATATACTTCATCGAGTGCTTCCTTGATAGAGAGAGGCACACTTGTATTGTTTATATCTTGACTTGTAAGTCCGAAGTGAATAAATTCCTTATAAGAATTCAAACCGCCGATTTTGTCGAACTGTTGTTTGATAAAATACTCAACAGCCTTAACATCGTGGTTTGTAACTTGTTCGATGTCTTTAACTTGTTGTGCGTTCTCTTCTGTGAAATTACGATAGATATCTCTTAGAGTATCTTCATAATCTTCCACATTAAAAATCTTAAGGAATTTTGTGATTGCTATAAAATATTCCACTTCAACACGTACTCGATATTTAATAAGTGCGTATTCTGAGAAATATTGAGAAAGTACTTGTGTTTTACTGCCATAGCGTCCGTCTATCGGAGACACGGCTGTTAAATTAGTAAGTTTCATTTATTTGTTATTATTATAATTTATCTTCTTTAATTCTGATGGAATTCTAAATGCTGTATATACTTCAAGTATAACAAAAATAATAAATGGGAGTAACCATGCGGAAGGTGTTGATCGTATTACATACTCTTGTATTTCAATACCATTAAGTGTGTTATAAAATAGCATCAGAAATGCAGATATCAATGCAAATACCGTTCCTATTGTCTGTTGAGTGTAAAGTCGGCGCAAAGTGACTGTCGTGTTACTTTGATGCGGTATCATAAATCGTCCGACGGCAAACAACAACGTTCCAATTGTGTAAATATATTTTACGGATTCCCATCCTGTTATCCATGCTGTAGAACTTATTATCATCAGTATCTCTCCCGAGATAACAGCATATTCCAAAAGTTGTTTTTTAGTCATTTTTTTAATTCATTTCAATCTTCTATTACAAAGATGTCTTCATCGGCACACTTCATATAGTATTTCTCTCGTGCAATGTGCTCGATAGCCTCTGAATCACTTTTAAGTTTTTCTAACTGTTCCTTGTCTTTATTGAATTTATTAATCTGAATCTGTATCTCCGACTCAAGTTTGGCAATTTCCTGTTTTTGCTGGTATCGTTTTACAAGACAATGATCCCCCACAAAACTTATTAAGATTCCAAACACAACAAATGCTATGATGTATTTGTATCTGATCAAATAGTGCCGGAAAACATGCTTCATTATAAATCTGATTATAAATTTATTTCTAAACGATTACAATAGTATTTAAACACTTATTTGCTCTTACAAGGAACTTACGTTAATTGCAATTATTATAATATTTATTTCGGGGGCGAAATTACAAAAAAAAAATATATAAACCAAATTAAATCAGTTCAAGATTCAATTCTTCTACAAGTTTTTTCAATGCAGGGTTATTTTCCTTCATTTTTGCCAACTGCTCTGTACGTGTAAGGATGACTTGACGTTCTTTCACCTCACGCATTCGCACCTTTATATTCAGTAAATCGTTTTTCAGTTGTTTTCTCAAATAAGTAATTGCATCATACATAATACTCTTCATCTGAGACATGAGAATTGGGTTGTCAACAACTACTTCATACATAGTATCTCCTATCTGTGTAGGACGCAGTTTGTCCAATTGTACTGCAAGTGCCCTATTGGCTGTATCAATACTTCTTGAATACATACGCCATGCCACAGCTAATTCGTCTATTGTAAATGGTTGGTTATTAACAGAGTTAGGTGTTTTTATTTCACTTACAGACGGAGTCACACTGCTTGTAGCATTTTGTGCTGCTGCAGCCGCGGACAACTTATCTTCCATCTGGTTTATCGAAAAACCTGTAACATCGATATGTCGAGTGACTGACTGCACAGATGCTTGTCTTGCAGTTGTTGCATTAGGAACGACGGCTGCCTTTGGAGAAGCAACCGGCTGCATAGTTTTGTCAGTCTTTATAGCATGACCGACTTTAGAGGAAGACGCATCCGCTGCCCCCCTCTTCTTGAATAATGGTTTTAAGATACGTTTAGGGCTACGCCCGGAATCGGGAGTATCTTCAGATGCCAATTGTGCAATTTCAATCAATGTAATCTCGACAAGAAGTCTGCGGTTCTGACTGATTTTATAGTTCAAATCACAATCAGTACATTTTCTTATCGCAGCATATATAAAGGCAGGCTTGCATTTCTTGGCTTGCTCACCATATTTTGCACGGATATCATCACTTGCCTCTATCAACGATATGGTTTGTTGGTCCTTACTCATGAGAAGGTTTCTGAAATGTGAATTCAGCCCCAGAATAAAATGGTTAGGATCAAAACCTTTATTGATTATATCATTAAGCACAACCATTACCTCAGGAATTTTTCCTTCAAGAAAACAATCCACAAGGTGAAAATAATATCGAGAATCAAGAACATTCAAGTTCTTAAGAGTCTGATCATAAGTGATATTTCCATTACAGAAGGCTGCCACCTGATCAAAAATAGACAACGCATCACGCATACCACCATCGGCTTTTTCAGCAATGACATTAAGTGCAGATGACTCAACTTGTATATTTTCTTTCTTGGCAACATCAGTAAGATGAGTAACTATATCGTTGACACTCATGCGATTGAAATCATAAATCTGACATCTACTCAAGATTGTAGGCAGGAGTTTATGTTTTTCGGTTGTTGCAAGTATAAATATCACATAATGAGGAGGTTCTTCCAATGTCTTAAGAAAGGCATTAAAAGCAGCCAACGACAGCATGTGAACCTCATCGATGATAAACACCTTATATTTCCCAACCTGAGGCGGTATGCGTGTTTGTTCAATGAGAGCCCTTATATCCTCTATACCATTATTTGAGGCAGCATCCAACTCATGGATATTAAGTGAACGCTGTTCATCGAAAGCTTTACACGATTCACATTTTCCACAAGGTTCTCCATTTGCATCAAGATCCAAACAGTTTATGGTCTTGGCAAATATTCGCGCACAAGTGGTCTTACCCACTCCTCGTGGTCCACAAAACAAATAAGCATGAGCCAAATGTCCGTTTACTATGGAATTCTTCAGCGTAGCAGTCAAAGCACTTTGTCCTACAACGCTATTGAATGTCATTGGACGATATTTACGAGCCGAAACTATATAGTTATCCATTTTACATTTAAATTTGTTGGCGAAGTTACAAAGAAAAAATGAAAATATCATGCATTTTATCATACATTTTTCAACAGTTATGTAAATTCAAATAAAATTACTTGCTATCAACAAAAATATTATTACCTTTGCATTATCATTCAAGTATTCAATTTTACAAATTTCAACAAATAAAATCGTTAATCATATGGCAAGCAAGAGACAAATCAAGAAGAGTTTGAAATTTATCATGAACGACCTCTTCACTGCTACTATCATTGCATCAGTACAGAAAGATGCAAAAGCTGACAAAGTAGAAGAAGCACAAGAAAAGATTCTCAAGACTTATTCAGATTTCAACTCACGTTTGAGCAATTACGAACGTAGAAATGCTAAAGCATTCTTCAAACAGTTAAAGACTGAAATTAACACCGAACTAGAGAACATCATAAAGAGTATCGAAGAAATCTAACACATAAACAACCATCTAAATGTCAACCATTTGTGCCGTATCAACCGCCCAAGGCGGAGCTATAGGAGTCATTCGCATATCAGGAGAAAAAGCATTCAGCATAGCCGACAAAGTATTCACATCGAAAAGCAAACGTACGCTATCTGAAAGTCGAGGTTATACAGCACACTTCGGTTACATATGCGATAACATTGACGAAGTTATCGCATTAGTGTATCATGCGCCCTATTCCTACACTGGCGAAGATAGTGTGGAATTCATGTGTCATGGTTCGTCATACATACTCCAAACCATCATACAAGTTCTAATAAAGAACGGATGTGAGATGGCTAAACCTGGAGAATTTACCCAAAGAGCATACTTAAACGGAAAAATGGATTTATGCCAAGCTGAAGCCGTTGCCGATTTGATATCATCATCCAATCAAGCAACTCACAGAATGGCAATGAATCAGATGCGTGGAGGTTATTCACAACAGTTACACAACCTACGTAACCAACTATTGGAAATGACCTCATTGCTCGAACTCGAGATTGATTTCTCAGAGGAAGATGTGGAATTTGCCGATCGTGAAAAACTACGTCAGTTAGCTCAAGAAATCGATAAGGTAATCACAAAACTAATCGATTCATTCAAAACAGGAAACGCATTGAAAAATGGTGTTCCTGTAGCAATCATTGGCGAAACAAACGTAGGAAAATCAACCCTACTAAACCGATTGCTTAATGAAGAAAAAGCCATTGTAAGCAACATACACGGAACCACCCGCGACACCATAGAAGATACCACAACCATACAAGGCGTCTTATTCAGATTCATCGACACCGCAGGAATACGCAACACCGATGACACGATAGAGTCATTAGGTATCCAACGTTCATGGAATCAAGCTCAAAAAGCTGATATCATATTATTGGTTACCGATAAAAAGGATTACAACATAGACACTACCCTACTGGCAGACAAGAAAATAATCAAAGTCTATAACAAATCCGACATCAACAACTTCACCCAACAAGACACCGATGAAAATAGTGTTGTGATAAGTGCTAAAAACAACAAAGGCATAGAACAACTCGAAAACCTGTTAGTAAAAAATGCCAACCTAAACAAAGTTACCGACAGCGACATCATCATAACAAACATACGTCATATCGAAGCCCTTCAACGTGCCTTAGATTATATCAAACGTGTAACCATCTCATTACACGACACAACCAACATCAGTTCCGACATCATCTCACTCGATTTACGTGCATGTATTGATGCCCTTGCTGAAATAACAGGCGACATCACCTCCGACGACACATTACATAATATATTTAAGAATTTCTGCGTCGGAAAGTAGATTCTGCGTGGACACTAGTTACCATTTTAAATTAAAACCGTCCTCACGTCTTATAACATCATACTCTATTTCAAATACCTACTTCCATTCCATCTATATGTAACACCACGAATACCGCTTGCTAAATCATATACACCTTTGGTTTTAGTTGAGAGTATTTTGAATTCGAGCCAATGATCGTCATCACTATCGAGTTGCATGATTCCTCCATTACTCCATTTTATGTAGATATTGAGCATTGGCTTATAGTCCACTTCTGGGTCTCCCCATCTTACTCCAGACTGGTATGAATATTCTATAATTTCGTTTTTTTCCATCACCGTTTAGGTCATAACTCACCTGTTTCTTTACTTCGCGCCCATGAAAAGGAGCCTCTTGCTCTTCTGGTGTAAACATAATATTGGGATCAATTACTAATAACTCCATCGGGCATGGGTTTAGTATAATCTTCAACCTTGAGGATTCTTCCTTTCTCATAAATAAATCGCTCGTGGTGAGCATCACCCCCCCCCGTGAAAGACCACTTCCCGTTCCATTCTTCTACTGAATCGTTAAGACTTACGTCAAGATTCCGAAACTCAACCTTCCGAAAAGTATTAGATTCTTTATCGAAAAATACGATGGACGACCAACTAGCACTGCCACCCGCTGATTCACCTATAAAAGCTTCCTCTAATCCATCACCATCATAATCTCGTTGGTCTATTATCCAGACCACGTCACCAATCCCTGTATTCTGAAATTGGCCATCCTTTGTTGCCCAGAGTTCTTGACTATAATCGTCAGACTCAACCACTCGATATTCTATTTGGGGACCTTTACTTCCTTCGCTATTTTTACTATTGCCTGCACATGAAAATGCCATCAATGAAATAAGCAAAAATGCTAACGTTATGTTTGTTTTGTTCTGTGTCATATTTATAAGTTCTTTAGTTAATACAATATTCTCAACGTGAAATCAACACTAATTTACAATGCACAAATAGGAGTTCCGTTGTGTAATTAAAATAATCCTTACTTTCTTAAATTCCTATCAGTAATCTCATCGCTTTCCTCATCCTTGTACAGTATCAATTTATTCTCTTTGTCCATATTTCGTATAACGCATTTATTCCGTTCTTTTTACTAGGCCTTTATATTGGCCTTCCCCTCTTACTGCCTTCTGGATCTGGATGAACATCAATCTTTGTATAGGTCTCATATTCTCTCCAAGTATCCCTTATCTTATGTTTCTCTTCATAATACTCATCTAAGAGTTTATCAACCTCTTCCATACTGATTTCACCCTCTATATTTCTTCGGGCAAGTTCCTGCAAGTAGCCGGAGACCTTCAGACCATCCACAGCTTGCAAACCGATGGCTACGCGCCAAGCTTCAGCCCTCTCTTTTTTCTGAGGATCACCCTGACGGATATACTCGTCAAAGTTTAAGTATAGTTCCTTATCGTTCTTATCGCTCATATCTCGTCTTACTTTATTTCAATAATGTTTTTATTCTGTTCATTATTATCACTTCAGCCATCTACTTGCCTCGTTTTTCTCTCGTTCTTCTCATACTCGTAGCATACTCAAGAGTAAGCCTAGAAGCAACATAGAGTATGGATAGAAGCAGCTTAAGAGCTGACTAGAGTATGCAAACAGTTTATTCCATTGAGTCTGGGCCATCGACATGTCTTATTCAGGGTTCAATAAATACGGGAGTCCCCTTTTCATTGCCAGGATTTATCTCTATCAGTTTCTCTATCAAATTCTGATTTACCAATAAACTTAAATCCATATCAAGAGGAGAAATGCTAAATGTCATATAACTCTTTCTTGGTTTGGGATTCGGATAGCACAAACTAATCAGTTCATCCTTGCCCATTTCC
>JAIKZH010000062.1 GCA_024682395.1 Bacteroidaceae bacterium
GACATTTAACATGCAAAGATATACATTTTTATTGTATTTACATTCGATAAATTCAAGTTTTTTATCGAACTTTAATATTTTAATTATTTTTCTGTATATTTTTTACATAAAATATACTAAAAAGCGCAAAAAATAAATCTGTATTTTACATAAAGAATCTGTCAAATAGACATTTATAAACTATGCTATAAAAAATTCACAGCACCCATTTCTGATGCTGTGAATTAATCTATAATCTATCTTGTTTTTCTATTAGAATATCATCGTTATCTAACCCATTGTTCTGGATTCAGTCTTGCACTCTCTTTACGTAATTGGAAATGTAAAGTGATGCGTCCTTCTGCATCTGAACCAACTTTACCAAGTGTTTGTCGTGTTCCCACTTTCATTCCTTTGCTTACCACAACAGAAGATAATCCTGAATAAACTGAGATATAACTACCGTGACGCACCATCACAATGTAGGTTGCACCATATTGGAATACTGACGATACTTCGCCATCGAAAACAGAACGAGCCATCGCACCTTGCTGTCCCCTTATATCAATACCTTTGTTATCCAATGTGACATTCTTCAATCCTGACACATTATACGTTCCATAATGACCTATAACACTATATGAGCCTGTAATAGGCATAGGAAGTCGTCCTTTATTGTTAGCAAATCCTGTACTTAATTTAGCATCAGTGTCTTCATTGACTTTCCAAGAAGAAACAGGGGTGGTTGCTGCAGCTTTTGCGTTTGCCTTTGCCTCCGCACGTTCTGCTTTTTCGGCTGTCTTTACCTCTTTTTCAGCAGTCTTAACATCTTTCTCGGCTACTTTTGCCTCAGATGCGGCTTGAGCGGCACGTTCTTTTGCTAATCGTTTTTCTTCCTCCGATGCTGCCGCTTTTGCTGCTGCTTCGGCTGCTTCCTTAGCTTTTCGTGCTTCTTCTGCCTTACGGCGAGCCTCCTCGGCTTTACGTTTTGCCTCTTCGGCACGGCGTTTTGCTTCTTCTTTCTTACGTTGTTCTTCAGCAGCCTTTCGTCTTGCCTCTTCGGCTGCACGACGTTTAGCCTCGGCTATTTCTTGCTGAATGATTCTATCAATCTGAGCATTTAAATCTGCTTCTTTTTGTTGATATTGTTTTATTTGATTTTGAACAACTCCAAGATTCTGATTGAGATATTGTACTTTCTTTTCGCAATTATTCTTCATTGTTTCAAGAGAAGCACGTTTGCGTTTCATCTCTGCGATATTCGCTTCCATCTGAGCTTTCGAAGCAACAAGTTCTTCTTGTTTCTGCTCCATCTCTTTTTGCTTAAGTTTGATCATCTCTCCTTGAGCCTTGAGATATGCAGAATATTCTCGGATATATCGCATTCTTCTAATAATCTGAGCCAAATTATCTGCCGAGAAGATAAACATCAGTTTTTCCTGAACAGATTTATGCTTTTGCATATAAATCATAGCATTGGCATACTTCTTCTTTTTATCAAGAAGTTCCTTTTTAATCTGTTTTATTTGTGAATTTAACGTATCTATATTATCATTCAGTTGTCGGATTTGACGATCCAAACTATCTATTGAAGAAATCTGTTTACTAATTCTATGGTCAATAATCAGCACACTATCAAGATTTGCCTTAATATTTCTATTGATTACCTGAATTTGTTGCTGTGATTGTTGACGTTTACGTTGTGTTGCAGCTTGTTCATTTTTAAGCAAAGTCTTCTTGTCAACAGGCTTGGCAGCCTTTTTATTCTTTGTCGTTGATGTTATGGTCTTACTTGCAACCTTAGTTCGGGTTGTCTTAGCTTTTTGTGCTACCACAGGCTGCACAGTAATGTACGACACATTAAAAGCGACAAAGAACAAGAATACTTTTATTAGAAATGATATATGTGGTTTTTGACTCATATTTTTATGAAGTGAACTATACGATTTTATGCTTTCCTTTGATATACTTGTTAACGGACTAACATCTTGAATATCTTCTGTGAGTCTGCTTTTGTATATTTAGAGGAAGGAGTTGTAGGTGTGATTTCTTCAGACAATATTTTCATTGTTCCAAGTTCCATATCCAATGAAGTTGTCTGTCCTGAAGCCATAAATGTCATCACCATGTCTTTAGGGAACTGGCGTTTGTTAAATTGGACAAAATCATCATACTTAAAGAAGAAATCATATTTTTTATCCTTAGGGTTATTAATAGATGTTTTCTTAAGCTGATTTGCCTTAAAATCGGATGTAAACTGATAATAAAGCATTTTATCCTGATATCCTATTTCGACATTATTTCCTTGAATATTCGTTTTCTTGAAACTCTCAACATCTAAGCTTTTACGTCCTGGCTGAAATATCTCATTCCAAAACAATGCCTGAAGTGTATTAAAATCGATATTGGCTTTCTTTAGGAAGTCAACATCAGAATAAGGGACATCGACATATTGTTTGTTGATTCTATCGATAATAACCACCTTTGAAGGCGAGAATTCCATTCTACCGACTTCCATCAAACCTAAGATTGGGTCGATAAGGGTCAGTTGTATGATTTCATCTTTCTTCATCTTCAAGGTTCCAGATGTTGTGATCGTCTTTCCGTTAGCATCAATCTTAACCTTAATCTTGGATGAAATACCCGAAAAAGCCGGATAATTCATACTGAGAGATTCTATATGATTTGCCAAAAGAAATTTATTATCTGTGACAATAGAAGAATCTATAGTTTCGATATTTTTCTTTGTCGTTGAACATGAAGCCATCGAGAAAACTCCACATGCGACGAACAACACATATATACTTTTTTTAATATGCATAATATTTTTGTTTTTTTAGTTTCTTCTCAAGAATTAATGATTTGTTTCCTAAATCAGACGATTGTTGCCAGAAATCTATCGCCTGTTGCATCAAGCCGTTCTTTGCATAGATATCGCCTGCATGTTCGATAATACCCGCATCGTCTTCGGTGTATTCATTATTCATAACACTCAGGGTCTTATCTATATAAACTTTTGCTTCACTATATTTTTTCTGCTGAAACAACACCCATGCATATGTATCTAAATATGTATAATTATCTGGTTCTTTCTCAATAGTACGCTTGCTCATCTTCTCGGCTTTATCAAGTTGCTTAGATTCTAACGAGAGATAATAAGCATAATTATTAAGAACAATTGTTTCATCTGGTTTCAATAACAGACAAGAGTCATATGCTTCATACACTCGCTTCATATCACCCATCTTATGATAACAATCACCCATGAGTGTATAAATATTAGCAAGCAATTGAATATGCTCTTCAGACATGATTATTTCGGTTGACTGAGGATCTTCAGAAGGAGAAATAACATTTATACCTTTTCTAAATACGTCAATTGCCTCTTGTGGTTTATCTTTCTGGTAATATGCTATACCCAAATAGTAATAAAACAAAGGATTATCGGAAGAATAATCTACAGCAGGTCGGCATATACGAATAACACCTGTAGTATCCTGTTCTTCAATGGCATAAACAAGTAATTGGTGTCGTGCCATATCACATTCTGGGTCAATAGAAAGCATTTTATTAAGAACCGGTTTCACTTTAGTAGAATCGGTTTTTACTGTAAGCATATATTTCACATACAATTCCGCCACTTGAGTATCATTCTGCGGCATTGTAAGTACTTGATCGAACACATCAAACAAAAGTGTTGAGTCTTCGTGTTCATTTAAATTTCTAACTACAAGGGCACTTAGAAATTTCATACGGGCATCATTCTCCAATTGTGGATCTACGCATATACGCTTTACAAGATTCTGGTATTCATCTTTCTTATCGGTCTTAACATAATAATCAAGAAGCGAAGCCATAACTGCGATATTCGAAGAATCTTGCTTTTGAATATCAGAATATATCTTATATGCCTTGTCATCCTCGTCATTACTCAAATATAGGTCACCTAACAATACCTGATATTTTGTCTCATTAGGATATTCTTTTACCAGCGACTGAATCTCATTAAATGCTTTTTCTTTATCCTCCATTTGTAAGAATGTACGATATTTTTCCATGCTAAGAGATTCATTCTTTCCCTCTTTGACTTCAAGGCGATTCAGCAATTTTATCACGTTAGGATAATCCTGATTCTGCTTATACATCGCCAATGCCATCATCAACACATCCTCTTTATTTGGGTATTGTTCAAGCATTTCCTCCACTACAGACAATGCATCGTCAATATTGTCTTGTCTGGCATAGCAATCCACCAAAGCATATTTATACCAATAATTATTGGGAGAATCTTGCACTGCCTCTTTCAAAACAGCACATGCTACACTATCATTGTATAGCACTCTATAGAAGTTAGACAATTGACATTTGGCACCCGACTGAGAAGGATCGATTTGCAAACAATGCAACAGCATTTGGAAACCATCTGTAATATTTCCCAAATGTATTTGTCTTAACGCTTGATAATAAACGCATTCAGCCTTTCGTCTTTGAATTTCACTTACTGTCTGAGCATTTACAAACAAGCAATTAAAACCCAATAAAAAACTGAATAATACGTATTGAATATATTTTTTTAGAGTATGGTTCTTTCCCAAATAATTCTTCATAATCAGTCAATGGACACTTATATCCGATTTTATTACAACACACGTACACTTATGTGAATCAGCATGTTGGCATCACACAATTTTAGAAATTATTTTCCAGTATGACCAAATCCTCCTTCGCCTCGTTCGGTTGTATCCAACGAATCAACTGGAGTCCATTCAATCTGTTCATGACTGGCAATTATCATTTGTGCAATACGTTCACCATCATTGATTACAAATGGTTCTGATGACAAATTTATAAGTATGACACCAATTTCTCCACGATAATCAGCATCCACAGTTCCAGGAGAATTAAGAACTGTTATACCTTTCTTCAAAGCCAATCCGCTACGTGGACGAACTTGTGCTTCATATCCTACAGGGAGAGAAATAAACAATCCTGTTGGTATCAACACACGTTGCATTGGCTGAAGAGTGATTGGTTCTTCAAGGTTTGCTCTAAGATCCATTCCAGCAGAAGCAACTGTCTCATATTTTGGCAGTTGATGATGTGAACGATTAATTATATTTACTTTAAGCATTTTACTATATTTATTTGAGATTAAATAACTATTTAATTTTTGTTCATACTTGGTGCAAAGATAATAAAAAGTTAGGAGTTAATGTTTAGCAGTTATAAATAATTTGTAAATT
This sequence comes from Bacteroidaceae bacterium, assembly GCA_024682395.1. Classification (GTDB taxonomy): domain Bacteria; phylum Bacteroidota; class Bacteroidia; order Bacteroidales; family Bacteroidaceae; genus Colivivens. The sequence goes on from JAIKZH010000062.1 coordinate 5,223, forward strand.
TGCAACAAAATTAACTATATGTCATATTAATGAATACTACATTGTAAGTATTAAACATGACAAAAAATATAGTTTCAATGCGTATTACAATATCGCATTCAATATTATCGTTAAATAAAATCATAAATACCATAACAAATTATGATGAACTGGCAACAACTTATCAGTACTAAACGATTAGGGCTGGAAGACATGCACTATTCAAAAAAGGATGACCGCACAGAGTTTCACCGCGACTTTGACAGATTGATCTTTTCTGCCCCTTTCAGAAGACTACAAAATAAGACTCAGGTTTTTCCTCTACCAGGAAGTGTGTTTGTTCATAATCGTCTGACTCACAGCCTTGAGGTTGCAAGTGTGGGACGTTCATTGGGTACAGATGTTGCAAACAGATTACTTCAACGCCATCCAGAACTAAGTAACACACATATTGGCGAATGTGGAGCCATAGTAAGTGCTGCTTGTTTAGCACACGACTTAGGCAACCCTCCTTTCGGACATTCAGGAGAACGTGCTATCGCCACCTTTTTCTCCGAAGGAAAGGGACTAAAATATAAAGACTTGGTAACTCCGGCACAATGGAACGACTTGATTCACTACGAAGGAAACGCAAATGCATTCCGTTTGCTCACCCACCAATTCAAAGGACGTCGTCCTGGTGGTTTCGTAATGACCTATTCCACACTCGCTTCAATAGTAAAATATCCGTTTACATCAGATTTAGCAGGCACAAAACTAAAATTCGGATTTTTTCAGAGCGAATATCAAAAATATCAGAGAATTGCCGATGAATTGGGAATAATCAAACACAAAAACTGCGATTCAAGTGCTGAATATTCAAGATATCCATTAGTGTACCTTGTTGAGGCAGCCGACGATATCTGTTATGAAATAATGGATATTGAAGATGCACATAAATTGAAGATTCTCCAAAGTCAGGAAACTAAAGAGTTATTGATGAATTTCTTTGAACCTGAGAGATTAGACAAAATCAAAGCTGTTTTAGACAAAGTTACCGATGTCAACGAACAAATCGTGTATTTGCGTTCATGTGTGATCGGGACTTTAGAGGCTGAATGTGTTAAGGTATTCATCGACAATGAAGAGAAAATTCTTAAAGGGGAATTTGAAGGATCTCTGATAAATGCCATCGAAGGTAGAATCAGAGATGCATACAAACAATGTGAAGCCGTTTCATACAAAAAGATATACATCAGCAAAGATGTTTTGGATATCGAACTCGCAGGTTATAAAATAATAAGTACGCTTATTGACCTGTTCATAACAGCATCGATGAATCCCGACACCGCATATTCAAAACTTTTATTAGGTCGTGTATCTTCACAATACGATGTGCAAACAGAAGATGTGTATGAAAGAATCATGGCTGTCCTCGATTTCATTTCGGGAATGACCGATGTTTATGCCCTCGACTTGTTTAGAAAAATCAACGGCGAGAGCATTCCTATCATCTAATCGGGAAAATAGTAAGAAAACGACAAATAACAATAAAAAGAGAATCCCAAGAGCAAGTTGTTCTCGGGATTCTCATTTTATTAAAACATTATATAATCATATAATTTATTTCACCTTATCAAGGAAATCGGATAGTTGACTTTCATCCACGTCGCCCATCTGGAATTCACGTTCAGCATCCTCACGTATCATATTGAGCCACTCCTCATATGCGATGGAATCGCGCTCTACATTCAGTCGTGCAGCATTACAATCATGAATTTCAACCAGTTTTCTTTCGATGGATTCAATAGAATCAAGTATATTATCATTAATATCAAGAATCAGATCTTCAATATCCTGACGCGGAGCAATCATTCCGCAAAGATCGAGCCAGTCCTCGGAAGGAGCAGCCGAACCAGCAAGTTGGAATGCTAAATCATAGTATTCAAGACCTTTTATCAACGACTTGCGTTTGATATAACAACCTTCGAATTCATATTCTTCAACATGTTCTCCTTGTTCCGCCACCAAAGAGTTCAACAAAGAAATACCTTTTGCCACAAACTGGATGATATACGGATTTGGGAAGGCGAAATCCACAATATCTCTTCGTGCAAGAACATTACGCGCATCACGTTTTGGCCATTTATTTACATCGCGCCATGTTCCTACTGTTTTTAGGTTGATACCTGGTATTATATATGTCTTATCATGAGAAGCAATCACATATGAGAAAGGTAAATCCTGAATACATGGATGTTCGGTAATCTTACCCATAACCATAGAGAAAACACCGATGTGTGCAGGCCAAAGGATATGACAACCAGAAGCTGTCTTTGCACCTCGTTCGAGAGTTCCCCAGTGGATTGGTCCCATCTTATAAGCATGATTACTTTGATTTGTGTTAGAACCTGCATTATAGAACGAGAACTGACCACCAATCAAAAGGGTTGACTTATGATGAGAACATGAGAAAGGTCCACACAAAGCAGCACATGCTTCTCCGTTGTCCATATATGAATTAGCGAAGAACACAGAAGCCTCGGAAGAGAAACCTTTGCCGAGATGAACTGCTTCGCCAACAAAACTCTCATAAACTTTTGCGCCATCAGTGATTTCAGCCCCAACAGCCGTAACAGACTTCACCATTATCACATCAGGTCCGATATATGTAGGTACTTCTTTGCGACTTTGAATCACAGAATCTACGATTTTCGTAGCACCTTCAATGATAGCTCCGTCTTCAATAATTGTGGTACATTCACCCGAAAATACCTGATTTAATCGAATTTCTTCCTCTTTAGATACTAAATCAAAAACCTGAGTATAATGTATCATCAGCCAAGCCAACTGAGATGTCAGTTGAGGGCACAGCACGATATTACCATCACCACCTTCATTAAGCACAGAAACTATAATTGGTTTACTTTGCTTACTTGAGCCTTTGAGAATCTTCACATCGTTCAGACGCACCCCACTACCTATTTGAATATTTCCGTAAAAATTGGTATTTCTTACATTTGCAGTTGAGAAATCGTCTGCAACAATAATCTTATTCCAGTCTTCAGCCCAGCATCGTTGACTTTCAAGACTTTGAATCTCTGTTTGTGTTAATTGTCTCATCGGTTAATAATTTTTATTAGATTAAGATTTCGATTAAATCGTTTTTACATCCCCATGCTAACTTTCCAACATACTTTCGTCATCATATGTTTGATAGAGAAAGTCATTATATGGATATTTCTGGACATGTAGTTCACGAACTTTTTTATATAGAAGTTGTTTGAATTCATCGAGATTTATCTTGTTTTTCGCAGAGATAAAGAAACAATCTTCACCAAGTTTCGCCATCCAAGTTTTCATCAACTCATCAAGAGAGATATTCTCTTTTGTTCGAGGTGTCAAATCGTCTTCATCCTTTGGAGTCCAAGTATATGCATCGATCTTATTGAACACAATCATAGTAGGCTTAGTATTTGAGTCTAAGTCGCCAAGAGTTTTTTCCACAACACGAATCTGTTCCTCAAAATCAGGATGAGAGATATCCACCAAATGAATAAGCATATCTGCTTCTCTTACTTCATCAAGAGTTGACTTAAACGAATCAACCAAGTCGGTTGGCAATTTACGGATAAATCCGACTGTGTCGCTCAATAAAAACGGAAGATTTTCGATGATAACCTTACGAACAGTTGTGTCAAGAGTGGCAAACAACTTATTTTCGGCGAAAACCTCACTTTTTGACAACAGATTCATCAAAGTTGACTTTCCCACGTTTGTGTAACCCACTAAAGCCACACGAATCAATCGTCCACGATTCTTTCGTTGTGTTGACTTCTGAGTATCAATCTCTTTAAGTCGTTCTTTCAACAAAGACATTCGGTTTCGGATTATACGTTGGTCCATCTCGAGCTGAGTCTCACCTGGTCCTCTCAATCCCACCGAGCCACCACGCTGACGTTCAAGGTGAGTCCATAAACGGGTGAGTCGAGGTAACATATATTTATACTGAGCCAATTCCACCTGAGTTTTGGCTGTGGCAGTCTGAGCACGCATCGCAAAGATATCCAGAATAAGACTTGTTCTGTCGAGAATCTTTACCTGAAGTTCTTTTTCGATATTTCTGATTTGTTTTGCACTTAATTCGTCATCAAAGATAACCATTCCGACTTCACGCTCTTCATCTTCCTCAGCAGCAATAAAAGCCTTGATTTCTTCGAGTTTTCCCGACCCTACATAAGTCACACTTGAAGGTCCGTTCACCTTTTGAGTGAATCGTTTTATAACCTTCGCCCCAGCAGTATCTGCAAGGAACTCTAATTCATCTAAATACTCTTTTGTTTTACGTTCGGGTTGATAGGGTGTGATTAGACCAACTATTATGGCTGTTTCCACCTTCGCTTCCGAAATCACAAATTCCTTCATCTATTGTTTTGTTTCAATAATTATAACTTTTAGGTTACAAAGTTAGGAAAATATTCACGTAATTGCACAAAACTATCGTTTTTTTATAAAAACATACCTTAGAATAATACAAAATCAAAACAAAATGATTATATTTGCCCCAAATTGTGTGTGAAAAGATGGAGGATAAAGACAAACAAATTCAATCATTACTTGAGACATTCAATCCAATTACATTGGATCAGATGTCGAATATAAAATTGATGAATCGTATTGACACTAAATATGTCACTACCAAACGTCAATTAATTGAGTTGTTGCAATTGGTTCACGACAAGTATTACGTGCAAACCATCGGAACAACTACAATATGCCCTTATCGCACAACATATTTCGACACAAATGAGCATACTATGTATATGCAGCATCATAACAAGTATGCTAAGAGAACTAAAGTCAGAGTCAGAACATACCTTACGAGTGATGACTTGACATATCTTGAGGTTAAAAATAAAAATAACCACGGCAGAACCAAGAAAAAACGCATTAGAGTGGATTCTTTAGAAACTTCAAAACAGACAGAAGGAGCTGAAGAATTGGTTAGAAGAAAGACTGGACTTTCGTTACAGTCAATGCACTATGTGGTACAGAATGAGTTTGACCGCATTACACTGGTAAATATGGCTAAAACCGAACGCCTTACTATTGATTTTAACATTAACTTCTACAATTACGAAACTGGGAACAACGCAGATAGTGATCAGTTAGTTATCATCGAGTTAAAACGCGATGGCAACGTCTTTTCGCCTATATGCACTATCCTACGTGATTTACATATCCATCCTACAGGATTTAGCAAATGCTGTATTGGTATGGTATGGACTGATGAAAATTTACGCAACAATAATTTTAAGCAAAAAGTTCGTAATCTGGCAAAAATAAATGCAGACGAACGCTATTTAAAAGAACAACTAAGTATTAATTAATATCTAAATAAATTACTGAAAATCTTAAGAAAATGGAATCAATGAATGATTTTTTCTCACTGTTATCAAGCGACTCGTGCAGACTATTAGATTTGCTCTTCCGCTTTTGCATTAACACAGTGTTTACCATTACTATTGCAAGAGCCTTCTATTTTCCAAAAAGTAGAAGAAAAGACTTCTTTTTCACCTATGTACTTGTTGGATTTGGTATCTTTATGCTAATTCACCTTATGGGGGATGCTAAACTAAAAACTGGTATTGCCATGGGATTGTTTGCGATATTCTGCATCATGCGTTATCGCACTGAGTCCGTACCTATCCGTGAAATGACATATTTGTTCTTAGTCATCGCCTTGGCTGCCATCAACGGATTAGCTTGGCCTGCCGACATCTCAGGAAAGCATCCTGAATTTGCAACACCAGAAGCCATTTCAATGATTGAACTCATTGTCACAAACATCTTATTTGTTCTTGTAATATGGATTTCCGAAGGCGGTAAATGGGTTACCAGTCTTAGTTCAAAATACGTAAGATACGACAAGATCGATCTTATCACACCTGATAAGCATGATGAACTTATCGAAGACCTAAAGAAGCGTACTGGTCTCAACATTAAGGATGTGGCTATCGGTAGCATTGACTTCCTAAAGGATATGACATTGCTAAAGATCTATTACACAGAGGACGACAAGAAATTAAACGATGACACACTTCAAAAAATGCCGAAATTATATGATTAAGAATTATTTATATAAATACATATTTTCTTTTGTGGTTTTGGGGGTAATACAAGGTATCACCTCTAGCCCTTTGTTTGCACAAGATGATTTCGGTTATGATTTAAGTGTAGCTGGAGAGACTAAACTCGCTAAAGGCTTAAAAATCGAAGTAGAAGCAAGCATGCGTACTCAAGACGATGCAAAGAAAATTGACAGATATGTTGTAGGTGCTGAGTTGTCATATCGTTTGTTCCAAACAGACGACAAGAAATTCGACATAAAAGCAAATGCTGGTTTCGAATATCTTTGGCAGAACAAACTGGGAAAGAAAACCGAAGACTATATCTTCTATGAAGACGAAGAAGAAGGCAGATTTTGGGGGACTACAACAACAAATAAATATTGGAGAAATCGTTTCCGTATAAACCCAGGATTCTCGTTCTCATATACTCCAAACAAACGTTGGTCGTTCGGTTTGAAAGAAACAGTTCAATACAACCATTACAACAAAGCCTCAAGAGAGAGTCAGTTGTATCGTCCATTTTTGATCAACGATGATGACGATTGGATTACTAAGGACCCTGCATACGAGGAAATGTATAAAGAACCAATTAACTATACCATAACTAAGAACATAAAGTCAAAAGACCGTGTTGTTCTCCGTTCAAAGTTATCTGCTGCATATGATATCAAGAATTTCCCAATCGATATCTTTGCATCAGTTGAATACGGATGTGGATTGAATTATACTAAAAACAAGTGGAAATACACAGCTGGTTATGATTATAAAATCGACAAATCAAACAAGATATCTATGTATTACCGCTACAATAGAGAAAATGATGAATTTGATACTAATGGCCATATCATTGGTTTAGGATACAAATTCAAGTTCTAATAAAATAAACTGATACATAACTAAAAAGAGAAACATGAAAAGATTATTTTTGATATTAGGATTACTTACGATGATAAGTACTGCTTATGCAGACGATTTCAGACTTTTCATCGAAGGAACTGATTTTAATATTTTAAGTGGATATGAATTAAATCAGATAAAAAAGATTACATTTGAAGAAGGTCAGGTTGTTATCACCAAACAAGATGGAAACAGAAACGCAACTGCTTTTTCAGATATTAATCGCATTCATTTCAGTACAGATCCACTGCCACTTGCAGTTGAAGAAGTAAAAACTGAAGGTGATGATAAGAAAGTTGTTATTTATGATTTCCAAGGCCGCAAAGTTGAAAACCCTTCAACTGGCTTATACATAATAAACAACAAAAAAGTATTTATTATAAAATAACCTAAAAGTATCAGACAGTAATGAATACATATTTCAAAAAAATAACAAATATAATACTCATGCTCATTGGCTTTGTTTGTTATGCCAATGCTCAGCAAAAACTATATGTATGTAACGGTTACAGCTATGATACATACGAGGTAAATAATAATGCCGATATCAAGATGGATGGCACCGACAGTGTTGTTATCGCAGGCATAAAATATGGTCTTGACAAAGTTGACAGTATCACTTTCAGCGAACCTCAATTCCGTAAAGTGGTTATTAAATATGCCAATAACACTGCTACTGTCACAATCCCTTCATCAATGAGCGGTGTAACATGTACAAGCGGCAATAGTTCTCATGTGGTAATAAATAACACAAACACCACAGAAGAGTACATGTATTCTATCGAAGGTGAATCAAGTGATGGTTCGCTTCAAATCAATGGTAGTTTCAAATTTGCTCTTGAGTTAAATGGAGTAAGTCTTACAAGTAAGAGCGGACCTGCTATAGATCTTCAATGCGGAAAACGTATTGATATCATCTTGAAAGAAGGAACTGTAAATAACATTATCGACTCTAAGAACGGAGACCACAAGGCTGCATTCTTTGCTAAAGGTCACTTGGAATTCAAAGGTGCAGGAACTCTCAATGTTACAGGCTACACAAAACATGCTCTTGCTGCTAAGGAATACATCATCCTTAAAGCATCTGTAGGAAACATCAACATCCTCGGTGCTGAAAACGGCGACGGAATCCACTGCGGAAAAGGTGTTGCCAACAGCGACAAGAACTACTTCCAGATGAATGGTGGAAATCTCACAATAAAGAACTGTGGTAGCGACTGTATCGATAGCGATGACTATGGATGTGCATTGATTAAAGGCGGAAAAATCACAATTGACGTAATTGGTCGCGACGTTTCTGCAATTCTCTGCGATAGTATCTTCACTATGACTGGCGGTGATATCGACATCACAATCGGAAGTATCTTAAGTTCTGGAATACATGCCAACTATGAAGGTTACTTCAATGGCGGAACATTAAAGACACTTATCAAATCTGGTGCTAACGGCAGTCGAGGAATACGTATTAAGAAAGTTAAGAAAACCGATGCAACAGTTAAGGATGGTGGTAACCTATATTTTAATGGTACTGATGTAAACATGTCGATTTTTGCAAATACCGAGGTTACACAGAACCAACCATGTATTGGAATAAAAGCAGATAAGAAGTTGACTATAACTTCAGGAAATCTGAATATTGATATAGACGCTAATAGTAATGCAACAGGATTCAGTTATGAGTCTTTAGATCATCAAGGCGGACAATACTCAACAAATAAATAATGAAATTTAAAAGAATATTACTTAAACTATCAGGCGAAAGTCTTATGGGAGAGCAGGGTTACGGCATTGACGTAACCCGCTTGAATGATTATGCACAACAGATAAAGGAAGTGCATGATATGGGAGTAGAAATAGGTATCGTCATTGGAGGTGGAAACATTTTCCGTGGTTTGAGCGGTGCAGGTAAGGGATTTGATCGTGTGAAAGGCGATCAAATGGGAATGTGTGCCACAGTTATCAACTCATTGGCATTAAGTAGTGCCCTTGGCGCAATCGGTTGCAAGAGTCGTGTTCTTACAGCAATCAGAATGGAACCAATAGGTGAATTCTACACAAAGTGGAAAGCCATTGAGGCAATGAAGAATGGCGAGGTAGCTATTTTCTCTGCTGGAACAGGTAACCCTTATTTTACTACTGACACAGGTTCTAGTCTTCGCGGTATCGAAATTGAAGCCGATGTGATGCTTAAAGGCACACGTGTTGACGGTGTTTATACTGCCGATCCAGAAAAAGACCCAACAGCAACAAAATTCGATGAAATCACATTCGATGAGATATACAACAAGAATCTCCGTGTGATGGATCTTACAGCCACAACAATGTGTAAAGAAAATAACCTTCCGATTTATGTGTTCAACATGGATGTTTTTGGGAATCTTAAAAAAGTAATAGAAGGCGAACAAATCGGAACACTTGTTCATAACTAAAAAATGACACAACACATTAATATAATATAGCAAACAATATCACATTTATTATGAAACAATACAAAAGGACATTAGTAACCTCTGCACTTCCTTATGCAAACGGACCAGTACATATTGGTCACCTCGCTGGAGTGTACGTACCTGCTGATATTTATTCACGTTATTTACGTTTGAAAGGCAAAGACGTTCTTTTCGTAGGAGGAAGTGACGAGCATGGTGTACCTGTAACCATCAGAGCACGTCAAGAAGGATGCACTCCACAGGATGTCGTTGACCGTTATCACAATATTATAAAAAAGTCATTTGAGGAATTCGGCATATCATTCGATGTATATAGTCGTACAACATCTAAAACTCATCACCAATTCGCATCAGATTTCTTCAAGAAACTATACGACGAAGGTAAATTCGTAGAGATAGAAAGCGAACAGTATTATGATGAGCAGGCAGGTGAATTCCTTACTGACCGTAATATCAGAGGTGAATGTCCTCGTTGTCACGCACAAGAAGCATATGGCGACCAATGTGAGAAATGTGGAAGCACATTATCACCAGACGAACTGATTAATCCATACAACGCTATAACTGGTAATGCTTTGGTGAAGAAATCTACAAAGCACTGGTATCTTCCATTAGACAAATACCAACCATGGTTGGAAGAATGGATCCTTAATGAGCACAAAGAATGGCGTCCAAACGTATATGGTCAATGTAAGAGTTGGCTTGATGGAGGATTAAGACCACGTGCCGTTACTCGTGACCTTAACTGGGGAATCCCTGTACCAGTAGAAGGTGCTGAAGGAAAAGTTCTGTATGTGTGGTTTGATGCCCCTATTGGTTATATCTCAAACACAAAAGAACTATGCGAAAACCAGCCAGAGAAATATGGAGATTGGAAACAGTGGTGGCAAGACGATGACACACGATTAATCCATTTCATCGGAAAAGATAACATTGTTTTCCATTGTATCGTATTCCCTTCAATGTTGAAAGCACATGGAGATTTCGTATTGCCAGATAATGTTCCATCAAACGAATTCCTTAACTTGGAGGGCAACAAGATCTCTACAAGTAAGAATTATGCTGTATGGTTAAACGAATATCTCGAGGAAATGCCAGGAAAGCAGGATGTGTTACGCTATGTTCTTACTGCAAATGCTCCTGAGACAAGAGATAATGATTTCACATGGAAAGACTATCAAGCTCGCAACAATAATGAACTTGTTGCTATTTATGGTAACTTTGTGAATCGTGCATTACAACTTACTAAGAAGTATTATCAAAGTATTGTTCCTGCACTAGGAGAACTGACAGCACACGATAAAGAAACTATCGATGAATTCAAGGATGTAAAACAAAAAGTTGAATCTTTACTCGACCAGTTCAAATTCCGTGATGCTCAGAAAGAAGCAATGAATCTTGCACGAATCGGTAACAAATATATTGCTGATGAAGAGCCTTGGAAACTGATTAAGACAGATCCTGAACGCGTAAAGACTATCATATACATATCACTACAGCTTACAGCAAATCTTGCTATTGCATTAGAGCCATTCCTTCCGTTCTCATCGAAAAAACTCCGTGATATGTTAAACATGGACAGTTTCTTATGGGAACAACTTGGAAGCATGGAAATACTCGCAGTAGGCAAACAATTAGGTGAGCCTCAACTTCTGTTCGAAAAGATCGAAGATGATGTTATTCAGTTCCAAATGGATAAATTGGCTGCAACAGTTGCTGCAAATGCGGCTAAAGCGGCTAAGGCAGAACCAATCAAACCTGTAATTAGTTTCGATGACTTCGAGAAATTAGATATTCGTGTAGGAACTGTACTTGAATGCGAAAGAGTACCTAAGATGAAGAAACTATTACGTTTCCTTATCGATGACGGATTACAGAAACGAACCATTGTCAGTGGTATCGCTCAATGGTACGAACCAGAACAACTTAAAGGAAAACAAGTACTTTTTGTTGCAAACCTTGCACCAAGAGAATTCAAAAACGGACTTGTGAGCGAAGGTATGATTCTATCAGCACAAGATTGGGATGGTAGCATTCATGTAACTGGTCTTGAAGACACCGTTAAGGCTGGAAGTCAGGTTTGTTAATAGTAAATATAATTAAACATACAAATACACAATAAAATCTACGACTGAGTAGAGAAAAAACAAAAATCAAGGATCATGACAAAATGGTTGTGATTGTAAAAAGTTATTATTATGTCAGAAGAATTGGAAATTAAAGAATTGGAAGACGTTGTCGTTCGCTTTTCGGGCGACTCAGGCGATGGTATGCAACTCGCCGGAAACATCTTTTCTACTGTTTCCGCTACAGTAGGAAACAGTATCAGTACTTTCCCTGATTATCCTGCAGATATTCGCGCCCCACAAGGTTCGCTTACTGGAGTTAGTGGATTCCAGGTACATATCGGTGCAGGGATGGTATTTACACCTGGAGATAAATGCGATGTACTTGTCGCAATGAATGCAGCAGCATTAAAAACTCAATATAAATATGCAAAACCAGGTGCTGCTATCATTATTGACACAGACTCTTTCGGTCAGAAAGATTTGGAAAAGGCTGCATTTAAGACAGAAGACTATCTCGGTGAAATGGGAATCGACCCAGATCGTGTAATAGCATGTCCTATCACACAAATGGTAAAAGACTGTCTTGCTGATTCTGGTATGGAAGTAAAGGCAATGGTTAAATGCCGTAACATGTTCGCTCTTGGACTTGTATGCTGGTTATTTGATCGTGATCTTAACATTGCATTCAACTTCCTCAAAGAGAAATTTGCTAAGAAACCAGGTGTTGCTGAAGCTAACATAAAAGTTATTCAGGCTGGTTATGACTACGGACACAATACACATTCATCTGTAGCAAATGTTTATCGTATAGAGACAAAGAACAAGGTTCCTGGACGTTACATGGATATCACTGGTAACAAGGCTACTGCATATGGTCTTATAGCTGCTGCAGAGAAGGCTGGACTCAAATTATATCTTGGTTCATACCCTATCACTCCAGCAACAGACGTGCTTCATGAACTTTCAAAACACAAGTCACTTGGTGTTACAACAGTTCAATGTGAAGACGAAATTGCAGGATGTGCATCTGCACTTGGTGCTTCATTTGCTGGAGCATTGGCAGTTACAAGTACTTCAGGTCCTGGTATCTGCTTAAAGAGCGAAGCAATGAACCTTGGAGTAATCATGGAACTTCCATTAGTTGTTCTCGATGTTCAACGTGGTGGTCCTGCAACAGGTCTTCCTACAAAGTCTGAACAGACAGACCTTCTTCAAGTTCTCTTCGGTCGTAATGGTGAAAGCCCAATGCCTGTTATGGCTGCAACAAGTCCTACAGACTGCTTTGACTCAGCATATCAAGCAGCTAAGATGGCATTAGAGAACATGACTCCTGTAGTGCTTCTCACTGATGCATATGTTGCTAATGGTTCTGGAGCATTAAAACTCCCAAATCTTAACGATTACCCAGCAATCAACCCTCCATATGTTACTGAGGATATGAAAGAGACTTGGGCTCCATATCAACGTAACGAACGTGGTGTACGCTATTGGGCTGTACCTGGAACTGAAGGATTCACTCATATCCTTGGTGGTCTTGAGAAAGACAACAAGACTGGTGCTATCTCTACAGATCCTGAGAACCATAATCTCATGACTCAACTCCGTCAAGACAAGATCGACAATATTCAGGTTCCTGATGTTGAAGTTCTTGGTGATGTTGATGATGCAGAACTCCTTATCGTTGGTTTCGGTGGAACATACGGACACTTACATGCTGCTATGGACGAAATGCGTGCAGAAGGCAAGAAAGTGGCTTTGGCACACTTCAAATATATTCGTCCATTACCAAAGAATACTGCAGAAGTTCTTAAGAAATATCCAAAAGTTGTTGTTGCAGAACAAAACATGGGACAATTTGCTGGATATCTCCGTATGAAAGTCGATGGATTCGTACCTTATCAGTTCAATCAGGTAAAGGGACAACCATTCGTAGTTGCAGAACTCAAACAAGCATTTACAGAAATAATAACAAAATAACGAAAGGACATTATTATGGCATTTACAGCTCAAGATTATAAGAAGGGACAGCCAAGATGGTGTCCTGGATGCGGTGACCACTTCTTTCTTGCATCACTTCACAAAGCAATGGCAGAAATTGGTGTTGCACCAAAAGATATAGCAGTAATTTCAGGTATTGGATGTTCAAGCCGTTTGCCTCACTACATGGCTACATATGGTATGAACACAATCCACGGTCGTGCTGCAGCAATTGCAACTGGATGTAAGGTAGCAAATCCTGATTTGGCAGTCTGGCAGATCAGTGGTGACGGTGACGGATTAGCAATTGGTGGAAACCACTTCATTCATGCAAACCGTAGAAATATCAATCTCAACATGATATTGCTCAACAACCGTATTTATGGTTTGACTAAAGGACAATATAGTCCTACAAGTCCACGTGGATTCGTAAGTAAGTCAAGTCCTTACGGAACTGTTGAAGATCCTTTCCGTCCAGCAGAACTCTGTTTCGGTGCTCGTGGACACTTCTTTGCTCGTGCAGTTGCCACCGACGCAGCTGGTACAGTAGATATTCTTAAGTCTGCTTACAACCACAAGGGAGCAAGCGTATGCGAGATTCTTCAGAACTGTGTTATCTTCAATAACGGAACACACGACAGCGTTTACACTAAGGAAGGACGTGCAAAGAATGCAATATACGTTAAGCATGGCGAACCATTGATTTTCGGTGAAAACAACGAATTCGGTATTGCTCAGGATGGTTTCAACCTTAAAATCGTTGAGATAGCAAATGGTGACTGGAAAGCAGCAGGAGTACTCGTACACGATGCACACTGCGAAGACAACACACTCCAGTTAAAACTTGCTATGATGGACGGAACAAACGGATTCCCTATTGCTCTCGGTGTAATCCGCGATGTTGAAGCTCCTACATACGACGATTGTGTTACTGCTCAAATTGAAGAAGTTAAGTCTCAGAAGAAGTATCATAACTTCGCTGAACTCTTAGAAACTAACGATATTTGGGAAGTGAAATAACATACATGCATCGCTGCATTCAACTTGCTCAAAATGGCAAGTTGAATGCTCAACCTAACCCAATGGTTGGTGCCGTTATCGTATCCGAGGACGGCAGAATCATTGGTGAGGGGTATCATGTGCGATGTGGTGAAGGACATGCAGAGGTGAATGCTTTTGCTTCGGTGAAGCAAGAAGACATACCTCTGCTTTCTAAATCTACATTATACGTAAGTCTGGAACCATGCAGTCACTATGGTAAAACTCCCCCTTGTGCAGACCTTATAATACAGAAAGGAGTGCAGAAAGTTGTGATTGGAACGATAGATCCATTTGCAAAAGTACAAGGCAGGGGAATACAAAAACTGCGTGATGCAGGAATTCAGGTTAAAGTGGGATTATGCGAACAGGAATGCAACGAACTTAATAAGGTGTTCTTTACATTTCATAGTAAACACAGACCATTTATTACACTAAAATGGGCACAAACCAATAATGGCATTATTGGGGTAATACCAAACGATAAACACGATTCAGCCAATAGCCGTCTGATAATATCAAATGACACTACAAAAGCCATCTGCCATAAACGCAGAGCTGAACATCAAGCAATATTGGTAGGAAGAAAAACATGGGAACTTGACTGTCCGAGTCTTAATGTCAGAAACTGGACTGGTAAGGATCCAAAGAAGATAATCCTTGGTAATGGTAAGAATATCAAAAACCTTATCGAGGAACTTTATAACGATAATATTCAATCTGTCCTTGTGGAAGGAGGAAAAGAAACACTTCAATCATTTATCGATGCAGGATTATGGGATGAAGCATATGTTGAGATAGGAAACAAAGCATATGAAATAAAAGAAAACCAAACAATAATCACAGCACCGATTATATCTGGTTATTCTTCACAGAAAGAAATGTATTTTAATGGCAATACCATAATAGAATACAAACACTAAACAGTTTTCATACATTTTCTTACGACCTAATTAATATCAGATATTTATTAATCGAAATATCGTAATTATAATAAATATCAAGCACTTATACTTGATTTCTCTTGAGATATGAGCAAATAAAGAATAAAAAGACTTATATATATCAAAATTTTTCATATCTTTGTAATCAGTAATGAAACATATCTAATATAAGTATTGATTCATTGATTAATGCCAACTAATTTTAAAAAACCATTAAATTATACATATCAACTAATTTTTTAATCTAAAAGAATATCAATCTTTATGTTATTACGTAAAATCTCATTGGCGATAGCCCTCATTGCTACATTATCATTAAATGCACAAGAAAAGGCAATGCTAAGAGTAGATAATACTCAACGCCACCAGCACATTACAGGATTTGGAGGATTCGTGAATAGCCCACAGTTTGGCTATAACCACATGAGCGAAACCGAAATCAAAAGACTTTGGGGTAAAACCAGTACTGGAGGTCTGAACATAATGAGAATCTATCTTCCTATCGGAAGAAACTCATGGAGTTCATCACTTCAGACAGCAAAACTTGCAAAACAACTCGGATTAATTGTGTTTGCAAGTCCATGGTCAATGCCTGCAGAATGGAAAACAAATAACTCTGAAAGAACCTACACCACCGTTGACGGAAATGAGGTAATTGGATATCTTAAAGAAGAAAACTATGAAGATTATGCTAATTATCTTAATGACTATGTGACATATCTACGTGAGAACGGAGTGGAACTCGATGCAATCTCATTACAAAACGAACCAGACTGGAAAGCTGATTATCAAGGATGTATATGGACAACATCTCAGATGACTAACTTCCTAAAAAACTATGGTCATCTTATCAACTGTAAGATTATTGCACCTGAAACCATTGGTATCTCAGACAACTACTGCAATGCACTGCTTGCATCGGATGTGTTTGATACATTCGACATCTATGGAGGTCACCAATATGCTGGAATACAGACAAAACACAAAGAATTTGTCAGCCGTGGCAAAGAAGTATGGATGACTGAATGGCTCGACAACTGGAACGAAAACAAATCGGATGCACAAAAGAGAAACTTCAACTGGAGTATCGATGCATGGCCTTTCGTAGAAGCAATCCACAATGCAATGATGAACGATGTAAACGCATGGGTACATTATGCAGCTAAAAGATATTACGGAATGATTGGTGATGGTCAGAGCGGTACCACATCTGGTAATATGACCAAACGTGGTTATATCCTCTCACAATTCGCAAAATATGTAACAGGAACAACACGTATCAGCGATTCATGGACAAAGAATACTACAGGACTAAAATCATCAAGTTATGAGTCGGTAACAGGCGATAGTGTTATCGTAATGATTATCAACTCTGCAACAACAGAGTCAGAAGTGACTGTAGATCTCCCTTTCCGCACCAATTGGATGAAGAGAATAACCACAAGTCAAAGCAGTAATGCAGCAAGCAACACAACTACATTTGATGAAGAGACAACTCGTCCTAAGGCTACGATTGCAGCACAAAGCGTTACAACACTGGTGTTCAAGAAGAGCTCAGAACGTGCACAGTCAAATATGACTGGTAATGAAATTCATTTCCAATTATTGGATAACCAACCAACAACTAAATCTGCATTTGGTACAACATATAAGATGTCGAACAAAACAAAGACATTCGACCACTCAAACAACCTTATCAGTTCAAATACAACAAGCAGCAACGGATATGTGAAACTACCAGAAGGAAGCAACCGTCTGGTACTCCATGTAAACAACATATCTTCTACATACAACTACACTGCATCAGATATGACATTATACTATGTTGACAACTCGGGTTCATTAAAGTCAAAGAACTATGGATTATTCGAATTCACCCATCGCGACAATTTTGATTGGATCTTCGACCTATCTGCACTCGACGGAGGATGCAAAGGATTAATCGGCTTGTCATGTGGCAACTGGAGTTCTGTTCTCACCCTCAAGTTCGACGATGTTTATCTACAAGAAGAAACAGAGAAAGGATATACTCTCAGCGGCGAATTCGATATCGATAACAGTAACCTTGCCGACTGTCTTGAGGATATAGACTACACAATGGTAAATCTTGAAAATGTCACAGGACTTGACAATGCTAACCTCACCCTTGCAAGTAAGGCAGCCAATCCAAACTGTGTATTTATTGTCCCTGCAACAAGCGGAGCAATAGGTACAAATGTGATATGCCAAGGCACATGCAACAACTTGATTCTTAACGCTGACAATGGTCAATTCTATCCAAATACAAGTTTCACTGCCACTCAAGCAACTGCAACTGCAACAATCAACGGATATCATATGCTCACATTACCATTCAACGCATCTATACCAGAAGGAATCGAAGCATATAGCTACACCATCAATAATGGAAGAATAGAATGCACACCTATATCTTCAATCAAAGCAGGTGAATCAGTGATTGTAAAATCAGAATCAAATAATGTATATACTTTCACTGGAAGCGGACAAATCATAGGTTCACTCAAGAACGAACCAACAAGTCTGCCTATAGACGTCGTTAACGGCATAGATTACATCAATGCAAACAACCAAACAGAAGGACTCTATTTCGATATCACAGGAAAGTCATATACAAAGAGACCTACAAATGGTATATTTATTGAACGTAAAGGACAGAAATATATCAAAATATTCAAGTAAGATTCTATAAACAAGATTGTTACATAAAGAAACCGAGGATAAGCCGTTTGCTATCCTCGGTTTCTTATACCTCTGCTTATCCTGCCAAAATTATCGTGAACATTCAATTTACCCCATTCTCTCAATTTATCATAATTCGCAATTATATAGTACAAGATCGTTACAAAATTTTGGAGTATATATTATTTTTTATACCTTTGCACCCGCAAGATAAAAAATGCCTTTACAAAACTAAGGCTCTTACCTTTGCAGAACTCTAATTGTGCACATAGAGTAATTTTTTAATTTTAATTTTAATTTTAATTTTAATTTTAATTTTAACAAAAAACTCATGAAATTTAGAACTATTTCAGCAATTTTCTTTACGTCAATGATGACAATGGTTTCATGCCAGAATGAAGAAGTTTTAATCAATGATGAAAAAGATGCATTAAGTAACTTTGATCTAGTTAACGAATTGGATAACAACGAATTAATGAACCAATTTGGATTAGCGCTCTCAAAAGTAACATTTGAAAACCAAGAAGTCAGAGAATTCTTGAAAGAAGAAGCAATATCACAATTTGACAAGAACTATGACATCTTATGGGTTAAGGTAAAAGATGAAAAGATTGGAAACAAAACTCTAAGAGACATTCTTGTTGAGCAGACTTCAGAGGCATTCATCTCACAAATAGAAGAAAAAGTTCCACAACTAAACGTCCTATTCCCTAAAATTGCCATGTTCGGCATTGAACCAGAAAAATACAACAGCGAAGACAATGAGTTGCCGGTTGTAGTGCCTAACGAATCATGCAACCTCGTATATTTTGATGGAGAATGTGCAGACACCATTCAATTTGGAGACGTTCCTGATTTTAATGTATTAGTTATCAACGAAAATAGCCGTGTTATTGTTAATAATGACACAAAGACAAAAGGGGTATCCAAATCATATTCTTTTATCGATCCTGCTTTCGATGGTTCTAATACAAATATAAAAACTAAAGCTGATATTAATATTAGAGATGAAAGATTTACTACAGTTATTACAAATTCTAATGCTAATATAATGGGAAAAAAAGTTGTTGAAGCATACTCTTTGTTTAACAACCTTGATAGAAATAGTGATAACTCTGTCTATTTACAAAGAGATTATTTGTATTATGGACTAACACCTTCTCAACAAACAGGTGTCTTAAAGACTGGTGTAAAAGACTATATTACATTTATCGAGATAAATCCAAAAGCTTATTTCAATATAGCCGATCAGAATCCTGGCTCATATAAAATAGGGGAGAATATATCTTCAGACATTCTTTATGGAGATCCTATAATCAGAAATCTGGATAATAATACAGGAACATCACAAATTTCTCGTAAGAAAAAAGACTATACGTTTCAAGAAATTATTAATGAGTTGTGGACAAAAGGAGTATATAATATTAAAGTAGAGATTATTTCTTCAACCTCAAATAGGAGTATGGTAACATATATCCCTGTAAAACCTGAAGAAATTTGGTTTTTTAATCTTGATAGAAAATATAGACATCCAACGTTCTTTAAACATCATAGTAAATATACGTATACGATAAATCCTAATAACTTCACTTCTAGAACCTATTTTCTTGATAACCCTATCCCATTAGGGAACTGGGACCTTTCAAAAGAATCACTATATAAATATATTCTGTTCAGCGAAGAAGATTTAGGTATGGAAATCTCAGATGAAAGATCTTATGAGATGACCTTTGCTGAGTCATTTAAATTTACCGACAACTTAAAAATTGGATTAGGATTAGATACTATTAAAGCGGATAATACGACAGGCATAGAAACATCAAATAGTAATACTAGAAAAGAGACAATAAAAATTACGCGTAAATATAATCAGTCATCTGATGATTTAGGTAGTGCTGAGATATATTTCTACGATCCTATAGTATATGAATATATCTCACAAATACAATTTTTTACTATACCTAACTACAATACAGGTATTGTAAAATTTGGTATTACGACATATTAGTATTATTATTTTCACTTATCCAGCTCGTTCAAAACAGGAATAATTATCAATAATATATAGAATATGAAAAAAGTGAAACGTAAATTCTTACCTATGCTTACATTATTAATTGCAAGCATATTCATCTTCTCATCATGCAGCAAGGATGATGAAGAACCTAATTTCAATATGGAGTCCATAATTGGTACTGTATATATGTTTTATAGACCGGATCCTGGGCCTCATACATATTATGAACATAATTATTGGTATTTATATTTCACAGATGACGAGGTCATTACATTTTATAAAGACAAAAATACAGGAGAAATAAAACGAAGTTTATCATGGAACTACACAATAAAAGGGAATAAAATTATCTGTACCGATGACAATAAAAATTTAGGAACTGTATCTAAAGCTTCTGTCATATTTATAGAATCTGAATATTTCCCAACCTCATTGAAATTAGGAGATTTACTTGGTGATCCTAATACAAAAACGAGCAAATAATAAATTTATCAGCAAAAAAGCTGAATATAATAAAAGAGGATGTACACATCCTCTTTTATTATAGTATTCAAAATAGTTCATTCATATTTCTCCAGCCATCGGTACTACCTGACTGATAATTGTATGTGTCGCTATCATTGTAATACCATAATCCATTTGATTGGATTACGATACCACCTTCATATCTAATCGTTTCCCCATGCCATGCATTTAGGGTAGCTATCCTCTTCTGTAAAGCCTCTGCCTTATTCTTTGTAGAAGGATCAGAGGCTGTAATGCCGCCCTTAGTGTCAAATATGCCGATAGTACCATCCTTTTTCTTGTAAATCCAGTCTGGATAGAAAAGAGCCTCTTGATTTGCTACTTCGTTATAGTATCTGATAGCAAGCCAGTCTTTTCCGCTATCACCATTCTTAAACCACCATTCAATTGTTTCTTGTTGATCAAGATATTTAGCAAAAGCCTCTTCTGTTTTTCTTCCATTATAGTTTTTACGAAGATAGAAAGAATCTAAAAGACATTTGTTTGCAGGTAATGTCTCATAGTCCTCTGTAAAGGCATACATTTTCTTCAATATAAACGGCTCACTTTGTCGCTGTTCATTATCCTCACGACGTTGACGAAGTTGTTCTTCAAGCAAAGGGTGATAAGCTTTCAATGTCTCTGTTATCAATCTTCTAAAGATGCTTGAAGCATCTTTGTTGATTACATCATTCAGAAACACCCTATACCAACGGTCTTCGCTTTCTGACGGAAGGGCAAAGAACTTAAACCATAAGCGTATTGCAGATTTCAGGGTAGGTATAGAACGCACGATACTACCAACCTTGCAATCATTATCTGTTTGTGACTTCAGTATATTTACAAGAGTAAGCGTAAACCATTTTTGAACATCGCTTTCGCTCCATTCACGAACAGTTTGTTTTGCTTCCTTTAGCTTTATTCCTATCTTTTCAAAATCCTTGAATTCCGTATCGCTGATTATTTCATGAACAAAATTCGCAGATACATCCAAGCCCTTTGCAATAAGTTTGTCTCTTAACACATCAAAGCCATCATCTTCTGTTATGCCAAAGTATTTGTTAAATGTATCGAAAAGACATTGCTGAAAATCTCCGGCTTTACCCAAATCACCATAATCTACACGCGAAAGGAAATCAGTCAACAATTTCGAGTCAAGCATATAATCTTCACCCTTCTTATTTTGAGCTATTAATGTCTTTGGCTTGTTCTCATTACCTTCATATTCTGCATGTTCCACAGCATCACGAGAGAAGTTTGTGTAGATATATCCATTACGGAATACCTTTGAAACCTCTTCATTCATAATTGGCACACGCAATATACGACCTATTGTCTGAGTATGGAATATCTCTGATTTCACATCACGGAACATAACCAGTATCTGCGCACGAGGACAATCCCACCCTGTGCCTGCCGCTGTTTTGAATAGCAAGTACTCATAGGGATTATTATCCATTTCCAAACCTATAGGTTTCTTGTTTCCTGTAAACCAGGACGCAATCCTATCTGCTTTTACACCCTGTGAAATAAGATATTCCCTCGTAATTTCTTCCTTTGTAGGCTTGCCTTCTTTCGTTAATTCCTCATCGTCATTAGGTAGCTGAATAATCACGAGCGGATTGACATCTTTTCCGAAAGACTCTATTTCTGCTTTTAGTTGTTTACGCCTATCAATGGCAAGTTTGACGAGAATATGATCCATATCCTCACCATCATATTTTTCAAGTTCCTCTTTCGTCTGACAGATTATGTTCTCTTTTATAAGTCCTTGCGCAACTACATCCTCGTGCTTGATTTTCACAATAGCACCATTATTTACGGCTTCGGCAATAGTATCATTCTTTGGTGTTGCCGAAACATTTAGCTTTATCTTTGGATTAAGAGGATTTATTACATCCCTATATGCAGAGTCTGTCACGTTAAGGTGGCTCTCGTCAATAATAAGGATGATTTCTCTGCCATCATTATGTGTATTTTCTATGAAATCCTCAAAATACACTCGACTTTCATGTCGCATACGTTCATCATCAGGTCGCCTGTATATGCGATTCTCTGCTGCTTTGCTAACAAGTTTCTGCCAGTTTATAAACAGGACATCATTCTTCTGCAACTTGCCGAGGTTGAAATCTTCTATTGTTAGCAATCGTCCATGTTGGCTTGTAGGGAAATACTTATCAAATTTCTCCTTACTTTGAATGGCGAGATCTTCGGAAAAAGTAATCCATACATACGCTACATCTCTGTCCCAATCAGGTTGTTCTGCAAGGTCACATATCATCTTTTCTGTCATATATGTCTTACCACTACCAGTTGGAGCTTTGAAGACTATTGGTATCTGGTGCTCTGGTTGTGACCAGAGTGTTTTGATGTTCTGTATCAACTTTTCAACTGCTTCTATCTGAAATGCTATCTGTTCCATATCAATTTATGAATTAAGCGATTTGTAAATATCGAGAATAGGCTGTGGAATGCCCTTAATATCTATTCCACTAACACCATCAAAGTATGACTCAAATGAGCCGACATCACCCCAACTGAATATATAGACATTCTTTTTTCCGTTGAGCTTTGACACTTCTCCCACGAATGGAGAGAAATACTTTTGTCTATAATCTTCCTTGAAGTAAATCACCGTCCAGACTTCTTTGTTCTTATCTTTGAATATCTGATAATTATCTGTTTTCTTCTGTTCGTAAAGCGTATTTTCTGCAAGTGCAAGAAGACAACCTGCTTTCTGGGCAAGTAATGTCTTGTCCTTGTCCGTTGCTTGATTACTTGTATTTGAGCCTACGAAAGAAGTACGATAATATTTCAGAGAGTTGCCCAGAGGATTGACTTTGCTTTTTTTCGTTGTTTCTCCTACTAATGACAATACATTATCTTCAATTTGTACTTTCAGTTTATCGTATTGACATGCATATTCTTCCTTTAGCTTTTTAATATTATCAAGAAAAGATTTTGCATTTTTCAACGAAGAAGGTGTTAACTCTTCTTCATATAAAACCTTACTGATTTTTTTGTCTGTAATGTAGCCATTTATTATATTCTCAAATCTTTTTCTTGTTATCTGAGTTATATTTTCAAATCCAGCATTAAATATGCTTTTACAATTATTTTTTGCAACCTTTTTTCCATTTTTATATTCATACGTAAGTTCTGGCATTTGAACAAGTATGACTTGCCCATCAAGATTTGCATCAAGATAAGCATGTGCGGTTGATCCACTACCTCCAAAAAAATCTAAAACTACTAAATCTTTTGTGTCTCCTTTTGCAAGTTGCAGAAGAAATTTAATAAATTCTATCGGTTTTTTTCCGCCATCAAAAGGCACACCACCTTCTGTACCTACTAAGTTGAACTCAGATTCAAAATCTAAGAAGTTAGGATATGGAACTTCTTTAGTATCTTCTCTTGTTAATGGAGCACCTTGAAAGTAAAAGCCATTGGCCATATCCTTATTACTTCGAGATAAAAAATATCTTGCGCCTCTTCCATCTTCACCTATATTTGGGACTTTGTATAATACATTAAAATCATTATTACGTTCTTCAAGATAACTCATATGAAATCTACCAGAACTATTGCCTGTTTTTAAGGAACCTCGTATGTTAATTTTCTTTAGGTGTGAGAAATCGGCAGGACATTCAACGATTTCATATTGATTTGGTTTAAAAACCTTGACATCCCTTCCACCCATATTGATAATCTCAGGATTATCAATCAACTCATTAATCTCATAGATGTATTCAGAAGGATCAGAATTATCAACGATTCTTTTATTGATGACAAAAGAAGGTGAATTTCTATACATCAATAGCAATTCAGTTGTTTCATGAATAGGTTTATCGCCTTTTAAAATACGATTCTCATGACGAACTTTAATTGTTATAGTAGTGATATAATTTGAATAGTCAAATACCTTATCACAAAGTAATTTTAGATTTGCATATTCTTCTTCATTAATGCTGATGTATATTACACCATCATTCTTTAGAAGAGGTTGAGCCAATCTAAGCCTCTTTTCCATAAAAGACAACCACACACTATGTCTTAATGGATGATTCTTTGGTATTGGCTGACCATCAGGATATTTATCAAGAAATCTCTTGTCTTTGTATGTAAATCCATCACTACCTGTATTGTACGGAGGATCAATATATATTACATCCACCTTACCATGATGAGTATAGTTAAGACATGTAAGAGCATGATAGTTGTCACCCTCAATAAGAATATGGGTTGGCTTGCCATCATCATTCGTGATAGCAAGTTCTGGTACTTCTTCAAGAATTGGGATTTTATTTTCGCTTTCCTTGTCGAAAGCTTCTGGTACATCAATCCATTTTAAGCCAAAACGGTCATCCTGTTTTAGCTGGTCGTTTAGGTAAGCAACTTCCTTTTCAAGCTCCTTTATCCTACGGTGTAATTCTTCTGTATTATCTGCCATAGTAATTTTGTAGTTTTGCATCAAACTACTAATCACTACATGCAGTTTTTTTCATGGGAACAGAAAAGGTGTAGACACCTTTCCTTTCGCGTTCACGGGAAGCCTGAGAATGAAAACCCGCCACCAATCAGGATAATGTCCACACCGTATAGGTACGAACATCAACTAATGATTGGTGTACGGATAATTCTCCTAAATAGAGGACTTTCCGTGAACAGCATTCCGATTACTTCTTCTGCAAAAAGAAATCAGTTTCTCAGGCTTTTTCTTTTTTGAACGCGAAATAATAGTTAATGCTATGCTGTTAATATGTAATTTGTCTAAATCTGGTTCTTTTCTGTTTTTAGTTTGTTGTTATTTCTCATAGAAAATGATTGCATTTGTTCGAGAATTTTATTTATTCATAAGTGGTTGTGCCCACTCTGGGATACTGTCTGTATATTGTTTGAATACCTTACCTTCTGTCATTCTGAATAGAAGTTGGGGGAGTTGGTCTTCTACAGAGTTGTCATAAATGTATGCACGATCAACAAATTCTACTGCCTCACAGGCATTTTCAAGTGATTTGAAATAACGTGATATCACTTTAGATATTGGAACTTCATGTCCTCCGTTTAGATATCGTTTGGTTATACGTGTTATATTTATTTGAGGATTACTCGTACATACAAAAAAGAATCGGATGAAAAATCCTGCTTCATGTGCTTTACGAAGAAATTCTATTTTTTCAGATGATGAGAATACTGTCTCAAACACAAAATCTTTTTTTTCTTCAAGACATTTGTAACGTAATTCACTTGCTACTTTTGCTGCTTTCATAACAGCATCAGGAGAATTCCAATCGCCAAACTGTTCTTGTGCGATATTATCAGGGTTAATGTATAAACTCCCCTCCGACCATTCGTTTTGTAATAAACGAATAGTCGTTGATGTCTTGCCGGATCCGTTTGGTCCTGCAACAACACATAAAGTAGGTAGACGTTTGCTTGTCATTATTTTTGCTGGATTTGTCGGCGACGCTTCACATTATTCTCCATTTCTTTGAAACGGCGATTTAGTTCTTGCTCAGCCTTAATCGTTGACTTACGGGCAGTCTCCTGAACACCAAGCATAATTGCGTGGAGCATCTCATCCGTTGGTTCTTCGGAAGAGTTAAGACGATATGATCTGAGTTCTTTTTGTGTCATTGCCTTTTTGTTTGCAAAAATAGTATTTTATTTCCTAACGTACAAGAAAAATCTATAGAAACTATAGGCTCTCCCATTTTGAGTTTTTGACTTATAACATTACTACTTTTAACCTCAAAATGTAGTGTTCAATGAGCTTCAAGCCAGTTTTTACCCCATCCGCAGTCTGCAATCAAAGGGACTTTGAGTTGTACGGCATTTTGCATTTCTTCGATTACAATCTGCTGTAATACTTCTTTTTCCTCTGGGTACACACTGAAATTGAGTTCATCGTGGACTTGAAGAATCATCTTAGATCGCATCTTACGTTCTTGCATTCGTTTATCTATACGTGACATGGCAACCTTAACGATATCGGCTGCAGAGCCTTGAATAGGAGCATTTATCGCATTACGTTCGGCATAACCTCTTACAACCGAATTACGGCTGTTGATATCTGGCAGATAGCATCTACGACCAAACAAAGTCTCGGTGTATCCTTTCTCACGTGCAATCTCTATTGACTTGTCCATATATTCCTTTACTTTATGGTAAGTCTGGAAATATTCATCAATCAGTTGTTTTGCCTCACTACGACTAACCTGCATTCGTTCTGCCAAACCAAATGTAGTGATGCCATAGATTATTCCGAAATTGGCTGTTTTAGCCTTACGACGCTCATCACTTGTGATTTCCTCAATTGGTTTCTTAAATATCTTAGAGGCTGTGGCGGCATGAATATCATATCCGGAGTTAAATGCTTCTATCATATGTTTATCATCGCTCAGATGAGCCATGATACGCAATTCTATCTGTGAATAATCGGCAGAGAAGAATTCACAACCGTCATCGGGAATGAAAGCCTTACGTACTTCTTTTCCGTTGGCATCGCGAATAGGGATATTCTGCAGATTAGGGTTTGAAGACGACAGACGTCCTGTTGCTGTCACTGTTTGATTGAATGATGTGTGTATATGCCCTGTTTCAGGATTTATCAATTCGGGTAACGCATCAATATATGTAGATAGAAGTTTCTTATATCCTCGATAATCAAGAATCAGTTCAACAATCTCATGCTTTCCTTTCAAACTCTGTAAAACATCCTCCGAAGTTACATATTGTCCGGTCTTGGTACGTTTCGCCTTTTCAACTATCTTGAGTTTTTCAAACAATATCTCTCCAACCTGACGAGGTGAACTGATATTAAATTCTGAACCAGCCAATTCGTATATTTTCTTCTCGATTGACGCCATTTCATCGGAAAAGATACGTGATGTTTCAGCCAACGAATCAATATCGATACGTGCGCCATTCATTTCCATACGAGCAAGAACAGGTACTAATGGCATTTCAACTGTTGAGAAGAGTTGATACAGATTTTCCTTGACAAGTTCTTTCTCAAGTAAGTTTTTAAGTTTTAGGGTTACGTCGGCATCTTCGGCTGCATAATCACAAACCAATGCAGGTTCTATGTCCCTCATAGTTCGTTGATTCTTTCCTTTCTCACCAATAAGCTGTTCTATATGAATTGTACGATAATTAAGACATATTTCGGCCAGATAATCCATACCATGACGCATCTCAGGATGAAGTATGTAATGAGCCACCATGGTATCAAACATATCGCCTTTCAGAGTGATACCATAACGTGCCAAAACCATTATATCGTACTTCATATTATGACCTACCTTCAGAGAAGCTGGATTCTCATATAATGATTTCAAACGAGTCATGAGATTCAATGCCGAAGGTCGATCGGATGGAACTGGGATATAATAGGCTACACCTTCCTTAACACTGAAACTCAAACCTACCAGTTCGGCATTCATTGCTTCAGTACTTGTGGTTTCAGTATCAAGACATATCACATCCGAATCCTTGATTTCATCGATAAAATGAGAGAGTTTTTCATCTGTATCGATAAGAGAATATGTGTGAGGAATTGTGTCCAACGACTGCATTGACGGCATTGCAGAGAACAAATCTCCAAACATCTCATTATTTGGCTGTGAATCTGGTTGAGATGCTTCTTTCTGAGAATCTTTTACGTTTTCATCGGAAGAAACAGACGTGTTATTAACTGAGAAGAGATCCAACTGCCCGTCGTTTCGTGGTTGGATTACAGGTGTACTGCCAACAGACTTTGTGTTGTCATCTTGTGATGTATGAGAACCTATTACGCGATTTAGAAGAGTCTTAAACTCCAATTCATCGAATAATTTCCTCATTAGGTCAACATCAATATCTTTACGGCTCAACAAATCAAAATCGAGTTCAACGGGAACATCTGTCTTTATTGTGACTAACAGTCTTGAAAAACGGATTCCCTCAACATTTGATTCAACCTTAGTCTTGAGAGCACCTTTCAGTTCGTCACATCGTGATATGAGTTGTTCAATACTTCCAAATTCTTTAATAAGCTTCACAGCGGTCTTCTCACCAACTCCAGGGCAACCAGGCACATTATCAGATGCGTCGCCCATCAGTCCAAGCAAGTCGATTACCTGTGATGGATTATCAATTCCATATCTCTCGCATATTTCTGCTGGACCGACAATCTCAAAACCACCTCCATGGCGCGGTTTCATCATCTTCACAGTATCATTCACCAGTTGACCATAGTCTTTATCAGGGGTGACCATATAAGTCAACACATCACCATGTTGTGAAGCCTTATTAGCCAATGTTCCAATAACATCATCGGCCTCATAGCCAGGGATTTCTAACACAGGAATTCTATAGGCACCAAGTATCTGCTTGATAATTGGTACTGCGACTCTAATATC
Source organism: Bacteroidaceae bacterium (assembly GCA_024682395.1). Taxonomy (GTDB): domain Bacteria; phylum Bacteroidota; class Bacteroidia; order Bacteroidales; family Bacteroidaceae; genus Colivivens. The sequence goes on from JAIKZH010000062.1 coordinate 34,310, forward strand.
TTCGGGAGTGTCTTCGCGTTGAGCCTTATATTCAGGATATATCTCGTGTCGGAATGTTCCACCTTTTGGATCGAATGCCACACCAATATATTCAGGGTTTTCCTTCTTCAGCACTTCCTCAAGGGTATTTACAAATCCCATGACAGCAGAAGTATTCATACCCTTACTATTAATACGTGGTGTACGAATTAAAGCATAGTAAGCTCGATAAATTAAGGCATAACCATCTAAAAGGATAAGTTTTTTCATACGTTTTCTTGTTTGCGTTCCTTCACAAGTCCAACAGCCTCAACAACATTTACCACATAGTCGCCAAGTTTCTCGCATTCACCGATGATATCCATATAGTAAACACCCATCTGGTAATCATACTCATGGTTATTTACATCGATAATGTTCTGATTCTTCAACTGACTACGATAGTTATTGATTTCGTTCTCAATATTAAATGACTGAGTAACATCAATATGTTGATATTCATTCTTAGCAACAACCACATTCATCTGTTTAAGGGCATCATCAGCAAGATTCATCATTGAATGTATATGTTCATATTGTGCTTCAGTAAAGTCAGTTTGAGAGTGTTTACGTTTTCTATTAATTGTACGTGCCAAATTATAGCAACTGTCGCAAATACTTTCGATCTCGGTCACTTCACGCAACATTCGCTGAATTTCACCTTTTGTTTCGAAACTCAAACGTCCGTCACTCACTTTATTCAGATAATCAGCTATTTCAAGTTCCATGCCGTCGCTTATACTCTCATATTTTTCGATTCGAGAATATAATTTATTAAATTCATCCATCTTGGCAGTATGAAGCAGGCTCTGAACCATTCTGAACATTCGATGAGAACGCTGTGCGTAAAGATTTATCTCTTTCTTAGCTTCTAACACAGACAATTCGGCTGTTGACATAAGACCACCGGTAATATACTTAAGACGATATTCTTCTTCCACATCTGGGTTAGACTTAATAATACAGCATATTATTTTTTCCAAAGGCTTGATGAACCATATAAGAATTGCGGTGTTCAAGACATTGAATAAGGTATGGAACATCGCTAAGACTGTATTTAAGATTGCTGAGTTTTCTAATGATGTACCTGGAACATATCCAACTAACCCACATACGAAATCGACAAAATACTTAAATATACATAAAACCCATATCACACCAAACACGTTGAATATAAGGTGTGCCATCGCTGCTCTACGGGCTTGTGTTGATGCTGACAAAGCTACAATATTTGAAGTAATTGTGGTACCAATATTCTCTCCAAGCACAAGTGCAATACCCATATATATATCAAGAACTCCTGTGGTACACAAAGTCATTGTAATTGCCATAATCACAGCAGAACTCTGAACAGAGCAAGTGAGTAAGGCTCCAATTAAAAGGAAAAGAAGGTATGAACCATAACCCCAACCACTTATAGAAGAGAAGAACTCTGTAATATTCTGATTTTCCTGCAATTGCATGCTTTGAGCATTTTCTTTCAGGGTTGTCAATCCTAAAAGCATCAAACTCATACCTATAATAAACTCACCAGCATTTCTGTGTTTATTTGAATAGATAAGAATCATTGATAATGCGATTGCAGCATATACAAGATATTTCATATTGAAACTACCTTGTGCCACCATAATCCATGCAGTGGCAGTAGTACCTATATTCGCTCCCATTATGACACTGATGGCCTGAGCCAATGTTAGCAATCCTGCACTAACAAAACTTACAGTCATAACGGTTGTGGCAGTAGAAGATTGAATAGATGTAGTAATAAAGGCACCAGTGAGTACACCTGTGAAGCGGTTTGTGGTCATAGTTCCCAAAACATTTCTCAGTTTACTACCGGCCATTTTCTGAAGTCCTTCACTCATCACTTTCATTCCATACATAAGTAGGGCGACAGCACCTATAAGAATGATGAAGGGTAAATAGTTCTGCATTTTTTATTTGATTTATATGTTAAAAATAATACAATTATAAAAATAGTTTGTATCTTTACAGCTGAGAAGACACATGCTTCTCATCAAACATAATAAAACTAATTTAGTGCAAAAATAATAAAAATCATATAAAATATGAAAACTGACAAAATAATTTTACGGATTTATGACGAAAAAACTCAGGAATTCAATTTTATTAATTTATTTGACATACATGATTTAAATCAGGCCATTGACAATGGATATACAAAAGATATTATCAATATGTCGGAAATAATGCTCGACAGAAGAATCGGACTTATCGCCGACAAGATAAAACGCCCAAGTTCTCCTAAAATCATTCTTATTTCAGGCCCATCATCAAGCGGTAAGACAACATTTACCAAGCGATTATCTCTTCACCTGATGGCACGTGGATTAAAACCTTATCCTATTTCATTGGATGATTATTTCGTAGATCGCGAAAAAACGCCTATAGACGAAAACGGAGAATACGATTATGAATCCATCGATGCGTTAAACTTGAAATTGTTTAACAAGCACATGAAGATGTTGCTTGAGGGTAAGGAAATTATAATCCCAAAATATGATTTCCCTTCTGGACGCTCATTGCCTGAAGGACATCACATGCGTTTGGACAACGACATGGTGTTATTGTTAGAAGGTATTCATGCCTTAAATCCTATTCTGACAAAAGAAATCCCAGACGAACTGAAATTTAAGATATATGTATCGGCTTTAGCACCGATAATCGATGAAAACGAGAAACATATAATCTCACGAACTGACAGCCGACTAATACGCAGAATCATACGAGATCATAAATATAGAGGAGCCTCTGCGTTAGCTACCATTTCAAGATGGGCAAGTGTGCGTCGTGGAGAAGAGAAATGGGTCTTCCCTTTTCAAGAATATGCCGATGTGGAATTCAATAGTGTTCAGATATATGAGTTATCGCTATTAAAGAATTATGTGAATCCATTGCTTGATGAAGTTCCTACAGACATTCCCGAATACAATATTGTATGCCGTTTGCGTGAACTACTCAACAAATTCCATTCTATCGAGGACACGTTGCTCATACCACCAGTATCTATCTTAAGAGAATTTATCGGAGGAAGCGCATTCTACTATTAGTAGTTGTTATTCTGACAATGACAACGTAATCAAAACATAAATGGGGATGAGTCAACCGTGACACATCCCCATTCTTATTAATAAACAATATATCTATTACATCATTCCACCCATACCAGCGGCACCGCCCATTGGCATTTCTGGCTTATCTTCCTTTGCATCACAGATTACACATTCTGTTGTAAGAAGCATACCAGCAATTGAAGCAGCGTTCTCAAGTGCTACACGTGTAACCTTAGCAGGGTCGATAATTCCGCTCTCACGAAGGTTTTCATATGTATCCTTACGTGCGTTGTATCCGAAGTCGCCCTTTTGAGCACGTACTTTCTCTACAACTACAGAACCTTCCAAACCTGCATTTTCAACGATTTGACGAAGTGGTTCTTCAATTGCACGCTTGATAATCTTGATACCAGTTGTTTCGTCGGCATTGTCACCTTCTAATCCTTCAAGACTTTCAAGAGCACGGATAAGAGCTACACCACCACCAGGAATTGTACCTTCTTCGATAGCAGCACGTGTTGCACAGAGTGCATCATCAACACGGTCTTTCTTTTCTTTCATTTCAACCTCAGATGCTGCTCCCACATAAAGAACTGCAACACCACCTGAAAGTTTACCAAGACGTTCTTGAAGTTTTTCCTTGTCATAGTCAGATGTAGTATTCTTTATTTCGTTCTTAATCTGAGCGATACGACTGTCGATATTCTCTTTCTGACCTTTACCACCAACAATTGTTGTATTATCCTTAGTGATATTTACTTTCTCTGCAGAACCAAGCATTTCAAGAGTTGCTTGTTCCAATTTCAAACCTTTTTCTTCAGAGATAACAACAGAACCAGTAAGAACTGCGATATCTTCGAGCATTGCCTTTCTACGATCACCAAAACCTGGAGCCTTAACTGCACAGATCTTAAGTTGAGTACGAAGTCGGTTAACAACAAGTGTTGTCAATGCTTCACTCTCTACATCTTCAGCAATAACGAGGATTGGACGACCTGTCTGAGCAGCAGGATTCAAGATAGGAAGGAATTCCTGAAGATTTGAGATCTTCTTGTCATAAATAAGGATAAGAGGATTCTCCATCTCACATTCCATCTTTTCAGTGTTTGTAACGAAATATGGAGAGAGGTAACCACGATCAAATTGCATTCCTTCAACTACACCAATAGTAGTTTCACGTCCCTTAGCTTCTTCGATAGTGATAACACCGTCTTTGCTGACTTTCTTCATTGCATCGGCTATAAGTTTTCCGATTTCTTGATCGTTATTAGCTGATACAGTTGCAACTTGCTCAATCTTATCATAGTCGTCACCAACTTGTTCGCTTTGAACCTTGATGTGCTCAACTACCTTAGCTACAGCTTTATCAATACCACGTTTCAAATCCATTGGGTTGGCTCCTGCAGCAACATTCTTAAGTCCTGTAGCACAAATAGACTGTGCAAGAACAGTAGCTGTTGTAGTACCATCGCCAGCATCATCACCAGTTTTGCTTGCCACACTCTTTATCATCTGAGCACCAGTATTCTGGAAAGCATCAGAGAGTTCTATTTCCTTTGCTACTGTAACACCGTCCTTAGTAATGTGAGGTGCACCAAACTTTTTTTCGATTATCACATTACGACCTTTAGGACCTAATGTAACCTTTACTGCATTTGCAAGTGTATCAATACCCTGCTTAAGTTGTTCGCGGGCTTCTATGTCGAATTTTAAATCTTTAGCCATTTTCTTCAATTTTTACAATTTAACTTTATCCTAAAACTGCCAATACGTCATTTTGACGCATGATCAAATATTTCTTTCCTTCAAATTCAATTTCATTTCCAGAATATTTGCCATAAAGAACCTGGTCACCTACTTTAAGAACCATTTCTTCATCCTTTGTTCCGTTACCAACAGCTATTACTTCACCTTGAAGAGGTTTTTCTTTTGCAGTATCAGGAATAATAATACCGCCAACTGTCTTTTCTTCAGCCGGTGCAGGAAGTACTAACACACGGTCTGCTAATGGTTTAATGTTCATAATCTTGATTATATTTAATTGTTATACATTTTATCTATGTTTTATTGCAAAGGTTTCGTTTATCATATAACCTTCCGCATAGAATAAAAACAAACTACATGCCAATCACACTATGCTGACAATTATATTTCATTGTATGACAGTTTGTCACACTAAATCAAAACGAACTTGATTATAATAAAATCCTCCCACCAATATACGATGAGAGGATTTATATAACTAAAACTTACAGCAATATTGTTAATGCTTTCAATTATCTTAATTAACTAATTGAGATGACACACTTACGTTATTTCATACAAATCTTCTTTGTAAGTTTCTCTCCACCAGCAAACCACACTGACACCATATATACTCCGTGCATATCCGATGGTAAAGAAAACTTATTAGCATTTGTTGTATTTTGATAAATGGTTCGTCCTTGCATGTCGGCAACTTCAATTCTTTGAGCAGGTTCTTCTGATATAATGTTTATTGTGTGATCTCGGATTGTTATATCAGCATTTACCTTAGACACATTACTGATGCTGGCAGCTTTTGGCAATGGGATATATCCACTTTCGTCAACTATACTCTGTCCCTCATCTGTTGTCAAAAACTCATATATCTTATATGCAACCTAGGACTTATCAATATCGGAACGTACTGATGCATAAACGTTTGTGATATACGGATAAGTGCCGTTTATGATATTATCTTTTGTCGCCGCAACATTGTTTACACCAATAGCTTTTGAAGGTCTAGGGGCTATAGGGGAAAAAAGAAAATCACAATAATAGAAAGACGTATATGTTAAACCTGTTTGATTTTCTTTGATAAAATAATATTCAGGAATCATACTCGAGCCTAGAGGACGCATCCCCGAGTTTGTAGTAGTTTCAAGTAAAGAAGAGGGGGTATGTCCATCCATAACCATGGAATTAAATAGTTCTCTTGTGTCAATATATGATGGTTGTAAAGCAGCTGTTATCGTTGCATCCTCACCTCCAACTTCGTTCCAATTAGTAATATTTCCAGTATATATACCTTGTATTTGATCAATGCTTAGGTTATTGACTGGATTTGATTGGTTCACTATAAAGGCAAGGGCATCTACAGCTATCGGTTTTTCCAACAAGGTCACACCCTGTTCATCTGCATACTCTTTTTCTTCATCAGAAATCCTCCTTTGGTTGATAATTAAATCCGACTTATTTTCAATTAGATTGAGAAATGAATCATGAGTTTTATTTAATGGCAAACGACTACTAATAAAACTTCGTTCCTCTGAAGTATAATCATAATATGTAGTCATCGCAAGTTCTAGGTAGCCTTCTCCAGAGCCCAAAGGTGGCTGTAGATTCCAGAAATAATCCACTCCTAACAATTTTGCAATAATAAGACGACGAAGAGAAAATGTAGAATAATAACCATCAATTATTGGTAAATTATCAATCTCAACTTCTTCACCATCAAGCAAAAGCTTTGGAGGTTTCTCAGCTCGAGATATGCTGGAACAGAACAAAGCAATAAGAACTAAAATATATACTTTTTTCATGATATAAATACTTAAGTTTTTAAATTAAGGTAAAACATTAATATTGCATTGCAAAGATAAAAAAGAAATGAGTATCCACCAAATTTCGTCATAATTATATTCAAAAAAGGCTGAGAATGAATTAAATTCATGCGCCACGTAGACATGGAAGATTAGGATATCGGCATATATTTTCAATGCGTTGAAAGGGAAAAAAGCCATTTACAACAAAAAGAACGGATCGGTAGCATTCCAACAACTTATCAGTCATAATAAGATATATCGCGTCATAAATTCAAAATGATTAATTTCTTTTAAACGAGAATTAACATTGAATTCATCACAAACTATGAATTTGTTTCTTATTTTTTTGTTACCTTTGTACTCAAATGTCACAGTTATATTCACATATCCGAAAACAACTTACAACATTATTCGATGAACATGAAGCATCTGCAATAGCATTTATTCTATTGGAAGATGCATCTGGCTTATCTCGAACTGATGTGTTAATGGGACGTGATGATCTTTTAGGTGAAGAAGAAAAAGTGAAACTAAATAACATGGTTCAACGTGTGTTAAAACACGAACCTATACAATATGTGACAGGAAAAACTTTATTTGCAGAATTAAACATCCATGTGGCTCCTGGAGTACTTATTCCACGTCCAGAAACTGAAGAATTAGTTGATTTAGCATGTTCAAGACTTAAAGCCCTATCAACACCAAAAGTTCTTGATATAGGCACTGGAAGCGGATGTATTGCACTTGGAATTAAAAACCATATTCCTAATGCTGAAGTACATGCTTGCGACATAAGCGATAAAGCACTACAAATAGCCAAAGATAATGCAAAAAGACTGAATCTTGATGTTCAATTCCATCAGATTGACATATTGGCTCCAGATATTGCAAATAATAAATTGAACAACTTTGATGCAATTATAAGCAATCCTCCTTATATTTGTAACGAAGAAAAGAAGGAAATGGACAAGAATGTATTGGAAAATGAACCACATACAGCCCTTTTTGTTCCAGACAACGACCCTTTGCTTTTTTACAAAGCCATTACTGAGAAAGCTATAGTGCTTCTTAAGGAGAAAGGTATTCTGGCATTCGAAATAAACCGACGATTCGGATGTGAGATAAAAGAGTTAATGGAACAACACGGATTCACCAATACTGAAATCATAAAAGATCAATTCTGTAACAACAGAATAGTAATAGGTAATTATGAAAAAAAACATAACTGTTGAAGAAGCATATACCCGACTGAGTGCCAAATGCGCCAGAGCGGAACATTGTGCATACGACCTACAAAAGGATATGAAACGATGGGAAATGCCAGACAAGCAACAGGCTGAAATAATAAAAAGACTGACGAACGATAATTTCCTTAATGAAGAACGTTATGCCCATGCGTTTGTCAAAGACAAATTCAGATATAATAAATGGGGAGCAGCACGTTTACGTCAGGAATTGAGAATGAGAAACATCAATGAAAATATCATTGAAGATGCATTAACAGAAATCAGCGAAGACGAAATAATAGAATCTTTAAGAAAACTGATTAAACAGAAAAAAGAAACTATCAAGGCTAAATCAGATTATGAATTGAAAGGCAAACTTATACGATTTGCCATGTCAAGAGGATTCAGTTATTCTACAATCAGTAAAGTTATCGACACCGACAACATACAAAACGATGAAGATTATTAATGATATCATAAACTTATTATTACCTCGGTTTTGTATCATGTGTAATCACAGATTAGCCGGCAATGATAAATATATCTGCGTTGACTGTCTCATGCAACTGCAGAGAACCCACTCACATTTGGTTGACGAAAACCCTATTGAAAAGGTTTTTTGGTATCACACCCCAATAGAGAAGGCCGTATCATGGTTCTTCTATGAAGGAGAACAATCACGACACATTCTTTATGAGATGAAATATCATAATAGACCAAATATAGGAAAATATCTTGGCAGCATCATGGCTGAAGATATAAAAAGTTCAAATTATTTCGATGGAATCGATATAATAGTACCAGTTCCACTACATTGGAAACGTCGGATTAAACGAGGATACAATCAAAGCTATTATATTGCAAAAGGTATAAGTGAAGCAACAGGGATACCTGTTAACACGAAAATAATAAAAAGGATTGTCAATAATCCTACACAGACTCACCTGTCACATTCAGAACGCCAAAATAATGTAAACGGGATATTCAAACTGAAAAAACCTGAATTGATCGAAGGAAAACATGTTTTACTTGTGGATGATGTCATCACAACTGGCGCAACCACGATAGAATGTGCAAAATCAATGATGAAGGCACCCGATGTTAGGTTTTCCATAATTAGTTTGGCATATGCAGGACCACACTTTTATATCAACCCAGATAATCCATCAGCATATAATCAGTTAGCATGAAAATATCAAATATAGATTTAGGCAAACGACCTGTACTTCTTGCACCTATGGAAGATGTTACAGACCAGGCATTCAGACTCTTATGTAAAGAATTCGGTGCATCTATGGTGTATAGCGAATTCGTCAGCAGTGATGCCCTGATTCGTAATGTAAACCGTTCTATCCAGAAAATCACTGTTTGTGATGAAGAACGCCCTGTAGCTGTACAAATATACGGACGCGATGTAGAATCAATGGTGGAAGCAGCACGTATTATTGAATCAGAGGCACATCCCGACATTCTTGATATAAACTTCGGATGTCCTGTAAAAAAAGTGGCTGGAAAAGGAGCAGGTGCCGGAATGTTAAAAAATATCCCGCTAATGCTTGATATTACACAAGCTGTTGTCAAAGCTGTAAACATACCTGTAACAGTAAAGACTCGATTAGGATGGGATCACGAAAACAAGATTATCACCACATTAGCTGAGCAACTACAAGACTGTGGTATTCAAGCACTTACCATTCACGGACGCACACGTAGTCAGATGTACACAGGAGAAGCCGACTGGACACTTATTCGTGACGTGAAAAACAATCCGCGAATAACTATACCAATAATAGGAAACGGAGATGTTACTACCCCAGAAAGAGCCAAAGAATGTTTTGACCTTTATGGAGTGGATGCAGTGATGGTAGGACGTGCCACATTTGGTCGTCCATGGATTTTTAAGGAAATACGTCATTATCTTGACACAGGAGAACATATAGAAGGTCTGACTAATAGTTGGAAACTCAATGTTTTGAGAGAACAGATTAAAAAAAGTGTAGAATACTGTACAAAAGGAGAATTAGGTGGAATTCTACATGTCAGACGCCATTTAGCAGCCTCACCTTTGTTTAAAGGCATTCCCGATTTCAGACAGACAAGAATAAGAATGCTTCGCGCAGAATCAATGGAAGAATTATTTGCCATATTAAATGAAATTGAACAAAGGATATGTTAATAGATCATTAATATATTGGTTTTCTTTATTAATAATAAAGATGTGTCAAAAAAAAGATGTAACTTTGCAACCAAATACAAAAAAAGAAAAGAAATATGAACAGATTACAAACACAGTTTGCAGCAAAGCTGCTTGAAGTAAAAGCAATTAAGTTACAACCACAAGACCCTTTTACTTGGGCATCAGGATGGAAATCACCTTTCTATTGCGATAACCGCAAGACATTATCGTTCCCTTCATTGAGAACATATGTCAAGACAGAACTCACTCGTCTTATCATGGAAGAGTTTCCTGAGGCTGAAGCTGTAGCAGGAGTTGCTACAGGTGCCATCGCACAAGGAGCACTCGTTGCAGACGTGCTTGGACTTCCTTTTGCATACGTACGTTCTAAGCCAAAAGATCATGGTCTTGAGAATCTTATAGAAGGTGAACTTAAGCCAGGAAGCAAGGTTATCGTGGTAGAAGACCTTATATCAACAGGAGGAAGTAGTTTGAAGGCTGTTGAAGCTTTACGCAAAGCAGGTATGGAAGTTATAGGTATGGTAGCATCATATACATATGGTTTCCCTATCGCCGAACAGGCTTTTGCCGATGCTAAAGTAAAATTAGTGACTTTGACAAACTATGAAGCCGTGTTAGAAGTTGCAAAACAAATTGGTTATATCACAGAAGAACAAATTCCAACACTCAACGAGTGGCGTAATGATCCTGCAAACTGGATGAAATAAAAACAAATCAGATGAGTAAATTTGAGAGTCAGATAAAACAAATAGCATATACAGCAGACAAAGTATATGCAAAACTAAGCGATTTAAACAACTTGGCTTCGATCAAGAATAAGCTTAGCGATCCCGATGCTCAGGAAAAACTAAAGGAAAAGATTCCTGCTGACAAATTCGAACAGGTAAAGAACTATATAGAATCAATGCAGTTCGACACCGATACTGTAAGCATGAATATTGCTCCTGTGGGTTCAATAGCAATACAAATTATTGAACGTGAACCTACAAAATGTATCAAGTTCGCTTCAACCAACTCTCCAATAGGATTCAACTTGTGGATTCAGATACTTCCAACCACTGAAACCACAAGCAAAATGCGTCTCACCATTGATGCAAGTCTGAATCCATTCATAAAAGCAATGGTTGAAAAGCCATTAAGAGAAGGTATTGACAAATTAGCTGATATGCTGGCAATGATGCCATACGATAATTAAGAACAGAATAGTTATGGATAAACTGTGGACAAAAAATGTTCAAATGACCGATGAAATCGAACGTTTCACTGTTGGTCGTGACCGTGAGATGGACCTCTATCTGGCGAAATATGACGTCATGGGTTCTATGGCTCACGTAACCATGCTGGAATCAATCGGACTTATCGATAAGAAAGAACTCGCACCTATTCTTGCTGCACTTAAAGAGATATACAAGAAGGCTGAAAAAGGTGAATTCGTGATTGAGGAAGGAGTTGAAGATGTTCACTCACAGGTTGAATTAATGCTCACACGTCAACTTGGTGATATGGGAAAGAAAATCCACTCTGGACGTTCCCGTAATGATCAGGTTCTTGTAGATTTAAAACTATTCATCCGCGATCAGTTGCACGAACTTGCATTGCTTACCAAGGCACTTTTCGACGAATTGATCGAGAAAAGTAATGAATACAAGAATGTATTAATGCCTGGATATACCCACTTGCAGGTGGCTATGCCTTCAAGTTTCGGACTATGGTTTGGTGCATATGCTGAAGGATTAGTAGATGATATGCAATATCTGCTTGCAGCATGGAGAATAACCAATAGAAATCCTCTCGGTTCTGCCGCTGGATATGGTTCTTCGTTCCCACTCAAACGCCAGATGACAACAGACTTACTCGGATTCGACTCTATGGACTATAACGTGGTTTATGCTCAGATGGGACGCGGTAAGACTGAACGCAACGTTGCTTTCTCAATGGCAAGTATTGCAGGAACATTAGCTAAATTGGCATTTGACGCATGTATGTTTAATAGTCAGAACTTCAGTTTTGTGAAATTGCCTGATGACTGCACCACTGGTTCCAGCATCATGCCACACAAGAAGAACCCAGACGTTTTTGAGCTCACACGTGCAAAATGTAACAAGATACAAGCATTGCCACAGACTATCATGATGATTATGAATAATCTGCCAAGCGGATATTTCCGTGACCTACAGATTATCAAAGAAGTATTCCTTCCTGCATTCGATGACTTGAAGGACTGCTTGAAGATGTGTGCATACATCATCAATAAGATTCGCGTCAACGAGCATATTCTCGACAATCCTATATATGATCTTATGTTCTCTGTGGAAGAAGTAAACAGACTTGCAGCAAGTGGCACTCCATTTAGAGATGCATACAAACAAGTGGGATTAAATATCGAAGCGGGCAAGTTTACTCCTAACAAGGATATTCATCATACTCATGAAGGAAGTATCGGCAATCTCTGCAACGACAAGATTGAGGCGTTGATGGATAAGGTTATGGATGAATTCAATTTCAGTAATGTGGACAAGGCATTAAAGAAACTAATCGGATAAAAAACATGCAATTCAGACAATGTGGACATAGCGGTATAAAATTACCAGTATTGTCACTGGGGTTATGGCATAACTTCGGTGACAATGCTCCATTTGATGTTGCCACAGATTTGGTTCTGACAGCATTTGATAAAGGGATATGTCACTTCGATTTGGCAAATAACTACGGACCTCCTCCAGGTAGTGCCGAGACCAATTTCGGTAAGATACTTAGAGAAAATCTGTCAAGTCATCGCGACGAACTATTTATCGCAAGTAAGGCAGGACATGATATGTGGCCTGGAGTTTATGGAACAGGCTCATCGCGCAAAAATATCATTGCATCGTGCGACCAGAGTCTGAAACGTACCGGACTTGAGTATTTCGACGTTTTCTATTCACATGTGTACGATAAGTTCACACCTGTGGAGGAAACAATGCAGGCTCTCATTGATCTTGTACATCAAGGAAAAGCATTATATGTGGGAATATCCAAATACCCACCTGAGCAACAACAACTTGCATACGACATTCTGAAAGAAGCACATGTTCCATGCTTATTGAGTCAGTATCGTTGTTCTATGTTCGACCCAAAGGCTAAAATAAACAATTTTCAAATAGCAAGTGAAAATGGTAGTGGAATAATCTGTTTTTCACCATTGGCACAAGGATTGCTAACCGACAAATATTTTAACGGCATACCTGAAAACAGCAGAGCAGCTGGTTCCAGTGTTTTTTTGCAAACCTCTCACATCACTCCAGAACGTATTGAGGCCTCTAAACAGCTCAATGAAATTGCCCAGCAACGTAACCAGTCTTTGGCACAGATGGCACTTGCATGGATACTCAGTGACGATAGAGTAACTTCATGTATTATCGGAGCTTCATCTGTAAAACAACTGAATGCCAATTTGGAAACACTCAACAATCTTGATTTCTCAGATGAAGAACTCTCTGATATAAAAAGAATTATTAGTGACCCAATTTTATATTTCTGATGAAGAAAATTTTATGCCTTTTATCATTGCTACTTTCTTTAATGTCATGTAGCGATGAACTTGTAACATCAAGATATTCAAATAAATATAGAGTCCGATTCTATTTTGAGGTCAATAACTCTACCGAATTAATAAACATAATAGGTAGTCTTGGACAGTTTGTAACAATCAGACCTTGGGGAGGAGGAAAAGTGATGATTGCCTTACCAAATAGTAAGGGGTCTGAAAATGGTACAGAATATGCTTTGTCAAAAGTCGGTTCACAAGATTTTGAATACGGATTAGGAGGCTTTATTGTAGGAACAAAGAACACTCTTAACATGGATGGCAACTACGAAATGGCTGCATACGATTTGTCTTGTCCTAATTGTGATAGAATGTCATATCGTCTGACTATTTCTGATAAAGGCATTGCTACATGCGAGAAATGCAAGATGCAATTTGATTTGAATGATTACGGACATCTTTGTTCAAAAGGCACAGAAACTGATATTAAAAGAACAAAACTATACGAATACAGAATCACATTTAATGGTTCTGCAATCAACATACAAAATCACTAATCAAACAGATGTCACATACAGAAGATAATAATTCGACCAACAATTCATTAAAAAAACGTACCGCCAAAGGTCTCTTATGGGGCGGACTGAATAATGGATTGATGCAAATAATGAATGTTGCATTCGGATTGATACTTGCGAGGATTCTGTCACGTGAGGACTTCGGCATGGTAGGTGTGTTGGCAATATACTCAGCCATTGCACAAAACATTCAAGAAAGTGGCTTCATAAACGCACTGATTAACAGAAGAGGAGCTACAGAGAAAGATTTCAACTCAGTCTTCTGGTTTAATATATCAATAGGTCTTATAATTTACATAATCCTCTGGATATGTGCTCCTTATATAGCAGAATACAATAACGATACACGTTTGGTTTCATTAGCCCGATATAGTTTCTTAGGGTTCTTATGCGCAAGCTTCTCTATCGTTCCACGCGCCAGACTAATGAAAGAACTACGTGTGAAAGAACTGGCAATAGCAACAACAATAGCACTGCTGACCTCCGACATAATTGGTATCATAATGGCTTTCAGCGGTATGGGATATTGGGGACTTGCTTCACAGAGCATCATATATGTCACTATCGTGTCAATATTGAGTTGGGGATTCTCAAAATGGAGACCACGATTCCAATTCAGTTTCGCACCAATAAAAGAGATGTATGGATTTAGTTTCAAGATTCTCATAACCAACGTGTTCAACAACTTGAATCGCTTATCTGTAGAGACTATTATGGGAGACCATATAAACAAGTCGGTGATGGGTGATTACTCTAATGCCAACAAATGGACTCAGATGGGAAGCAACACGATATCTGGAATGATTCAGAACGTTGCACAACCCACATTCGTACAACTTACCAATGAGATAAAAGACAAAAAATATAACAACGAACAAGAGGAGGAAGAAGCACTTCAGTCGGCATTATGTAAGGCTTTCCGTAAGATGTTGCGATTCACCGCTTTTGTAAGTTTCCCAATCATCGCAGGTATTTTCATGGTATTTCCAGAGTTCATCCGCTGTACGATTGGTGAGAAATGGAACGGAGCAATACCAATACTCAGATTACTCTGCATCGGAGGAGCCTTCATCCCAATTGCTACACTGTACTATAACTTTATCATAAGCAAGGGAAAGTCCAACATTTATATGTGGAACGTAATCACACAGTCGGTAATTATACTGTTGAACATCTTCCTCATTACTACATTTAATCTCGAATTCATCGGACTTAAAGGCATACATCTTATCGCTCTATGCTATTCTGTGATGAATGTATTATGGATTGGCATCTGGCATTTCTTTGTATGGAGAATCATACGTATTAAAGCCATACATGCCTTTATCGACATCATGCCATTCTTAATAATAACAGCGATAACAATGCTTATTACATATTTCTCAACCACACAGATTACAAACGACATATTACTTCTTGTCACACGTATTTTATTGGCAGCAGTAATTTATATAGGTATTCTTTGGGTATTGAGAGCCAGAATTCTACGCGAAAGCATCGATTACTTCAGAAGAAAAAACAGAAAGACAACATAGGTGTATAATGGCAAAACAACGTAACCATACATTCGACTTCTTATGTGGAATATGTATCATAAGAATGATGTGTAATCATGCTATCAGCATGTGCGGACTGAGAAATGACAAAATCTTAGGGATTACATGGTATGAACTGATGTCTTGGACTTTCTTCTTTATGTGTTTCTTTTTCTTCAAGGCAGGTTATTTCAACAAAACAAAGAAAGCATCATCAAATACAGATATAAAGGAAGAAACAAACAATAATGCTGCGACCACTACCAAAGTATATATAATTGACAGAATAAAACGGCTGCTTGTACCATATATCTCATGGACTATTATTGGCAGTAGCTTATATTTTGGCTTTATCATACTCTTTCCATACATTCATAATAATCAGATGCCATCTTTCTCATGGGATCACTTATGGAAAACAAGTCATGCATATGGTAACGGACCTGTATGGTTCCTCATGTCGTTCTTTACGGCATATATTGTCATACACTTCATCCAGAAAGTAAGATGGATAAAATGGACCATATTCCTATATCCGTTCATCTCCTATTTGCTATACACCATTGACAGTCCACTACCATTATCTTTGGATAATGTGTTTATGGGAATATTCTTTTTCTTCCTTGGACGAGTATGGAAGGTGTTCATGCAATGGTTAGGACGCACCCGTACTATAATTATCTCATCAGTACTGATAATCCTCTTCATAATCGGAAATATCTATTTCCACGGAGAATATACAATGAGCACTAACACATGGGATGGAAACATATGGGGAATCATCATCAACACAACAAGTATTCTCTGCGGGCTTGCAGGACTTCTCATGTCATTGCCTTTGCCACGAATTCCATGGATAAACTATATAGGCGAACATTCTATGGTGTATTTTGTAAGCCATTACCCTATGATTTATTTTATGATGCTCACATATAAAGCCGGATATGTGGATTGGAAACACAATTGGGCAATATGTATCATCATGATGATTGTGCTTTTCATTGCCTGCTCATGGCTTGTACCATATGTAGAGAGAGTACCTTGGCTAAGCGGCAGATGGAAAAAATCAGTATAACATTTGAAAAATCCTAATTAATTCGTATATTTGCGAAGTATATGCGTATTTTTTATCATTAACTAAATTCATCATTAATTATTATTTTACATGAAAAAATTATTTTTAATAACTATTCTCATCTCTTCACTGACTGTGGTAGTCAATGCAAAAGATCATAAGGGAATAACATCAGAAAATATCAATACTGGATATTTTACTCTAATTAACAATGGAGTTCCAGCAATGGTTCTCTGTGACAATAACGACGACATCGGTGTAAATATTGCCGCCGAAAACCTAAGAAAAGACTTTATAAAAGTATGCGGAAACAATGATAAGAAAGTAAAATCAAAGAACAGAATTCTTGTTGGAACACTATCAAGTTCGATAATCAAAAAGAATTTGCCTGAAAACCTTAAGAAAGAGTTAGAAGGTAAAACTGAGAAATATATCATTTATGTGCCACAAAACAATGACAACAAAGGCAATAATGATATTATCATAGCCGGTAGCGACAAAAGAGGTACTATCTATGGTATTTACGAGATGTCAGAACAAATCGGTGTCTCACCATGGTATGACTGGGCTGATGTGCCTGTTAAACAACATAAAAACCTATCAATAAAAACTGGTAGTTACACTGCAGGTGAACCAGCTGTAAGATACAGAGGTATATTCATCAACGACGAAGCTCCATGTTTGACCTCATGGGTAAAAAATACTTACGGAACAGATTATGGTAATCATCAGTTCTATGCACGAGTATTCGAACTCATACTCAGACTACGTGGAAACTACTTATGGCCTGCCATGTGGGGATGGGCTTTCTATGCAGATGATGCACAGAACAGCAAGACAGCCAATGACATGGGAGTGATCATGGGTACATCTCACCACGAGCCAATGGCAAGAAACCATCAGGAATATGCACGTAACAGACAAAAATGGGGTGCATGGAACTATGAGACAAACAAAGAGAATCTTGACAAATTCTTCCGTGAAGGTATTGAAAGAGCAAAAGATACTGAAGACCTTATCACTATCGGTATGCGTGGTGATGGCGACACAGCAATGGGAGCAAGAGAAGGACACGATGACGAAGCCGACGGAAGTCAGGATCAACACGTGATGAACGTACTGAAAGACGTTATCGATAGTCAACGTAAGATTATCAGCGATGTTACAGGCAAACCAGCCAACGAACGTCCACAAATATGGGCTCTCTATAAAGAAGTACAGAAATACTATGATATGGGACTCCGTGTGCCAGACGATGTGACAATCCTATTATCTGATGACAACTGGGGAAACATACGAAGCCTTCCTAACGAAATAGAACGCACACGCAAAGGTGGATGGGGAATCTACTATCATGTTGACTATGTAGGAGCACCACGCAACACAAAATGGCTTAATGTCACACCTATCGCAAATATGTGGGAACAACTTCAGTTAACATACGATTACGGAGTAGATAAGGTATGGATTCTTAATGTAGGCGATATCAAACCTATGGAATATCCTATCAGTTTATTCCTCGACATGGCTTGGAACCCTAAAGCATACACAATAGAAAATCTCCTTGATCATACATACGATTTCTTTGTTGAACAATTCGGCGAATCACAAGCAAAAGAAGCTACACGCATCATGAATCTATACAGCTGGTACAACGGACGTGTTACACCAGAAATGCTCGATGCGCGCACATACAACTATGAATCAGGTGAATGGAAACAAGTAAAAGAAGAATATGCTCAACTGGCAAAAGATGCACAGAAACAATATAATTCACTTAAGCCAGAATATAAGGATGCATACAAACAAATTATCCTTTATCCAGTAGTTGCTATGTCAAACCTCTACAATATGTATTACGCAGCAGCAGATGGTGATGCAAAAGAGGTGGAGAGATGCTTTAAATACGACCAAGAACTGATGGATGACTACAACTTAGTCATGGCTGGAGGTAAATGGAATGGTATGATGACACAAAACCATATCGGATACAGATCATGGCAAGAGCCACGTCATCAGACAATGCCACAGGTAATGCCTCGCAAGAATAAGACACAATCAGCCAACAAAGACAAGAAAGATAAAGGTTATGTAGCATTCGATGCAGAAGATTTTGTAAGCAAGAACACTACTAACGGCGGAGAATGGAAAGTAATTCCATTCATGGGAAGAACAAAATCAGGTATTGCTCTCATGCCTTATACTATTGACCCTAAGGGAGCCTCTTTGAGTTATAAGGTTGATGTACCAGCCAACACACAAGAGGTCACAGTATATGTAATAACTAAATCATCTCTTGCATTCAAAAACAAAGAAGGACACTGCTTCACCATTGGTTTCGATGGCGCACCACAAGAAACAGTTAATATCAACCGTGATTTAAACGAAGATCATGCTTATGATAAACTTTACCCAACTGTTGCGCGCCGTGTAATCGAAAACAAAGTTACACTTAAAACCAACGGAAATTCAACACTAACTATCTCTCCTCTCGATCCAGGAATCGTATTCGAGAAGATAATAGTAGATTTCGTAGGTTGGCAACGTAATTATCTATATAACTGATAATACAATACATCAAAAAAGAGGATGTGTCCTAGTGAAGTGAACCCCGAAAGTTAGACAAAAAACTTTCGGGGTTTATTATGCAAAAGAGAAAGAAACATGGTTATGCAGAATGTCTGAAGTACATGCAAATGATCAAAGAAGGAACATCCATTCATGCAATTCACATGAAGTATGGCATAAATGAAGACCGCCTTCATGTTCTATGGAACCGCTATCAATCAGACGGGCGTTCTGG
>JAIKZH010000067.1 GCA_024682395.1 Bacteroidaceae bacterium
TTATCACACACTACATCTTGCTACTGCTTATGTGGCCGATGGTGAAGGTAATTATGATTATGCTTCAGGCATTGTTCCTGATATTGAAATTAATGAGTTTAAGTCTGTAAAATTATTTCCTTATGGAACAACTGATGAGACTATACTTAATTTGATAATTAATAATTAGGGGAGTGTATGCACTCTATATAATCATTTGCGCTTTCCTTAGGTAGATTTATAGGATTATATTTATTTTTTTAACTATTTAATAATTTAAGATTAATGAAGATGAATCTCATTCAAGAAACAGTGTATTCCAATTTACTTTAGGTTATAAATTCAGATTGTAATACATTCGACATTTTAATTGATTTAATCAAAACAAAATAACCTGAAACGGAATTCCGTTTCAGGTTATTTTTTCATAATAAGTGATTCGGTTGGGATTCGAACCCAAGACCCACAGCTTAGAAGGCTGTTGCTCTATCCAGCTGAGCTACCGAACCATCTTTTTATTTGCGACTGCAAAGATACAAAAATATTTACAATTACATTTAATAAATGCTATTAATTTCTTGTAAAATTACAGTATTTTAATAAAAAACTCTGTAATACGTTAAAAATCGATTACAGAGTTTGTTTATTTGCTTGTTTTCTTACAAAAGATCGAGCTCTTTGAATGTGTCAACCAATGCGCTTACACAAGTGTCAACTTGCTCTTTTGTGTGTGTTGCCATTAAAGCAACTCGTACAAGTGTGTCTTGTGGCGCACATGCTGGTGGAATAACAGGGTTGATGAAAATTCCTCTTTCAAATGCTTTCTTTGTTACTTCGAATGTCTTAACGGCATCGCGTACATAAAGAGGTATGATAGGACTTTCAGTGTCACCAATCTCAAATCCAGCATCTTTGAATTGCTGAAGTGCGTAGTTTGTAATCTTCCACAAGTTTTCGATACGCTCTGGTTCGCTTTTCAAGATGTGAAGAGCTTCCATTGCAGCTGCTGTTGCAGCTGGTGTGTTACTTGCAGAGAATATATATGTACGGCTTGTGTGACGAAGATAGTTGATTGTATCTTTATCAGCGGCGATAAAGCCTCCGATAGATGCAAGAGACTTAGAGAATGTCCCCATTATGAGGTCGATATCCTTTGTAACTCCGAAGTGGTCGCATGTACCACGTCCGTTACGTCCAAATACTCCAAGACCGTGAGCCTCGTCAACCATTATGCTTGCATTGTATTTCTTCTTAAGTTCAACAATTTCAGGTAATTTAGCGAGATCTCCTTCCATTGAGAACAATCCGTCTGTTACAATCAATTTAATGGATTCTGGATTACATTTTTGGAGTAGGTGCTCCAAATCCTCCATGTCATTGTGCTTGTAGTGATAGAATGTAGAAATAGAAAGACGACGTCCGTCAACAATTGATGCGTGGTCGCGGTCATCTCCTAAGATATAGTCATTTCTACCTGTTAATTGTGAAACGACACCAGAATTAACTGTAAAACCTGTTGAATACACCAATGCTTCGTCTTTACCGACAAATTCAGCTAATTCTTTTTCCAGTTGAATATGAAGGTCTAAGGTTCCGTTTAAGAAACGAGAACCAGCACAACCTGTACCATATTTCTTTACTGCAGCGACAGCAGCATCTACAATGCGCTTGTCGTAAGTAAGTCCCATGTATGAATTTGATCCAAACATAAGGACTTTTTTACCATCCATAACCACTTCTGTGTCTTGGTGGCTATCGATCTCTCTAAAGTAAGGATAGATGCCTAAATCCATGTATTTTTGAGGCTCTCTATACTCCTTGAATCTTTCTTGTAATAAACCCATAATTCAAATTGAGCAATTCAGATATTTATCTTTATTTGGTTTTGTGTTTGTATTTACACATCCCTGTTGCTCTTTTCTTTTTATTATTTATTATAATTCTTTCGATTAGTTCGTACAGCGTGCAAAGTTAAGAAAAAAGTATAAGACTTTACCCCTTTTTACTAAAAAAAAGTCTAATGAGTCAAAAAATATTTGTTTATTCTGTCGGAAATGAATGTTTTTTTATATTTTTGCATTGAATTAACAGTGATTATTGCGTAAGAAGAAATGTTTTTTAGTGCATGATGTGTAATTAGATTGTATGTTAAAGAAGAAGATTTTATTTATTTATAATCCTATATCTGGAATATCAGGTAAAAAAATGATATTAAGTCAAATCGAAAGCAAACTTGATACTCATAAATTTATATATGATATTCAGAAAACTCAATATGCCGGACATGCCACAGAATTAGCTCGTAATGCTGTACGTGAAGGTGTTGATATTGTTTGTGCGGTTGGTGGTGATGGTACTATCAATGAGATAGGACGCGCTTTGATTCATACTACTACAGCATTAGCAATTATACCATGTGGCTCAGGAAATGGTTTGGCGCGTCATTTGCATATTCCTCTCGATCCAATACGTGCAATCGACCTTATAAATGAAGGTGAACCAATGCTTATGGATTATGGTGTTATAAATCTGCATCCGTTTTTCTGTACGTGTGGTGTGGGATTTGATGCTATTATCTCAGAGAAATTTGCTAAATCAAAATTCAGAGGACCTCTTTCTTATTTAGAAAATGTGTTGAAGACCAGTCTTAACTATAATTCAGAAACATACGATATTGATATTGTAGATGAGAACGAGGAGCATTCTGTTCAAAAGGCTTTCTTGATTTCTTGCGGAAATGCTTCACAATATGGTAATAATGTGTATATAACTCCTCAGGCTTCTGTACGCGACGGATTGCTTGATGTTACCCTAATGAAACCATTCACAGTTATTGATGCTCCGCAAATAGCACTTCATCTTTTAAATGGAACGGTTGACGATGGTTCTCTTTTCAGTACCTTCCGTTGTCGCAGTATGTCTATACATCGTCAGAAACCTGGTGTAGTTCATTTCGATGGTGATCCGATGGAAACAGGTAGTGATGTTGAGATTGCAGTAGTACCGAAAGGACTACAATGTATATGTTCTCAAAAGGAGGGTGTTTATGATCCTGTCGAGAATGTTCAGAATACTCTTGTTGAGCAATTCAATATGATGTATGTAAGAAGTGAAGAACTCATAAAGGTCAACAAACGTAATAACGAGCGAATTGTTGAACAGACCCGAGGTTTGTTGAAGAAACTCAAACCAAGAAAAAAGTGATAAAAGCAAGTTCGATGCTTTTATCACTATATATATGAATCGAATGTTATTTCAGATGCTTATTTTTGTGGAAAGAGATTATTGAAACTAAGTGGAAGCAAGTCTTTTGCTGATTGAATAATTGTGATGCAATCTGTTCCATACATAATAATCTTTATGTTTTTTGACTGTCGCATTTCTGTTTCCAACATCACTTGTCGGCAACTGCCACATGGCGAAACCGGGGCAGGGGTGAATTGCCCATTTGTGTCGCGTGCTGTTATCATTATGGTGTCGATTGCACAGTCGGGATATTTTGATTTTGCATAGAAAAGGGCGGTTCGTTCAGCGCATAGTCCCGACGGATAAGCACAGTTCTCTTGATTGTTTCCAGTAATGATTTCGCCGTTCGAAAGGAGTAGGGCAACACCTACATGAAAGTTGCTATATGGAGCATAACTCCTGTCTGCTGCTTCCTTTGCCGACCGCAACAACAATCTTTCGGATTCGTCAAGTTCAGATTCCTTTATTTGGGCTACTCTGATTGTATGTTCAATAATATTTGGCATATTGTCTGTTGTTTATACTCTAAAAGGGTTTTGCTCGCAAATTTAATAAATAATAAATATAATGCAATAATGAAATAGAATTTATTGATTTAATTGCAAAAAAATATATTATTGGATGAAAAATCGTAAAGAATTGATTATATTTGCAGAAGAATATTCAATAAAACTATCAATTTATAAATGAAACTTATAAGATTATCCATTTTGGTATTATGTGGTGTTGCTGTTAATGTGGCAAATGCTCAAACAAAAAGTCAGGTTTTTATAGATTATATCAATAAGTATAAGGAAATTGCCATTCAGCAGATGGTAAAGCATCGTATTCCTGCAAGTATTACTCTTGCTCAAGGATTGTTGGAGAGTGGGGCTGGTAATAGTGATTTGGCAAAGCGAAGCAATAATCATTTTGGTATAAAATGCGGAGGGACCTGGTTGGGGGCTTCTACCACACATTTTGATGACGGACGTAATGAATGTTTTCGTGTATATGAAACAGTAAACGATAGTTACGAAGATCATTCTATATTTCTTCATAAAGAACGTTATGGCCGTTTGTATCGTCTGGGTATTCTTGATTATAAAGGATGGGCTCGTGGTTTGAAAGCTTGTGGCTATGCTTCAAGTCCAACTTATGCTGATCGCTTGATAAATCTTATAGAATTATACGAACTTAATACATTGGATTATGATCCAGATGCACCTGTGTATATTCCAGCACAGCGACCACTACCAGTAATAGAACTTAATACACATGCCATAAAAACCAACAATGGTGTGATGTATGTTAATGCACATGCTGGTGATACATGGGCTTCTTTGGCTAAAGCTTTTGGTGTTTCTAAAAAGAAATTGTTGAAGTTTAATGACGCCACAGACGATGTGCCATTAAATAATGGTGATATAGTTTATCTTGAAACAAAGAAATCTAAGGCTTCTAAGAATGCAATAAAGGATAATATTTATATTATCCAGAAAGATGACTCAATGTATGGCATCGCTCAAAAATATGGTATCACTCTTAAGAGTCTGTATAAATTAAATAAGATACCATATGAATATGTTCCTGTAGAAGGACACAATCTAAGACTTAGATAAAACCAAATAAAAATACATTGGAATTATAAATTAATCGCCTGAAATGTTTGAGTGAACTTTCAGGCGATTAATATTTTTGTTTGAATTACAAGTGAATAAAAGATTATTCTTTCATTTCTCAATTTCTATCATTTCTTTAGCGATATTAACACCGAAAGGGATGATCAAGGTTTTCTCATTATTTCGCCTTAAAACAATAATTCTTTTTTTGATGTTGTCTAAAACACGTTGTAATTCTTGGTTATATTCCCTTGTCAAACCATTAATAATACGTAACTCAATATCATCTTCATTAGCAATTATAAGAACTACTGCCGTACCGGAACAATAAGTCTCATCAGAAACCTTGAATTCCGAAAGAATCAGTTTCTGGATTTTCCTAATACTTTCTATACTAACATTCCAATCGTAATCCTCATAAGCCCTTCCTTTTTCATCAAAATAAATACTATGTCTTTGCCCTTCTTCATCCAATATTGTTTTTAAATATATCTTATCGTTTATATCATATTTGATACTTTCAATGATTGTGTCTTCTTTTAAAGTATTGTTGGATGTTAATTCATTTCCGTATATATGAAATGAAAGACTTATTTGAGTTATGACAAGGATTAATATTTTTAATCTTTTATTCGCTGTTATAATTATGTATCGATTCATTTTCTGACGTGGTTATTATTTGAAATAATAGTTTGTGTGGTCGCTTACATAGAACTTTTTTATAAAAACTTTAGTATTTCTTTAAATAATCCTGCCAATTTGATGGGTATTCTCTTTGGGCATAACTTCTGATATGCTTGGGAACTTTTGTTGAAGAATAGTCTAAACCTCGTTTCTTTAGAAAGTTTATCACCTTATATTTGAATTTATGTTCTTTTGAACCTAATTCGGGGGTGATACATCTTAGTCGATACAGAATATCAACTTTGATATTATCCTTTTTATCATATTCATCTGTCCAGTCATACCTATAGTCACATCCGTGCTCCAAAAGAAATAATGTTGTCTCCATATCATCATGGACAAGTGCGTTATATAGGGCATAACCATCATTTAAATTAGCCCCATACTTTGCCAATAATTTCACCTTTTTTATATTAATCTCAGGGTAAATGCTTATAGCAAGTTCCAAAGCACTGCTTCTGTATGGTATATATTCTCCGAATCCATCTTCCGTTACTCCCGTACATCTGCTATTAGGATCACCTCCATTTTTTAAAAGTAGTTCTAATATGCTAATAGGGGTATAACAAAAGTCACACGCCAAAATAACAGCATTACTACCATCTTGTTCTATAGAATCGCAATGAACATTTGGATCTGCGCCCAGTTCAAGTAATGTCTCAACTGATTTCTCTTTTTGATTCATAACTGCTATATGAAGCAATGTTTGACCATAGTTAGGGTCTTTGTAATCTACGGGAATCTTGTTGGCAATTACCTCTTCTTTAATATCTTCTACATCTTCGCATATTACGGCTTTGGCTAAATTTTCTGCTATCGTTCCATTAAAATTACGGTAATCCATGCCGATATAATTATCGTCTGACAATATGTCGCATGAAGCGAGAAGCACGGATAATAACAATATTGAAAATATTCTCATAATAGAATTTCTATTCATAGATAAGTGGTTTGGATTTTTTAATTCAATATATTTTATTTCTCCCTCACAAAGGTATAACATTTATGTTGGTTGCACAAGTCTGTGGGGATGATATTTATTATGTTATTTTGTTCCTTTGATGTGTTTTCTAAAAAAATCATTAATTTTCTTTTTCTTACTAAAATAAATTATGAGTATATTTTGCAAAATAAAAAGCAGAACAAAGTGTTCTAATTCTATGTTTATATGAGATAAATTTAAGACAATAAATATGACAAAAGGAGCAATAGAATATATTACACTATAAAAAACGTTTGATAAAATTGTTTTATTTATATTTGATATGTATAATAGTCCTGCACACAATGTATTTATCGGAGATATAATAATGATTATAGCCCATATCATCATCTGTAATATAAATATATCATTTAAACCATCCACGATTAAACATAACGATATCAATGATATACAACAAATAAGATAAAAGATAATAACCTTAACCATATTACGGAATATAAATTGTTGTTTGACTTTCTTTTAGTTTCTATAAGATGCAATATATGGATAATTAATCTTTCCATACAGGAATCAAAAGTTTATAATATGCCTTTTCATCCTTGAATTTTATAACCTTGCAACCTCCATCCAATACACTTCGAGCTGTAAGGTAATTATATGCATCACCTCTAATCAGAACAAGCCAATAATATCTTGGCTTTTGATGGTTCTTTACAAACATGTATGTTTTATTATATGAAGGCTGGAATTCATATCGTATCCCATTATTAAAACAGGTTTCATATACAGCATCTGGAATTGCTGACGTTGGCTGATTTTTAAGCTCCCATACTCCAAATAGATCGAAATTAAACAAATAAGTTTCTGGATGATTCCAAATGTTTCCTTTTAAACTTATCTTCATCGGTCCCTTAATGGCAAAATACTGTCCGTTCTTTTTAGATTCGACTATAACAAGACTGTCTATATGTAATGTGTCAATAAAATACGCATTTTGTGAACCATCTTCATTGATAAACAATTCACCATTGCAATCTTGCCCCACACAAGTAATAGAGCAGATTATTGTATATATTAAAACTATAATTCTCATATAATAATATTATCACTACTTTTTTATATTCAATTGTTGTAACCCTAAGAGACTATAATCGAATCAGCTTCCTGTTGGGATACTTCTCTAATATCAAATATATAGAAACGATCACGTGGCGAAGGCTTTATCATGTCTGTATATTCTTATTTGAAGCTATTCTCTTTAAAATTATATGTAAAAGAACAAATGATCTATATGTTTTTTATATTTCATCTACATCCACCAATTAATAGGATTAGTGTATTCTAAAATTTATTCAAAGTCAACGACAGTGATGCCAGCACCACCAAATTGAGGATTTTCATCCTTGAAGGAGACTACTTCAGGAATTGTGTTAAGATATTGACGTATGATTTGGCGAAGGATTCCGCTTCCAGTTCCATGTAGGATTCTCACCCTTCTGACATTTGCAACTAAGGCATTGTCTATGAATTGACTGATTTCCTGCATACATTCATCCCCGCGCATGCCACGAACATCTATCTCACTGCTGAAGTTGAGTGAGCGTTCTCTAATGTTTTGTTGGGTTTGTGTGGTAACAAATGTGGCAGCACGTTTTTCTTGCTTTGGTGCCTTTGATGCTTCTAACGACGATAGTTTCACATTGGTTTGTATGGCTCCAAATGCGACGAGTGCCTCGTTTTTTCCGTTAATCTTGATTATCTGTCCGATGGTGGTCTGACCTTTCATCTTAACATATGAGCCAATCTGTAATGATGAATTATCTTGTGGCTCATTATGAGCGATATCGATCTTTTGACCGGTTATGACATTTATATGTGTTTTTAACTTCTTTTCTTTCTTCTCTTTTTTGCCATTTATGGCTGTGTCTTTGAAGTTGTCGAGTTTCTTGCGAATCAGTTTGGTCTTTTCGCGTTCTGCTTGTGCTTCTTTAATATCGCGAATGGTACGTTCGATTTGTGCATTGGAATTCTTGATGAGTTCCTGCGCTTCATTACGAGCCTTGTCGATTATCTCGCGTTTTTGTGAGTGAATCTTGTTGTATTCTTGTTCGTAACGTTCAATTGTCTGTTCGAGTTGTTTCTCGCGCTCATGAATGGCTTGACGCTTGTTCTCCCAATATCTTTTGTCGCGTACGATATCAAGCAGATATTTGTCGGCATTGATGTATTCTTTTCCTACAATCTCTGAAACTTCTGAAATAACATCTTCTGGTATTCCAATTTTACGGGCAATCTCTATGGCAAACGAACTACCAGGATTACCTATTCGCAGTTGGAACAGCGGTTGCATCTTCTGACGGTCATACAACATTGCTCCGTTTATAATTCCGTCAGTATCTTGTGCAAAGTGCTTTAGATTCTGATAGTGGGTTGTGATAACGCCAAAGGATTTCTTTTGATTAAAACGTTTAAGAATGGCTTCGGCTATCGCACCACCAATCTGTGGTTCTGTTCCTCCACCAAATTCGTCGATTAATATAAGTGTTGAATTGTTTGCATTCTTCATCATCATCTTCATATTAAGAAGATGGGATGAATATGTTGACAGGTCGTCTTCTAAACTTTGTTCGTCGCCGATATCAATGAAGAGGTTTTGGAATAAACCAGCTTTGCTGCTTTCTGAAACAGGAATCAACAGACCACATTGAAGCATATATTGAAGTAAACCGACTGTTTTCAAACAGACAGATTTTCCTCCTGCGTTCGGACCTGATATTAGAAGTATGCGGTTTTCTGAATTAAGTCGGATATCGAGAGGCACAACCTTGCGATTGTGACTTTCTAAAGATATACGTAATAGGGGGTGTACTGCTGCTCCCCAATCAATATGAGGGTGGGGCTCTATTGATGGTTGTAGTGAGTCTGTGTATATCGCAAATTTTGCTTTTGCACGTATGAAATCGATTTCTCCAAGATATTCATATGACTGAATCATATCGAGAATATACGGACGAATAGAATCTGTAAAGATTATAAGCAGACGTATTATTTCACGTCTTTCCTCGCTTTCTAATTCTCGTATTCGGTTATTGGCTTCTACAACCTCTGTTGGTTCGATATATACTGTTTTACCTGAATCGGATTCATCGTGTACGATACCATTGACTTTACGTTTCATGGCTGGTGCTACAGGGATAACCAAACGGCCGTCGCGTACGGTCGGAGTTGAGTCTTTTTCAATATATCCTTGTGTCTTTGCTTCGCGTAGGATTCTATGCAGCATACTTGATATACTGTTGGTTATGTTCCTGCGTTCTTGTCGGATACGCATCAGTTCCACAGTGGCCGAGTCCTTGACTTCTCCGTATTTGTCAAGAATCTGGTTAATACGTCTTACTACATTTGGGAAGGTCTTGATGCTCTGACCTAATGCGTATAAATGAGGGTAGGGTGTGTCATTTTCTGATTGTATTTCATTATTGTTGACACCTTGTCCTTTGTTATTTTTTTGATTGAAGAATGTTACAATCTTGTCTATTGTATCTAATGATTTTCCAAGTTCACACAACTCTTCCTGAAGTAAATATGTGTTTGCTATCTTGATGCGTCTGAGTGCATTGCATACATCGAAGAAATTCTGATCAGGAAAATCCTCTTCTTCTTTTAATACTCGTACAAATTCTGTAGTTAGTGAAAGATTACGAAGTATATCATCATATTTGTCACAGAATTGCATTTGCGCAACTCTGTCACGTCCTAACTGACATAAACAATTCTCTTGTATTATTTTTCTAATACTTGAGAATCCGATTTTATCTTCAAAATTTACAGGATATACCAATTTAATCGCTTTTAGTGTGAGTGATTATTTATCTTCGGAGATATTCTTGTGGCTTGACCACAAATAATCCATCCTTTCTTTTAACTTATTCTCTTGTGCATTATTCTGGGCATGCCAGAATTGAATGCCATTTATCTCATCGGGTAGGAATTGCTGCTCTACAAAGTTATTCTCATAGTCATGAGCATATTTATATCCTTGTGCATATCCAAGTTCCTTCATTAGCTTTGTTGGCGCATTTCTCAAATGTAATGGCACAGGTAAGTTCCCTGTTTCTTGTACATTCTGTAATGCTTGATTGATTGCCATATAAGCCGAATTACTCTTAGGTGATGTTGCCAGATATATTGTAGTCTCAGCTAATGGAATTCTTCCTTCAGGCCATCCTATCTTATGTATGGCATCGAAAGTGGCATTTGCTAATAGTAAAGCATTTGGGTTTGCCAATCCAATATCCTCGCTTGCCGATATGATGAGTCTGCGGGCGATAAACTCTGGAGTTTCTCCGCCTTCTATCATTCTGGCGAGATAATATATTGCAGCATCGGGATTGCTGCCTCGTATGCTTTTTATAAATGCCGAGATGAGGTCGTAGTGCATCTCACCATCTTTGTCGTAAGCGAGAGGGTTCTGATGAAGGCATTGTGTAACTAATTCATCAGTTATTATTATGTCGTTATCAGAATTTTCAACAACTAATTCCAGTATGTTTAAAACTTTTCTGGCATCTCCTCCGCTGTATCTTATAATTGCATCAGTTTCTTTTAATTCAATATGTTTCTCCTTTAAAACGATGTCGTTTTCTATTGCTCTGTGTAATAATCCAATCAGATCGTCTTTATCGAGTGATTTAAGAACATAAACCTGACATCTGCTTAATAATGGTCTTATTACTTCAAATGATGGGTTCTCTGTTGTAGCACCGATAAGTGTGATTGTTCCTTGTTCGACAGCTCCTAAGAGCGAATCTTGCTGACTCTTTGAGAATCGGTGGATTTCATCGATAAACAGAATGGGATTGCATGAATTAAAGAAATGTGATGATCGTGCTTTGTCTATCACATCACGTACATCCTTTACTCCACTTGTAACAGCACTTAATGTATAGAATGGTACTTCAAGTGTTTTTGCAATAATATTGGCAAGTGTGGTTTTGCCCACTCCCGGCGGTCCCCATAGAATGAAAGAACTGATTCGTCGCTGATTAATCATACGACGTATCACAGTCCCTTCTCCAACAAGATGTCGCTGACCCACGTAATCGTCTAAGGTCATAGGGCGCATTCTTTCGGCTAATGGTTGCATTTCTATTGAATTAATTTTTGCAAAGGTACGAAAAAAAACGAATACAAAGCAACACCATGATGTTAAAAGGTATAATAAAAAGACTCTTGCAACAATTGTTGCAAGAGTCGTTGGAGATCAATTATGTAGTAATTGATTATTTGTTGAGTGCAAGTGCAACATTAACAGCACAAGCTACTGTACATCCAACCATTGGGTTGTTACCGATTCCGAGGAATCCCATCATCTCAACGTGTGCAGGAACTGAAGAAGAACCAGCGAACTGAGCGTCAGAGTGCATACGTCCGAGTGTGTCTGTCATACCATAAGAAGCTGGACCTGCAGCCATGTTGTCTGGGTGAAGAGTACGACCTGTACCACCACCTGATGCAACAGAGAAATATGCTTTACCTGCAAGTACACGTTCCTTCTTGTAAGTACCAGCAACTGGGTGTTGGAAACGAGTTGGGTTAGTTGAGTTACCAGTGATAGAAACGTCAACGTCTTCCATCCACATGATAGCAACACCTTCGCGAACATCGTCAGCTCCGTAGCAGTTAACCTTAGCACGTGGACCATCAGAGTAAGGAGTCTTCTTAACTACTTCTACTTTGCCTGTGTAGTAGTCAAACTTAGTTTGAACGTATGTGAAACCATTGATACGGCTGATAATCATTGCAGCATCTTTTCCAAGACCGTTAAGGATTACGCGAAGTGGGTTCTTACGTACTTTGTTTGCCATTTCAGCAATCTTGATAGCACCTTCTGCAGCAGCGAATGACTCGTGACCTGCGAGGAATGCGAAACATTGAGTTTCTTCGCGAAGAAGACGAGCTGCAAGGTTTCCGTGACCTAAACCTACCTTACGGTCGTCAGCAACAGAACCAGGGATACAGAATGATTGAAGTCCGATACCGATTGCTTCAGCAGCGTCAGCAGCGTTTTTGCAACCTTTCTTGATTGCAATAGCACAACCGCAAACATATGCCCATTTTGCGTTTTCAAAGCAGATCATCTGAGTTTCCTCACATGTCTTGTAAGGATCGATACCAGCTTTTTCACATATTTCGTTAGCCTCTTCGATAGAAGCAATGCCGTTTTCGTTTAATGCAGCAAGAATTTGCTTGATACGACGGTCTTGTGATTCAAATTTTACTTCTCTTATCATATGTTGCTTCCTCCTTATTCTTTACGTGGGTCAATAGATTTAACTGCGCCTTGTTCTGGTTTTGTACGTCCATATGTACCAGTTACATTCTTAAGAGCTTCGTCTGCTGGTACACCTTTCTTGATGGCATCCATGAATTTACCCATGTGAACAAATTCATAACCACAAACTTGGTTGTCGCTGTCAAGGAACATCTTAGTGATGTAACCTTCTGTAAGTTGAAGATAACGAGTACCCTTAGCTTTTGTTCCGTAAAGTGTACCACATTGGCTAACAAGTCCTTTACCGAGGTCTTCAAGACCAGAACCGATAACAAGACCACCTTCAGAGAATGCACTCTGAGTACGTCCGTATACTATTTGAAGGAAGAGCTCGCGCATTGCTGTATTGATAGCATCGCATACAAGGTCTGTGTTGAGTGCTTCAAGGATTGTTTTTCCAGGGAGAATTTCACTTGCCATAGCTGCAGAGTGAGTCATACCTGAACAACCGATTGTTTCAATAAGACATTCTTCAATGATTCCGTCTTTTACATTAAGGCTGAGCTTACATGTACCTTGCTGAGGTGCACACCAACCAATACCGTGAGTCATACCTGAGATGTCTTTAATCTCTTTTGCCTGAATCCATTTACCTTCTTCTGGTATTGGAGCAGGTCCGTGGTTAGGACCTTTGGCAACACAGCACATTTCTTGTACTTCTTTAGAATAAACCATAATCTTTTTTTACAATTAAATAATTTATAAATTATATTTATATTTTATATATACCTATTTGGTGTGCAAAGATACTAAAAAATGAAGAAAATCGTGTTATTCTTTTCATTTTTTTTCATATCACATGTTTTTATTTTTACTATAGCAATATTGATTATAGTATAATGTATAGTCGGTTTTGTATAATATATGTTTAAGCCTGCGTATAAAACAAAAGTATTCCATCGTGTAATGACGGAATACTTATTTGTTGGTATTGTGATGATTTATACTGATATTGATTATAAATAATCAGTTTCTGTGGTTAGATTATTCATGTCGTATAGCTTCGATAGGGTCCATGTTGGCTGCTTTTCTCGCAGGTATATATCCGAACAAGACTCCAATGACAACACAGACACTGAAAGATAATAGTATTGACCATAGCGGAACGATACTTGGCATTGAGAAGAGCGGTAAAATCCATTCTGAGGCTGCTATTCCAAGTAATACTCCGAAGATTCCTCCTGTTACACTGATTATGATGGATTCGATAAGGAATTGTACACTTATAACAAAACCTGTTGCTCCGACAGCCATTCTCAAACCGATTTCTTTTGTTCGTTCGGTTACTGATACAAGCATGATGTTCATAATACCTATACCTGCAATCAATAATGAGAAACCTGCTGCAATTCCGAGAATAAGTGTAACTGTATCCATTGTTGACGACAGAGTTTCCATCATTTCGGCTTGTGAACGGATGGTGAAGTCATCAGCGTCTTCGTCTTTTATTTTATGGTTACGTCTTAGTATCTTTGTGAGTTCGTCTATTGCATCGTCTGAGAGTTCCTCTGTGATAGCAGAACAAACAATAGATGAGAAATATGTCTGTGCTGCAATACGTTTCATCACGCATGTATATGGTGCAATGATGACATTGTCCTGGTCCATTCCCCAACTGTTATATCCTTTGGATTTCAGTACTCCTATGATTTTCATAGGTATGGACTTGAAACGAATGTTTTTACCAATTGGATCTACATTCTCTCCAAACAACTCGTCAACGATGGTTTTACCTACCACGCATACTTTTGCTGATTTTTTTATATCTTCTTCTGTGAAGCAATCTCCTTTTTCTACATCCCATTGCTTGATTTGCAGATATTCAGGTGATTCGCCATATATAGTTGTGGTTGTGTTGTTGTTGCCATAGATAACTTGTCCGCCTGAAGTGACTTCGGGCGAAACATAAGTTACATATTTCTTCTCGTTTATTATACTTTCATAATCCTCTATCTTCAGAGTTTGCATAGCTGACGGATCCTGACGCACACCGCCACGCATATCAGCTCCAGGACGCACTGTAAGCAGGTTTGTTCCCATAGTTGAGAGTTCCTGTCTTATACTTTCCTTAGATCCCTGTCCGATACTCATCATCGCAATCACCGCAGCAACTCCAATGATAATACCCAACATACTGAGGAATGAGCGCATTTTATTACTGAATACAGCTCGTATAGATACTTTGATTAAATTCTGAATATTCATATAATCAGTCGTCTTGTGGTTTTGGTAATGCTGCAAGTGCTTCTGCTGCAGATTCTATATTTGTATTGATTGTGTCCTCACGGATTTTTCCGTCTCTAAGCATAATATTTCTACTGCTATATCTTGCTATGTCGGGATTGTGAGTTACAAAGATGATGGTATGTCCGTCTTTATGGAGTTTCTGGAATAATACCAGCATCTCGAATGACGTGCGTGTGTCCAGATTTCCTGTTGCTTCATCGGCAAGAATCACTGCTGGTGTATTTACTAGTGCTCGTGCGATGGCTACTCTTTGCATCTGTCCTCCTGACATCTGATTGCTCTTATGTTCCAAACGGTCTCCTAATCCAACTGCCTGTAATGCTTTTATTGCTGCCTCACGTCGTTGTGCAGCAGAATATTTGTTGTTGTACATCAGTGGAAGTTCCACATTTTCCACAGAGGTTGTATTAGGAAGAAGATTATAGTTCTGGAACACAAATCCAATTTTTCTGTTACGTAAGTGGGCACGTTGATTCTTTGACATCTTTTTCACAGGAACACCATCCAGATAGTATTCACCGCTTGTAGGGGTGTCAAGACAACCCAATTGATTTAGTAAGGTGGATTTTCCAGAACCTGAAGTTCCTTGTATGGTCACAAATTCACCTTCGTAAATCTTAAACGAAATTCCGCGTAGTGCTTTTACTGTCTCTGAGCCAACTTGGAAGTAACGTTTAACTTGATCGAGTTCGATTATAACTTTTTTATTATTCTCCATATACAGAACATTGTTTATTTATCTTCCTGGTGCTCTGTTTGCGTTAGCATTTCCTGATTTTCCGTTGTTGTTTCTGTTGTTACGTGGGCCTGGCATGAATGGATTGCGTGATTGTGAGTCTCCTTCCGCTTCTGTGTTAGGCATCTCAAATTCTGTAATAACTTCTGTGCCTGGTTTCAAACCTGAGATGATCTCTGTGAACATACCATTTGATTTACCAATCTCAACGGCGATTGCTTTGAAGTTCTTACCATCTCTAATCCATACCTTATCTTTTGCATCACAGTCAACGATTGCTTCGTCTTCCTTAAGAAACATCTCGTTTGGTGTGAATCGTAATGCTTTAGTTGGGACTGACATGATGTCGTGCATTTCCATCGTGTATATTGTAACGTTGGCTGTAAGTCCAGGCTTTAGTTTAAGCGACTCGTTTGGTGCAGAAATAACCACTTCGTATGTCACCACGTTGCTTGTTGTTGTTGCTTGTTGGCGAACTTGTGTCACAGCACCTTCAAACACATCGTCTGGAAAGGCGTCAACTGTAAATGATACTCTTTGACCTTCTTTCACACCACCTATGTCGGCTTCGTCGATATTAGCAATCACTCTCATGTTGGTGAGGTCTTGTGCTATGATGAACAGGGTAGGGGTTGTCATTGCAGAAGCAACAGTTTGTCCTTCTTCTACTTCTCTGCTCAATACCACTCCGTCGATTGGAGAAGTAATAGTGGCATAGCCTAAGTTTGTTTGTGCTTTCTGAACATTTTGTCTCTGTATAGAAACTTGTTGTGTAGCCTGTTCATATGACAGTCTTGCACTTTCATATTCATTTGCACTTACCAAACCTTTATTGAATAATGTCTTATAACGATTAAAATTTGCAGTCTGATAATTAAGGTTGCTTTGATAATTTGCCAGATTACTCTTTGCTGAGGCCAGTTCACTTAACAGATTGGTCTTGTCTAATTCTGCGATAACCTGTCCTCGGTGTACTTCGCTATTATAATCGACATAAATCTTGTCGATAATACCTGACACCTGTGTACCTACTTCAACTTGGGTAACAGGTTCGATGGTTCCTGTGGCAGTGATACTTGTGGATAAGTCCTGCTTCTCTACAATTGCTGTATTATAATGAATTTCAGGCTTTTTATCACAAGCAACAAATATTAGTGATGTAACGAATAAGATTAAAAATGATTTTTTCATATGATGATTTATTTATTTTTACAATTTGATTGTCTCTCCTTTATAGAAACGAAGCATTGCTAAGTTGTATAATATATTGTATTTGCATTGAAGCATTTGTTGTTCTGCTTGCATGAGGTTGGTTTTACCTGTTGTAAGTTCTACAATATTCTTTAAACCAAGTCGGAATTGCTCACTAACCAAATCATAGCTTGCTTGCATACTTTCTACGTTTGCTTTAGCATAGATGTATTGTTGCTGTGAAGTGGTTGCGTTTAACCAATAGTTTTCAATTGTACTTGATAGTTTCTTTTCTGTATCTTGTAGTTGTAATTGGCTGTTTTGATAAGCCAATTGTGCTTTATGAACATTGGTCTTGTTTTGACGTTGATCAAAGATTGGAACGCTAAGACTGAGACCGATTGAGTTGCTGAGATTATTTTTAATCTGCTCTCCTAATGCTGTGTGAGTACCGCTTGCATTATTTGTTCCTACACTTGCGTTTAGGTTCACACTTGGCAAATATCCTGCTTTCGCAATTTTTATAGATAATTTGTTTGATTCAACATTAAGTTTACCGCTTTGTATCTCTGGACGTTGTGCAAGAGCGACGTTGTAAACCTCTTGTTTTGATGGAATCGGAGTAATTATTTGGTCATCAGTGGTTTGTGTCTCGCTGATGTCGAAATTGTCTTGTTCAGGCAACTCTAATAGTTGCTTTAATTGGAATCTGTAGTTCTCAAGTTGTGATTTTGCATTAATCAAATTATATTGATCTTGAGTGGTTTGTGCTTCAAGTTGCATTAATTCAACTTTTGCTAAAGTACCCACATTAACCATAGTCTTGGCTCTGTCACGTTGTAGTTCTGATGATTTCAGAATGGCTTCGCACACATTGACTGCTTCTTTCTGATAAAGCATCTGTACATATAATTGTGTTATCTGCTCCATTATGGAATTTTCGCTTTGTTCTGTGTCAAGTTCTGACATCTCTGCCGCATATTCGTTTTGTTTGATGGTATTAGTGTTTCTACCACCATTCCATAATGTCATATTTGCATTCAAACCGTAACTTCCATTGTAATTGACTGTGGATTTAGTACTTGTCATTGTTCCATTTGTTAGGTTGATGGTTGACTGACTAAATGGACGCCATGACATGTTCTGGTTTGTACTGAAAGATAGGGCAGGGAACAAAGCAGCCTTTGATTGTTCCACAGATAATTTATTTTGAAGAGTTGTAAGTTTGCTTTGTTTGAGTTGAATATTATTCTCTAACGCATAATCTATACAATCTTTTAATGTCCAAGTTGATTGGGCTTTTAATGATAACGCTGAGATGTTTATTAAAATAAATATGATTAAGCGTGTAGTGTTTTGTTTTACGTTTTTATAATTCATATTAATGATTTTATTGTTTGCAAATAATGACTTATACAAGCTATTATGGTTTAATAATAATGCTTAACTTTAACTTTTATTAAAATAATAATTTGTAATTTCTTCAGTGGATAATAAAATAAAAAAACAGATGGACTATAAGCCGGGTTCTGTACCATTTTGAAATGGTGCCTGTCATTTATCCAGATTGAATGTCACCATCCAATTCATATTTAGCGTTCTACCCTGTAGCTCGGGCGAGCAACCCTCAAGCGCTACTATACATGAACTTGCAGCCTCCAAGGTGTACAGCAAGTATGTCACCATACTTCTGGTGGGCTCTTACCCCGCCTTCTCACCCTTACAACCATTGAAAACAATGATTGTGGTTATTTTCTTCTACACTTCTTAGCTTTCACAAACTACTTCTATATTAGGAAGTGGAGTGCTCTGTGCTGCCCGGACTTTCCTCTCATGCAATGCATCAGCGACAAGCCGCCCATCTGTTTATTTGTGTGCAAAGTTACAAAATATTTATTATAATCATCTAATAACAAGATTTCTTTTCTTTGCAATAACCTGTCTTTGTAATATTGTTTTACTGAATATGGTTCCAACCCTGTGCTTTCAGGTCGAATTGAGCACCATCTCTTGTTATGAGTACTTTTCCGTTGTCGGCAGAAGTGATGTATCCAATCATTTTTACGTCTTCCATGTCTTCGATTTTTTCTTTATCAGCCATTGGAACAGTAAATAGTAATTCATAATCCTCACCGCCATTAAGTGCGCATGTTGTTACGTTCATATTGAATTCTTCGGCCTGTGATGCTGTCTCGTAATCGAGCGGAATATGTTCTTCATATATTCTGCAACCACATTTGCTGTCTTCGCATATATGTAACAATTCGCTGCTGAGTCCGTCGCTTATATCCATCATAGATGTTGGCTGAACACCCAATTCTTTTAGTTTTAATATTATGTCACGTCTTGCTTCTGGTTTTAACTGACGTTCGAGCAGATATTCTCGTCCTGCGAAATCGGGTTCTGCCATCTCTGGAGTCTCTTTCCCTTTGTTTTCTTCAAGTTGCTGATAGAATACAGCCTTTTCACGTTCGAGCAACTGTAATCCCATATAAGCAGCTCCAAGATTTCCGCTGACACATATAATGTCATTTGGTTTTGCTCCGCTTCTGTATATTGCTTTTCCTTTCTCAACCTCACCAATACATGTGATGCTGATAGTCAGTCCTGTCATTGATGAAGTGGTGTCTCCACCTACCACATCAACCTCATGGCTGTTGCATGCAAGACGTATTCCTGCATAGAATTCATCTAAGTCTTCAACTGTAAATCTGTTACTGAGTCCCAAACTTATGGTTATTTGTTTTGGCATTCCTCCCATTGCATACACGTCACTCAAATTAACCATTGCAGCCTTATAGCCAAGATGTTTCAAAGGTACATATGTTAAATCGAAATGTACTCCTTCGAGCAACAAATCTGTAGTCACAAGTATGTCTTTCTCTGATTCATAATTCAATACTGAGCAATCGTCGCCAACACCCTTGACAGTTGATTTATTAACCAATGGGATATTGTCGGTGAGATGCTTTATGAGTCCGAATTCTCCGAGTTCTTGTATTGTTTTCTTATTCATTATTATTTTTAGGTTTTAGTTCTTTTTATATTGTTTGCAATAATCCAGAATCAGATTATCAAATTTGAGTTTGTCGTCGTTAAGAATGTTCACTTCAATAGGAAGACTGCATAAATAATCAATATTTGATAAGTTTCCGAGGCGAGTGAAATCCTTTTCTGTCGTTATTATAAGTCGTTTCTTATCCGAAGGAAGATTTGCGAATGTATCGTCAATTTTTTTCAGTTCGCTGTCTGTAAAATTATGATGATCGCTGAATCTAATAGTTTTCATCATTGTTACGTGTTTTGAGAGTTCTTCTTCTAATGGTTTTGGATTGGCTATACCTGTAACCAATACAATATTATAGTTTGCTAAATCTCTCAATTCAAGTCCATTAGAGAGTTTCCCGTATTTAATACCGGTAAAAAACAATTGCTGATTCTCAGATAAACCGAGTTTTGTAGAATTGTATTTTATATCATCGGTAGCGATATGTTCTTGTCTGCATTTTGTCATTATGATAATCTCAGCCCTTTTATTGCCTGATTGGTTTTCTCGTAGTCGTCCGGCTGGCATAAGATAATCTTTATAATATGGTTTGTTATAGTCTGATAGAATAATGTTTAATCCTGCTTTTATCTTTCTGTGTTGAAATGCGTCGTCCAGCAGAACGACATCTACCTTGTCTATAATCTTACTAACTCCATCGCATCGGTCTTCATCAACCGCCATAACGATATTTGGAAATTTCTTCTTCATCTGTGAAGGCTCGTCTCCAATTTCTTCTGCAGTGGATTGATCGGTTGCCAACACAAAACCTTTTGTCTTTCGTTTGTAACCTCTACTTAGTACAGCAACTTTGTAGCCGTTCTGGCTCAGCAGATTTATTAAATATTCGGTGTGAGGGGTTTTCCCGCTTCCTCCAACAGCCAGATTCCCAATACATATGAGAGGCTTGTCGAAACTTTGTTGTTTTAACAAACCATGATCATACATCATGTTCCTAATGGATGTGATGAAATCATAAATCCATGCAAAGGGAATTAATAAATAATTCATTATCTCTGGTTTATAAGTTGAATTTGATATAGAATGGGGTTCTTGCCTGAATCTTGTCTTTGTTTTGAATACTTCTCATTGAAGAGAATATTTCGTAGTATTCACCAAGATTTTCTTTTATTTGTTTCTCAGCATAACTGTCTGATGATATTTTTTCAAATAAACTACTGAAGATATCGTCTTTATTTGGATATGTTTGTAATGTATATGATTTTAGTTTCGCTGCCTTTTTGGCAATCTTTATGGCATCGTTCAAATCACCAATTTCATCAACCAAACCGATTTTCTTTGCATGTACACCGGTCCACACACGTCCTTCGGCTATTGATTTAATAGAGTCTTGACTTATACCACGTCCATCTGCACATCTTTTAGTAAATAATTCGTAACAGTTGTTTACATAATTCTGTATGACAGCAGACTCTTTTTCGTTCATTGGTCGTGAAACATCTGGCATATCTGCATATTCATGAGTCTTAACAGTTTTGAAATTGATTCCGAGTTTGTCATCTAATAGCTCGCTTAAATCAGGTATAAGACCGAATACACCAATCGAGCCAGTGAGTGTGGTAGGTTCGGCTACAATCTTATTTGCTGCACATGAGATATAATATCCTCCACTTGCTGCATAGCTACCCATACTTACGATTATAGGCTTCTTGGATTTGATATATTCAACCTGATGCCATATTTGTTCTGATGCAAAGGCGTCGCCTCCAGGGGAATTCACTCTTAATACCACCGCCTTAACATTTTCATCATCGGCAAGTGATTGTAAATCTTTTATGACATCTCTCGATGCTATATTTGTTGTAGATGTGTATATGTTATCGTTTGATTCTTGTACGATTTCTCCTACAGCATAATACACAGCAATGATGTTACCTTTAGGATCTTTTGGCGTCAATGATTCCATACTTGCAACATCTTTTACTGAAACTACCATGTAATCATCTTCTTGACATCCCATCATTTTAGATATGATTTGGGGTATTTTGTCAGAATAAGCAATCATGTCCACAAACTTGTTTCTTTTATACTCTTTTGCTGTTCCGAATAGCATTGGAGTGTTTGTTAAAGAGTCAAGTGTGTTTCTTGGAATATTACGAGATTCTGCAACATCCTTACTTAGTACGTTCCAAATCTCCTTAGTGAATGTTTCTATCTGTTCGCGGTTTGCATCACTGAAGTCGTCGAGTATATATGGTTCAACGGCTGATTTGTATGTTCCAACCTTGAACACCTGCATTGATACACCGATTTTCTCAAACAAATTCTTGTAAAAAATAGTTTGAGCACTTAATCCTTTCCAATTAAGAGTGCCTTGTGGATTAATTATTACCGAATTGGCAACACTACATATATAATATGCGCCTTGTGTGTAATTATCACCATATGCAACAATAAATTTTCCTGATTCCTTGAAGTCAACAAGCGCGTTTCTTATTTCTTTAATCATCGCAGGCGATGCACTAAAATAATTTCCAGCCTCGATATATATACCTTTGATGTTATTGTTATTTTTTGCATTGTCAATAGCTTTAAGTATTTCATCGAGTCCAAGTTTCGGGTCTTCATTCCCAATCAACTCGGCTATTGTGTTATCATTTGTACGTTCAGCAATTTCTTTGTCGAGTTTTAATAACAGCACAGAATTGTCACTGATATAGACAGGGGTAGAGTCGAAAGCTGTCAGACTGATTAAAGATAATGCTATAAATAATAATAACACAAATAATGTTATTAAAATACCAGTAATTGTTGCTATCGTATATTTTATAAAACTTTTCATATCTGTATTTTTATTATATGATATAGTAGTTATTATTAATAATATAGT
>JAIKZH010000069.1 GCA_024682395.1 Bacteroidaceae bacterium
GAATTAAACATAACATTGATTATGTTGAAAAGTATAAATAATTATAAAAATAGGTATTTTTATAATTTCTATCAAAAACAATGAAGAATGACAGAAAATGTTATACATCTGTCATTCCTCATATTTATAAATTATGGCTTATCTAAATTCGGTTAACAATAAATTGTTCACAAATACATTATAATGGATAATCCTCAAAAGCATATAAAACTGTTGATAAATATCTTTCGCCTGTATCTGGTAACAATGCCACGATTTTTTTACCTTTGTTTTCAGGACGGCGTGCAATCTCGGCTGCTGCATAAGCTGCTGCACCTGCAGAAATACCAACTAAAAGTCCTTCTTGACGTGCGAGTTCTCGACCTGTACGAATTGCATCATCGTTTTCTACATCGAAAACTTCGTCAATAATACTTGCATCATAGTTCTTAGGAACAAATCCAGCACCAATACCTTGAATCTTGTGTGGGCCGCTCTGACCGCCATTCAATACTGCAGAAGATTTTGGTTCAACAGCAATGATTTTTACGTTTGGATTGAATTCCTTAAGTCTTTTTCCAACACCTGAGATTGTTCCACCAGTACCAACACCAGCCACGAAAATATCTACTTGACCATCTGTCTGTTCCCAGATCTCTACGCCTGTTTTTGAATAGTGTCTTTCTGGATTTGAAGGATTATCAAACTGTTGTAGGATTATACTACCTGGAATTGAATCGCGAAGTTCATTTGCTGCTTTAATGGCTCCAGACATTCCGTCTTTACCTGAAGTAAGTTTAATTTCAGCGCCATATGCCTTTACAAGATTACGACGTTCAACACTCATGGTTTCAGGCATTGTGAGAATAAGATGATAACCTTTTACTGCTGATACTAATGCAAGTCCCACACCGGTATTTCCACTTGTTGGCTCGATGATAGTTGCACCTGGTTTTAACAAACCTTTTTTCTCTGCATCTTCAATCATTGCCAATGCAATACGGTCCTTTACACTACCTCCAGGATTGAAAAATTCAACTTTTGCAATCAATGGAGTATCTATACCTTTTGATTTTGAAAATTTATTGAGCTCTACAAGAGGTGTGTTGCCGATGAGCTCTGTCAGCTGTTTTGCAATCTTTGCCATAATGATATATATTTTTTAAATTTGTTCTAATGCTTGTGATAGATCTTCTAAGATATCGTCGATATGCTCTGTACCTACAGATATACGAATTGTAGAAGGTGTAATATGTTGTTCTGCAAGTTCTTCTGGTGACAACTGTGAGTGAGTTGTGGTATATGGATGAATAACAAGACTCTTAACATCTGCCACATTTGCTAACAATGAGAATATCTCCAATGAGTCGATAAAGCGCCATGCTGCTTCTTGACCACCTTTAATCTCAAAAGTAAAGATACTACCTCCTCCATTTGGGAAATACTTGTTATATAGTTCATGATCTGGATGTGAAGCCAATGAAGGATGGTTTACATGAGCTACTTTTGGATGATTATTCAAGAATTCAACAACCTTTAATGCGTTCTCCACATGACGTTCTACACGTAACGACAAAGTTTCAAGTCCTTGTAACAAGATGAATGCATTAAATGGAGAAATTGTTGCACCTGTATCTCTTAATAAGACTGCACGAATACGGGTTACATAGGCTGCAGCCCCTACTGCGTCTGCGAAAATTATTCCATGATATGATGGATCTGGTTTTGCTAATGTGGGAAACTTATCAGGATCAGATTTCCA
Organism: Bacteroidaceae bacterium; assembly: GCA_024682395.1. Classification (GTDB taxonomy): domain Bacteria; phylum Bacteroidota; class Bacteroidia; order Bacteroidales; family Bacteroidaceae; genus Colivivens. Next base: position 1,742 of record JAIKZH010000069.1, read on the forward strand.
GTTGAATTTTCCACTATCTACAATAACACCACCAAGACTTGAGCCATGTCCACCAATGAATTTTGTTGCGGAATGAATAACGATATCTGCTCCGTGTTCAATAGGACGAATAAGATATGGTGTTCCGAAAGTATTATCTACGATAAGTGGTATATTGTGACGGTGAGCCACATCAGCTACTGCTTTAATGTTTAGAACATCACTATTTGGATTTCCAAATGTTTCTGCATATACAACTTTTGTGTTTGGTTGTATCGCTGCTTCTAAAGCATCAAGATCGTTAATATTTATAATTGTGTTTGTTATGCCTTGTGAAGCAAGTGTATGTGTAATTAAATTATATGTACCACCATATAGGTTGTTTGCTGCAACGATATGATCTCCATTCTGAAGAATATTTTGAAGTGCATATGTGATAGATGCTGCACCTGAAGCAACAGCCAAACCTGCGATACCACCTTCAAGAGCTGCAACACGTTCTTCAAACACTCCTTGGGTAGAATTTGTCAAACGACCATAAATATTACCTGCATCTCTTAGACCGAATCTGTCGGCTGCATGTTGTGAATTATGAAACACATAACTTGTTGTTTGATATATAGGCACTGCACGTGAATCGGTTGCTGGATCTGGTTGTTCTTGACCAACATGAACTTGTAATGTTTCGAAGCGATAATTTTTCTTTGTACTCATAATCTTCAATTTTTTAGTTGTTATTTTATTTTTGTTTTGATTTCTGGTGCAAAGGTATATATTATAGAATTATCAACCAAATTATCATTAATATTCAGTGTTTTCAACTATAATTACAGACAACAACTTTATTTTTATTCTGTAAGCACAATCAAAAACATAGTCGGATAGAATAAAAATCCATGCAAACACGTTTTTTTATATAAAAATCAGGTAATTTTTGTCTTTAAATACATATTTTCACTATAAAAAAGTGGATTTTTTATGCAATTAACACCTGATTTTACATTTAAAAGAGCATTATTTACTAAAAAAGAGTGATTTTAAAGATTTACTCCCCTACTCTTTTCATCTTGTATTTTAAAAACCTCTTATACTCTTATTTTATATATAAAAGTGCCCCAACCAACAATGTGGACAAGGGGCACTAATATTATATACGTAATAATTGCAAATTAAATTGAAACTATTATCCTCCAAAATTGTCAAAGTCGATCATGTCATCCTCAACACCAAGAGAATGAAGAAGATCAAGAACAGTCTTAGCCATCATTGGAGGTCCACACAAATAGTATTCAACATCTTCTGGAGCTTCATGCTGCTTGAGATATGTATCTCCAAGAACATTAGCAATAAAGCCTGCTGTATATTTAACCCCAAGTTGATCTGCTTTTGGATCTGGACGGTCAAGAGCGAGGTGCATGTGGAAGTTAGGGAATTCTTTTTCAAGTTCCAAGAAGTCTTCCAAGAAGAACACTTCGTCAATACCACGAGCTCCATAGAAGTAGTGCATTTCACGATCACGTACTTTCAAAGTCTTAAGCATGTGCATGATTTGTGCACGAAGAGGAGCCATACCGGCACCACCACCGACCCAAATCATTTCGCGACCAGTTCCATACTTAGGATGGAATTCTCCGTAAGGACCAGACATAATAACTTTGTCGCCTGGTTTTAATGAGAAGATGTATGTAGATGCTATACCACATGGTACATCCATAAATCCAGGTCCTTGATCTTTTGGTTTGAACGGAGGTGTTGCAATACGTACAGTAAGTGAGATGATATCACCCTCATCTGGATAGTTAGCCATAGAGTATGCACGGATTGTAGGAGTATCGTTTTCTTGCTTAAGTCCGAAGATTCCAAATTTCTCCCATGTTGGAACATATAGATCACCGATAAGAGATTTATCCATATCCTTATTGTAATCGATATTATATGCAGGAATCTTAATCTGTGCATATGAACCTGGTTCGAAATCCATGTGTTCACCTTCTGGCAATTTAACAACAAAGTGCTTGATGAATGAAGCGACATTATTATTGCTAACAACTTCGCATTCCCATTCTTTAACACCCATAACAGAATCTGGAACCTTAATTGCCAAATCACCTTTAACTTTAGCTTGACAACCAAGACGATATCCTTCCTTGATCTGTTTTCTTGTGAAATGACCCTTTTCTGAATCAAGGATTTCACCACCACCTTCTAATATCTGGCACTTACATTGTCCACATGACCCTTTTCCACCACACGCAGAAGGGAGATATACATCGTTAGCAGCCAAGGTAGACAAAAGACTACCACCCTGCTCTACTGAGAGTTTATCTTTACCGTTGATAGTAACTGTAACAAGACCACTTGGAGAAAGATATTTCTTTGCTACAAGAAGTACTATAACCAAAATGAGTGTAATAACCAAAAAGACACCCACAGATGCTAAAATAAAATTAATATCTATCATAATTTATGAGTCCTTTCAATTATTATAAAGTTAAACCACTGAAGCACATAAATGCCATAGCCATAAGACCTACAGTTATAAATGTGATACCAAGTCCCTGAAGAGGTTTTGGAACATCAGAATAAGCCATCTTTTCGCGTATTGCAGCAAGACAAACGATTGCTAATGTCCATCCAATACCACTACCAAGAGCGTATGCAAAACAATCTCCGATATTTGTTATTGACTGTGAGTTTTCAGCAGGCATCAAGATTCTTTGTTGCATGAACAAAGAAGCACCCATGATAGCACAGTTTACAGCAATAAGAGGCAAGAAAATACCAAGAGCCGCATAAAGTGATGGAGAGAAACGTTCAACAAACATTTCGACCAATTGTACCATACCTGCAATAACTGCAATAAACAAGATGAAACTTAAGAATGTCAAATCTACTCCAAGGATTCCACTTGCATCAAGTACTTTTGTTTGAAGTAAATAATCTACTGGAACTGTAATCAGTAAGACGAATGTTACTGCAATACCCAGTCCTAAACTTGTTTTTACTGTCTTAGATACTGCTAAATAAGAACACATACCCAAGAAGAAAGCAAAAATCATATTGTCCACAAAAATTGAGCGGACTAAAAGACTAAAGAAATGTTCCATACTCTTACTTCTCCTTATCATTTATTGAGCGATGAGCCCAGATTACACATGCAAGAATGATGAGTGCCATTGCAGGCATTGTCATCATACCATTATGGAGATATAATCCTCCATTCTCCATTAATACGCTTGAAGGAATAATTGTGAATCCTAACAATGTACCGCTACCAAGCAGTTCACGAACAAATCCTACAATTACCAATATAACAGCATAACCAAGACCATTACCCACACCATCAAGGAATGATTCCCATGGACCATTCTGTAAAGCAAAAGCTTCGAGACGTCCCATAAGTATACAGTTGGTAATAATCAAACCGACATATACAGAAAGTTGTACACTTACATCATATACATATGCTTTCAATATATTACTTACAATTGTTACAAGAGCTGCAACAACAACAAGTTGTACGATAATACGTATACGGTTTGGTATAGTCTTACGAATCAATGAAATGATTACGTTTGCAAACGCAGTAATCACTGTTACTGAAAGTCCCATCACAATTGCTGGTTTTAACTGACTTGTTACGGCTAATGCTGAACAAATACCTAATACCTGAACTGCAATTGGGTTGTTTATGTTAAGTGGGCCTGTGAATACGGCACCATTCTCTTTTGAAAATAAACTCATATTCTTAGTCCTCCTTTTGAATGTTTTCAATATTTTGATAATCTTCTACAGCTGGAATGTTTTCATCAACTTCAGAAGAAGATGCTTTAACTTTGTATGCATCTACATACATCTGCAAACCAGTTGTAACCATTTCAGCAACACCCTTACTTGTAAGTGTAGCTCCTGTTATACCGTCAACTTTGTTGATGTCGTCTTTTGCTTGACCTGATTTTACAACTGTTAATGCCACAGTGTTTTCATCGTCAGCAAAAAGCTTCTTTCCGATAAAACTTGTTTGGAATTTACGTTCAGCGATAAGTGCACCCAATCCGGCTGTTTCACTCTCGTGACTGAAATATGTTCCATATACAGTTTTGAAATCGTCATTAAGAGCAACATAACCCCAAAGACCACCCCAAAGTCCACGTCCTACCATTGGTACAACATACTTTGTAGATCCGTCTTCCAAAGTTGCAACAAATAAATGCAGATTACCATCTTTTAGTTCTTGACTATATGATGTTTGGAATTTGCCGTCGTATTCAACCAATTCACCATCTTTGATAAGCATATCTTTTACAATCTTATTAAAATCGCCTTCGATATCCTTACTTTCTATATTTAAAGATGTGAGAATCTGATTCTTTACGTCATTAACAACATTTGCATCCTGAGTTGGTTTCAAAGAAGAAGCTACAAATGCAAGAAGGAAAGCAACCAAGATTACCATTATAGAGGCATAAATAATGGTATATGCGTTTCCGTTTGTATCAAAACCTTTCTTCTTTTTCTTAGGAGAAGGTTCTGTTACTTCTTCTATTTCAGATTTAGGTGCGCCACAGATAGGACACTTCTCAGGCATTGAATCTGCCTCAAATGTCTGACCACAGACTTTACATTTAAATTTCTTTGCCATATCTATTATTTATTAGCGCGTTTAGCACGTTTGTTAATATTAGCTTGAACAACACAGTAATCAATTAATGGTGCAAATACGTTCATAAGCAAGATTGCCAACATCATACCTTCTGGGAAACCAGGATTAAGAGTACGAACAAGGATTGCAATACAACCAATTAGGAATCCATAAATATATTTACCTTTTTCTGTACGTGCACTTGTAACTGGGTCTGTTGCCATAAATACAGCACCGAAACAGAAACCACCGACAGTGAGATGCTCCCACCATTCAAAATTACCAGTATTTGAGAGGTGACCTTTAAACAAGAATGCCATTAAAGCACCACCTACAAATACACTGAACATAGTCTTCCAACTTGCAACACCTGACCACAATAAGATTATAGCACCTATTGCGATAGCTATTACAGATGTTTCACCTATTGAACCTGGCATAAGTCCTGTTATAGTGTCCATAACATTTGTTGATACAGCCTGACCTGAAGCAATTTCTCCAAGTGGAGTTGCTGCACTGACACCATCAACAGTACCAGTAATACAATCCATGTATTCGCCGTTTACCCACACCTTATCACCTGTCATCATTGTTGGATATGCGAAAAAGAGGAATGCACGAGTTACTAATGCCACATTAAATATATTCATACCTGTTCCTCCAAACACTTCCTTTGCAAAAATTACAGCAAAAGCAGTTGCTACAGCAATAATCCATAAAGGACAATTGATAGGAACAATCAATGGAATCAACATACCTGAAACAAGAAATCCTTCTTGAATTTCTTCTTTTTTCCATTGTGCTACAGTAAACTCTATTCCAAGTCCTACGGCATAACTAACTACTACCTTTGGCATTACAGCAGCAAGACCATATAAGAACATTGAAATAAAATCTGCAGATTCACCAATCGCTCTATAATGTTGGAAACCCACATTATACATACCGAAAAGTAAACATGGAATAAGAGCTATAACCACAAAAGACATGATACGCTTTGAATCAATAGCGTCATGAATATGTGAACCGTGTACCTTTGATGTTTCATTTGGAACATACATAAAGGTATAGAAACCATCAAACAGAGAACGGAAACTTTTAAGTTTACCATTTTCCTCAAATTGAGGTTTCACTTTTTGATCTATATATTTTTTTAATCCCATCTTAGCTATTCTCCTTTCTTAACATATCTAATCCTTCGCGAACGATACGTTGAACCTCCAATTTTGAAGAATCAACAAATTCACACAAGGCGAAATCTTCAGGGGCTACTTCGTATATACCTAAAGCTTCCATACGATCAATATCTCCTGCTATTATAGCTTTAACTAACTGTTCTGGATATATGTCCATTGGGAATACTGAATCGTATTCGCCTGACATAATCATATGACGTTGACCACCCTTTATACGTGTATCAAAATCATATGTCTTCTTGCCGAAGAGCCAACTGAAATATGTGCGGCTAACTGAGAACTGTTTGAAACGTGGAAGAATCCATCCGAATGCTTCATCTGCTTCATCACCTTCAGCCACAGTTGTAATTTCTGTTGTATGTGCACCAAGGAAAGAGTCTGTGTTTGTTTGCCATCCGCAAAGAGGACTTCCTTGAATGATACGAACCTTCTTGTCTGTTTTAAGTTGTCCGTCGAGAATGTCACTAATTTTAGTTCCAACCAAAGCCTTTACATATGTAGGAGACTTGATTTCTGAACCACCAACTGCGATAATACGTGTTAAGTCAACCTTACCTGTATTTATTAATCGACCTATAAATACAACTTCTTCAGGACCGATTGTCCATACAACCTCTCCTTTATTAATAGGTTGAGTATGATTTATCTGAACTCCGACATTACCTGCTGGACATTTTCCTGAGAAAATAGTAACTTGAGCATTCTTAACGCTCTCAAGCTTACTTCCAGATTTAACACCTACAAACACTTTTGCAATCTTAGAAAGAGCATCAATACCTGTTTGGAAATCTGATTCTTGTGACTGCATGATGAAATCAACATCTTGAGTCAATGGCATGTCATTGAATGCCGAAACAAAGATACTCTTAGGTGTTTCATCAGGATTTGCTACAACAGAATATGGACGTTGCTTGAAAAATGCAAACAAACCACTCTTAAGCAAAAGTTCTTTTACTTTTGTTCCATCTGAAGGTATTCCTGTTGGAAACTCAGCATACTTTTGCTCTCCGTCGGCTTCTACCTGAATGCTTAATACTTTGCGACGATCACCACGCTCCACTTGCGATACCTTACCGCTTACTGGACTTACGAACGTCACTTCTGGATGCAGTTTATCAACGAACAATGCATCACCAACTTTGACACTATCACCTTCTCTAACAACAACCTTTGGCTTAACTCCATAAAAAGCATCTGGAATAACTCCATACACTGATGATGCTTTCAATGTTGCAATGTTCTTGGCTGCTTGTCCTGCAAGGTTAATGTCTAAGCCCTTACGTAACTTAATTACATTCGCCATAATTTGTGATAAATATTATATTTGTTTTGTCTGTCCTAAAAAAACGGTGCAAATTTACAAAAAAAATCTGATACACAATATAAAAAAAAGCAGAAAAAAATTACTCTATAAACACAAAGTCAAACACAATAAAAACATCCTCCCTACCCTATTATTTGTGATTTTAATAATTTAAATGTGACATTCATTAATATTATATGAATTACCCCATATAAAGAAAAATGCAGATTGATAATATGTTTATATTTGTCATATCTAAATGTATATTAAATATATACAGAATTATATTTATGTTTTACTATAATTGGATGGATGAAAACACAAAGAATTCACAATTGCTCATAAACGTTAACAGCGAAACATAATTTTTCATTACTAAATGTTAATTTTATAAATTATAAGCTAACAAAGCAACCCTATCTAATATACCCCTGAACAAGAAATGTGAACTGTACTTAACAGCACAAATAAACAAATTAAGACTATAATTGATATAAATTTTAGTTAAAAGACATATACAAACACCATAAATTTGAAGGCTTGTCTTTGTATATACAGATTTTTTTTATAATTTTGCATTCGTTTTGCACTTTTTTGAGTGCGCAAATAACAAAACAAACTACAGAATACTAGGAGTAAATAAAAAACAAATGAAAATAAAGTTTGACAACATACTTGGTGATAAAGAAGATCAACAATTAAGCAAAGGAATCATATCTGTCGTTGCAGAAGTTGACTCATCCAAAAGCAATATTTTGGATATTGAAATTAGTGAGGATAATGAAATTCCGATACTTCCATTGCGTACAATGATGCTATTCCCTGGAATAGTATTACCTGTTAATATTGGACGTAAATCATCGTTGAAATTATTAAAAGATGCTGTTAAAATTGATGGTTTCATTGGTGTATTTAGTCAAATAGACGACAACATAGAAACTCCAGACCCTTCACAGATATATAAGACAGGTGTTATTGGAAAGGTTATCAAGATATTAGAACTTCCTGACGGCAGTCGTACTGCTTTATTACAAGGCTTCTGTCGTGCTATATTACTCAATGGATACGACAATGGCGACTACATTGTAGGTCACGTACAAAAGCAACCAGAACAAACTCCTTCGTCTAAAGACAAAGAATTCAATGCACTGGTTGAGGCATGTCGCGATATTGCTGAAAAATATCTTAAAATGGGTGATACATCTGGATTTGAATCGCTATTCAATCTAAAGCACTTGCCAAACAAAACCATACTAATAAACTATATCTGCGCTAATCTACCAATAGACAATGTTGAACGCATAACATTATTGGAAGCCAACAACTTAGCAGATAGAGCAAGAGCTTTACTTGAAATACTTAATAGAGAGTATCAATTCGCAACGCTTAAGGCGAATATTCAAATGCGAACCCATGAAGAATTAAGCAAACAACAACGCGAATTCTTCCTTCAACAAGAAATAAAAAACATTCAAGAAGAACTTGGAGAATCAATTACAACTGATTTTGATAAGATAAATCAACAAGCTCAAACAAAGAAATGGAATGACGACATTAAGGAGTTGTTCAATAAAGAATTGACAAAACTCAAAAGAATGTCACCATCAACACCTGATTATCAGAATCAAAGAGATTATATTGAAACAATGCTTGCATTGCCATGGAACGAGAAAAGTCGAGATAATATCAACTTGTCTGCGGCTGAAAAACAACTCAACCACGACCACTACGGCATGGAAAAGGTTAAAGAGAGAATTCTCGAACATTTGGCAGTTGTAAAAATGAGAGGAGACTTCAAGAGTCCTATTATTTGTCTTTATGGACCTCCAGGAGTAGGAAAAACAAGTCTTGGACAAAGTATTGCCAAGGCTATGAAACGCAAATACGTAAGAGTTTCATTAGGAGGCCTTCATGATGAATCTGAAATCAGAGGTCATAGACGTACATATATCGGAGCTATGCCTGGAAGAATAATAAAAAGTATTCAAAAAGCAGGTACAAGCAACCCAATATTTATCCTCGATGAAATTGACAAAATCGGTCAGATGAGCCACAATGGTGACCCTTCATCTGCACTTCTTGAAGTACTTGATCCTGAACAAAATACAACATTCCACGATAATTATCTTGATTGCGATTACGACTTGTCAAATGTTATGTTTATCGCAACTGCAAATAATATCGGAACGATTCCTCCTCCACTTCTCGACAGAATGGAACTAATAGAGGTAAGCGGTTATCTAACAGAAGAAAAAATAGAAATCGCCAAACGCCACTTAATTCCATCACAACTCGAGAAATTGGGTATGCAGAATACTGGAATCAAGATAAGCAAACCGGCTATCGAAAAAATCATCGAAGATTACACTCGTGAATCTGGAGTTCGTGAACTCGATAAGAAAATCAACAAATTCTTACGCAAACTAACTCTACAATATGCGTTAGATGGCAAATTGCCTGATCACGACTTAAATAAGAAAGACGTCGTGAGCATTCTTGGACCAGAATTATACAACCGAGATAAATACCAAGGAAACGATTACGCTGGAGTGGTAACTGGTCTTGCTTGGACAAGCGTCGGAGGTGAGATTCTGTTTATTGAAACAAGCTTAAGCAAAGGAAAACAGCAAAAACTCACTTTGACAGGAAATCTGGGCGATGTCATGAAGGAATCAGCAGTCCTTGCATTAGAATATATAAAGGCTCATGCTGACGATTTCGACATAGATTCTCGAATATTTGACAACTATAACATACATATTCATGTACCAGAGGGTGCTGTTCCTAAGGATGGTCCATCTGCCGGAATTACAATTGCTACGTCAATAGCATCGGCACTTACACAACGACGTGTCAGAAAAAACATAGCAATGACAGGAGAAATAACATTACGAGGTAAGGTTCTTCCTGTTGGAGGTATTAAAGAAAAGATTCTTGCTGCAAAACGAGCTGGAATCACAGATATCATGCTGTCACACGAAAACGAGAAGGATATTCTACAAATCCCTGAGAAATATGTCAAAGGGGTAGAATTCCATTATGTACATGATGTGAAAGAAGTTTTAAATTTCGCTTTATTGAACGAGAAGGTTCCCCACTCTATCGAATTCACATTCGATGAAAATAAAGAGAAAGAAAACGACAAATAATGTAAGATTACGCAACAATATCGATAATGCTCACATTCCGTTTAGACAAGACCGATTCTAAGACAAATGCTCGTGCTGCAACTATAACAACAGATCACGGACAAATTCAGACACCGATATTCATGCCTGTAGGTACACTTGGAAGCGTAAAAGGTGTTCACCTACATGAATTACTCGATGACATAAAGGCACAAATCATACTTGGCAACACATACCACTTATACCTCCGTCCTGGATTAGAAGTAATCAACAAAGCCGGAGGTCTTCATAAATTCAACGGATTCAATCGTCCGATGTTAACTGACAGCGGTGGTTTTCAGGTGTTTTCATTATCTGGTATAAGAAAAATAAAACCCGAAGGTGTTGAATTTAGAAGTCATATTGATGGTTCCAAACATTTCTTCTCTCCTGAACGTGTGATGGATATAGAAAGAACAATCGGTGCCGACATAATGATGGCATTTGATGAATGTCCACCAGGAACAAGCGATTATCAATATGCAAAAAAATCATTGGCTATTACTGAAGACTGGCTCGACAGATGCTTGAAACGTTTTCACGAAACCACACCATTATATGGCTATCATCAGTCTTTGTTTCCTATCGTTCAAGGATGTACATACAAGGATTTGAGAATTAAGGCGGCTGAGAATGTAGCATCAAAAGAGGCTGAAGGTAACGCTATTGGTGGATTGGCAGTCGGTGAACCAACCGACGTAATGTATGAAATGATAGAAGTGGTAAACGCTGTTCTGCCAAAAGACAAACCAAGATATTTAATGGGAGTGGGCACACCTCAAAATCTATTAGAAGCAATAGAACGAGGAGTGGACATGTTTGATTGTGTGATGCCAACAAGAAACGGAAGAAACGCCCTATTGTTTACAAAACACGGTACCATCAACATGAAAAATAAAAAATGGGAAATGGACTTCTCCCCTATTGACATTGAAGGTACTTCATACGTTGACACTCAATACACAAAAGCATATCTTCATCATTTATTCAAAGCACAGGAATTGCTTGCAATGCAAATAGCAAGCATACACAACCTTGCTTTTTATTTACAATTGGTAAAAGAAGCACGAGAACACATCCTTGCTGGAGATTTCAGTATATGGAAATCTAAAATGATTGATGAATTATCTGTGAGATTATAAATACATAATATATTGTTATTGTATTATTGCAGTTTAATAGTATAATTAACAAGATGAAACTCAGATTCAAAAGAACCAGAAAAGAGAATAAATACACCAGATGGATAGCAGAGCATAGTCCTGTGAACCGTTTGGATAGATACATTATTCTGAAATTTCTCGGTACTTATTTCTTTTCCATTGCATTAATAATCTCTATTGCAGTAGTCTTTGACTTTAACGAGCACATAGATAAGTTTCTTGCAAGAAACGCACCTATGTCGGCAATTTTGTTCGATTATTATCTAAACTTCATACCATATTACTCAAACCTGTTCTCACAGTTATTTGTATTTATATCTGTAATATTCTTTACCACAAAATTAGCAGAAAACTCTGAAATCATAGCGATGATGTCAACCGGCATGTCGTTCCCAAGATTAATGCGTCCATACATGATTGCAGCAGCAATCATCTGTGTTATAACATACACTCTGGGGGCATATATCATACCAAAAGGTAATGTCAAAAGGGTGAAATTTGAAAACACATACAAACGTAAATATGTTCCAACTTACACAAGTAACGTACAATTGGAAGTAGATACTGGCGTTATTGCTTACATTGGAAGATACGAAGACCCTGTAAAAACTGGTTACGACTTCAGATTAGACAAGTTTGTAAACAAAAAAATCGTAAGTTATATACAAGCCAGCATAATACAATATGATTCTTTATCTGAGGAACCATATCATTGGATTCTTAAAAACTATCAAGAACGTGATCTGCTTGGTATGAAAGAGAACATAACAACAGGCTCCCGACTTGATACTATTATAAAGATGGAACCTCAAGACTTTCTTATAACTAAAGGACAACAAGAGACATTAACAACTCCTGAATTGTCGGAATATATAGACAGACAGAAAGCAAGAGGTTTTGCAAACATCAAAGAATTTGAAGTGGAATACTGGCAAAGAGGAGCAAGTTCTTTTGCTGCATTTATCTTAACAGCTATAGGTTTATCCCTATCTGCAAAAAAGAGAAAAAACGGAATGGGTATATCTCTGGGCATTGGTTTAGCTTTGAGTTTTGCTTACATCATGTTCCAAACCGTATCAGCAACATTTGCAATAAACGCCAATGTTCCTCCAATGATAGCAACATGGATTCCAAATATTGTGTTCATCTTTATTGCGATATACTGTTACCGGTTCGCGCCTAAGTAGCAGAAAATAAGCAAATTAGATTCATACATAATATATAATATCATCAAATCAATAATTAGCACTCATGAATAATATTACAATCGACATAGGAAACACAACCATAAAATATGGCATATTCAATGAGAATAATGTCATGTTGTGTCATGGACGAATTGAAAATCATGCAGATATTCATGAGATACAAGATGTGGCAAATGAATACAAACCTAAATATGGTATCATTGCAATTACAGGTGAGGTGTCGAACGAGACAATCAATAAACTAAAAGAAACCGCCACAAAAACAATATTGTTCACACCGGAAACACCTATACCAATTGAAAATTTGTATAAGACTCCAAAAACATTAGGAGCCGACAGATTGGCAGCAGCAATAGCGGCATACAATCAGACACATAATGCAACATTAATAATTGATATCGGGACAGCAATAACAATCGATATAGTCAATTCCGAAGGACAATATCTCGGAGGTAACATATCCCCAGGAATACAACTTAGGTTCATGTCTTTAAATGAACACACGGCCAAACTTCCATTAATTTCACAAGAAGGCACTTGTCCAGAATATGGAGTTGACACCGAAACTGCTATCAGATGCGGAGTTCTCGACGGAATTCGCAATGAAATACAGGGTTATATTAGTAAATTTTCATTAAAATTCCCTAATCTTTCAGTATTTTTAACAGGTGGAGACCAGATATATTTTGATGAAGAAATAAAAAAACGTACATTTGCAGACAAATATCTAGTTTTAAAAGGACTTAACCAAATATTAACATTCAACAAACAAAATATCATAAAGATAAAATGAATATAAAGAAATCATATAAAATAACATTCGGCTTACTATCTGCCATGTTATTATATACAAATAATGTAACAGCACAAAACGGAATAAATAGTCCTTACAGCAGATATGGATTCGGAATCCAATCAGACAGATCTACAAGTTTTAACAAATCTATGTCTGGAGTTGCACAAGGATACAGAGACGGACAAATTATAAACACCCAGAACCCTGCATCTTATTCAGCTGTTGACTCAATGACGGCCTTGTTCGATTTTGGACTGACACTTCAAAACGGTAATTTTAAAATGGGTAAACTGCAACAAAATGCAAGAAACAGCAGTATTGACTATGCTGCCTTACATTTTAGAGCTGCTAAAAATGTCGGTGTTGCATTCGGTATCCTACCCTACACTAATATTGGGTATTCATTTACCACATCACAAGAAAACATCGCAGGAAACGAGAATAATGTAACTACATCATATACCTTTACTGGTGATGGAGGTTTACACCAAGTATTCTTGGGTACTGGTTGGCGACCATTTAAACAACTCTCATTTGGTTTCAACGCATCATATTTGTATGGCGAATACACACATACGATGACAAACTCATTCAGTGATGCATCGTTTTCTTCTTTAATCAGAGGATATAATGCTAATATAAGCACATATATGCTCGATTTCGGAGTACAATACATACAACCATTATCAGCAAAAGACAAAATCACATTAGGTTTTACATATGGATTAGGACACGATGTAGATAATACCGCAAAACGATACACAGAAACATATAGCAATACAACATCCTCAATTGAAGCAATCTCAGGAGACACCTTAAGAAATGCATTTCAGTTGCCACACTCATATACCGTCGGTGTTGCATTTAATCATGGCGATAAATGGTCTGTTGGTGCTGATTTCCAATTAGAAAAATGGGCTAACTGTCGCTTACCATACCAAGATGAACAATCTGACGAATACACAAGTAAGACAGGCTCATTTAACGATAAAATGCGCATTGCCGTCGGAGGTTCATATTCACCTATAGGAAGTTCACTTGCAGCCGCATATAGTGGAGCTAAATTATTCAAACGTTCTACATATAAGTTCGGAGCATATTATTCAAGATTATACGCAAATCCAAGTCCAAATAGCAACCTTAATTCAAAGCCTATAGAATACGGACTATCTGCTGGTATAACCATGCCTATATATAATAGACACTTGTGGAATCAATCACCTAAAATACATATAGGTGTACAATGGGCACATACAGACATACCATACATGAGTAATAATTCAATCCAACCAACTAAACAAACATTAAAAGAGAACTATCTCAGACTTAATATTGGACTAACCGTTAGCGACAGATGGTTCTATAAATGGAAAGTAAAATAATTTAATATTTTATAACATATCATTTTTAAACTAAACCCAATTATAAAAATCATATGGGATAAAAAGCCCTGATAGGGTATAAATAAACCCATTCAGGCATACGAGAATCTTAATTAACCTAAGTAATTAATCGCTTAAAAAAATAACACAATGAAACGTAAAACAATCATGAGCATTATGCTCGCAGCAGTATCACTTATGGTAAACGCTCAAGATTACAGTGGTACAACATTCTATGATCGAATCGGACATGGAAACGACAGCATTGAGAATTTGAACAACTTTGCCGTTTATCGTGACGCATTCAAATCTAAGAATTACGAGGAGGCATATGAATATTGGTCAAAGGTATTAGCAGGTGCTCCATTGGCTCAAGTACGTTTGTATCATGATGGTGCCGTGATCTGTGAGAACTTACTTATGAAAGAAACAGATCCAGCAAAGAAGAAAGAGTATTTCGATGCTCTTATGAACATGCATGATACACGTATCAAGAACCTTGATGCACTCAACTCTTTCTCTACAAAAGAAACATATACCACTATTGGTGATATCTTATGTCGTAAAGCATATGGATACTATTGTTTTGCTCCTGAGCGCAACAACGAGGAGGCATACAAAATATTCAAATCTGGTATTGAATCTCTCGGACAGAATGTTGATGCATATGTATTGTATTACTTCATCGAATGTTCTTACACTAGATTCTTAGCAAACAAAGACAATATTCAGTATCGTGAAGACTTCATCAACGATTACATGACTTGTAATGAGATTTGCGAAAGACTTCTTGAAGAAGCTAAGAACTATCCAGCACAGACAATCCCTGCAAATCCAGAATCAGCAGATTCAACTGAATGGGAAGAAAGAGTTGTGTTGGCTCCTGAAGCAATGAAAATCATTCAGAACTACCAACCAACACTTGACAAATGTAATAACTTATTCGTACAATCAGGTGCTGCCGATTGCGATGCATTATCAAGAATATATGGTTCAAAGGTTGAAAGTTCAAAGAAAGACCTTACTGCACTCAATGGTATTCTTAGAATCTTGAGAAACTTCTCTTGCGACAAATCAGAATTGTTCTACAAAGCAGCTGATTACGCATACGAACTCAACAAGACTCCAGATGCAGCACTTGGTAAAGCCGCTAAATTACTTAAGGCTGGCGACACAAATGGTGCAATGAAATATCTTCAAGAAGCAATCGACTTAGAGTCTGATGGTAGAAAGAAGGGTAAAATTGCATTTAGCATCGCACAGATTCTTTATTCAAGAGGAAACATCGGTGGATGCCGTCAATATTGTAACACAGCACTTCGTTACAACCCATCAAATGGTAGAGCATATCTTTTGATTGCTAACTGTATCGTACGTAGTGCGTCTGGCGACAATCTGCAAAGAAGTTATTACTACTGTCTTGCTACAGACAAGTGCTTAAAGGCTATTTCTGTGGATCCTTCATGTGCAGGCATGGCTAACAGACAAATGGGTTCATATAGAAATGGATTCTATCCAAAGAGTGAAGCATTCTTTGCCGGAATCAAAGCAGGTCAGACAGTTAGTGTATTAGGTGAAACAACAACACTTCGTCTTCGTTAACTTATTATATAAATCATATATATAATTAAGACACGAAATAACAAGAATGAAATACATTCAACATATAAAAGTAATGGCGATAACAATTGTTGTCGCCCTTGCTTTTGTTGTTATTTCATGCAATGAAGACGATAACTCAAACAAGCCAGTCATTGAAAACCGAGATAGTCTTCCAGTTTTGAAAAGCCAAGGCGTTAGTACCGTTATAAGCGATTCAGGAGTTGTAAGATACAAGTTAATTAGTGAAGACTGGTTTATATACGATAGGAAAAAACCTAAATATTGGGCATTTGAAAAAGGATTGTTTATTGAAAAATACGATGATCAATTCAATGTTGATGCCTTTATAAACTGCGACACAGCATATTACTACGACGACACTGGTATCAGACTGTGGGAACTAAGAGGAAGAGTAGTTGTAAAAAATATTAAAGGAGAGACTTTTAAGACATCGTTACTATACTGGGACATGGGCACACACTATATTTATTCCCCTGCCTATATGGTTATTGATGGTATTGAGCAAGATCTTGAAGGATATGATTTCCGTTCAAACGAACAGATGACAGAATATATTATACATCAGTCATCAGGTGCCTTTCCTTTGGGCGACAATGGCTTGAACTCACCTCAGCCTACATCACAAGATGCAGAACGATTAGAGCAACAAAACGACAGCACAAAACAACCAGAGAAAAAAGAAGAAAAAGTGATTGTCAGGTCGCAGAAATAACTCTTCTATAACACCACTATTTAATACCTATAAAAAAGTTTTAAAATGATTACTAACTGCAAGAAAAAACACATTTTTGCATATTGTGTAAAAAAATGCACCAGATAATTTAGTTTTTAAATAAAAAAATGTTATCTTTGTGCGATTTTTACAATTAATAGCGACAAAATAAATAACAAAAAAATATTATGGCAGCATTAGGAAGAATTAGAAAACATGGAGTACTGCTAGTAGCATGTATTGCAATTGCATTATTCCTATTCGTAGCAGGAGACTTGTTCCGTGGAGGAGAAGGATGGCTACAGGAATCAAAACAAAAAGTAGGAGAAATCAATGGAAAATCTATCTCCATTCAGGAATATCAATCTCTTATTGATGAATTCCAAAGTTACTACGAAATTGTTAACGGTACTAATCCATCAGGAGAAGAACAACTTAATCAAATCAAAGACGAAGCATGGCAGACATATGTTCAAAGTCAGCTTATTGAAAAAGAATGCGAGGAACTTGGTCTTACTGTAACTGATCAAGAAATCCGCGAAATCATACAGAGTGGAGCAAGCGATATGCTACGAGTTCCATTATTCATGAATCAGCAAACTGGACAATATGACTATGCTTTAGTTCAAGGTTTCCTTAATGAATATAAGAAACTTCAGGAATCAGGTTCTCAAATTCCTGATGCATACACTAAAACATACAAGTACTATATGTTTGCCCAAAAACAAATTCGCAGCCAAGCATTAGTGCGTAAATACCAAACACTTCTTGCTAAATCATTGGTTTCAAACTCAATTGAAGCTAAAAGACATTTCGAAGAACGCACAAATGAATCTGACGTAATCTTGGCTTCAATTCCATTTACATCAATTGATGACAGCAAGGTTAAGGTAAGCGATGACGAAATCAAAGACTACTACAACAAAAACAAAGAACAATATTATCAGTTGTTGGAATCACGCGATATCAAATATATCGATGTTGTTGTAACTGCAGACGAGAACGACAAACTTGAAGCAGAGAAAAACATGGAAGAAGCATATAAACTTCTTTTAAATGCAAAGAACAACACTGCTGCAGGAAATGTATGTCGTCAACAAACAAGCGCATCACAATTCACTGATATCTTGAAGCGCAAAGATGCATATCCAATGATGCTTGCAAGTCTTCTTGATAGCGTTGCAGTGGGCGAAACAGTTAAACCACAATACGATCAACTTTCTGGTACATATTACACATTCCGTCTCTTAGACAGACAAACTGAAGCTGATAGCGTATTGTATCGTCAAATTATTGTTCCTGTACAAGACGCAGAAGCAAGCCAAAAGACTGCTGACAGCATCTTAAATGCAATTAAAGCTGGTTCTAAGTTTGCAGAAGTAGCAAAGAAGTTCAACCAACCATCTGATAGCATCTGGCTCTCTACAGTACAATATCAAACAATGGAATCTAACCCTGACAATGAGTTGTTCATTAAGACTCTTTTCAGCATGGGCGACGGAGAATCAAAGGTGTTAAAGATGACAAACGGAATGAATGTTATTCTTCAAGTTCTTCAAAAGAAAAATCCTGTAACAAAATATAATGTTGCATCTATCATCAAACCATTGAACTTCTCTGAAAAGACATATACAAATGTTTACAACAAGTTCAGCTCTTTCTTAGCAAAGAACAACACTCTTGAAAAGATTGAAGCAAATGCTGAGAAATCAGGATACCTTCTCCAAACTTCACCAGATATCATTGCAAACCAACACACAATCGGTGGTATCCCTAACACACGCGAAGCTATCAAGTGGGTATTTGACAATGCAAAAGAAAATCAAGTTAGTGAACTCTTTAGATGTGGAAACTCTGACCACTTCGTAGTAGTTGCACTCACAGGAGTTAACAAGAAGGGATACAGAACAGTTGAGAAAGCTAAAGATATCATCAAGCATCAAGTAATGGATGAGAAGAAAGCTGAAACAATCATAGCAGACCTTAAAGGTGTTAAGTCAATTGATGCAGCTGTTGCTAAGGGAGCACTCATCGATAGTTTGAACCACATCTCATTCCAAGCACCAGCATTCGTACGTTCTACAAACACTTCAGAACCATTAGTTAGTGCATTGGCAAGCAAAACTAAGAAAGATCAATTTGCTGGTCCAATAAAAGGAACAAGCGGTGTGTATATGCTTTATGTTACAAACAAGACTAAGACAGAAGACAAACTTGATTTGAAACAAGAAAAGGCAATTGTTTCACAAAGCAGATTAGGTGCAGCATTCCAAACACTTATCAATACGCTTTATATGAAAGCCGATGTTGTTGACAACAGATACAAGTTCTTCTAATTGAAAAGACTTATATTTTATAAAATACACTTTGGTGTACTGTAATGAAGCAGTACACCATTTTTAATTTTAAGATATAAACTCTTCCAATGCAAAAACATGTCATTATATTACATATTTGGGGATAAAGAAAACAATATGCAACATATTTCATACGAAATAACTCATCTATTTCGTTAAATTAAAAAAAAAATGTAAATTTGTAGTCAGAAATTTATAAGCTTATAGGATATGGAAAGTAAAATTCAACAATTAACAGACAAAATTCTGAACGAAGGTGTAGAACGCGGGAAAGAGGAAGCTGCAAAAATAATTGCATCTGCAAATGATGAGAGTAAGGCTATTATTGCAAAAGCTCAACAACAAGCAGAGGAAATAATAGCACAAGCCAATAAACAAGCAGAATCCTTAAAAAAGAACACATGTGCAGAATTACAAATGTTTGCCGACCAAACACAAAATGCATTAAAGAGTGAAATTACAAATATCATGACAAAAAACACTCTTGATTCTGTTATCAACAATGTTGTTGCCGACAAAGATTTTATGAATAAGTTTATTCTTAAAATTGCAGAATCATGGGGTAAACAAGAAGATATAGTAATTTCAACAGAAGACGCAAAAGCATTGAAAGCTTTATTTGCTAAAGAAGCAAAAGACTTACTTGCAAAAGGTGTGTCTATTGAAGAAGTACACGGTCAGAAAGTATTATTTACTATCCAGCCTGCAGACGGCAGTTATAAAATCAATTTCGGCGAAGAAGAATTCAAGAACTATTTCAAATCATTCCTTCGCCCTCAATTATTAGAAATGCTTTTTTAAGCAAACACAATAATCTATATATTATAAAAGTATAGAATGAGTAACTATTATTGTTTAATAGCCGGATTGCCTGATATTTCCCTTGATGGGAATATGAAGGACTACACAATCTCAAGATTCAAAGAAGAATGCAACGAGGTCATCACCGACAGGGATGCCAAATTGTTGTTTTATTTCTTCTTGAAGATAGATTGTATGAATCTGGTCCGACTCTTGAAGAATCCAGATGCAGAACTCATACCTAATGGTAACTATACCATTGACCAATTCAGAGATATGATAACATCTGCTCGAGAGATGAACTTCAACGTTCACCGCTACCCTTCTTTCATGTCGGCTTTTGCGCGCGAATACACATATAATAAAGATAAAGAAGGTTGGTTTGCGGAAGATGCAATGTCTTTGGCGTATTATGAATATGCCATGCAATGTCCGAATAAGATGATTTCTGACTGGTTTAAGTTTAACTTTAACATTACAAATATACTCACAGCCCTCATAGCAAGAAAAAATGGTTGGAACGTTGGCGACTATATTCTTGGAGACAACGCTGTAAACGAAATGATCAGAACCAATAATACAAAAGATTTTGATTTACAGCATGAATATGACTACGTGGGTGAATTGATGAAAATTGTTGAAGAAAAAGATCCTGTCCGGAAAGAAAAAAGTATCGATGCCTTCAAATGGCAATGGTTAGAAGAGAAAACCATCTTCGAGGTATTCTCAATCGAAGCCGTATTTGCTTATTTCTGCAAGTTAGAAATAATGGAGAGGTGGGAACTTCTCGACATTGAGAAAGGCAAAGAAACATTCAAACAGATTATCGAAAACTTACGTGGCGAGGCTAAAGTACCTGAGGAATTTATACGATAAGATGTTTTTCAAATTATAATTGAAGACTCATAAATTAGAAAAGAAGAAAACATAAATAATATGACAAAAGGAACAGTAAAAGGCGTAATAGCCAATATGGTCACATTAAGTGTTGATGGTCCTGTATCACAAGGTGAAATATGTTATATAGAAACAGGTGGGGATCGTTTGATGTCAGAGGTCATCAAAGTCGTTGGTTCTAACGTATATGTTCAGGTGTTTGAAAGCACACGTGGACTTAAAGTTGGAGCACCTGCCGAGTTCACTGGACACATGCTTGAAGTGAAACTCGCACCTGGTATGTTGTCAAAGAACTACGATGGTCTTCAAAACGACCTCGACAAGATGGAAGGTGTATTTCTGAAAAGAGGTCAATATACCGATCCGTTGGATTATGAACGCTTGTGGGACTTTGAACCAATTGTAGCAGTTGGCGATGAAGTACAGGCTTCAGACTGGTTGGGTAAAGTTGAAGAAAACAGCCAACCTCTAAAAATAATGGCTCCTTTCCAAATGCAAGGAAAAGCCAAAGTTAAATCTATTGCTTCAGCTGGAAAATATAAGGTTACTGACACTATTGCTGTTCTTATCAATGAAAATGGCGAAGAAATTCAGGTTAACATGATACAACATTGGCCTGTGAAGTTTGCAATGACAAATTACAAACAAAAGCCAAGACCATTCAAATTATTGGAAACAGGTGTTCGTACAATAGATACATTCAACCCTATCGTTGAAGGTGGAACCGGATTTATCCCAGGACCATTCGGAACAGGAAAGACAGTGCTTCAACATGCTATCTCAAAACAAGCTGAAGCCGACATCGTTATCATCGCAGCGTGTGGTGAGCGTGCAAACGAGGTTGTGGAAATCTTTACAGAATTCCCAGAATTGGTTGACCCACATACAGGCAGAAAATTGATGGAAAGAACAATCATTATTGCAAACACATCAAACATGCCAGTTGCTGCACGTGAAGCATCAGTATATACAGCTATGACAATGGCTGAATACTACAGAAGCATGGGATTGCGAGTGTTGTTGATGGCCGACTCTACATCAAGATGGGCACAGGCTCTTCGTGAAATGTCAAACCGTATGGAAGAATTGCCTGGTCCAGATGCGTTCCCAATGGACTTGTCAGCACTCATCAGTAACTTCTATGGTCGTGCAGGATATGTATATCTAAACAATGGAGAAGTGGGTTCTATCACATTTATCGGAACTGTATCACCTGCCGGAGGTAACTTGAAAGAACCTGTAACCGAAAACACTAAAAAAGTTGCAAGATGTTTCTACGGATTGGAACAAGACCGTGCCGACAAGAAGCGCTACCCTGCTGTCAACCCTATCGATTCATATTCTAAATATCTTGAATATCCAGAGTTTGCAGAATATATAAGCAAGAAGATTAACGATAAGTGGATACCAAAAGTTCTCGCTCTAAAAACACGTATGCAACGTGGTAAAGAAATTGCAGAACAGATAAATATCCTTGGTGATGATGGTGTACCAGTAGATTATCACGAAACATTCTGGAAGTCAGAAATCATCGACTTTGTCATTCTTCAACAAGATGCATTCGATGATGTTGATGCAGTAACATCATTGGAACGTCAGGAGGAAATACTTAATTTGGTGACAGAGATATGCGAAATAGATTTTAAATTCGACAACTTCTTAGATGTGGTCGACTATTTCAAGAAACTCATAAACTTGTGTAAGCAAATGAACTATGCAGTATTCAAATCTGAACAATATAATGATTATAAGAAACAGATTCATGACATGTTAAGTTCTCACAAGTAAAATAAGTATCAATAAATAAAAGAATATATCAAAGATGTCAACAGCATTTCAAAAAGTATATACAAAAATCAGTCAGATAACTAAAGCCACTTGTTCTCTTAAAGCAACTGGTGTTGGTTATGATGAACTGGCTACCATCAACGGAAAACTTGCACAAGTTGTAAAAATTGCAGGAGATGATATCACTCTTCAGGTATTCGAAGGAACAGGTGGTATTCCAACAAATGCAGAGGTAGTATTTTTAGGTAAGGCTCCATCATTAAAAGTGAGCGACCAATTAGCCGGTCGTTTCTTCAACGCATATGGTAACCCTATCGACGGAGGTCCTGAAATCGAAGGAAAAGATGTAGAAATCGGTGGACCTTCTGTTAATCCTGTACGTCGTAAACAACCAAGCGAACTGATTGCGACTGGTATCGCTGGTATCGACCTTAACAACACATTGGTGTCAGGACAGAAGATTCCGTTCTTTGCCGACCCTGACCAACCATTCAATGAAGTAATGGCTATGGTTGCCTTACGTGCGAAAGCCGACAAGATTATTCTTGGAGGTATGGGTATGACTAATGACGACTATTATTTCTTTAAGAATACATTCTCTAATGCAGGCGCGTTAGACCGTATTGTGTCATTCATGAACACAACAGAAGACCCAGCCGTTGAACGATTATTGATTCCAGACATGGCCTTGACTGCTGCTGAATATTTCGCAGTAGAAAAGCACGAAAAAGTGCTTGTGTTGTTGACCGACATGACATCATATGCCGACTCATTGTCTATTGTAAGTAACCGTATGGATCAAATCCCATCAAAGGATTCAATGCCTGGTTCATTATATTCTGACCTTGCTAAGATCTACGAGAAAGCTGTACAATTCCCAGAAGAAGTCGGAGGTGGCTCTATCACAATTATTGCCGTGACAACTTTGTCTGGTGGTGATATCACACACGCTGTTCCAGATAACACCGGATATATCACAGAAGGTCAGTTATATCTGAGACGTGATAGCGATATAGGTAAGGTTATTGTCGATCCATTCCGTTCATTGTCACGTTTGAAACAGCTTGTTGCGGGAAAGAAGACAAGAAAAGACCATTCACAAGTAATGAACGCAGCCATTCGTTTGTATGCAGATGCTGCTAATGCCAAGACAAAACTTGAAAATGGTTTCGACTTGACAGACTACGACAACAGATGTCTTGAATTTGCAAAAGAATATGCAGATAAGTTGTTGGCAATCGACGTTGATCTTGACACAACTCAAATGCTTGATGTTACATGGAAACTATTCCAAAAATATTTCACTATACAAGAAGTGAATATTAAGAAAGAATTTACTGATATGTATTGGACATCAAACAATGGATAACGAAATCTGAACCATCTAAATGATAAAATTTCAATATAATAAAACATCACTTCAGCAAATCGAAAAACAACTGAAGATGCGTGAGCGCACTTTACCTATTATAAAGAGTAAAGAGACTGCTCTGCGTCTGGAAGTAAAGAAATGCAAGGAAGAAGCGAAAAGACTGGATTTAGAACTTGAAAGCCAAATTCAAGGCTACGAATCCATGTATGCTCTATGGGGTGAATTCGACACTTCTCTTGTTTCTTTAAAAGACATACAGATGTCTGTTAAGAAGATTGCTGGAGTAAGAGTCCCTATTCTTGATAATATTCAGTTAGAAGTTCGTCCTTTCGGCTTATTCAGTGCGCCTAAATGGTATTTCGACGGAATCAACCTGCTACAAGGATTGGCTAAAACTGCTGTTGAGCACGAATTTGCCGTAGCCAAACTGAATCTACTTGATCACGCAAGAAGAAAGACGACTCAGAAAGTGAACTTATTTGAGAAAGTTCAAATTCCAGGATATAAAGAGGCGGTAAGAAAAATCAAACGTTTCATGGAAGACGAAGAGAACCTATCTAAGTCTTCACAGAAGATTCTTAAATCGCTTCAAGAAAAAAGAAAGGAGGAAGGTGTAGAATGATACATAAAATGAAAAAACTCATATTCCTTATCACCTCTAAAGAATATGAAGCGTTCATTAAGAACATCCGCGAAATAGGTGTTGTTCATATTGACAATCTACAACAAGGTGCCACCAGTGAAGAACTAAATGAGAACCTTGCCCTTTCTTCACGACTCAAAAATGCTATACAGACTCTCAAGAACGCTGATAAGGCCTACGAAATCACAGCTAATCAAACTGACGAGCATGATTTCACAAATATGAATGGTTATCAACTTCTCGAACACGTTGAATCATTAGAGTCTGAAGAAAACAGTTTGAACCACAAACTCGATTCTGTAAATAGCAATATCGAGAAACTTGAGCCTTGGGGTGACTTTCAATGGGATAAAATTGAGTTACTGAATAAAGAAGGTTATTTAGTCAATTTCTATTCAGTCTCATCAAAGATGTTCCGAAAGGAGTGGATTGATGAATATTTTGCTACCACTATTAGTGAAATAAACAACAAAACTTATTTTGTTACCTTCTCAAAGGAACAACCCGACATTACAGCCGAACTGATTTCTCTGCCAAAACAATCACTTGAAGTGTATAAGTCGGAGAAAGAATCTATTGTAAAGAAAATAGACTCTGTCCATAACGAGTTAAAGAGTATTTACGAAAATGGCATTGAAGTGTTACAATCTGCACTCGTTGATGTAGAAAATAAGATTTCTCTGTCGAAAGTTCGTCTAAGTCACGAATCAATTGCTGAAGACTCTGTCAGACTGTTACAAGGATGGGTTCTTGAAGAAAACAAGGATAAAGTTGTTGATTATCTTGAAAAGGAAAAGATATACTATGAATTATCTGCTCCTGATTTTAACGACAATGTTCCTGTAAAAATCAGCAACAACAAGTTTGCTTCGTTATTCGAGCCAATATTGCGCATGTATTCGCTTCCGAGCTATCATGATATTGACCCACTTCCATTATTCGCACCATTCTTCATGTTGTTCTTTGGCTTGTGTATGGGCGATGCTGGATACGGAGCTTTGATTCTTATCATCTCAATCGTATTGTATATCACAAAACCTGATTATAAGCAATATGGACTTTTAGGTATTTTCCTTGGCGGTATGACTATCATATGCGGAACCATAACAGGTTCGTTCTTCGGAATAGATCTGTCAACAGCCAACTGGGATTGGATAAAGCCAATACAACCATATTTCTTGAATGACAGCAAGAAGGATTCGTTCTTCGGTTATTCCCCAATGATGGTCATCTCAGTAATCATCGGACTTATTCAGGTACTTATTGGTATGACAATGGCTGGATGCAAAGCTGTGAAAAATTATGGTTTCATATATGGAATCGGTAAGTTCTCATGGGTAACTGCATTAGTATGTCTTACATGCCTATATGGATTACCAATATTTGGTGTAGAACTACCACAGGTATTACAATACATTTTATATGGTATTATAGCAATATCTGTGATTGGTATATTCTTCCTAAACAGCCCTGGTGCATATAAAAAACCAATAATCGGTACTGTTTCAAACATCGGTTCTGGTATATGGGCCACATATGGAATGAGTACAGGTCTGTTAGGCGACCTTTTGAGTTATATACGTTTGTTCGCATTAGGACTCACAGGCGGTGTATTAGGCAGTGTGTTCAATTCATTGGCTACTGATATGACAGAATCAATGCCAGCATACATAAGATGGTTGCCAATGATATTAATCTTATTATTCGGACATGGAATCAATTTTGCACTCTGTATAATAAGTTCGTTTGTACACCCTATGCGACTTACATTCGTTGAATATTTCAAGAACGCTGAATTTGAAGGTGGCGGTAAGGAATATACTCCATTTAAGATGAAGAAATATAAAAAGTAATTTTAATAATAATCAGAATTCTCCAGCTAAGTAGAACCCTTCTCATGGGCGGCAGGAGTTAATTCACAAAAACAAAACATTATGTCATCAATTTTATTAGCTTACATCGGAATTGCATTAGCAGTTGCACTTTCTGGTATTGGCTCCGCTTACGGAGTAACAATTTGTGGAAATGCCGCAATCGGCGCATTTAAGAAAACCCCAAGCGCATCTGGTTCATACATCGGACTTGCAGCCCTTCCATCATCTCAGGGACTTTATGGTTTCGTTGGATTCTTTATCCTTAATCCTTTGGTTACTTCAGATATAAACATGGGACAAGCATCTGCTATTCTTGGAGCTGGTCTTGCTCTCGGATTAGTTGCATTGTTCTCTGCTATACGTCAGGCAAAGGTTTGTGCTAATGGTATCAGCGCAATCGGAGGCGGTCACCAAGCATTCGGTACAACAATGGTGTTAGCCGTGTTCCCAGAGCTTTACGCAATCCTTTCACTTCTCGTACTTATCATCATTGCTGGTATTGTTCCCAACATTAAATAAATGAGAATAGACATAATAACAGCATGTCCTGAAGTTCTTGAAGGATTTTTTGACAAATCTATACTCGGCCGAGCTCAAAAAAAGGGCTTGGCTGAGATTTATGTGCATAATCTGCGCGACTATACCACAGACAAGCATGGTCATATCGACGACTATCCTTTCGGTGGATTTCCAGGAATGGTACTACAATGTCAACCGATTGATGCATGTATAAGCAAATTGAAATCCGAAAGAGAATACGAAGAAGTGATATTTGTCACCCCTGATGGTCAGCAGTTTGATCAGCCAATGGCAAATGAACTATCATTAAAGAAAAATATCATTATTCTTTGCGGACACTACAAAGGAATAGATTATCGAATAAGAGAACATCTTATAACTAAAGAGGTGTCATTAGGCGATTTTGTACTTACTGGTGGTGAACTTGTTGCAGCATGTATGGCAGATGCTATCGTGCGAGTTGTTCCAGGGGTAATTGGCGATGAACAGAGTGCGTTGAGCGATTCCTTTCAAGACAACTTATTAGCAGCCCCTATTTACACTCGTCCGGCAGATTATAAAGGCTGGAAAGTTCCAGAGATATTATTGTCGGGAAATCAGGCAAAAATCGAGGAATGGGAGATGCAACAATCATTGGAACGTACAAAACGATTAAGACCAGACCTTTTAAAATAAAAAATGTTGGATGACCTCCAACATTTTTATTTTTTATAATTATGTATAAACAACTGTGATAACAGTAATGATGCGCCTCTTAAGACAGATGTTGTGAAAGCAAGTCTTTAACAATCATCTTGGTGTATTGACCTTTCTTTGCTGTGAAGACACCCCACTCTATTGCTTTCTGAGGACAAATATGATAACATCTTAGACATTGCACGCAGTTATCGCTCCATTTTGGAAGAGAGTTGTTATCAAGTGATATATTAGAGTATGGACATGCATTTACACATTTTCCACATCCTATACATGATTTATTCGTTTTGAAATGCTTTGGATTAATTAGGTACTTATTAAAGAAAGGACGTACTATATTACTTTTAATCCATTTAAATGGTCCAGGAATTGTGTCAAACACATTACGCTGATCAAGAATATCATCAATAATCTTGTTTATTCGGTCGCGAGCAGCAATCAGTTTATCTGATTCTTTGTCGTTGTTGTCAACATCAAATCCAGGAAGACAAACATACGATTCAGGCATAATCACAGCCCATCCAGCCTTACATTCCCAACCTTTCTGTTCAACGTCTTTACAGAATATCTCAGAAGTCATACCAGTATCATCGCCACATGTAGTTACGAAATAAAGATAATCAATCTGTCCTTCAATGTTTAACTTGCTGATAAAATGCTCAACAAACGTAGGTACTCCCCATCCGTAACAAGGGAATACAAATCCCAGACGCTCGCCTTTCTTAATCTTATAATTCATTGAACCTGTTATTTCCTTTGGGATAAAATACAGGTTTTCATGCAATTCCTCAGCTAAACATCTGGCTACATAATAACTATTTCCAACACCACTAAAATAAAAAATCATAACCACTGACGTTTCTTAAAGTAAACCCATCCGATAACTGTGATAATAACAGAAATGGCCAAAGCTACTATGAATCCCCACGAAGAATGCTCCATACCATTAATCAAGTTCATACCAAAAAGACTTGCCACCAATGTTGGTAACATGACAATCATGTTCAAACTGGTAAGGAGTCTCATGACACGGTTCATATTATTATTGATAAGATTTGCGTAGGTATCCATTGTTGACTCAAGAATGTTAGAATATATTTGAGTCATTTCTCGAGCCTGATTCATCTCGATATTCACATCTTCGATTAGTTCTGCATCCAAATCATCGACCGGAAGTCTAAACTTAAGTTTTGACAACAATGTTTCGTTACCACGAATACTTGTAGCAAAATATGTAAGGGAATCTTGAAGTCTTGAAAGACTGGTTAAATCTTTATTGTCAATATTACGATCGATATTGCGTTTTGCTTTTTCTATCAATCCATTTACTTGCTTCAGATATTTAAGATACCAAACACTTGCCGACAAGAACAAGCGGAAAACCAAGTCGGTTGCATCTATAAATCCTTCAGATCTTTTCATCTGGTGATTTACAAAATCAAGCATCATCTTAGTTTCCTGATTACATATTGTAATAATCTTATCATCCTTAATCAAAATGCCAAGAGGTATTGTTGTATAAGGACTACGACTGGTAATTGTCTTTAAATGAGGAATACGCAAGATAATCATGAGCCAACCCTCGTCATAGTCATAACGAGCACGCTCATCAGTATCTGAGATGTCTTCTATAAAATAATCTGGGATTTGAAGTTCTTCGATAAGATACTTTACATCATTTTCTACAGGACATGTAACCTGAATCCAACAGCCGGATTCCCAGTTTTCTAATTGCCTTATTCCTTTATTGAAATTCCAATATTTACGCATAAGTACACAAGTATTTAACTTTGACTATTTACACATTACATTAACACACACAGATTGTTATTAGTGTGAACGGGTAAAGAGCCTTAAGTTACTTATGCTTCGCTTGACCCTACCCTAGCTTGCTTTTCGTATTCGCCGGATAATCGTCCATAAAAATATTGTTTTTTTGATGTTTTTTAAATTGCGCTGCAAAGGTAAGAAATTATTAGTAAATAGAAAAGGGATATGATAAAAAAACTTTAATTTATTAAAACACATTTTATTCATTTCTGAGAAAATGATAGTATATATCACCAGATATGGAGAAATACTGATAAAATGACAGAAAAAAACGGAAAAATTATTTTCCGTTTACTTGTCGCATATATTCTTGTATCATTTTGTTTTTCTTAAACGATTTAGGTGCTTTGCTGTATATTTCATCGATTTGAGGCGTTGTAGTTGCAAATCCATACCAGTCACGTGCATCATAGCACAAGCGTAAGAACCACATCACACCTAACGTATTATTGCTGTTTGCCAGAATAAAGTTTGTTTCGAGTTTATCCAATGCTCTTTCCAATCGTTGAGTTTCAGTTGTAAGAGTTTTCATTATTTCTTCTTGTGAATATCCATCGAGATACATCGAACTCTCTTGACGAGATAAATCATCGAAAAGTATTTTTAGTGAGTCACGGCGTGTCAAAAAATAATAAAGACTATCATTCAATGGAGTTCCGTCGATTTTCACATTATTATTACTGATATTGATATTTATGATACCTGATTCCAATACTATCGGGAACATATCGGAACCCATATTCAGAGTCACACACATAACACTATCGATAATACCGTCCATATGGAATTGTCCGTGAATGATTTCACATGAATCAATAGCTCCGAAGTTATCAGTTTCATCCAAGTTTCTGATATATGCCATTGTTCCATCTGTGATATAACCAGACGACAAACCATTAATTGAATATTTGTCTGCACATGAACACAATACAGACAGTACTAATAAAAAGGTTATATATTTATGCATGATAAAAAATATTCCGATCCTTAAATTTTTTATTTTTTGCAAAAATACAACATGCACAGATAACTTCCAAACTTTTTATATTTTCTTAATACTTTTGATGGTTTCTTTGAATTATTTAGGTAAAATTATTAACTTTGCGCTTAAATATATAACATAATGCTATAAAATACAATGAAACAATATCTCGATTTACTTAATCGCATTCTTAACGAAGGAACACAAAAAGGCGATCGTACTGGAACCGGAACAATCAGCGTTTTCGGAAACCAAATGCGATTCAATTTGGAAGAGGGCTTTCCGTTATTAACCACTAAAAAACTTCATCTTAAATCAATTATATACGAACTACTTTGGTTTTTGCGTGGTGACACTAACGCAAAATGGTTACAAGAACGTGGAGTCAGAATATGGAACGAATGGGCCGATCCCGATGGTAATCTGGGACACATATATGGCTACCAATGGCGTTCATGGCCCGATTATGATGGCGGGCACATCGATCAGATAAAAGAGGTTATAGAACAAATTAAGAATAATCCTAACTCACGTCGTCTACTTGTGAGTGCATGGAATGTGGCAGATATAAAGAACATGAATCTTCCCCCTTGCCACATCTTGTTTCAGTTTTA
Source organism: Bacteroidaceae bacterium (assembly GCA_024682395.1). Lineage (GTDB taxonomy): Bacteria > Bacteroidota > Bacteroidia > Bacteroidales > Bacteroidaceae > Colivivens. Next base: position 33,286 of record JAIKZH010000069.1, read on the forward strand.
TGTGGCAGACGGCAAATTAAGCCTGCAACTATACCAAAGAAGTGCCGACACATTCCTTGGAGTTCCGTTCAATATTGCGTCATATTCGCTTTTACTTATGATGGTGGCACAAGTTACAGGCTTACGCCCTGGAGATTTTGTTTACACCACAGGCGACACCCACCTTTATCTTGATCATATCGAACAAGCAAAATTGCAATTAACACGTGAACCTCGTGAGCTTCCAAAAATGCATATTAATCCAGATGTTAAGGATATATTCGATTTTAAATATGAGGATTTTGAATTAACCGATTATAATCCGTACGATCACATAAAAGCAAAAGTAAGCGTATGATTTCTATTATTGTAGCAATTGCCAAAAACTTTGCTATTGGCAAAAATAATGATTTATTATATCATATGCCAAACGACATGAAGCGTTTTAAGACAACCACTACTAATCACACGATTATTATGGGTAAAAAAACATTCATGTCATTTCCTCGCCGTCCATTGCCCAACCGCAGAAATATTGTACTTACCAGCCATGCTTTCCCAGAGGATCTGGGAGGTGCAGAATGGTGTAACTCTTTACAATCTGCAATTGACATAACAAAAAACGATGGTGAAGTTTTCATCATTGGAGGTGCAAACGTATATAATCAGGCTCTACCAATAGCGAACAAATTATATCTAACGATTATTGATGATGAGCCACAGGATGCCGACGTCTTCTTCCCTACTATTAATTTCGATGAATGGGACGTGGTGACAAAAGAAGAACATCTTGCTGATGAACGTCATGCATATAATTATACATTTCTTGATTTAGTCAGAAAGAAAAATATTTAACAATAATAATGCGAATCTATGCTCATCTATCGAACTATCATCTGTATAAAGGTGAAAGTCATAGATGAGTTTTTTTATGGGGATATCTCGTATAAGAGCATTTATAATAACGAGATATAGCCTTATTACTTTAAATGTGTGTAAATTCAATTATAAGATTATTTTATAACTTGTTCAATCTTATAAAACTTATCCATTTTATCAATTGTTCGTGTTACCTGAAAGATTGAATCCGAAGAAGTATATGCAGAAACTTCTATTTCACTATCATCAAAGATGCCAGAACCAGACACCTTAGGAAAATCATCATAACATATTTTAATGTTACTAAAATCATATTCCCCATCATATACTACATGCTTATCTTTCACAATGATAAGTTGATAATAATCATCCATATTACACAGCAATGCTGTTTCTGGAGAATCACAATCTCTAAAATCTTTTACCCCAATCATATTACGTACTGGCATAAGTGGCACTACTGGATAAATAAAGTATATGTTATCATAATCGCCAACAACATGTTTCATATTAAAATAACAAGTATCATTCTTTTCAAAATCACAATTTGTTTCAATATATTCTTCAAGTCGGGATTGAAGGTCGTTACTACATCCTTGTAATATTAATATGAAAGCCAAGGAGAATACCGATATAATCTTCTTCTTTGTATATATCATGATATCTTTAAAGTTGTACATATGTATAATAGTTTCTTCATTTATTCTGTATAATTTTGTGATTTCTTTTTGTATAAGGGATTGAGGTATATAAAATTGATTTCTTTGCCCTAAGCGTTGATAATTATATTACACATAACCGTCTATTATCAAATGTGGTATAAGAATAACTAATATCATAATAATTAGATAGGTGTTATGATATAAAATAAACCTTTTTAACACAAAAGATTGATATATCTTCTTCGCATAATATTTAAACAATAACTTTATAATTATTGATATTATCACATTGATTACTAATAACGGAACAAAAGCAAACAGAAATCTTGATCCAAATTGTTCCCAAGGATTGCTTTGGAAACTCAATTTACATGCGTCACCATCTAATGTAAATATTGATAAAAGGAATGCAACGGGATATTCCAATATCAAGAATATTACATTAATAATTGATATTGATTTATTATTTATCTGTTCTATCATTACTTAATATATAATTATTCAATTGTGGCTACTAACGGAGATTTGTTTGACCAAGTCAATCAGTTCTGCTTTGATTATAATCAATCTATATTGTAATCACATCCAAAGATTGTAAATTTTGTTATAAGAATCACTAATATCATAACAATTAAAGCGATGTTATGATATAAAATAAACCTTTTTAACACAAAAGATAGATATATCTTCTTCGCAAATAATCTAAGCACTTGTTTTATGATGAAAGTCAATGTAACATTACATACTAATAATGGGACAAAACAATACATAAATCTTAAAATAAGCACACGTATCAGAAGAAGATTATAGTTTATATAGTGTGAACTCCTATCTAATGTAATTTCTGATAAATAATATGCAAAAGGATATTCCAATATCAAGAATATTACATTAATAATTGATAT
>JAIKZH010000080.1 GCA_024682395.1 Bacteroidaceae bacterium
CGTCTAATGCTGCTGCTGAGTCATTCAATGCAAAAGTCAAGGCTTTTAGGGCTGCACTTAGGGGAATCAGAGATGAGAAATTCTTCCTTTATAGGCTTGCTATGATATATGCTTATCCCCACTAATTATCTACTGAGCCGAAAATTGAGCCGAAATTGCATAAAAACAACACTAATTATTAGGGCACAAAAAAACGCTAATCCCGAAGAATTAGCGTTGATTTTTTGTGGTACCTCCAGGATTCGAACCGGGGACACACGGATTTTCAGTCCGATGCTCTACCTACTGAGCTAAGGCACCAAAATGTATTTTGCAAGTGATTCTGTGACACATTGTCTTTCTCATTTGCGGGTGCAAAGGTAAGGATTTTTTTTGTTCTGACAAATTTTTTAGAGACTTTTTTTCATTTTATGGTATAAATTTATCTAAAGCACGTGAAATTCCGTCGTTATCGACGTCTGAAGTAACGTATTTTGCATATTTTTTCACTTCATCGCGTGCGTTACCCATTGCCACTCCCAGACCCACATGACTTAGCATCTGAATGTCGTTTCCGCCATCACCGAATGCCATTGTTTCATCGAGTGAAATACCATAATAATCAATCATTGCGTCGATGCCTCTTGCCTTATTGTTACCAGCGCGGATGACATCGGCAAAAAACGGATGCCATCGTTGAGCAGAGCATCCTTTAAAGACCTCAGACATCAGCATTGGTTCTTGCTCTTTATTAAAGAAGGCAATGATCTGCATAATATCCATATCTAAACAGGTTTCTACAGGAAGCACAGGAGGCAACTTGATATTAAGGAGTTCAAGCACCTCCTTTGCTTCATCTGATGTACCTGTAATATAAGTCTCGTCATCGGTTGCAAAAGCTATAGGGAACGGATCTTGTTTATAATAATCCACAAGACGCTCTAAATCGTCATGTTTGATTGGGTCATGGCGTATTATTGTTCCATCGCCAGCCACCAGACTGGCTCCATTTACAGTCATCATACCATCGTATTCCAATTCGCCGAGATTATCGACAAAAGGACGTGGGCGTCCGGTTGCAATAAACACCTTAACCCCTTTCTGACGGATACGATGCACTGCATCGAGAGTTGATTCAGCAACTCGATGGTTTTTAAACGACACGAGAGTCCCGTCTATATCAAGAAAAACCGCTTTATACACTTTTTACCTTATAAAAATATTTGTCGTTAAGATTATTCGTTCATCAGATAGTTCTTGAAGTCAGCAAACTCCTTTGTCATAGACACATTCTGTTTTGTTCCATTCATGAATGCCTGAAGTTTTGCTGGAATCTCGATATCAGCTGACAATATCTCATCGACTGTTTGTTTGAACTTAGCTGGATGTGCTGTTTCGAGGAACACACCTACCTCATCGCTTTTTAGACCTTCGCTTAAAGCACGATAGCCACATGCTCCATGAGGATCGCACACATAACCTGTTGCTTTATAAACAGAGCGTATTGTGTCGGCAATCATCTCGTCAGAATAAGTAGTTCCGCTTATATCGTTACATATTGCTTTCCAATCCTTACCATAAAGGTCGTAAACACGCGCGAAGTTACTTGGATCACCTACGTCCATTGCATTTGCGATAGTCTGAACTGAAGGACGAGGATTATATTCTCCATTTTGGAGGAATTCGTAGAACACGCTGTTTGCGTTATTTGCAGCAATAAAACGTTTGATTGGCAATCCCATCTTCTTAGCAAAAAGTCCTGCACAGATATTTCCGAAATTACCAGAAGGAGTGCACACAACGAGATTATCGGCTTTGCCTTGTTTTTTCAGTTGTGCATAAGCGTGGAAATAATAGAAAGCCTGAGGAAGGAAACGTGCCACGTTAATAGAGTTAGCTGATGTCAGTTTCATATGTGCATTAAGGTCTTTATCCATAAATGCAGCTTTAACCAAAGCCTGACAGTCGTCGAACACGCCATCAATCTCAACTGCGGTGATATTCTGTCCGAGAGTTGTAAATTGACATTCCTGAATTGGACTCACCTTTCCTTTTGGATACAACACATATACGTGTATTCCGTCAACACCAAGGAAGCCATTTGCTACAGCACTACCAGTATCGCCAGATGTAGCAACAAGTACATTCACCAAACTGCCTTTAGAGTCGTTTCCTTGTTCTTTTGCGAGGAAGTAACGGAGAAGGCGTGCCATAAAACGTGCACCAACATCTTTGAATGCAAGTGTAGGGCCGTGAAAGAGTTCCAAAGAATAGATATTGTCGTTGACATGTACCACTGGACAGTCAAAAGAAAGTGTGTCATATACGATTTTCTTCAAAGCGTCAGCCTCAACATCTTCTCCAAAGAATGCGTTTGCCACATTATATGCAATTTCTTGGAACGACATATCTTGTATGTTGTCGAAAAAGCTCTGTGGTAGAGTATTTATATGTTCAGGCATATACAATCCCTTGTCTTCTGCCAAACCTTTCACAACAGCCTTTTCAAGGCTTGCCATCGGTGCTTTACCGTTTGTACTGTAATATTGCATAATAAGAAATAATCTCTGCCGTTTGCCTATGTGATATGCTATTGAATAGCCACATCATCAGTCCACGGCTATATTTTTATTTTATGAGTTCTATCGATTTTAGTTATATCCCAACATTTAATTATAAAGCCATGAAAATATTCATGAATTCATCGTTTTTGAGGGTTCCATAACCACCTTTCTTACATGCGACTTCATCGAAAGTCTGCACATCGTCAGGATTTATATTTTTATTCCATATAAGGAATGGTATAGGTTCGTCAACATGTGTGCGGATTTCCACTGGAGTTGGGTGATCGGGAAGTACTGCTATTGTGATTTCTTCGTCTTTCAAGGCCTCGTAGATAGGTCCGATGATTCTTGAATCAAGAAATTCTATAGTCTTTATCTTCAGTTTTAAATCTCCGTCGTGTCCAGCCTCGTCGCTTGCTTCAACATGAAGGAAAACGAAGTCGTCGCCACCCTTCAATGCTTCAATTGCTGCATTAGCCTTACCTTCATAGTTGGTATCGGCAAGTCCTGTAGCACCTTCCACCTCAATACAGCGCAAACCAGCATAATGTCCGATTCCACGAATGAGATCGACAGCAGTTATCACCGAACCACGTTTGATTTGAGGATAAGTAACTGTAAGTGGAGTCATTGACGGACGATAACCAGGGCTCCATGGCCATATGCTCAGACCTTCAGGCAGGATTTCCTGCGATTTGATAATCAGTTCAGACAATAATTCATCTGAAGGGAGGAGTCCGCGCCATTCCTCGTTTGGATGGTCATGAGGAGGGTTGCATACAATATTCTTATTACCACCTTTAATCACTAAGAGATGGCGGTATTGTATTCCAGGTATGAATTTGATTTTATCACTGCCCAATTTTTCATCAAGCAGATGTATCAGTCTTGTTCCTTCCTGGGTTGTTATATGATTTGCATGGTGATTCTTTATCTTACCGTCTTCGATTGCAATCAGGTTACATCTGATAGCCATGTCGCCAGGTTGCATCTCATATCCGATACTTGCAGCTTCGAGCGGTCCGCGACCTTCATACACTTTGTTGAGGTCGTAGCCAAGAATTGCGGTATTTGCCACTTCACTGCCTGGAGGGAAGCCACTTGGAACTGTTTTCAGCAGTCCTGTACGTCCTTGTTTTGCCAACATGTCCATATATGGAGTTTTAGCAAACTGCAATGGAGTTTTACCATCAAGTCTTTCGACAGCATGATCTGCCATACCATCGCCCAAGATTATTATATGTTTCATATCTGTATATCTATTATGTTACTATTGATAAACTCAGACAAGGGATTACCCTGTCCTCATCGACATTAAATATTTGCGATAGACATTATATCAGCAAATACACCAGCTGCAGTTACGCTTGCGCCAGCACCATATCCCTGAATAAGCATAGGATAGTCGTGATATCTTTCAGTTGTAAGAAGTACGATATTGTTTGAACCTTCAAGTCCGTAGAACGGATGATGTTCGTCAACATCAATCAATGCCACGCTTCCCTTTCCGTTTTCGAGACGTGCCACAAATCGCCAACGCTTATTCTGCTGTTCGAGAATCTTACGACGAGCCTCGAAGTCGGCATCGAGAGATGGTAGGTTCTTCCAGAAATCTTCTAATGAACCTTTGAAGAACTCATCAGGCACAAACAAATGTGCTTCCACATCTTCTTGATTGAGTTTATATCCAGCCTCTCGACTGAGGATGACAAGTTTACGAATCACATCTTTTCCGCTGAGGTCGATACGAGGATCTGGTTCAGAATAACCTTCTTCCTTAGCCAGACGAACAGTCTCGCTAAATGGCACATCAGCACTGATTGTGTTAAAGATATAATTGAGAGTTCCACTAAGGACAGCCTCAATCTTTAGTATGTTGTCACCACTATTCTTTAAGTCGTTTATAGTATTAATTACAGGCAGACCTGCACCTACGTTTGTTTCAAACAAGAATTTCACGCCACGACGACGTGCTGTATCTTTAAGTAACTTATAGTTGTCATAATCTGATGAAGCAGCAACCTTATTAGCTGCAACAACAGAGATATTATGTTCAAAGAAGTCATAATACAATTTTGCGACATCGGCACTTGCTGTACAATCCACGAATACCGAGTTGAAGATATTCATTGCAATCACTTCTTCTTTCAAGTGTGCCAAACTGCTTGGTTCACTCTTGTCAAGCAATTCACGATAATTGCTGAGGTCGATTCCATCGCGGTTAAAGATAGCTTTCTTACTACTTGCCACCCCTACCACATTCAGTTTCAAGCCACGTTCTTTCATCAGTTTCTCGCGTTGAGCAGCAATCTGTTCGAGTAAGCTACCACCGACAGTACCGATTCCACAGACAAACAAGTTTAGAACCTGATATTCTGAGAGGAAGAAACTATCGTGTATCACATTCAGAGATTTTCGGAGATATTTGCTTTCAACCACGAATGAGATATTTGTCTCACTGGCACCCTGAGCACAAGCAATCACACTGATACCATTACGGCCGAGAGTTCCAAACAACTTACCTGCAATACCAGGAGTATGTTTCATATTCTCACCCACAACAGCTATAGTGGCGAGATTCTTCTCAACCTTCATCTTATACATTGCACCAGTAGCAATTTCTTTCTCAAACTCCTCATTCAACACCTCGCATGCCACATCAGCATCTTCGTTGCGCACACCGATAGATGTGCTGTTTTCAGAAGAAGCCTGACTTACCATGAACACACTGATTTTGTTATCGGCAAGAGCAGTGAAGATGCGTCGGTTAACACCGATGACACCGACCATTGAAAGTCCTGCCACAGTGATAAGACTTGTATCATTAATAGAACTGATACCTTTAATGGCACGTCCGTTATCGTCGTTTATTTCATTTTCGATGATTGTACCTTCAGCTTCTGGATGGAATGTATTCTTGATGTAGATAGGGATATTCTTTATACAAACAGGATATATTGTAGGAGGATATACCACCTTTGCACCGAAGTTGCACAACTCCATTGCCTCGACATAACTCAAGCGGTCAATTGTGTATGCACTATTGATTACTCGAGGATCGGCAGTCATGAATCCATCCACATCGGTCCATATCTCAAGTGCATTAGCATTGAGAGCAGCAGCGATGATACTTGCAGTATAGTCAGAACCACCACGACCGAGATTGGTAATTTCGTTAGTCTGTGTGTCTGATGAGATAAAACCAGGAACTACACAAACTTTAAAATCGTTACTGAATGCTTCTACGACCAATGAGTTAGTCAAAGCAGTATTCAGTGAGTTTGCATCATGCTTATATTCTGTTTTGATGAAGTCAAGTGAGTTTTTCAGTTCAGCATCTTTTATCAATGCAGCAACGATATTAGAAGATATACGTTCGCCATAACTAACTATTGCATTCATGGTCTTTGTTGAAAGGTCATGAATCAAGAATACTCCCTGATAGATGCTTTTCAAATCATCAAGCATCGGATCTATTTTCTGTAATAATTGCGTCTTGGTTGTTGAATCGGTTATAATACTGTCAACCATCTCGTGATGACGTGACACCATCTCAGAATACGAATCGAGATATTTAGTATCACCTTCAACAGCAAGACGTGACGTACTTATCAACTTATCGGTTATACCACCGAGAGCTGAAACGACAACGACCACGGGCTCACTCTGAGCCTCAACAATTTTCTTCACGTTAAGAATACTTGATGGGGAACCTACGGATGTTCCACCAAATTTAAGTACTTTCATCTTTTCTTTATTTTCTACAAGTTAGTATTTATCCCATGTTTGTGATTATACAAGCAATCACCTCACAAAGAATTAAAAATTTGTGGCAAAGTTACGAAAAATAATGCAGAATAAAGAAAAACAACTGATTATTATTACTAAGTAAAGTCTTTTCTATAACGAATAGTGAGTAAATACATAAAAACAATTCATACATATACTGCAAAATGAGTATATGTATGAATACCTGAAAGGCTATTACAAGCCTTTATGCAAAAGTATAAACTAATCTTAATCTTTAGTTATATGCCATTGAACAATTTTTCTTTTTCTTGTACAGACTGATAAGCAGGAAATACAAACCGACAAGAATGATCGGGATAGACAACAGTTGTCCCATATCCAGAATCATAGTCCGTTCGAAATCTTCCTGCACTTCCTTCAAAAACTCTATAAAGAAGCGGAATGTGAAAATCGTGGTAATACAATAACCGAAATAAAAACCTGTGCCAAAACTTTTTGAGAAAAATGTATTCTTTTTATACAAAAGCACACCCACAATAAAAACAAGGCCATAGAACATTGCTTCATACAGTTGTGCCGGATGCCGTGGTTGAGAATCCACACTATCAAAGATAAAAACCCATGGAACTGTTGTCGGGCATCCTATAATTTCTGAATTCATAAGGTTTCCTAATCTTATCATCATCGCACAAAAAGGGGCTGCATATGCTACAGTATCCAGAACAAAGAGCAGTTTTACACTAAACTGCTTACAAAAAATCCAAAAAGCGACAGCCAAGCCTATGACTCCGCCATGTGAAGCTAATCCTGCATACCCGATAATTTCAAACTACCATCAGGATAAATCCGAATAGGAAGGAAAATCTCAATAAAATGAGTCCAACTACTAAAAAAATAGTCTGCACCATAAAAAATGCAATGTCCAAGACGTGCACCAATTAAGGTTCCGAACAAGCAATAATAAAATAAAAAAAATAACTGCTCAACTTTCAATTTTGTCGGGCTGTTTCTATTGATCTTGCTCACTACTGCAGCAGTACCCAACAATCCGAATGCCCACAGCAGACCATACCAACGTATCGAAAAACCTAAAAAAGAAAATATTTCCGAATCAGGATTCCAATGAATATATTCCATAATGTTTACTTTATTATTTATTCATGCAACAAGACATATCATATAATATTCAATATACTCTGTTCTATTTCCTCCACAGACTCATCGACGAAACGTTTCATTATCTTATGATTACACAGAAAATCTATTTTATCACATATTTCATGCAACGATGCTATCTGGTGCGAGGAAATGATAACGGTACGCCCTTCATCACGCGCCTCTCGAATCAGTTTACGCATATTGATGACACCTTTGAGATCGACTCCGTTAAACGGTTCATCGAGTATCATCAAATCATTCTTTTGTAACAACAAAGACATGAAATCTAATTTCTTCTTCATACCTGTAGAATAACCTGAAGCATAACGGTTGAGTGGCAATTCAAAATACTCGTTAATACGCTGAATCTCGGCATTATCTATTCTACATCCTTTGGCTTTAAGACAAAATTCAATATGTTCACGACCTGTAATAAGAGAATAGAAGAAAGACTCTGCTAGCATAAAACCAATTGTGACATCATCTTTGCGTTCCACTGTTCCGTCATAGTTCAACTGCCCAAGCATACAATTGAACAATGTTGTCTTACCTGCGCCATTCTCGCCCACCAATCCATAGATTTGTCCTTTCTCATAACTGACCGACAAATCATCGAGAACTGCGACCTCGCCAAATCGTTTGTATATATTCTCTGCCTTTAATATTTCCATATATAATTGTATTTTATTTTAATACCAAAAAGGTAAATCGCAATGACTATAGCAAACAAAATGCCTCCCCAAACCGACATTACTGTAGTAACATATAATGCGACAAACAGCGCAATATGAATAAACATAAAAAGAGAATTAGAAATCACATATCTTACGAAAAGTGTGGCAAGCGCAAATAAGAATCCGCCCAGCAGCAAACACAGCGGCATAGAGACCGCATTTTCGCTATATACAAGTAAGACAACCATAGGCAAAACCAATAAAGGAAGATTATAACCTACCATCTTAAAGTTCATAACAAGAAATTGTCGGAAAGAAGAGAAATGGCGCACCAACGGCTGTGGATTACACATAGAAATGCTAAGGATAATCATATACAAGGCTGTACAAACTCTCACAATCTTAACATTATCATAACAGCATCCCATCACTCCGCCTGCAATTAAAATCGGCAGAATCCAACCGACCAAACGCATTGAATACAACATATCTATGCCTCCACGATACATAAAAGGTAGCGGAACAGTAAAATGATGTTCTGTCTGTATTTTCTTAAAAAATGGAACTAACACTACCACAAGTAACATGACTCCAACTTGTACCCACTCTCCCTTCAATGACGAAACCACAACAAACGGCACACTAAGTAAGAGATATTCAATCATCAGCAGCAATGAAGGACGAGATATCAACAGTTGCAGAAATTGCCTATCTCTTCGACATTGATTAACAGACAAAGCCAACGCCGAGAAAACTCCTACCACAACATACTGATTATCAATCTTATAGAGAAAATATAATACTACATAAGCTATGCCCATAAGAATGCACGATCTCAAAATACCGATTTGACGGAAAAGTCTATACAACATTTTCAATCGTAAAGACAGATAATAAGGTACAAAATGGGACATTCTGTTATTGTTTTTAAGTTAAGGTTTAAACACTCGTGTATCACTCAATATAGTTTGTTAAAAAACATATCATTCAATGATAATCATTTATGCAGCAGTCTTATGCAGTTTTTTCTTAAGCACCAATGCAATTATCCTAAAGCTATTGATTAACGTTTTTGGATAAAACAAAAGCAATGCAATTGTACCACAACTAACTGCAGCATCAGCCACATTGAATATCGGACTAAAGAAGATGAAATGGTTTCCTCCTATAAATGGCAAAAATTCAGGCCAGTCGAATTCTAAAAGTGGAAAATATAACATGTCAACCACCTTTCCATAAAACCACGGTGCACTATCGGCTTCGAAAAAGGTCATTTGAGACACTTCATAGAAACTACTTGGAGTAAATAATTTGCCATAGAAGATATTATCACAAATATTACCGAAAGCACCGGCTATGATTAAAGCCACACTACACAGATAAAACAATTTATGTTTGGTTAAAATCATTATATGCAGATACCATATAAGGAAAAATGCCAAAACCAACCTGAATAATGTCAACAATGACTTAGGAAGGATTTGCATACCAAAGGACATTCCGTTATTCTCAATAAACGACAGATGGAACCAATTTGTGATTTCCACACTCTCACCATAATAAAAGTGGGTCTTCACATACATCTTAGTTACCTGATCAATAATTAACGCAACCAATACTATAAACACAGCAAGTATCGTATAGGTCTTATTACTCTTTTTCTTCATAAAGCTGAACGATTGATACAATAACGACAAGAAGAATCAAAAAATGGCAACTTTCCATTATGTATCTATTAAGAAATTCTATTTTACTTTGTTAATTCTATTTTTGGTGTTTGTAGAAACGCATTTTCAAGCGTCACTGTTCGGCATCAACTCCGGTAAACATATTCAGTAAATGTTATTATATATGGAATTGTAAAGACCAAACTTGGATTTTTCTAATCCTATGCAAAATTAAGGTTAAATATATATACCCCCAAATAAAATCCTATCTCATTAACACTATTTATTAAAAAAACACCAAAAATAAACTATTTTTTAACTATTCAAACATAAAACATATGAAAATATGAAAGATTTATTGTAAAAAATACCTTATATCACAATAAAGAATGGTGCATTCTGCAATAGGACAGAACACACCACTCGCTTTTAACGATTTAATGAGTTGAAGTATCTCAACTAAGAGGTTCAATTATATTCCATTGTGGATTTTGCAATTCGACATAACTGAAAATCTTATTTAATTCCTTATAAGTTGTATCAGATTGTCCATTCATAAATTTCACAAAGTATTTAGCAAAATCTATAGATGTTTCAAAAGCGTAATCACAGTTAGAATCAGACACTGCTTTTGAATGTAGCACACCGTTTTTCATATAAACGCTAAAGTTTTCGTTTGCTATCTTACACTTCATTGCTGCATCACATTGTGAAGCCTTATTTCCATCGATAAGGATAGAGAGATACTCAAATATACACTCAGGAGTGAGTGATTGCATATTCGCGCCTATAGAATTGATGATATCATTATTGCTCATTGGTCTGCCTTGAGGGATTCCTCTCAGTTCGTAAGCACCAGCAAGGAAGATGTTACGCCATGTACCGCCTTCAAACGAATAAGCCAATTGTTCCATAGCATCGGCCTCCAATTTTCGAGCATCATCATTCGTAGGATTTGCAAACACGATATTACGTGTCAGTTCCACAGTCCATCTGTAATCTCCATTTTTATAGTATTCCTTAGCTTTAGATAATACATTAGCTTCACCACCCATATCACAGACAAATCGTTTAGCAGCATCTTCCTCTGGATATTTGAAATAGTTTGCAGGATTTCCGTCCCACCAACCGATATAGCGTTGTACTACAGCCTTTGTGTCGTGATTCATCGTACCGTAATATCCACGATTATAAAACTCATTCTTCAATGAATCAGGGAGTTGAAAACGTTCTGCTATCTCTTCCATATTATATCCGCTATTAAGCAGATGAATTACCTGATTATTAAAGAAATAGTACATATCGCGCTGTTTCTCCATGATAGACATACATTCAGATTCGCCCCATGTTGGCCAGTGGTGAGTTCCGATAAGAACTTTCACATTTGGATATACTTCCATAGCACGATCTATGGCATTTCCGAATGCTTTTGCATCACGCACTTTTGCACCACGTGGTGTAAGCAGGTTATGCATTGTATGACATATGTTTTCACCAGGACAAAGGATTTGAGTTTTATCTGCACCTACTTTAAATCCTATGTGCATCTCAGCAGGAGCTTCTGTGCCTGGAACATTCTGGAACACAAATTCCATTCCGTTTATCTTTATTTTCTGAACATCAGATTGTGAGAAAGGAATCTCCAACGATGGAACAGGGATATCGCCCACTTGATTACTTACCGTTTTACCAAGTCCGGCACCGACAGAGGCATATATACCACGAGGGAGTGCACCACCATACATATATTGAGCACGGCGTCCCATACAATTACCTAAGTAGAGATTTTCAGATATTGACTCATCATAGAAACCTATAGGAGCCAGCACAACAACCTGCTTTCCACTTACATTGATTTCAGAAATCTGCCCATCTACGCACTTACTCACATCCGCTATCTTGTTTGGTGCTATCAAATCCAAACCCTCATATGAGATAAGTCCACTCACACCTTTATAGTGGTCCACATGACTATGAGTAATCATGATAGCACAGATTTGAGCCTGTGAATCCACCTTTTGTTTAAATGCGTTCCATGCAGCCATAGCAGTATCAGGTCCGAGAAGTGGGTCAATCAAAGCCCATTTATGACCGTCCACCTTAATAATACTCATGGTTGACAAGTCGTAAGAACGAGCTTGGAATATCACACCCGATTCAATATCACTCGGAGTTGCATTATTATCATTCACCTTTGGCCAAACTTGGAAGATACCATTTATATTATTAAGTTTTTCCATGCGCCACAGATTCTTGTGCACGGATTCAGGACTTTTTCCGCTAAGGAAAGAATATGAAGGCATATCCCATGCCACCACACCAGCAGAAGTCGTAATAGCTTCAGTGAGGTTAGTACCTACGACAAAACCACAATTGGCAGTATCAAAATCAGAGTCACTATCATCCTCCACGAAATCCATCGGTTCAGGATAGTAAGTATTGTCTTCTTTTGGTTTTGTATATTCGGTCTCGATTCCCAAATACAAGCATCGAGCTCCTTGAGAATAATTTTCTATCTTATATCGGGCATACAGATGACTGTTTTCATCATACATATACTGCTCATGTCCATCCAACCATGGATTACCCACTCCGAAAGACAACAGATGTAAAAGCCATGTTTTAGTTCCACAGTCATAGTTGCCTAAATTTATCAACTGCGTTGCCCCACCTGGAACAGAGTAAGCATCGTTGTAATTGTTTTCATCCATTGGAACAAGAAAATCATTTGTTCCGACCTCTGACATTTGAAAAATCATCTTTGACGATGACTCATTTTGGATAATCAGACCTTTTATCCTTTGGGTATTTTTCATAAATTGTAATTAATTAAATGTAAAAACTTGATTTTTAAATAATTTAAATTGTGTAAACAGACTTCATCGTGTAGTTATTCGTGCTATATGCGTACTACTTATGTTATCTTATACATTAATCTGCTTCAAATATACTACAAATTAAGGAAACCACAAAGAAAAACCGAGATAAAAAGAATCATTCGCAAAATATTTTATCCTGTGTAGAGTCAACCAGAGACTGCAGTTTTATTAATTAAACATCCCAGTTCCATTTTCTGAAACTGGGACATAATGATTTTTATTATTTCACTCGGACAAAATCTACCCATACATTTCTTATTTCATCTTTACTTGCTTTATGGAATAGTTTTAAGCTATCGTTAGTTAATGAAATTATCTTATAATACTCCATTTTTTTGGTTCTTTCATAATAAGTAATTAAATAACTACCCTTCTTCACCTTACCGACTTTACTCATATCAAATGATTTAGGAATAACGTCTGACAAATAATACTTATGACTAACATCGGCACCGATTCTAGTTTTACCCGTAATTTTATTAGTAGATTTCAACTTATTTTTAATTTCGCATTGAGTATATTCATCTATATGTTCCCTATAATAATACGGATTATTCTCTATTTGCTCTGGATATATCATCCTCCATTTTGTACCTACTAATTGTTCCAATGTATAAGTTGTTTGAGCATTAACAGCACATGTACTGAATAATGCGATTAATATTGCTATTATTGTTTTCATAATCAGGATTTAATTAGGATGTTATTATAAGTAGTTTACGTTGCAAATATACAACTTGTAACAGAAATAACAAAATACTTCTATTGAATTTGTTATATTACTGATTTTTTTTAGGAAAAACAAAAACCGACAACCATAGGCTGCCGGTTTTTGAGAATTGTATTGAGAGTATTTTTATTCAAATATGAGAGGTAAAATATAATTATATGTTTTATGTATCAGTATCATTATGGAGATAGAGAGGGTAAAAACTGATATATCAAATAATATTGTATATAGAATCCATCTACGTTTCGTTTGATCTGACTCCCTTGATAGTAAAACGCAATATCTTCCGAACTTATAATTCCTGCCCGCAAAATAGACATCGAAACAAAAGGCTAAAATCATACAGAAGATTAAATAGATTATTATATCAAGATCATAATCTATAAAATAATCTAATACAGAATACATAGGAAAATACACAACACCCAATATAAGCACCAACAACAAGTTAGCTCTCCCTACTCCTCCAAGACTATCATAATATATTGAATTCACCTCGCGAGATGAATATCCAAACACGAATTCCTCTAAGGGATAATATCTGAAACGATTATACCATTTTTCAAATATGTCATGTTTCTTACTTGTCATATATTTTATCTACAATTTTTTCCCCAATATCTTTTCCGAGTTTACCATAAAAATAACTAAATGCACAACCTCCTACTGCACCACCGAGCACAGCTCCTGCAGGACATGTAATTTCTATAACAGCACCTCCTGATGCGGCAGTGGGCGTACCTCCACCAATGGCTGCTCCTATTGGTACGCCAAATGCAGTACCCAACGAAGATCCCGCATATGCGCCCAAATCACCGCCTAATGCTTTCACTGTATTATAACCATTTTTTTCACCTCCATTTATATCTTTTAGAACTCCTTTTGCTACATCATATGCACACCCTACTCCTGTAATCGCATAAGAAAGGCCTGTCATTTTAGGAGCATATTTACCTAAAGCACTAAGAGTCTCCCCCAAAAAAGGATCACTTGAATTTCCTAAGGCACCTAATGAACCTAAAGCAGATCCACCTAAATCAATAAGTCCTCTTATGATTTCTTCATAATCGGCAGCATTATCTTGTGATTTCTTAGAGCATGCAGCTTCATGACTTGCTATCTGATTTGCCTCTAAATTCTTACATCCACAATACTTGCATTGATAAGGTGTTACAACAAAGCCTTCACAAGGGACTATAGAATAATACACCTCTGGATAACCCTTCCCCAAATCGTCCTCACACTTGTAATAATCTGCTTCTTTACCTGCATCCTGAGCCTTTGCACTCTGAATACCAATCTCTACTCCACATTTTGTCACTACTATTTGCAAATTTACAAATAGTAACATAAATAACAAAAACTTTTTCATATTTTATGATTTATTGTATAGATTTCTGTTCTGTATTTTTATTTACGATCTCTAAATATTATGGTTTGATACTTATATTTACCGGCTACTACATTTACCACATAACTCTTTTCTGCCATGTCATTTGGCATGATAGTATATGTGTGTTCACCTGATTCTACAGCACCTAATTCATATGCTTGTTTTAATGTTCCGTTCTGTGAGAAAAGATATATCTTAGCTGATGGCACATCTTCTTCTAATTCGAAATATAGGTTAACTCTGTCGGTGAATGGATTAGGATATGCATATATCTTGCTGTCGTAGTTCTCTTGTAACAGATTCTGTGGGGCATCTCCACATCGTTGAAGACTGATATATGTAGGACGACCTGGTTCCATTTCACGTGTTGAATACATACGAAGGTTTCCTGTTAGGAATCCGTTGCCACAACTTACGGAACTTTTCTCATAGCGATATGTTTCTGCATTAGATGGAGCATATCGGTCGTAAATGGTGACTTCGGTATTATCAAAGATGAGTTCTCCTTGTTTTGTTAATGTTGCAGAGAATGGAATAGAGTCGTTTCCTTGTAACCATATTCCTGATGCGCGATCACCATTTACAGTCATTGTTAGTGTCATTGGTTTCTCAGACAGGACATACTTACCACTCCAGTCATATGTAACATGTATTCCCTTATATGTTCCGCCAATTTCTGTTGTGTTGTTAGGTACATATGGAGAAATTGTTGGCATTTCCTCTGGTACTACTTGTTTTTTGTCTATATTCACGTAGCGACGTTTAGGATTATTCTCTGGTTCTTTCTTAAGGAGTTCTTCCATAGCTCCCTTATGATTGAGTTTTTCAGCACGACGAAGGAAGAAGTTAGCTCTTGCTGTATCAGCCTCAACGCCATAGCCATTACGATAACACAATCCTAACATATAAAGGGCATATGGGTGTTCTTTTTCGGTTGCTTTCTCGAACATCTTTACAGCCTCGGCATAGTTTTGCTCACAGCCTAAACCCTTATAAAGCATAAAGCCCTTTATGTAGTAACAATCAAGAGAGCCTGCTTGAATTCCTTTATCAAAGGCTTCGCATGCCTTGACAAAGTTTTGGCGACCATTCTTTGCGTATTTGTAATACATTCCAAGGTTATGATAAGCTATATCAAAATCCCTTTCTCCTGATTCTTCTAAATAAGCAACACCTTTAGCCTCATCAGCTTCAATTCCAATACCATTTAAGTAAGCGATACCAAGGACATTCAAGACATAAGCATCTCGGTTTTCTTCTAATGATTTTTCCAATGTCTCAATTGCCCATGCTTGGGTTTGGCTTGCATCTTTACCCTTCAAGATATTAACTGCAAGACTCTGTTCTGGACTCAGTTTAACTACAATAGGCTTTGCTTTTACAGAAGCAAAGGTTCCTAATGCTACAAAAAAAATAAAACTTTTTAGTAAAAAATTTTTCATCTTTAATTGTTTTGATGGTTAATAAATAATTATTTGTTTGTTATTACGGATAGATAATTTTGGTTTAAAGACTACCAAGTATATTCGTCACCTACCACTTTTCTTTCATTTTCTTTCCTTATACGTTTCTTTGCCATATAGGCATCGTACATCACAATTAGTTTTGTGCGAGTTTTATATAAATCTGAAAGGTTACGTTCACAAACTACCTCATTATCAACATACATATCACGCATTGTCATTTCTTTCTCATAATAAAATTGCGTTGCTACAACTTGTCTGTCACTATCTAATTCATAAGTTAGATTAGCATTCCTCAATGTATCCCATGCAGCATGTGATCGTCTGATTGCTTCTTCCTTGTTTTTCTCCACATAAATATTCCATAAATCGTCTGGCTTTATGTATTTTCGTAATACCTTAACTTCGTCTACTGCGAAATTAGCATAAGGGTTCTTTCTACGACGACGAGCAAAATCCAATGCACTATCCATAAGTGCCGAACGGCTTTTCTCTGGAAGTTTTAGAAAATCCGCAAGACACAAAGCAAGACTTATAGCATGACCAGAAATGTGGTAATTCTCGGGTATTAGCAACATATTTATTGAATCCTGATAAAGACTATCTGCACGTTCTTTTGCAAGAACACGGGTTAGAGGGTTCATCGGAAGATAATTAAATATGTACTTACATACTTCACGATTTATACATAATTGTTTAAGACGTTCAACATCTGGTTTATTAACCCTATACTTCCTTAATATGTTAATAAAGGCATCCTCACCTAATACTGATGCATGAGGTATGAGTACATTACCATGGAGTTGTATGATTGAGTCAACCACATGGGCACCTGTTTCTTCTTGTGCTGACGCACGACTTATAAATAATGTGAATAAAGCAAGAATAAAAATGGTTTTTAATCGCATAATCAATTAATTTTATGGTTATTTATTGTTTTTAATTTTTTATTGTATTGGGGAATATTGAATCTGTTTTGATGTATCCATCGCTAAAAGTATGTTCTCTGCATAAATGCGGATTTTATCCGATTGTTCATTTTTCACCTTTATAGGGATTGTTAGTATTTCGTTAGCCATACTTATTGTTTGTTCCTTCATTGCATGTTCATAATAGTATTTCAGCATCAAATAACGACAATACAGATTCGTAGGAACCATTCCACGTATCTGTTTCAGATATTCAAGACATTGACTATTTTCACTTAAACTCTTACAACAGAAATACAATGAAAAATACACCTTTAAGTCTGAAACATAACATGAGGCCTTCTTCAAACACTTATAACCCTCTTCGTAATCACCTTTTCGTGAATTAAGGTCATACATGAATTTCCAATAAGCTTCAGAAGTGCTGATTATCGAAGACAATGATTTCACATCTTCTATATTGATATCTTCATTGTTATCATAAGCCGACTGGTATCGTTTTAATTCTAATTGTGCACGAATTATATTTACTTGTCGGTATAGTACCAACAGACATGCAACAAGACATATACATTTTATTGGCAGAAGATTATGAGTATGTTTGATTTTGCTCTGATCATCATTTCTAATCCCAATAGTTGCATAACAAAGAAGCACCAACCATGGTTGCATCGAAGTATATATGAAGTTGACTGATGACATAATCATAAAAGCCACAACTACTGACATGGAAAGGTATTCTTTCTGCCGATAGCAACGATAAATCAACAAAAGATAAAAGCCGAATAGTAATAACATACCTATCACACCACTTTCTACCCCCATTTCCAGATAGTCGTTATATGCCATATAGTTACATGAAGCGAGTGAACGCTCTTCTTCTGTGGTGGTTTCTTCCATAAAATATTTTGCCTGACGGAGATTATAATCTCGTCCAAACTTCCCGATGCCGATGCCTTCGGGATGCTCTGTAATCATACGGGATGATAGTTTCCATATCAACAATCTGCCATCGGAAGATGCTTGTTTGCTTCCATAAAGATATATTGAAAAGACTGTAAACATGAGCAAGGTGATTACCCCACAAAATATCTTCGTTGAGATTGACAGACCCTTTATTTTATTTCTCACCATTTCTGAGGTCAAAAATAGTACGATGGCTGTCACTGCAAGTCCTATATATGCTGTACGGCATTTTAACAAGATAAGATAAATTGCAGACACAATAACGAGAAAGAGATAATAATACACTTTTGTGGATTCTCGCATTCTCTTCAGCAGAACTGGGATAGATGCTGCAATCAACATTGCGGTTATATTGGGATTATCATTAGTGCCTGTTAATGAGAAAAACGAACTGGAAGATTTTATTATTCCTAACAACTGAAGAGACAAAAACAGTAATTGTATGATAAGCATAACAAAAATACCGTTTTCTATTATCTTAACTGACAACAAATGTGCCCTGAGCAAATAAGGCAATAATGTCAATAACGACAAGGTAATTGCTAAATAACTAAACCTATATAATTCAGCCTCTGCTATGAACAATGCATGGGTAAACATATAACAGGTCCAAAGCATTACAAATAGTTGGATTATACCAAATGGGAATCTTGGTTTAAACATAATCCAATGTATAAAGACAATAATAAATAGTAACAATATGCACATCTCACACGGCAAAATCATTGACAATGACTTATATACAAACTGGTTTGTGTCTATACTGAACATAACACACAGAATAAACCAGATTGCGACGCACAAGATATGGAATACGGTATTTGTTTTATTTGAAATTATCATCTTTGCCTACTTTCTTGTCGTTTAATTAACATTTACCACCATACTTGTTTTCCATTCTCGTATGTAAAAATACGTTCCTCGGTGCCTCCACTGGCATTATGAAGGAGGAGAAGACTACCTTTAGGTACTTTATCGAATCTGAGAAAATCGTCATAACCACCTATTTGTTCACCAAGCAGGTGCCAATGGTCGTCTTCCCAACAGAAAAGTTGGTATCTATCGCCTGCATTGATGGAATTTCCGTCGCTACGAGGATGAACTCTTATTTTTGATATGTGCATAGGTGTTTCAAGTTCTACAGCTGCCCATGCCCCATCGGGTACTATACGGCTGTAAGAGGTAAGAACATTTCCATCATATACTTTATCGAAGTTATGTCCTTCTGTACCACTCCAACCGCCATAAACGTTTTGAGGTTTTATCATTTTGCCTGCATCATCAAAGAGTTGGATTTCGGCTATATTACCATAGGAATCCTTAGCAGAAATGAACTTGAAGTATTTGTATTTACCTTCGTATGTCAAAGGAATCGTATAGTATCGGTTGCCATCAGTACTATCGAGCGTGGCAACTATAACTGAATCTTGAAAATCTCTGTCATTAGACACAACGAAACTACTATGTCGGATTTGACCATTATATTTGTTAAGAACTTCTGATTCTTTATACTTACGTGATAAAAGTATGCTTTCTTTTTTGGAGTCATCTGCTATCAGTTGTTTTACTTTACCATTAACATCAAGGATAAATGGTGTTGAAGAATGACTCTTTCCTTCTGCATCAATATAATAAGGTAGATAAACAATGTTGCGACCTAATTTAGTGAATTCTGCATTTCCATCTTTCAATGAAGCAAAAGCCACAGGTATCCAAGTACGGTTATTAAATACAGAAAGATATGCCCAACGTACATCTTTCATATTACGTGCGCCTGTGAAATTCACCATAACATCGCTTGTCTCAACATACTTGTCGGTAACATCAATATAGCATTCATTCTTAAACAAGGATGGCACATGTGAGACTTTATCATTACATATGTCGCTAAGCCATTGTTGATGTGCATAAGTCTGACGATATACTTTCGGTATAGTAAGGTCGGAACGTTCATCAAACTGTGAACCGAGCGTCTCGTTGACTCCAAACGGAACTGTATAGTTGTCACTGACAAAAAGAGCACTCCAAGAGTGTCCCATAGAGCGGTTGCCCCACTGAGGGACGAAATCAATTGTAACAGGATAACCGAAACTACGAAGTTGTGACACACTACGCGCTGAATAAGCATCACAACTACCAATCTTAACGTTTAGTAGGTCACTAAGAGAGAAATCTGGTAATTGACGCGGAGGATAGAACACTGCGCCATTGAAATCCTTATTCAAATGGTTGCATACAGTATATGGGAAATAGTAATTATACTGCTTACGGAAATATGTATCAAGTTCCTTTCCATAACGTTCCATATAGGTTTCACGCCATGAGCTCAAAGGTTCGTTGTTTATACGATGAGGCAAAATATAATTACAGAATGTATCAAAACTAAAGTTGTGGCTATTCTTCTGCCACATGTCATAGGCTGAATCAATATTACGTATCAAATATTCAGATGTTACTACAGACAAATCGTATTCCTTTACACAATTCTTAGGATAATCCGATAACTTATTCATCGCTACATGATAGGCTGAGCGATATTGGTCGTTGGTGTATGATGTGGTATCTGTGAACACTTTATTAAGATAATCGTAGTATTGACTAACATCAGGGCTCTTCAGACTATAATAACCATACATATTTTCTATCAAGAAACAGGCTGCTTTGTATTTTAGGCTGTCATTTCTGTAATGTGATAGAACAGATTCTAAATTGGCACGATTTGAACCACTCTGAGACAAAGCGTAGGACAGACGGTCTTCGGTGCTTTGAGCAGACATGACTGATACAGCACAAAGACATGCTGCAGATAAAATTTGTCGTAATTTCATTTAATCAGTATTTTAGATAAAAAAACTATATTCCACAAGAAAGACATAAGACACATACATACGAAATGTAACATGACTTACACATGGAAAATATTAAACTATAAAAATGGAAACAACAGAGAGACTTGACTCTGCAGACAAATAGGTGTTACTTACACTTTTTCTTCCTTATTTAATATTATAAGGTGATAGGATAAGACATACCGATGATTTGCTGTGTCGTTCCGCTGTGTGCATAAATCCTTGATGT
>JAIKZH010000082.1 GCA_024682395.1 Bacteroidaceae bacterium
GTTATTATGAAGTGATCAAGCACTTCCTTGGGTAGCACCATACGGGCTAACATTAATAAACCTTTGTCTTCCATAGTGCAAAGGTAATTCTATTATGGGAAATTTAAAAACTTATCCCTATGAAAAATCTATTGAGCCAATCTTACTGGTTAGGTCTTTGCGAATTGGGTAAAGTATTATATAATAAAAAAAGAAACGCTAATCAGACTAAAAAAGTCATCTTAGCGTATCCAAGGGTTGGTGTTGCGGAGATTGGACTCGAACCAATGACCTCCAGGTTATGAGCCTGGCGAGCTACCAACTGCTACCACTCCGCGATGTTATGTCAATACTTCCTATCTGAAAGCGGATGCAAAGGTACGGTTTTTTTCTCAATTAACAAATTTTTTATTCACTTTTTTTAAGAAATAATGAAAATTTGTCTAAAAAAGGTGGAAATCAGAACGGATAGCCTACTGCAAAGTGCAATCCTACTCCATCACGCCAAAATTTTGGAATGTTATAATAACCCTTTTTTCCTGTATCATAAGGTGCATGAAGACCTATTCCGACATCAAAACGTAAAACAAGAAAATCTAAGTCATATCTGAAACCAAAACCTGTGCCTAATGCCATACTATCAAAGAATGAAGAATTGCCCAACTCACCATTAGGATGAGATTCGTTTTTACGAAGAAGCCACACATTTCCTACATCAACAAACAAAGCTCCGTATAACTGACTAACCAAAGGGAAACGATATTCTACATTAGCTTCTAATTTCAAATCTCCGGCCTGATCAAGATATGTTCCACGTCCTTCATAATCGTAATACCTACCTGGACCTATACTATGTGCTGCAAAGGCGCGTATATCGTTTGCTCCTCCAACATAAAACAACTCACTATATGGAGCAAATTCACTATTTCCGTAGCACCACAGAACTCCTGTGAAAACACGTGTTGCAATCAATGATTTATCGGAGAGAGGGAATTTATTTCGTAAATCCACTGATAACTTAAGAAATTGTGAATATGGGCAACCGAATAGTTTCTTTTCCTTCTCATCCCATTTCTTACCAGCCAAAGACATGATTCCGCTTGTTATATTTCCTGCTTGTTTAACTGATAGTTCAAGCATGGTGGAGTTCTTTATTCGTGAATACCATGAATTATTATAGACTGCTGTATATTGCATTGCAGGAACAAAATGATTCTGCAACCCCACAAGCAATGCTTTGTTATCGGCTGCGATTGAATCAAATCTGGCTGTTGTGTTCTCAAGTTTATTATATGTCAGAGATATAGGTGATACACGATGTGACCACCATTTTGAAGTACTGAAATTATAATCAACAGATGTGTTAAAAGACAGCAAACGATAATAACCAGAACGATTCAAATGGTTTATATCAAACTTGAAGGCTGTAGATGTGGCATATTTAAAACGTCGAGAGTTGACTCCTGGGAACACAAGCCAAGGATATGCTACTGATGTTTCTAATCCAGCCTCATACGAATTAATTTGGTCTTGTCCTTTGATTCTTTGAGTTGATTTGGTCTGCCACTCATATGAGCCTTTCAATTTGATTGAGAATGTCTCACCATGTCCAAAGGCATTTCGTTTTGAAAGAGTCAATGAAGCATTAGGTCCTACCTGTGAATTACTCTTTTGAGTGATATTAAAGTCCAATTCGGCATCCACCAACTTATCCATTGTGGCATCTACACGTACATCAAGAGTATCGTTTACACCGGTTGTGTCGCGTGGCGTATAAGTATATTGAATATTTCGGAATATTTTCATGTTCGTCATATTCATCAAAGATTCATTAACTTTCTCTTGTGAGAAAAGTTGCTTATGACGGAATCTGAAATTCCTTAATAGCACTCTTCCGCTTATAGGTTTCTTTTCACCCATCCAACGATATTTAAGATGTCTTAATACCATTGAATCGGTGTATGCAGGAAATAATCTACGTTGGGCACTATTTGCAGAAGTTGAGAATAGACTTCTGTTAGATAAACTATCTGGACGAGAATACACATTTGAAGAATCACGTCGGTTCACTCTTGATATTGGGTAATTTCGGTCATTGGCAGCAGTTAGTTGTCTTCGGATATTAATCTCTATATCACCAATATACCATTGACGCTGTGCATGAGCAGGGATATCAGGATCTTGAACTATTAATAACTTAACGCGTTGAGGTGTGTTAACTGAATCTGCATAGAAATGAATATAATCGGGACGATAATAATAAAAACCATTATTTCTTAATACAGATGTCATTCTGTCTTTCTCGGCCTGAAGATCAGCAACACTAAACTGAGCGTCAGGCTTCAAATATGATGCTGTTTGATTGGCATTCAAGATACTATCTTGCAGATAAGGGAAATCACACTTGATTGAATCAAAGAGATATGGCTGACCAAGTTTTATATCATATTTTATCTTTGCTTTCTTCGGATTTCTCTGAGGTACTATCTCGTAATTCACACTACCTCGGAAATAGCCATAATTCTGTAATAGGTTTTCGGCCACTTGAACACGAGTACGTGGATTTACCATATTCAATGTTATTGGTTTGCTGCCGAAAGTATTGAAAAGCCATTTAGAGAAACCTGTTTTCTGTTTATCAACAAGTCCGTTATAAATCCATAATCCGATAGGCAAAGGTGTACGCATAGAAGAACTACCCATAAATGAATTATTAGGTTCATATGCTAATGCAGCTTCCACTTCTGTCAAAGCCACACTTTCAGCACTTGTACCTTTCTTGTCCTCGACCGAAGTGGATTTTATACCAGTATACAACACCTCATCTTCTTTCAGTCCACTTGTAGTACTACAAGAAACTAATACACATATAAATATTATAAATAAAGAATATTTTATATTCATATTACCATTTAATTCTATTTTGATTGAGAATCATCTTTCTTCTTTTTCTTCCATATAATCAGGTCGGAGAATTTATCTACCTTCTTACGGAGCAATACACCTGCTCCATTCTCCGTAATCTCACCTTCAACAAGATTATCATAATTCTTATCGTGGAATAATCTTATGTATTGTGTACCACCTTTATCAAGTCGCCATTCCAAACTAACATCATCGATATAAGCGCCTGATGGTTGGTTATTATTTGCGCCAGTGCTCACCTTTCCTCCGATTATTACATTAAGACGATCACTAAAGAATCGTTTTGAGAACTTAAATGAATAATCCGTACGAGTTGAGCCATCTTCACTTCTATTCTGCTCTAAACCAAGTGACATATCTACTTTAAGAGCCGAATTGACAGCTTTTCCTGCAATGCTATTGATTTCTGTTTGCAAGAACTGATTAAGAGCATTAGATGCTGTGAAACCTGAAGAGTTATTTGATGACAGATACATTCCTGTTGCCAACATAGCTACAGCAAGCTTATTTTTTTCCTCTGCAGTCATACTTGCAAGTTCGTTCTGAACAGACAAATCCTCTGGTGCATCAATGGTGAACTCAAGTCCCATATCATTCAATGTGTTAGTTATTCTCAGACCTGTATTGAACAATACAGAACGACTGGAACCATCATCATTACCCACACTTGCTTTTTGAGTCTCTGTTGCCTCGATATTTAGGATTGGATTGCTTGCATCGCCTGTAAACTCGATATAACTACCTTTCTTAATTGTAAATGTCTTCAACGGAATTACTGGTAACGTGTACTTCATTTCTCCCTCATTGATAGTATAACGTCCCAACATATTGAATACACCTTCAGGAGTATAGTTAATGCGGATTGTTCCCCCACCCTGTACATTTACATAACTTTGTCCATCGGCACTGAATTCACAATTCATCTTGGCACCATCTTCAACTTCCAATGTCAACTGTAAGTCGATACCCATATACTTACGAGGTTCACGTTTTGCGACATCAGGTGGAGCAGAGAAATCAACAAATGTGACAATATCATCCAATCTGTAATCCACAGTTAAAGGAGTATTTGTCATTATATAAGTCATATCTGTTGAATTCAACACATTCACAAGACCTCTTATCTTCAGATCATGAAGCGTTCCGTTTACTCGGGCAAAGAAATCGCCGTAAAGAGTTCCGAATAAGGCAGACTTATGGGTTCTTGGCGCATCAAATACAGCAAAATTCTTGCCATAAAGACTGAGATTCATCTTCATATTATCCAAATCAGAGAAATCCACAAATCCATTTATTGTTAATGGTTTATCATGAGCGCCATATATGTTAATTCCATTAAATCTTAACAAACTATTACTAAATGTGATTGGTTCATTACCTAATCGCAAATCGAAGGAATAGATATCACTATACACATGAACATCGTCAGGATAAATATTTCCATTGAATATTAATGAATCTAATGGTCCTTTCACATTAATCAATCCATCAATCACACCCTCAAAAGCACAAATATTATCAGGAATGAAAGGATCTGCTAAAGATACTGGCAATTGTTCCAAGATAACGGACATATCCAATTTGTTATTTCCGTCAACATTATATGTTCCGGCAACTTTTGCTACAGAATATTCATTTTGGAACAACACAGCATTTATATCATGACCTGAATCACCGATAGGATGATATCTGAACATTGTCATAATATTTCCCATTGGCACACCCTCATAAGTAAAATCGTCTGCACTGACAAGTCCTTCCACTGAATAATTATCCTCGGTGGCTATATAATCCGCACTAAGACTGAGATTTCCTGTCATACGTGGGACAAAAGGCAAAACTGTAAGCAATTGTTTTAAATCCACATTATTTATGACCGCATTTATATTCTGTAATTGCGTATCATCAGGGTTTGCTTTCAATGATATCGTACAACTATCCGATGTTGATTGCATAAACACATCGGCAAACATACGATTTTTCTTATGCAAATGGATATAACTCTCAGGACTTACTGTAAATTCTCTGTATGCAATAATAAGTTTTTCAGGGAACAATGTCATACGTAACACACTATCCTCTCCTATAACTCCTCTAAATCCTAAATCAAGTCCTTTTTCATGGTTCTCATCAAAGAACGAAAGACGCACATCGGCTTTGTTAGGTTCGATATGTCCATCCACGTAAGCTGAGAACGCAGGAAAGAGTTCTTGTTCACTACATGTTATACCTGAGTTGAATGATATATATGTGGAATCTTGCTGAAGATTAAAGAATATAGTATCTACACTCATCGAATCAGTCTTAAAAGCATACACATGAGCATCTCCTCGCAAACCGAATTCTTTTGAAGTCTGCAGATTTGCAGAGATTTCGTTATATTCATATCCTTTGAGTGCGATAAACTTGCTAATTGGATTATCATTACCTATTTTAGCATAAAGCGTTGCTTCTGGCATCATAGACTTAATCTGGTCTAGATTCAAGTCACGATCTTTCAATTGCTGTCCTAATGTTTTTCCTACTAATGAATACTTATCAATTAACTTAAAGAGATTATTAGGAGAATACATATTCAAGACGAAATCTCCGGTTTTGGCAGAGATGGCGGTTGAATCAACAGTACTCATTGCATATAAATCGAACAAATCGGTAACCAGACTATCTTTCTCGTTCATTGTAATCTGTACCCCTTGTATATTCATATCCACTAAGAACAAATCATAGTAATTACTACTGAAATTCAATGTTCCATGTGTGGCGGTTGCTGTTAAAGGATCTGCACTAAATCCCAATGCTTTTATATCGGCATATGGCAAATCAATTACCGCATTTGCGGCTATATTCTTGCCTGTCATGGTGCCATCAATATCAAAATGACCAATAAGTCGAGGATCTGAAGTATCTATATTCGCGCCAAGATGATGATTCTTTAACGATAAGGCTGCTTGTGTTTTAGTGAGATAGTATTGTCCATATGAAGCATGGGCCAGATTCAATTTTGCATTAGTATAGCATAATGGGGAATTAAAATCGAATCCCTTGCCTTTAGCATATACATGACCTGTAATTTTTGTTGTTTCAGGAAGTGGGACAAAACTGTTGACCAAGAAATTCTTAGCATCCAAATCGATCATGTAATATTCAGAGTTTGTGTCATAATCTGCAATTATTCTTGCAGCAGAACCTCCGGCTCTCAACATTGCATTGGCTTTAATCACACCACGACGCATTGACATATCGGCATTGAGAGACACTCCTCGAGGTATATTAAAACTATTGCGAACATCCGCAGGCATAAAACTCTTTACAAATGCAAGATTTTGGCCTGTAGCATCAATATGAACATCAAAATCCATATTTCCGTCAGCACTCATCAAATTTGAAAAACTTCCGCTTGTGGAGATATTGAATGCACCTGGCATTTGTGCCGTCAAATGATTTATATACAAGTTCTGCATATTTCCTGTTGCATCAATATCAAGTGTCATGGATTGATTTGGCCATGATTTATCAAACTGACTTGTGAAATCGTTGGTAAATTGCATTATATCTGATTTACCGACTGTACCTTGCGCAGAGATTGTGAATACTCCTGGGTCTTTTTCATCCCACGCATTCATATCCATCTGCATATTCAGATGTAAATCGCTTTCGGGTGTTTTCAAATAAAAATCATCAAGATAGAGAGCTTTATTGTCCATGCGATAGGTGCCCTTTGCATTATCTACACAAAGACCACTCCTATCATTTGCCGATAGTTTATTTATACCCACATAAAGATCGCCCGAAGACAAATACGATAGTGAATCAATCTCCAGATTCACATTTGACATGTTTATGTGATTAGGGTTAAAGCCTTTGATTTCTTTCTTTGTCAAGTTATCCAACGAGAAATCTACTTTCGCAGCCTCACCAACATCCCATCCGATATAACTATCAGACACAGTAAGGTCATTAACGAAATAATCTCCGTTCTCTAAATTCAAACGGGTTGATAATACAGCTTTATCAAAATGAGTAGTAACTGACATTGAGTCTTGACTTGGCGACAGATTCAGTTGCAAAGCCACATCATCCATAGCCACATGCTTCATGTCTATAACTCTCAGAAATACTGGTTCTTCTTCGGTTGTATCCTCTGGAACACTATCTGCAAGGGTTAATATCAAATTAGAATTTGATAATGATAAATTAGGGATTGTGGCACTACCCTCTTTATAAAGCATTGATATGTTATCAGAATGCAAATCACCCACATGACCTTGTATCATCAATGCGTCAATCAAATCAAGGGTATTTACATGGGTGTTCTTCAACGAAACTTCATCAACCTGTAATTCTCCTGAGAACAAAGGCAATACACTTACGTTAAGCAGCAACTCTTCACAATTCAACACTGTATCAGCTGGAAGTTCCTTTCCATTAAACACTGAAACATCATCCTTAATGGCAACAACACCGCCTAAACTCAAATCTAAAGGAAATTTCAGTAGCACACAATCTACGGTTACACGCATGCCCATCTCTTCTGACAACTTTTCCGCAGCTATATCAACTGCCCATTTCTGAACAAGGGGAATGTATAAAGCAATAAACAACAAAAGCACCAGTATTATCGGTGCCAATACCACCCACAAAAGTGCATGTATAATTCTTTTTATTGTTTTATTCATTCAAAAACGTTCAAACCCAATACATAGATTAGATTTGGTGCATATTAATTCAATAATGCATTATTATTGGCAAAGTTACATTTTTTGATTTAAACCACCAACAAAAAACGTAGTTTTTTAATTTATACGATTACAAGTAGCTATAAATAGTATTGCGCAACATAAATTATCGTTGCTTAAAGACATAGGTAATAGTACCATTTTCGTTAGATTCACCTGTACTAAACGAAGAATTGCGTGCGGCTTTTAAAGCGGCTGATTGCAAAGCGGCTGATGTTGTTGTAAAACTCTTGATATTGGCTGAAATTACTTTTCCTTGAGCATTCACTATAATAGCCACAACTATCTGTCCTTCACTTGTTGGATCATCATATGTAGGCTTCACCAACACCTTCACTGTTCTTGTACCAACATTTGCTGAGGCATTACCAGAGCCACCAACACCATGAACATTACCAGTATTACTATTTCCAGTGGTACTACCTTGATTTCCTGCATTTTGACCATTTCCACTATCACCAGTTTTTCCTCCTTTTCCGAAGGCTCCAGACACACGACTATTAACAGCGGCCTGACGCTGTTTCTTTTCCTCTTCTGCCTTTTGTTTCGCCTCCATCTCGGCTTTCAATTTGGCGTCTGCTTCTGCCTTGGCCTTTGCTTTCGCTTCAGCCTCAGCCTTCAATTTTGCTTCCTTTTCTGCTTTTGCCTCTGCTAAGCGTTTGGCTTCTTGTGCGGCTTTTAATTTTGATTCTTTATCTGCTTGCGACTTCACATCTGTCGGTGTATCGCTCTTAACTTTCTTTTTATAGACAGATGGTTCGTTTTCTTGTGTGATTTGTGGTTTAGCCACTGCTTCAGAAGGTTCCGACACCGATTCCTGTTCTTGTGAAGAATTGCTTTCAGGTGTGTTAATATCTTCATTATCATCCGATGAAGATTTATCAGGGATTCCATCGCCTTCTTCACCTGCGGCATCATCCACATTACCAAGAAGAACAGGCACACCATCATTCATCTCGTTTTGATCCACGAGATGCATGGTTACCAACATCATCAGTATCAATACCATAACATGTACAAATACTGTGACTAAGGTTGATATTGTACGGCGTTTTTTATCTGTCATTTATTTTTCTGGCGGACGAGTAGCAAGAACCATTTTGAAATGATTCTCATTGGCTACATTCAAAACTTCAACAATATTTTTATACGGAACAGATTCGTCAGCATATAATGAAACAAACAACTCGGTAGAATCGTTTTGAGCCTTTTTTAACCTTGAAGGCAATTCTTTAAGCGAAACTGGTTGTTCCTTTTCATTTCCCAATGCATAAAACATATTCAAATCCTTGTCGATAACAACATGGGATACAGCCTTTACCGTTGTTTGTTTTTTACTCTGCGGTAAAAGCACTTTTATTGCATTAGGAGACACCATAGTACTTGTTATCATAAAGAAAATCAACAACAAGAATATGATGTCAGTCATAGACGACATACTGAAAGTCGGAGATATTTTTGTTCTGCGTTTAATAGACATATTTATTCATTCATTAAATCCATAAAAGCAAGTGATTCACGCTCAATTTCATTAACAACTCCGTCTATCTTTGCCACGAGGTAATTATATGCAAACAACGCAATGATACCGACTATCAATCCCCCAACAGTAGTGACCATAGCCTGATAAATACCTCCCGACAACATACTTATGTCAAGATTGCCTCCAGCATTTGACATTTGCCAAAAAGCCTCAACCATACCAATAACGGTTCCGAGGAATCCTATCATCGGAGCGCCTGATGCAATTGTTGCCAACACTGGAAGACGTTTTTCTAATATTGCAACTTCAAGATTTCCTGTGTTCTCGATAGCAGTCTGAATTTCTGGCGCAGGACGACCAATACGACTGAGTCCACGTTCGATGATACGTGCTGTTGTTGTATTTGTCACCCTACAATAATTTATAGCTGAACGCATATCGTTATTCTTAACATAATCACGAATACGATTCATGAATAACTTATCAACCTTTCCTGCACTGCGTATTGCAAGGAAACGATCTGTAAATATATACACTGCAACTATAGACAAGACCGCAAGGACAATCATTATCCATCCACCTTGTTTTGCTAATTCTAAAATACTTAATTCCTGCATAACATAATTATTTACAGTTATTTACAACAATCTTTATATTGTTTGATAGTTTCATTCAAACCTAAATAGAGTGCATCACAAATCAACGCATGTCCGATACTTACTTCATCGATAAAAGGAATACGCTCAATAAGATAACGTAAATTCTCCAAACTCAAATCATGACCAGCATTCAAACCTAAGCCACAATTATGAGCCACTTGTGCTGCATCTACAAATGGTTGTGCTGCCATTTCTTTTCCTTTTGGATATGCTGAAGCATATGGTTCAGTGTACAACTCCACACGATCAGCACCCAACTTAGCAGACAATTCAATCATTTGTGGTACAGGATCTACAAATATTGATGTACGAATTCCTTTTTCTTTGAATTCCTTAACTATCTCTGTAAGAAAAACATAATTTTTCTGAGTATCCCAACCATGATTGGAAGTTAACTGCTCAGGACTATCAGGAACTAATGTGACTTGTGCTGGACGAACTTCCAAAACAAGATCTATAAAACTCTTCTGAGGATATCCCTCTATATTGAATTCGGTTGTCAATATAGGTTTTAAATCACGAACATCCTGATAACGTATATGACGCTCATCTGGACGTGGATGAACTGTTATACCATCAGCACCAAATTTCTCACAATCACGAGCAACCTGCAATATATCGGGGTTATTTCCACCGCGAGCATTGCGTATTGTTGCAATTTTATTAATGTTTACACTTAACTTAGCCATATTTTTTGTATCTTTGCCGCAAAATTAAGGAAAATTTCTGAGGTGATATAAAATCATTAAGATTATTTATACTAAAAAAAGTAAAAACACATATGGAATCTAAAAAATTTAAGATTGCACTCTTTGGAAATGTGTATCAAGAAAAGAAATCCATGGCCGTACAAAAATTACTTGCTACTGCCACTGAATTAAATATGGATATAGCTATTGCTGAAGGATTCTATAATTTCCTACACAACAGCATGCAAATTGAGATTCCTAAATGTGAGATAATCAAAGGGAATGAGTTCAATGCCGATATTGCAATTTGTATGGGAGGCGATGGTACATTCCTTGATGTTGCCAGTCGTGTCGGAGACAAGGAAATCCCTATCTTAGGCATTAACACTGGACGTTTAGGTTTTCTCGCAAGTTTTTCACCTGATAATATTGAAGAGGCCTTAACAACTATTATTGAAGGTAATTATAACGTAAAAAAACATAGTGTACTAAAAATAACATGCGAAGAAATGCCACTCGTGGGATATCCCTTCGCTCTTAACGAGATAGCAATTCTCAAACACGATATCTCCGCTATGATTTGTATTCACACTTCAATTGATGGGGAATATCTCACAACATATCAAGCCGATGGTCTCATCATAGGAACACCAACCGGAAGTACTGCATACTCCCTCAGTGTGGGTGGACCTATAATAATGCCAGAAATCGACACAATCTCTCTCACCCCTGTTGCACCACATAGTCTTAACATGCGTCCGTTAGTCATAGGTGGTAATTCTACCATTGATTTATGTGTTGAAAGCAGAAGCAATAATTTCCTTGTTTCTCTTGACGGACGTAGCCAAGGATACCCTGACAGAATACATCTGCAAATAAGTAAGGCTCCTTACTGCGTTAAAGTAATAACAAAACAAGAAGCAAGTTTCTTTTCAACTCTAAGAGCAAAAATGATGTGGGGAGCCGATATAAGAGAATAGAACAAATACCCATTGAATGCACTTCAACAAGACTAAATACCCAACTAAAACAATCATAAAATGGTTGTGGCGTCATAATAAAGAATGCCGGAAACAGGCACTCTTAAACGTCACAATTGGGATTATTCAGGTCATCTTAGGATTGATTGGAGTGGAAGTGTTGCGCCAACTGACCGACATAGCAGCTGGCAAAACAAACGGACCACTAATGATGATGGGCGGTTTCTATATCCTAATCATTATCAGTGAATTTATATGTAATATCGCCCATACATGGATTGCTGCAGTTTTGGGAGTAAAAACTCAAAACTTAATGCAACAACAATTCTTCAACCAACTATTAAAAAGTAAATGGCAGGGAATCGAAAAATTTCATAGCGGCGATATTCTTAATCGTTTATTCGGGGATGTTAACGATATTGTTAACTTAATGACCGAAGTCCTTCCTTTTATCGTCACATTATTAATACAATTTATCGCATCCTTTATTTACCTTCTCAATATGGATGCATATCTTGCTTACATTCTAATAATTGCATCGCCATTCTTCTTGTTACTCAGTAAATTATATTTTCGTAAGATGAGACGGATCGTACGCAAAATCAAAGATAGCAATAGTACGATTCAGTCAATTATCCAAGAAAGCATACAACACAAAATGGTGATAAAGGTAATGGAAATTGCCAACACCATGATTGAAAAACTCGACAAGCATCAATCATTATTAAGATGGCAAATAAAATACAGAGCACAATTTTCTATCCTAACAAGAACTCTTGTGTTCATCGGATTTAGAGGAGGGGCACTTATCGCATTAATATTCAGTTTATACCAACTCAACGAAGGATTAATCACAGTTGGAGTACTAATGGCATTCACACAATTAATCGGTAGGATACAACACCCACTGCTTGAGTTCAGTAGATTATTACCTACATTCGTCAATAGTTTCACTTCATCTGAACGATTAATGGAATTAGAAGAACTGCCAGCTGAAGAAAAAGAATTGCAACAAACTGATATTGACCTTGAAGATTCATCATCAAAATTCGGTATTCGTTTCAATAATATCTCATACAGATACAACGACAAAAAATATGATATTTTGTCAAACTTCAATTATGAATTTAAGCCAGGTACTTTCACTGCTGTCTTAGGCGAAACTGGGGCTGGCAAAACCACCATGCTAAGACTCATGCTGGCACTCATCGAACCCAACGAAGGCAATATAACTATTTTCAAAGAAAACTGCACTCAAGCGCTTAACTCTGATGATGTAAACGACAACAAAGAAATTATAGCAGGAGTTAACACCAGAAAACTATTCAGTTATGTTCCACAAGGAAATACACTTTTCTCTGGAACAATCAGAGACAACCTAAGAATAGGCAATCCACAAGCTACGACATCCCAGATGTATGAAGCCCTCAATATTGCTCAAGCAGATTTCGTAAAAGACCTTCCCGACAAACTCGACACATTATGCGGAGAAGGAGGAGGAGGCTTGTCTGAAGGACAGGCTCAACGTATTGCCATAGCACGCGCATTACTTCGTCCATTTAAGATTCTCTTGCTTGATGAGGCCACATCAGCATTGGACATACAAACAGAAGAAATATTACTAACAAATCTCAAACAGAAATATACAGACAGAACCATTATTTTTATAACACATAGACTGTCCACAGTTAGTTTCACATCACAACAAATCACACTTACAAGAAATAAACGATTCTAAACCTACAAAGCCCCGATTTTCAGACAAATCGTTTATATTTATTTTCTAATAAAAACAGAATAAAAACACAATTTTTGTAAATAATTTCGTACCTTTGCAATAATAATTGTTTTTTTACGTTATTATATTTATAATAAATTAATGCAGAAACTGTATATTCTTCATTGATTGAAAACGATTTTCATCGGTTAAATCCATACATGAAGAATAAATGCAATATAAACAAAATATGATAGAGTACTTAAAAGGACGAATAGATGAACTTACTCCAGCAACAGCAACAATAGAATGTGCGGGTGTAGGATATCTTATCAACATATCACTTAACACTTATTCTGTTTTACAAGGCAAAGAAGAAGCTAAAATCTATGTGTACGAAGCTATTAGAGAAGACGCATGGACTCTTTTTGGATTTGCCACTAAAAACGAACGATCACTATTCCTTATGCTAATCGGTATTTCTGGTATTGGTGGAAATACTGCCAGAACAATATTGTCGTCATTCTCAGCATATGAATTCTGTAATATCGTAGAAGAAGGAAATGACCGTTTGTTATCAACCGTAAAAGGTTTAGGAAAGAAAACAGCACAAAAAATCATACTTGAACTAAAAGATAAAATAGCATCTCTTGGTATAATTGACAGCGAACCACGTAACAGCAGCAATAGCCAACAGCTCACTATTAACAAAGAATTATATAACGAAGCTGTTGAAGCATTGAAGATGTTAGGCTTTCCTCCTGCACCAACATCAAAAGTTGTTCGTTCTATTTTAACAGAAGAGCCCGATGCTCCTGTTGAAAAAGTTATTAAATTAGCATTAAAGATGTTATAAGAAGTAGTTTTAATACAAAATTACTTTAATTCATACGTTGAATTCCAGAATGAATAAATTAAGATATATATTAATTTTCATTATGACATTGGCAATGGTTTTTACCTTTGCCGCCACTTATAGTCCTTCATCATACACTAATTCACCAAGCACAAGCCAGTCACAACTTGACACATTATCACATGTAAAAGTTAAAAAGACTGATTACACAAATGACGAAAAACCAATAGAAACATCATTGGATTTGGCTACACCTGAAAACATAGCCATAGACACTGCTATTTATGATGAGAAACAAGGTTTTTATCGTGTAGGTACTCGTCTCGGCGACAATTTTCTTAGTGCGCCATATATCATGACGCCAGAAGAATATCTTAAATGGAATGAACGTAAATCTATAAACAGATATTTCCGTGAGCGCAACGACTCTTTGTTCGCACGAAAAGGTAAAGAAAAATTCGACTTTACAGACATGCATTTCGACCTTGGACCTGCTGAAAAAATTTTCGGCCCCGGGGGCGTTAGAATCAAGACTAATGGTAGCGCAGAACTAAAATTCGGTTATAACTATAAATATACAGACAACCCATCTCTCACAGAAAGAAACAGAACGGTCAAGAACTTTGATTTTGATGAGAAAATTAATATCAATGTCAATGCCAGCATTGGCGATAAAATGGATTTCAATCTCAACTACAATACAGAATCCACATTTGATTATGATGCAAAAAATCTAAAACTCAGTTACGAAGGAAAAGAAGACGAGATTGTACGACTTTTGGAAGCAGGAAACGTTAGTTTCCCATCAAACAACTCACTTGTAAGAGGCTCACAATCATTGTTTGGTATCAGAACGGATTTACAATTCGGAAAATTAAATCTGCAGACTGTCGTTTCACAGAAAAAATCAAAATCACAAACAGTCGCATCTAAAGGAGGAGCCCAATTAACTCCTTTTGAAATCCAAGCATACAATTACGACGAAAACCGTCACTTCTTTATCGCCCAATATTTCCGCGATCAATATGATATTGCATGTGCTACCCTTCCTACAATCACATCAGGCGTTACAATCAATCGTGTTGAAATATGGGTTACAAACACATCTGGAGCAACAGAAAACACTCGCGACATTGTTGGTTTTGTTGATTTGGCTGAACACGACAAGATATATAATAACATCTGGACTCCAAAAGGCACTCAACAACCACAAAACCAATCAAATACACTATACTCAAATATCATAGATAATTATCCTAACATCAGATCGGTTGACAAGACAAGTAGTATTCTCGACCAATTTCTTGTTGGTGGTGTCGATTATGAGAAAGTTGAGAATGCACGTCTGCTGTCATCCAACGAATATACACTTAACAAGCACTTAGGATATATCTCATTAAAGAGCACATTGCAAACAAACAATGTATTGGCTATCTCATATGAATATACATACGGCGGAAATACATATCAAGTAGGAGAATTCTCTTCAGACATCAAAGACAACGATAAAGCTCTTATCGTAAAATTGCTTAAAAACACAAGCAACTCTCCTAAAATAGGAAACTGGGATTTGATGATGAAGAATGTATATTCTCTTAATGCCAATTCTGTACAGAAAGAGAAATTCAAACTTGACATAAAATATCAAAGCGACACAACTGGTGTGACATTATCATACATACCAGAGCCTTTGTTTAAAAACACAACCATCCTCAAGATGATGAATCTTGACCGATTGGATGACAACATGAAAACGAATCCTAATGGTAAATTCGACTTTATCGACGGATATACAATAGAAGCACAAAACGGACGAATTGTATTCCCTGTTGTGGAACCTTTCGGACAATGGCTCCGTGACAGATTAAAGAATGATCAACTTGCTGATAAATATTGTTACGACGAACTTTATGATTCTACAAAAACCGTAGCAAAACAAGTTGCAGAAAAGAATAAATTCACTCTCGAAGGTGAATATAAAGCCTCATCAGGAAGCGAAATAGACCTTGGTAGTATGAACATTCCACAAGGGTCAGTTGTTGTAACTGCTGGTGGAGTAACATTAACCGAAGGTACAGACTATACAGTGAATTATTCTGCAGGAAAGGTCAACATAATCAATCAAAGTATTATTGACGCTGGAACCAATGTAAGTGTCAGTCTGGAAAGCCAATCAGACTTCTCCTTAATACGAAAAACCATGTTGGGAGTAAACTGGACGTATGATTTCAGTAAAAACTTCCAATTAGGAGGTACGTACATGCACCTAAGCGAACAAGCACAAACCACAAAAGTCAAAATGGGTGACGAACCGCTGAACAACACGATATGGGGACTTCATCTGAATTGGAAACAACAAAGCCAATGGTTAACCAATCTAATTGACAAGCTCCCATTAATCAACGTTTCACAACCATCAAGTATCAATTTTAATGCTGAGTTTGCACAATTAATTGCTGGTAAGACTTCTGGAGTACAAGGCAATGCATCATATCTTGATGATTTTGAAGAGACCAAGAGCGGTATAGATGAGAGCAGACCAAGTTCATGGGGATTAAGTTCTACCCCATCCCATTTAACTAATGGCAATCTGAAAAACGATGTGAAATATGGATACAATAGAGCAAGACTCGCATGGTATAGCATCGACCCACTCTTCACAAGACGAAGTTCGTCACTAACTCCAAGTCACTTGAAAAACGACCTTGAACAACTTTCTAATCACTATGTACGTGAAGTTTATGTTCGCGAAGTATATCCTAACCGTGATACCAACTCAGGAGAAAGCAATACTCTGCCAATCTTGAATGTAGCATATTATCCAAGTGAACGCGGACCATACAACCTTGATACAGATGTTGACAGAAATGGTAATCTGAATAATCCTGCATCAAGATGGGGAGGTATGACAAAAAAAATAGATGCAAGCGACTTTGAAACATCAAATGTGCAATATGTTGAGTTCTGGATGCTTGATCCATTTATCTATACAAACAAAGAAAATAGCGGCAAACGATACGGAGGTGACCTTTATTTTAACCTCGGAGATATAAGTGAGGATGTCTTGAAAGATGGTAAAAAATCTTATGAAAGCGGACTCCCTGTAAGCGATGCTTTTTCACATACCGACTCTACTTTATGGGGACGTGTTCCTGCTGAAAAAAGTGTTGTTTATTCATTCAGCAACGAATCTGGAGCACGACAAAAACAAGACGTCGGTTTGAATGGTTTGTCTGATAAAGAAGAAAGAGAATTCGGCATTTATGCAGATTATCTCAAACAAATGAAAGACAAAGTCGCACCAGAGGTTTACTCTTCTCTTTATGAAGACCCAGCAGGTGACGACTATCATTATTATCGTGGTTCGGACTTCGATGCAAACCAAACATCTATTCTCGATAGATATAAAAGAATCAATAGCCCTGAGGGTAACTCACCTAATTCAAGTGAAAGCGGAGAATCATATAGTACCGCTTACAAAACCACACCTGATGTTGAAGATGTAAATCAGGACTATACAATGAATGAATACGAGAATTTCTTTGAATATCATGTTAACATCCGACCAGAGGAAATGAAAGTCGGACGTAATTTCATTGTGGACGAAAGAAAAACAAGTGTAAAACTTAGAAACGGAAAGACAGAAGAAGCTACTTGGTATCAGTTCCGTATCCCTGTTGATGAATATGAGAAGAAAGTCGGAAGTATCAGCGACCTCAGTAGTATTCGATTCATGCGTATGTATCTCACCGACTTCGAAGAACCTATCGTATTGCGATTCGCATCACTCGATCTCGTCAGAGGAGAATGGAGAAATTATACACAACCATTATACACTGG
Organism: Bacteroidaceae bacterium; assembly: GCA_024682395.1. Classification (GTDB taxonomy): domain Bacteria; phylum Bacteroidota; class Bacteroidia; order Bacteroidales; family Bacteroidaceae; genus Colivivens. The sequence continues at coordinate 17,865 of JAIKZH010000082.1, forward strand.
AGACAAACCAAGTATTAGCGGTTCTATCCACACTGCAGCAGTAAATATCGAGGAGAACAACGATAAAACTCCTGTAAACTATGTGTTACCACCAGGTATCACACGTGTTATTGACCCTCAACAACGCCAATTAACACAAAACAACGAACAAGCCTTGTCTATCACTGTTGAAGATTTGGCTTCGGGAGATGCACGTGCCGTATACAAAACAATGAATCAAGATCTGCGCAAATACAAACACGTACAAATGTTTGTTCACGCTAACGCATTAGAAGGCCAAGAACATGACTTGCAGGACAATCAGATGAGTGTCTTCATCCGTTTGGGAAGTGACTACAAGAGTAATTACTATGAATATGAGATACCTCTGAAATTAACTGCACCTGGACACTACGACACATATACAACCTCTGGTTGCGAAGCTGTGTGGCCAGAAGAGAATATGCTGGATATTGACTTCAATATATTAACAGAAATAAAGCATAAAAGAAACAAAGCTAAGGCTAGTAATGGATTAAGTTATACACAAATGTACTATGACTATGATCCTAACAGACCTAACAACAAAATAAGCGTTATCGGTAACCCTTCATTGGGAGAAGTAAAAACAATGATGATTGGTGTAAGAAATAACGGTCGTAAAACTAACTCTGTCGAGGTTTGGGTTAACGAATTAAGATTACAAGACTATAATAACGAAGGTGGTTACGCTGCACAAGGTAACTTAAGCATGCAATTATCCGATTTAGGAAGCATTAACCTTGCTGGTCACATGGAAACCGCTGGATACGGAGGACTTGAAGAGAATGTAGCATCACGACGCGATGATAACTTATACGAATGGAATATTACAACTAATATTGAATTGGGTAAACTATTTCCTGATAAATGGAAAATGAACTTGCCTTTGTATTATTCTTATTCATGGCAGAAGGTGTCACCTAAATACAATCCTTTTGACACCGACATGCTTTTGAAAGACGCACTTAATGAATGCGAATCTTCATTTGCTCGTGATTCTCTCAGCAACCTCACTGAAACAATCGTAAAAACAAAGAATCTGTCATTAAGCAATTGGAAGTCAAACTATACAAGTCCACGCCCAATGCCTTTTGACCCTGCCAACTTCGCCGTCAGCTATTCTTATAGTCAAAGATACAAAACTGGCGAAACTATCGTATATGAGAACGACGAAAACTGGAAAGCAAACTTCTCATATAACTATAGTCCAAAATACAAAACATGGGAACCATTCAAAAAAATAAAAGGTAAATCTAAGTGGCTCGACATAATTAAAGCCCAAAATCTTAATTACCTACCACAAAGTATCTCATTCAATACCGATCTTACTCGTAATTATTACGAGTTCCAAGAACGCGACATTGATGCAGGTACTCAACTACCAGTCGTATTCTCAGAACAATTCTTATGGAATCGTCAGTTTAATATACGATGGGACATATTCAAAGCACTCAGATTATCATATACATCTGCTACACATGCAGAAATAGAAGAGCCTTATACCGTTATTAACAAGAGTTTGTACCCTGATGCTTATGAAGCATGGAAAGACTCTGTTAAACATAGTTTGGCTTCATTTGGTAGACCATTGACATACAACTCAACATTCACAGGATCATACAACCTACCACTAAACAAAATTCCATTACTCGATTGGATTAGTGCAGACGGTAGTTACAATGCTTCATACCATTGGAACAGAGGAACAGAATTGGAAGATGGTACATCTCTTGGTCATATGGCAAATACTCAAAGAACTATAAACATTAATAGTAAAATCAACTTTGAGACTCTTTATAAGAAATGGAGTTTCCTTGAGAAAACAGAACAACGATTCTCAAGTAACTCTCGTAACAACAGAAACAGAACAACAAAAGATACCACAACCAAAAAGAATAGTTCTAAGAACAAGAACGATGCTGCATCTGATAATAATAAGGCAGCAAAAGAACAGACTTCCAACAAGAACCAGAAAAACGGCAAGTCTTCTACAACTAATGTTACATTAAACGACTCTACCAACACCGAATTAACTCACGGATTCAACACACGTAGAATCATTGTCAAAGCAACTACAGAGAGTGGAAAATCATACGACCTCAAGTATAAACGCGTTGACGCAAACAAGATAAGCATAAAGAATCAAGACACTATACCATTGAAAGTTACTATCACACCAAAACAACCTCTCGAAGAAAAAGGTTGGTATAAATCAATGCAAGTGATTGCAAGAGGATTAATGATGATACGTAACGCAAACATAACATATCGAAACTCTTATTCTTTGGCCTTACCTGGCTTGAAGAACGAAATCGGAGATGCTTTCGGACAAAAATCTATAAATGGTATTCTGTCACCTGGACTAGACTTCGCATTTGGTGCTGTCGGAGATAGTTATGTCAATAAAGCTATTCAAAACGGATGGTTAATTGACAACGACTCAAGCATCACCACTCCTATCACAACTAATGCATCCGAGGATATTCAAGTCAGAATGACATTGGAACCATTAAGAGATCTAAAAATCGATCTTAATGCAACACGAGTCGTGAATAAATCAAAGAGTATCAGATACATGTATGCAGGAATGCCTGTAACTCAAAGCGGTAGTTTCTCAATGACAGTTATTTCTGCAAGCAGCGCATTCGCTAATCGTGGTAATATTGATAACAACTACAACTCACAACCATTTAACGACTTTATCAAGAACATAGACATCATACAAAACCGACTTGAAAACGCATATTCAAATACTACCTACCCTATCGGTAGCGGAGAACAATTCGAAGGCAAGCCATACGACCCTGCAAATGGTGGTATTGATAAATACTCTGCAGACGTAATGGTACCTGCATTCCTTGCCGCATATTGTAATAACGATGCAAGAAAAATACCACTTAAGATATTCCCTGCATTATTAAAAATGATGCCTAACTGGAGTGTATCATACAGCGGTTTGTCAAAGCTTCCTTGGTTTGCCAACAAATTCAGAAGTTTCAATATCAACCACGCCTACAAGAGTATATACACAGTAGGTGCATACAACTCATTTACAAACTACATGGCCTTCATGGGTGATATGGGCTTCATTATGGATGTAACTACAGGAAATCCTATTCCAAACAGCATGTATAATGTCAACACCGTTAGTATCAACGAAGCTTTCTCTCCTCTTATCGGAGTTGACATGACGTTCAATAATGGATTAACAACAAGAATGGAATATCGTAAGACAAGAACACTGAATCTTAGTATGACAAGTGTTGCATTAACTGAAAACTATTCCGATGACATTGTTGTAGGATTCGGTTATAAGATCAAAGACTTGAACTTATTCGGAGCAAAGAACATTCAAAGTGGAGAGAAAAGCAAAAAGAGCAACAAGAAAAACAGCAAAAACAAGAACGAAAGCGAAAACGATAGTTCCAATAAAAACTCCAAGTCAAAAACACGCGTAGGAGGAATCAGCCACGATCTTAATCTACGTTTGGATTTCTCATATCGTATGCAGAATGCGCTCAACAGAAACATTCAAACTCAAATGACCACAGCTACAAATGGTAGTACAGCATATAAACTTGCAATGTCTGCTGATTATGTGTTCAGTAATCTTCTTACATTAAGCGGATTCTTGGATTGGCAGAAGAACGTACCTCTCGTTTCCACAAGTTCATACCCTACGACCACCGCTGATTTTGGTATAAGCATGAAATTCTCATTGACAAGATAATTATATATGACTATATCAACTCCAATAACACAATTCATAAGTCATAAAGATTGGGAAGGACTATATAATTGCTTCAATCGCATGACAAACTCAGACTTCAGAAGGTCTGAGAAAATCATCAGGGAACAGATTCTGCCCAAACTTGACAACGAGAACTTTTGGGATACATACATGCATCTTAACATGTATAGACCACAATCATTCATAAGCGGAATTCTGGCAATATCAAATCTGATAAAACAAAACAAACTGTCTCTTGACTGCAAAGAAGCACAAGAAACTGCACAATGGTTTAACGAGAAGCATCCCGACTCAAATATTAAAATCTTGAAGATGGCAATACCATTGCTGACATCACACGAACAGATTGAAGACTTCTACAGTTTATTCAAAACTGATTCGCCACAATCCCTTATCAGTATTCTGCTAAACGAATCATCCGACCATGCTTATTTCACATTATTCAAGCATTTGAAATACATTAGCGACAACCATAACATCGTAAGACAAACATGTATCGTACTAATAAAAAAGAATACTGACAAGTCATATAATATGGCAAGTATCTTGCAATGCTATTTCGACATAAAAGATATTAAAAGTACATTCTCACTCGACATACAACCCTACGAACTTAATTATATTGACAAATCATACGATAATTTTGTTAAGTTCCTTAATGGCAAAAAACCATGCTTATGAAACCGCTTACACTATATGAATTAAATCATCTGGTTCGTAAAACCATAAACAACGGATTTTACGAAACCGTTTGGCTGCAATCAGAACTGATAGATGTAAGACAAAACAGCAATGGACATTGCTATCTTGAATTCATACAGAAAAGTAATGATTCTGGCACAATTATAGCCAAAGCAAAAGGGCAAGTATGGGCTAACAACTGGAAAATCATTCAACAATATTTTGAAAAAGAAACCGGTATGACATTATCAGCAGGAATGCTGGTAATGGTTGAAGTTGAAGTTACATTCAGTGAGATATACGGTTACTCTTTATCTGTTGTCGATATAAACCCTACATTCACTTTAGGCGATATAGCACGAAGAAGAAGAGAGATAATAATGAAACTAAAAGAAGAAGGAGTGGCTGATATGAATAAAGAACTACCACTTCCTACTTTACTTCAAAATATCGCTGTAATATCTACCGAAACAGCCGCAGGCTGGGGAGATTTCAGAAATCAACTCTCAAGCAATAAATATGGTCTAAAATTCAACGTCCAACTCTTTCCTGCAATTATGCAAGGAGAAAATGTTGAACCAAGCATAATACAAGCTCTTAACACCATTGCAACCGACATCAGTAAATGGGATGCAGTTGTTATAATCAGAGGTGGCGGAGCTACATCCGACTTATACGGATTCGACTCGCTACTTTTGGCAGAAAACATTGCACAATTCCCCCTCCCTATCATTACCGGAATCGGACATGAGCGCGACGACACTATTATTGACCTAATAAGTCACACAAGGGTGAAAACACCAACGGCAGCCGCAGAGTTCATCATACATCATCAATTAGAAAACCTGAATGACGTGAAACTCTTGGAAGAAAGACTAATGAATGCCGTATATATTAATATAAATAAGGAGAAAATAAGAATAGATCGATATATCAACAAAATACCAACTCTATTCCATTCATACAAAACTAAAGAAGAAAATAAACTAAATCTGCTACAGATAAGATATAAAACAGGACTACAGAATATTATTGTAAATCATAAACATAAAATTGCATTATTAGAAACCAAACTGCAATCAAATGACCCAATACATGTGATGAAACTCGGATATAGTATCATCAGACATAATGGTAAAGCTATAAATGATGTGTCACAACTGGAAGAAAACGACATTGTTGACATACACATGGCTAAAGGTACAACAAAAGCAAAAGTTATTAAATAAACTTATCAATATTATGGAACAAACATACGAACAGGCAATAAATAAACTGGAACAAATTGTACAGAAAATAGAATCAGGAGAAATGAACGTGGACGATTTGGCACAAAACATCAAAGAAGCCCAACAACTCATCAAATTCTGTAAAGAAAAATTAATAAAGGTGGAAGAAGATATTCAAAATGTTCTTCAAGAACCTCAACAATAAAGACTCTAACATAATATCTATCTATGAAATATTCATTTCTATTTATTATAATAATCGCAACAATTGTATCATGTAATGAGCACATTAGTAATAACGAAACTAAAGACTCTATTACAACTATAACCACGCAAATTAATAAAACCGTGGAGGCTATGAATAACGACACAACATCCATAATCAAAGAAGTGTATAAGAAAGACCATAAAGATACAATACAACTTACTTTAGAAGATTATATCTCTGCATGGAAAGAAAATTTCGACAATGACTCAGAACCACAGCACTACAAACTTATAGATATTGATAATGACGGAATTAACGAGGTTTTTATGACCGACGGAAACAATATAGCCATTGCAACATGCGGAAATAACAAAGTAGAAATTATTATCGGAAATCCAATCAGTTTCGAAGATATCCAATACGCAAATAATAAAATAATATGTGTGCGACAAGGCACAGGATGGACATACAGCTCAGGATTCCTCATTTCAGAAAGTAAACTATCATCGGTCGCAACTAAAGAACATCTAAGCAGATACAATCCCGAAACCGACGAAGAAGAGGATATATACACATATATGGTAGGTCCAAATATTGATAAACTTAGTAAAGCCACACAAACAGAAACAAATAAAATCTTTTCAGTTGAAGATAGCATGAAATATGTAAACAACATCAACGATTGGAATGATTTTTAAGAGAATAACAACCAAAAATCTACAACAAATACCTCTAAAGGCACTTTCAACAAACGTTAACAAATCTGTAAATAATACTAAAAAGAGTAAAGGATATTTGGTTAATTCAAAATAAAATTATACCTTTGCAATTGGTAAGTGATAAAAAATAGCGTTAAAAATAATATAAACAGACGCTGTTTCACAAAAAGTAACTAAGAAACGAACACATGGAGAAAACACTGGTAATACTTAAGCCAAGCGCTGTACAAAGAGCACTTGTAGGCGAAGTAACAGCAAGATTTGAACGTAAAGGACTTCGATTATGCGGAATGAAGATGATGCAATTAACAAACGAGATTCTTAATCGTCATTATTCACATTTAGCAACAAAGCCCTTTTTCCAAAGAATCAAAGACTCCATGATGGCTGCTCCTGTTGTATGCTGCTGCTACGAAGGTGTAGATGCAGTAGAAACTGTAAGAGCAATGACCGGTAGTACAAACGGAAGAAAAGCTGCTCCTGGCACAATCAGAGGTGACTTCGGTATGAGTTTCCAGGAAAATATCATCCACACAAGTGATTCACCAGAAAATGCAGTAGTTGAAATATACCGATTCTTCAAACCTGAAGAAATATTCGAATATAAATTGGCAAACTTCCAGTTCTTGTACGCCAACGATGAATATTAATAACGTTTCTACATTTGCAATCTAAAAATTGCAAATATGAACTTATTGATATCATATCTACCAAAAGAAATTAAATTAAAATTAAAGAAATATACATATTATATACCTATATTATGATAAAATTATTAAACAAAATGCTTGCGTTAGCAACTGTCGCCACAATGACAATTAATGCTTCAGCACAAGATCTTCTTGCTAACCGAGCCCCTTCTGACCGAAAATTATCAGACCTAAAATCGATTAAATTCAATAATTCTTCATCATTTATTGATTTAAACAACCCTGCATCTGATATATATAGTACATGGGACAACAAATCTGCAATAATCGCCCCAGGTACATTACCACAAAATTTCAGAATAGATCTTAGAGGTTTCGCAATGCCTACCCCAAGCCGTAAAATCACATCAAAATACGGACCACGCGGAGGACGTATGCACAAAGGTTTAGATGTTAAAGTCTATACTGGAGATACAATCTACGCTGCATTTGACGGAAAGGCACGTGTCGTAAAATATAACGCTGGAGGTTGGGGATATTATGTAGTATTACGCCACCCTAACGGACTTGAAACACTCTACGGACATCTTAGTAAACAACTAGTAAAAGAAAACCAAATAGTACGAGCAGGACAACCTATCGGACTTGGAGGTAATACTGGACGTTCAAGCGGTAGTCACTTACACTTCGAAACTCGCTTGCTCGGACAAACAATCAACCCAGCACTTTTGTTTGATTTCGAAAGACAAGACGTTGTAGGCGATTTCTACACAATCAAACCTGGACAAATCCAAAACAAACCAAAAGCTGCATCTACAAATGCAATCGCTGCACAAGAATCACAGATTGTGCCATTTGTAAACCAACATCAGACACAAAACCAACAACTTGCTATAGCACCTACAGCAAATGTAGTGTTCGCTCCTCAACAAGTTGCAACAGCTAAACAAGCTCCTATCACACAAAGTTCTACAACATCACAGAACTCTGTTGCTGCACAACAAAAAAGCGACACATATGTGGTGCAAACTGGAGATAACTTATTCCGTATAGCAACTAATCACGGATTAACTCTCAAACAGCTTTGCAAACTCAACAACCTAAAACCAAATAGTCTGATATCACATGGGCAAGTACTTAAGGTTGCGCAATAAGAACTTACTATAAAATCATACAAACAACAAAGCGATGGAATATCATAATTTTCCATCGCTTTTTATGTATATCTAATAATGATAAATAATAATGAACACGACAAAAAACTCAATTATGTGCAATCCTCACCACTCAAATATACAGTCAATTACACATGTTCTGCTTTTTTTACGAAATTAATGGACAATCGGCACTTTGCTTTCCTTAATATTTAGTATCTTTGCAAAATAATATGAACATATACAGAGATTATTAATCTCAGATATGAACAAAACATAATGACAGAACAATGAATACATCAGAACAATTCAAACAGGAAATGCAGAAATGTCGTGAAGTGTTTGTTAAAAAACTACATGACTATGGTCCATCATGGAGAATACTGCGCCCACAGTCTGTCACAGACCAAATATTCATTAAAGCTAAAAGAATAAGAAGCCTTGAAATAAAAGGAAAATCATTAGTCGGAGAAGGTATATACTCTGAATTCCAAGCAATAGTAAATTATGGAATTGTCGGACTGATTCAATTAGAATTAGGATATACTGATCATGTTGACATGAAAACTGATGAAGCCATAACCTACTATGACAAATATGCTGGCAAAGCATTAGAGCTAATGCTAAAAAAGAATCACGATTACGATGAAGCATGGCGCTCTATGAGAGTTAGTTCTTATACCGATTTCATTCTGACAAAGATTAACAGAACAAAAGAAATTGAAGAGCATAATGGCAAGACACTTGTCAGCGAAGGTATCGATGCCAACTATCTTGATATGATTAACTATTCCGTCTTCGGATTAATAAAACTTGATTTTAAGGAAGCGTGAAAGCCTTAGTTAACATATGCCGATGCATACTTGCAGCAACATTCATGTTCTCAGGATTCGTAAAAGCAAACGATCCACTTGGTATGCAGTATAAATTGCAAGATTATTTTGCAGTTTGGCATATTAATAACATCCCTGAAACGTTATTTCTGATAACAGCAATATTAATAGCGATCTTTGAATTTTCATTAGGTATATATTACGCACTCGGAATAAAACGCGAACTCGTAACGAAAGTAGGTCTTGTATTCATGATTGCAATGACTATTCTTACTATCTACATCGTTATTTTTAATCCGGTGAGCGACTGCGGCTGTTTCGGTGATGCAATTATACTTACCAACGGACAGACTCTGATAAAAAATCTGATTCTACTCACGGCGACCATAATAACCACACTTAAATGGAAACTTATCCAACCAATATTATCAAAACATATTGATTGGATAATAACTACAACAGCAATCGTGGGTATTATCGCTTATACAACATATGCCATATATGCTTTACCTCCAATAGACTTCCGTCCATACAAAATCGGAACAAACTTGGTAAAAGCTTTAAATGACGAGAATCACCGCCCACAATTCGATGTAACCATCGTTTACGAAAAAAATGGAGAAAAAAAGGAACTCAGTATCGATGACGAAGATCCTGATTCTACATGGACATACGTTGAAACAAAACGTACACCTGTTGAATCAACAAACAACAAAATCATTGATTTGTACATCGAAGCTGATAACGAGGATATCACAAACGATATAATAACACCAAACGGAGATCTTTTCTTGCTTATTGCACCCGATATCAATACTGCAGATCAAGGCTCAATTGACAAAATAAACGAAATATACGATTTCACATGTCAAAAAGATGACATAGAATTCTATTGCATTACAGCTTCAGACTCATCACTGCAACAAAAATGGATCGATTATACTGGAGCCGAATATATAATATATAATTCCGATGAAAGAATTCTAAAAACTATGGTTAGAGCAAATCCTGGAGTTATATACATACATAATGGTGTGATAACAAAAAAATGGAGTAACTGGAATATTCCAACTATACAGGAACTCAACAAATTATAACATTAAAGAAGAAATATAAATTCTATATTATTAAACATAAAAATAAAAGAAAATGAGAAAGAAAATTGTAGCAGGTAACTGGAAAATGAACAAAAACCTGCAAGAAGGTGTTGCTTTGGCAACAGAACTCAATCAAGTACTTACAGCAGAAAAACCAAACTGCAAAGTAATTATCTGTACTCCATTCATACATTTAGCTCCTGTTTCAAATATTATCGATCACTCAATCATTGAACTTGGTGCTGAAAACTGTGCAGACAAGGCTTCTGGTGCTTTCACAGGTGAAGTTAGCGCCGAAATGGTTAAATCAACTGGTGCAGAATATGTTATTCTTGGACACTCTGAACGTCGCGAATACTATAATGAAACACCTGAAATCCTTAAGGAAAAGGTTGACTTGGCACTCGCTAACGGTCTTAAAGTTATCTTCTGTATCGGTGAAAGCCTTGCACAACGCGAAGCTAACGAACAAAATGCAGTTGTAAAGGCTGAACTCGAAGGAAGCGTATTCCACCTTTCTGCTGAACAATTTGCAAATATCGTAATTGCTTACGAACCAATCTGGGCTATCGGTACAGGTAAGACTGCTACTTCTGACCAAGCTGAAGAAATTCACGCTTATATCCGTTCTATCGTTGCTGAGAAATACGGAAATGAGGTTGCTGAAAACACATCTATCCTTTACGGAGGTTCATGCAAAGCATCTAACGCTCCTGAATTGTTCTCTAAGAAAGATATCGACGGAGGTCTTATTGGTGGTGCTTCTCTCAAGACTGCAGATTTCAAAGGTATCATTGATGCTTGGAAATAAAAAGTATAACTAATCGTCGAGAATATGAAAGTATTCCAACTAACAATTTTGGTTTTCATGGTTGCTTCTGCAACCATGAAAGCCCAAAATTTTACTCAACAGCTAAAAGCTGATGTTCCCAACCAAGGAAAAATCGAAATTGAACAGGACGAACGCTTAACCGATATCCTAAACGGGGGAATCGCCGTACCAAGCAATGTCACAACTTCAAACAAACCTTCGATTGCAACAGAATCTAAAGTTAAACAACTTGATAATTCTGAAGAAAGTAAAGGACGTGCATCTGGCGTAATGCAAAGAGTCAAAGGTTATAGAATACAAGTATTTTTTGGCTCCAACCAAAGATCAGATCAAACTAAAGCTCAACAAGTAGGTTCAAAACTTACTCATAGTTTTCCTGAACTTAGAGCATATACGTCTTTTGAATCTCCACATTGGCGATGCAGAGTTGGTGACTTCACTAACCGCGAAGAAGCTAATAGCTATCTTAGAAAGATTAAAGCACGTGGTTTCTCTGAAGCTATCATAGTAAGAAGTGAAATATATGTTTCACGCGACCATATAAGACATTAATATATATATATATATTTAACAGGAATCTATAATATATAGTATTACCGAACGGTGAAGAAATAACAATATTCACCAATCATAATAATAACTCAAAAATCAGTTTAAATAAAGATATTTGAAATGATTATCACACAATACGATGAGTCTAAAGTAAAAGATCTTAAGGAATGCGTCACACAAGTTCTTACAACTGTTGGCGAGGATCTTAACAGAGAAGGACTTATTAACACACCTGAACGAGTTGCAAAGTGTATTCTACAATTTACAAGTGGATATAGCGTTGACCCAATAGCTGTATTGAACTCTGCTAAATTCAAAGAGGATTACTCTAAACCCGTCTTGATAAAAGATATTGAATTCTATTCACTATGCGAACATCATATGTTACCATTCTTTGGTAAAGTCCATATCGCATATATTCCAGATGGAAGTATCGTCGGACTAAGTAAGATTCCACGTATAGTAGACATTCTGTCACACAGACTTCAAGTTCAGGAACGATTCACACGCGAAATATGCCAATGCATACAACAAGCACTTCAACCAAAAGGAGTTATGGTTGTTGTAGAAGCACAACATATGTGTATGCAAATGAGAGGTGTGGAAAAACAAGGTGCTACTACTGTTACAAGCGATTATTCTGGCGATTTCAGCAGTAGTCAAATGCGCGAGGAATTCTATAAACAAATCGGCAAATAATATATTGCCGACACAATGGGACAGATTATAATATCTGGGCAACTCATATTTTCTAATTCTTAATTTAAACAACAATAATATGATACCACAAGATATAATCGACAAAATAATGAACACCGCCAATATTGTCGATGTGGTATCTGAATATGTAAGTTTACGTAGAAGCGGTGCCAGTTACAAAGGATTATGTCCTTTCCACGATGATACTACCCCATCATTCTATGTTTCGCCAGCAAGAGGTATTTGTAAATGCTTTAGCTGCGGAGAAGGTGGTAATGTTGTTCATTTTATAATGAAAAAAGAACAACTAACCTATTATGAAGCACTGAGGTTTCTTGCAAAGAAATACAATATAGAATTTGATGAGAAAGAAATGACAGCCGAAGAAAAACAAATCCACAATGAAAGAGAAAGTATGTTCGCTGTCAACGCATGGGCGTCTAACTATTTTAATGAAACTCTAAAAAATAGTGAAGACGGAAAAGCTATAGGATTGGCTTATTTCTACAATAGAGGTTTCCGTGAAGATATTATCACAAAATTCCGTTTGGGATATAGTCTACAACAACACGACGCTTTAGCTAAAACTGCTAAGAAAATGGGATATAAAGAAGAATATCTCATTAAAACTGGTTTATGCTACAAACGAGACGACGGAACACTACGCGATAAGTATTGGGGAAGAGTTATATTCCCATGGTTTGGCGTCAATGGGCAGGTTATTGGATTCGGAGGACGTGTACTCGATGCCAGAACAAAGGGAGTTAATCAAAAATACATCAACTCTCCCGAATCTGAAATCTATCATAAAGCAAACGAATTATACGGATTGTTTCAGGCAAAACAAAGCATTTCTAAGAAAGATAACGTATATATGGTGGAAGGATATACCGACGTATTATCTATGCACCAATCGGGAATCGAAAATGTTGTGGCTAACTCTGGAACAGCACTATCCAACAACCAAATAAGACTACTAAGAAGATATACAAAGAATATAACACTTATCTACGATGGCGATTCTGCTGGTATCCATGCAGCACTACGAGGTACAGATATGCTCTTCGAAGGTGGAATGCGTGTTAAGATACTGCTACTACCCGACGGAGAAGACCCTGATTCTTTTGCAAGAAAACACAATGCCACAGAATTTAAAGAATACGTAGAAACACATCAAACCGACTTCATCACCTTTAAGACAAATCTTCTTAAAGAAGAAGCAGGAGACGATCCTATTAAAAAGGCAGACTTGATATCAAGCATTGTTGAATCAATTTCTCTTATTCCTGAAGAAATTGAACGCTCCGTTTATATCCATAAATGTAGCGAAATGCTTAAAATTAACGAATCGCTCATACAAAACGAAGTAAACAAACAAAGATATAAACTCAGAGAGGATAGAAAAAAACGTAAAGAAGAAGAGAACAGAAGAAATAACGACACAGTTAATAATAACGTCTCTAATAGCTCTGAGTTAACATCTTCTCAAAATAACACAGATAATAACTCTGACACCAATCAGAACCAAACAAATATTGAAAAAAAGGAAAGAAGTAAGTTTGAAGGATTAGAGCAACTCATAATACGTCATATAATACGATTTGGCTTCCACCAATTTCATCCAGTGAATGAAAATGGTGAACAAGACAAAACCAATATCATAAAATATATAATTACACAATTAAAGATTGACTCAATAGAATTTCAGTCTCCATTATATTATAACATGCTAAAATTAGCAGAACAGCATGCTGATGATGAATCAGACGATGTTTCTATGAGTAAAATTTTCCTTAACTCACCAGATGTTGCCATTAGTCAAGAAGCTGTTAACTTAATATCCGACAAATATGAGATAACTGATAATAATAACATCCCATCAGAAGAAAAACTGACTTGCGTTGAATATGTTATTCATCTCCTACTTGATTATAAATATGCTATTATCGACGATAAATTACAAAATATATTACAACAATTAACAAAACCTGAAGTTATATCGGATGTAAATAAAGCAAAAGATCTGTTACAACAACAGATCTTATTACAAAACATCAAAAAGAGTTTAGGTAAATTATTGGGAGACAGAATCTTATAATCCATAATCTCCCATCATCTTCTTTTCCCCTCAAATATGCCCTCTTTGACTCTCAATAAACAATAATTCTTCTTCCAACATCCTTAAACACGGCATATCACATTCCACTTTACTTGCTTCAAATAAAGGTCGTGAATATAAATACTTTACTTCCATCGGACGATTATAATCATAATCAAGTTTCATGCTTGGAGAATATGGAGTCATTGAATCTGTCATATCAATCATCTTTTCAACAAAATCTTCATTGATAGATGTTACGCCTACTGCATGTGCGGCATTTACTACCTCCATCATCTGACGACGTATTAATTGACGAGTTGAATTACACTGTAACAATTCGTTAGTCTTAGCATTCATTACTACCGTCATTCCATTAAATGGCATATTCCAAACAGCCTTCTTCCATCTGGCCTCATAATACTCCAATTCATTAGTTTCTATGCCACTCTCTCTAAAATCGGATATTAAACCATTCAACAATGTATCATTCTTGCATGAATAGTTTCCTATATTTATACTACCATAACACTGATGATTAATGATGCCTGGTTCAGTCTTACCAGAACAAATAAATGCAAGTCCTGCTGCTATATGTAGGTTTGGGAAGGCAACCTGAAGATCTGGCTCTAATCCTATACCATTTTGAATCAACAATACTAATGTTTCATCTTTTAATAAAGGACGTATCAAATCTGGAATCATAGATTGATTCGTTGACTTCATCGCAACAATCACTATGTCACACTTTGGCATCTTAGAAGATGAATCATATGCCTGTATCAATGGAAGAGTAAAGCTACCATCACAAGAGTTTATAACAAGACCATGCTCACATACATAATTATAATCGCTATGAAGAAGGAAATGAACATCTTTCCCTGCACGAACTAATTTAGCACCATAATATCCTCCGATAGCCCCTGTTCCAACTATTGCATATTTCATAAATAACTATATGTATATAAATGTTTACTAAATGAACTATAAAAAACTAATGACTACATTCCTGGTCTTCTTATGAAAACACGAATAGCTTCTTTATGTTCCTCTGAGAAAACTAATGCATCATCAACAACCAATGCCAAATATCCGCCACCGCCAGCACCGGGCAACTTCCATGCCTTTACTCCTGACATTACCGAATATTTATCAATTGCCGGCTGTACACCACCTTGTATCATTGACGGAAACATTGACACTTGCGCATTAAATGAATCCATATAGGCTTGTGCAAACAATTCTAAGTTCTTTGCCATTATTGCATTCCAACAATCAGTCGCTGCAGTTGCTAAGTTTTGTACCTTTTCCAAAGTAATATCCTTGTCCTTAATAACTGAACAATCTGGCAAACGAGGATATATTGGTATCATACACAGATGATTCTCCAACCATGATAAAATATCCTCATCCGAACAAGTTTCAATTTTATCCGGCCAAAAATGATTGTTATAGTAATGGCGTGTCAAACCTGGCATACATATTCCTATCGCATCCTGAGCACCACTTACCAAATCGGTTGTGCGTTCTGGATGATTCTCAAAACAGAACACCAATCTTGCCAACATCTCAGGATCCATATTGGGTAACTGATAAGGCCATATGCTCTTTATTGTGTTTCTTGTAGATGTACTTAAACCACATCTTGGACGAATCTCAAAGGTTGGTTCAATACTTATAGTCAATGCCCAACCAGGACAAAAACAAGACACATATGGTTGATCTATCCATGTACCCGCTAAATCCAATCGGGTTGGTATCTGACATTCAGATTTCTTTAAGTCTGTACTTGAACGAGCTTGCAAACCAGTGGCTGGCACACGTTCTAAAACCACATATTCTATACCAAGTTTCTCACATATCAAACGTTTATCCTCATGATCGCCATCACTGTTCACAACTAAAATATCTGGTTTGACAATATCCAATGTCGGTATGAAATCCATTATTCCATCACCTGCATTTATATAAGCATCTCTTACATATCTTATACTTTTAACCATAAACAAACGCTCCTGCTCGGAATAAATAGGTTTATGATGTTTATAATGCAAGATAGTTTCATCTGATCCTATACCCACATATAAATCTCCATATTGAGAAGCTTGCTTGAAAAATTCCACATGACCGCTATGCAATAAATCATAGCAACCGGATACAAATACCTTCTTCATCATAATTATTTATCTTTCTGCACGCATTGGATTCTCAAGAAAATCTTTATACGTCAAACGAATTCCTTCTTCTAACTCTGTTCTGTATCTCCAACCCAAACCTTCAGCCTTAGATACATCTAATAACTTACGTGGAGTACCATTAGGACGAGAAGTATCCCATTTAATAATACCTTTGTAACCTATCACCTTAGCAACTAATTCTGTCAGTTCTAATATTGATATTTCCTTACCTGTACCTGCATTCACAGTCTCATTCCCACTATAATTATTCATGAGAAAAACACAGAGATTTGCCAAATCATCAACATAAAGAAATTCACGTTGTGGAGAACCATCCCCCCAACATACCACCTCTGGTTGATTTGACTCCTTTGCCTCATGAAACCTACGTATCAATGCTGGAAGAACATGTGAATGCTCTGGATGATAATTATCATTAGGACCATATAAATTGGTTGGCATTACTGAGATATAATCTGTACCATATTGACGATTTAAGTATTCACAATATTTCAAACCGCTGATCTTGGCTAAGGCATAAGCTTCATTTGTCTTCTCCAATTCTGAAGTTAACAAACATGATTCTTTCATGGGTTGAGGTGCCAAACGAGGATAAATACAACTGCTACCTAAGAATTGCAATTTCTTACAACCATTAACCCAAGCCGCGTGAATTACGTTCATCTCTAAAATCATATTATCATACATGAAATCGGCTAAAGCATTCTGGTTGGCAACAATTCCCCCAACCTTAGCAGCCGCAAGAAATACGTATTCCGGCTTTTCTTTCTCAAAAAAAGCATTTACTGCTTGCTGATTACATAAATCTAATTCTTTACGTGTACGTACAATTATATTATTATAACCTTGACGTTTTAACTCACGTACTATTGCACTTCCGACCATTCCTTTATGGCCCGCAACATATATTAATGAATCTTTCTCCATCTTAAAAATTGTATTACACTACAATGATAATTTATCTATATCAGCTTGAACTTTTAGTTTCTTAACAAACTTCATATCATGTCGAACCATCAAACGTACCAAATCTTCAAAACTTGTTTTTTGAGGATTCCAACCAAGAACATTCTTTGCTTTTGTAGGATCGCCAAGTAACTGATCTACCTCGGATGGACGGAAATACTTAGGATCTACTTCCACAAGTACCCTATTAGTTTTAGTATCAATTCCCTTCTCGTTCACTCCTTCTCCTTCCCAACGTAACTCAATACCTACCTCTTTAAAAGCTAAAGTACAGAATTCTCGTACTGAATGATAATGACCTGTAGCAATAACAAAATCTTCAGGTACATCATGCTGTAACATCAACCACATACATTCTACATAATCTTTTGCATATCCCCAGTCTCTAAGAGAATTCAAATTACCCAAATATAACTTATCTTGCATTCCTTGAGCAATACGAGAGGCTGCAATTGTTATTTTTCTTGTAACGAAAGTCTCACCTCGACGTTCTGATTCATGATTGAAAAGAATTCCATTCACAGCAAAAAAACCATAAGCCTCTCTATAATTCTTTATAATCCAAAAGGCATATTGCTTAGCCACACCATAAGGACTGCGAGGATAAAATGGAGTAGTTTCTGTCTGTGGAATCTCTTGCACCTTACCATATAATTCCGATGTACTGGCTTGATATATTCTGCAAGTCTTCTCCATTCCGAGAATTCTAATTGCTTCAAGAAGCCTAAGAGTACCTACAGCATCTGCTTCAGCCGTATATTCCGGACAATCAAATGAAACCTTTACGT
The DNA here is from genome assembly GCA_024682395.1 of Bacteroidaceae bacterium. Lineage (GTDB taxonomy): Bacteria > Bacteroidota > Bacteroidia > Bacteroidales > Bacteroidaceae > Colivivens. The sequence goes on from JAIKZH010000082.1 coordinate 36,341, forward strand.
GACTTTGAGCCGCTAAATTATAAATCTCATCAGGTTTTACATATTGAAGTATTCTAACAAGTGAAGACGAATCTGTCATATCTCCATAATGAAGATTAACAGTTCTCTGCTGTTTCATATCACGCACCCATTCGTCCAAATACAAATGTTCTATTCTACCTGTATTAAACGAAGAACTGCGACGCATAATACCATGAACCTCATATCCCTTTTCTAAGAGGAATTCAGCTAAGAAGCTTCCATCCTGACCAGTTATACCTGAGATTAAAGCAACTTTCCGCTTAACACTCGACTTAACAATAGGTTCACCTAAAGCTTTCTCTATACTTGATATACTATTCTGTGACATTGACACCTTTCCAGAAAACCAACGACTTACAACAGTTTCACTTTTACCGATCATTGTAGCAAAATCACGTTGTGAAATACCTCTTGCTGATAATATCTCCTTAAGATTGTTCAATATTGTTTCATTATCCATATGATATATATTTTATTGTTTGCAAATATACAATTTAATATGGACTTGACAAATTAAATAAGGAAAAATAATAAAACTTAACATTTAAGATGTCAAGTATAATATTAAAAGTAAAACAAATAATATATATGTATCTAATTAGGAATTATTCATATAATATTTGTATCTTTGCACTAAGTTTAAGTCTTAAAAATATATAACACACTAACAATGAATCATAATCAGGAATTAGGACAAATTGGAGAGGAGATTGCAGGCGACTATCTTGCAAAAAAAGGCTACAGAATATTACATCGCAATTGGAACCTTCATCGTGGATGCGAATTAGATATAGTAGCAATGAAAAATAATGAACTACATTTCATTGAAGTCAAAACAAGAACTAAAGCAAATGAATACACAGGTAGACCAGAAGAAGCTGTAAACAAAAGAAAACTACTTAACATACAAAGAGCCATAGCTTATTATACTGCATATTATCATCTAAATAACGAAATGCATATAGATGTTATTGGAATAGTATATAGAAATGATAATGATTATGATATTAATTTCATGCCCGACGTAAGCTATTACGAAATGTCATACTCGTATCATGGAAGAGGAAGAAGACAGTTTTAAGAATGAATATGGGAGTTCTTGCAATAATGCTATACAAACAGTACGGAGATAATTCATATGCATGTATAGGAAATCCCAATGGATTTCAAGCAATACTTGATAAAAATCACTTCTACATTAAATATAACAAAAGGTGAAGA
>JAIKZH010000029.1 GCA_024682395.1 Bacteroidaceae bacterium
ATTATAAGTACTGACACTTAATAATTTTCGGTTACAAAATTAATCAAAAAAATATACAGAAAGAATAAATTAGAAAAAAAGTAAAAATATTTGTCATTAAATACACAATTATTCTCATTTTATTATTAACTTTGCAAACACTTATGTATATTATATAATAAAAGATGAAAACAAAAAAAATAAAGACTGCATTAGTTTCAGTATATCACAAAGATGGTCTTGATGAGTTACTTGCTGAACTAAACAAAAACGGTGTCAAATTTCTTTCAACAGGAGGCACACAATCATTTATAGAAAGTTTAGGTTATGAATGCCAAAAGGTTGAAGAACTTACAACATATCCATCAATCTTAGGTGGTCGCGTTAAGACTCTTCACCCAAAAGTATTTGGAGGAATCCTTGGAAGACGTGATTTAGAGAGCGACAGACAAGAAATGTCTAAGTATGAAATTCCTGAAATAGATCTTGTTATAGTAGATTTATATCCATTTGAGGAGACTGTTGCATCTACAAACGACGAGCCAACAATCATTGAAAAGATAGACATAGGCGGTATCTCACTTATTAGAGCTGCAGCAAAGAATTTCGATGATGTTGTTATCGTACCAAGTAAATCAGAATACAAGCCTTTGCTTGATATTATTAAAGCACAAGGAGCAGAAACAACAAAAGAGCAACGCAAACAATTTGCAGAACGCGCATTTGCTACTAGTTCACATTACGACACAGCAATCCACGCATACTTTGCCAAATAAATAGCGTATACATTATAAGAGATTTAGAGTTTATAAATAGATAAAACCAACAAGCATTATGGGGCTATTCTCATTAACCCAAGATATAGCGATGGACCTTGGCACAGCCAACACCATCATTATCTGTAACGGAAAGATTGTAGTTGACGAACCATCAGTAGTTGCATTAGACCGACATACAAACAAGATGATTGAAGTCGGAATGAAAGCAAAGATGATGCACGAGAAAACACACCCTGACATCCGTACATGCAGACCATTGAAAGATGGAGTCATTGCTGACTTCAACGCATGTGAGCAAATGATGCGTGGTCTGATTAAAAAGATAAGCGCCAGCAAATATTTCTTCACCCCATCTCTTCGTATGGTCATCGGAGTTCCATCAGGTTCTACCGAAGTTGAGTTACGTGCTGTACGTGACAGTGCAGAGCACTCAGGTGGACGCGACGTATACCTTTTGTTTGAACCAATGGCAGCTGCTATCGGTATTGGGCTTGATGTTGTAGCACCTGAAGGCAACATGGTTGTTGACATAGGTGGTGGTTCAACAGAAATTGCGGTCATTTCGCTTGGAGGTATTGTCAGCAACAGTTCTATACGAGTTGCAGGTGACGAATTAACGGCTGATATTCAAGAATATATGAGTCGTCAGCACAATGTAAAGGTTTCTGAACGTATGGCTGAACGTATTAAGATTCATGTTGGATCCGCATTAACAGATTTAACTGATAATGCTCCAGAGGATTATATTGTCCATGGTCCAAACCGAATCACAGCCTTACCAATGGAAATTCCTGTATGTTATCAGGAAATTGCGCATTGTATCGACAAATCTGTAGCAAAAATAGAAACAGCTATTCTGTCTGCATTGGAAAAGACTCCGCCTGAGATATATGCCGATATTGTAAAGAACGGAATATGGCTCACTGGTGGAGGTGCATTACTTAGAGGTCTTGACAAGCGACTGACCGATAAGATTCACATTCCATTCCATATTGCAGAAGACCCGCTACACAGTGTTGCAAAAGGAACTGGTAAAGCTCTTAAAAACATAGCAAACTATCCATTCTTAATGAGATAAATAACATTAGAAGATCCATAAAACATGGGTCTTCTAATACTCTATACGTACGTAATGCAAAATTTAATAGATTTCATTGTTAAATATAAGTATTGGTTTGTATTTCTCCTGCTCGAGGGATTCAGCCTTTCTTTATTGTTCCGTTTTAACAACTATCAGGGCAGCGTGTTTTTCACTAACGCAAATTCAATGGTAGGAGGTCTATACAATACTGTAAATGGAGTAACATCGTACGTAAACTTAGGGGAAGTCAATGCAAAACTTGAATCCGACAACGAATTATTACGTGCAGAAATTCATGAGATGAAACGCATATTAGCGGAGCATCGCGTAGACACGCTAAGATTTAATGGATTTAATCGTGGTCGGTTCAGATTTATCGGAGCTCAAGTGATTAATGCCACTCTACATCAAGGAAATAACACAATAACCATTAATAAAGGACAAAAAGATGGTATAAAACCAGAAATGGGTGTTATCTGTTCAAGCGGTGTTGTAGGAATTGTTTATCTTACAAGCGATCACTACTCTATCGTGATTCCAGTAATAAATGCAAGTTCAAAAGTGAGCTGCAGATTGGGTAAAAGCAACCATTTCGGAACATTACAATGGCATCATGGAGACCCAGAGCATGCTCAGATGATAGGAGTGCCATTACATGTCAAAATCAAAAAAGGTCAACTAATAGAGACAAATGGTTTCTCAGACATATTCCCTTCATCAATTCCAATCGGTAGAGTTGAAGACGTTGAACCTTCACAAGATGGTTTATCACATCTCATAACAGTCAAATTATCAACCGATTTCAATTCGCTACAGAATGTAAGTGTTATAACTAACTATTCACATGCGGAGAAACGATTATTAGAGCAAAAAGCTGACTCTTTGTTAGAAGGTAACGACGAAGATAGTTTTTATTGATTGTTTTAAATCAGCAAATAGCCACAACGACAAACAAACCACATATAAAAGACCAAGTCAATGGGATATAGTACATTAATGAGATTAGCGCGTTTCGCAGTACTTTTGATAGTGCAGTTGGTAATATTAAACCACCTCCACTTATTCGGTTATGCGACACCGCTTCTTATTGGTTACATGATAATTTGTTTCGAGACTGGTACATCACGTATGTCATTATTACTATGGGGATTTGCCATAGGTATAATATATGACATTTTCTCTAATACTATAGGTATCGCAGCTTCAAGTTGTACTTTATTGGCAATGATTCAACCCTATTTGGTCAAATTATATATGCCACGAGATATCAACGAATCATTTAAACCAACAATACAGACTTTAGGTATCCAAAAATATACATGGTATGTGTTATCTATGATGGGAGTACTTCACTTTGTATTTTACTTCCTACAGGCATTCACCATGGCTGATATATGGTTAACTATCGGTGCAATGTTTGGTGGCACATTATTATCATCAATATTAGTTGTATGCGTTGAATTCATCCTCCATTATTTAAATAACGAGGACGAGAAAGTAAAAATCTAAACGAACGTATACCATTTATTATAAAGCACTTATATAAGCAACAGAATATATAAGAATTGAATTGTAAAGCATTCTTGTCATGAAAGATGTGTTTTTAGAACGAAGAAAATTTGTAATTGCAGGAATTGCATTATTTGTAGTGTTTGTCTACATATGCAGACTAGCATATCTTCAACTTGGGCAGAACGATTATAAAGACACTGCAATTCACAATGCCATATACAACAAGGTTTTATTTCCTTCACGAGGAGCGATATATGACAGAAACGGGAAATTATTAGTATATAATCAACCTGCATTCGATGTTATGGTTATCACCCGTGAAATTAATGACCTTGATACTCTTGCTTTATGTAAGACATTGGGAATAAGCAAGGATGAGTTTATTAAGATTTTATCAAACATAAAAGACACAAGCAAGAATCCAGGTTATTCATCATATTCACAGCAATTATTCATACCTCAAATACCTGCATCGGAATATTCAATATTACAAGAAAAATTATTCCGTTTTAAAGGTTTTTATGTTCGTGAGCATAATATTCGTCAATATACATATCCAAATGCCGCACATATCTTAGGGGATATCGCAGAAGTATCGCCTACAGACATAGAAAATGACGATTATTACAAATCAGGAGATTACATTGGCAAACAGGGAGTAGAAAAATCATACGAGAAGGAACTCCGTGGAACTAAGGGAGTTGAGGTATTATTACGTGATTCACGTGGAAAGATCCAAGGTAGATACCGAAACGGAGAATTTGACTCCGTTCCTCGCCCAGGAAAGGATTTGCGATTAAGTATAGACATTGAGTTACAAGCATTAGGCGAGCGTCTCATGTCTGGAAAACGTGGAAGTATTGTTGCTATTGAACCAAGTACAGGAGAAATCCTTTGTCTGGTATCCTCACCTACATACGATCCACGCAATCTTATTGGAAAGGAACGCGGCAAACATATTCTAAGTATGGTACAAGACCAAAGGCGTCCTATGCTAAACCGTGCAATAGCAGGAGCTTATCCTCCCGGTTCAACATTTAAGCCATCCCAAGGTCTTACATTTCTACAAGAAGGAATTATCACATCAGGAACACCATTTCCATGTACAGGTGGATTTAAGTACAAGAACATGAAGGTTGGATGTCATGGTCACCCATCCCCTATTGCTTTGGTTCCGGCATTGGCGACATCTTGTAATGGATTTTTCTGTTGGGGGTTATACCATATGTTCAATAACAGAAGTAAGTATAGTAGCACGAATGAGGCAATGACTACATGGAAAGACTATATGGTTTCAATGGGATTTGGATATAAATTAGGTATAGATCTTCCTGGTGAAGTACGAGGAATGATACCTAATGCAGAGTATTACACCAAGCATTTGAATCATTGGAACGCATTATCGGTCATCAGTATATCCATTGGTCAGGGTGAGGTTACACTTACCCCTCTTCAGATAGCCAACCAAGGAGCAACAATTGCAAATAGAGGTCATTACATAACTCCACATATCGTAAAGTCAATTAAAGGCGGTAGTATTGCCGACAGTTTAAAGGCGGTACATCACACAAAGGTTAATCCAAGATATTACGAAGATATAGTAAGAGGTATGCGAAGTGCTGTTTTAGGTGGTACTTGTAAGGGTGCACAGAATCCATGGTATGAAGTCTGTGGAAAAACAGGTACAGCACAGAACAAAGGTCATGACCACTCTGCTTTTATGGGATTTGCGCCAATGAATAATCCAAAGATTGCGGTTGCGGTATATGTTGAGAACGGAGGATTCGGTGCAGCATTCGGAGTACCTATAGGGGCTTTGATTATGGAGAAATATATTCGTGGTGAGTTATCTGCAGACAGTAAGGTACGTGCATCCAACATACAGCATCGCAGCATAAACTAATGTTATCCTGCAATAACAAATAATATATCTATTTAGTATTATAACGAATACGACAATGTATAAAGGATATCAAACAAATAAAGGAATTTTCTCTTCACTCGACTGGATAACTATCGGACTGTATGTAGTTTTGCTTATATGGGGATGGTTTTCAGTTTGTGGTGCATCATATGATTTCAGCAATCCTAATGTCTTTGGATTCGGCAGTAATTCAGGAAAGCAGATGATTTGGATATGCACGTCATTTATCTTAGCATCAGCCCTGTTAATGATAGAAAAGCGATTTTATTACAATGCGGCGACATTCATATATGTTTTGATGATATTTGTGTTAATTCTAACAATATTCATTGCCCCAGACACGAAAGGTTCTCGTTCATGGATTCCGATTGGTTCCTCAATAAAGCTGCAGCCAGCAGAATTTGCAAAATTTGCAGTTGCCTTAGCCATAGGTAAGTATATGGACAGATATGGTTTAAGTCTGACAAACATGAAAGAATTTGCAAAGGTTGTAGGAATGATTATTTTCCCGATGTTGCTTATCATAGCTCAGAAAGAGACAGGTACAGCCTTAGTATATTTAGCTTTTTTTCTTGTTTTGTACCGTGAAGGAATGAGTGGAAGTGCCTTATTTGCAGCCTTTTCCTTTGTTGTATATTTTGTTGTCGGCTTGAAATACGAAGATGAATACATTACAGACATGCCCGTTTCAATAGGCGAATTTACCGTATTGATTCTATCATATGTATTTACAGTTGGTCTCATGTACAGATACGAGCGTCATTGTCCCAAATTGACAGAGATGGTCATCGGAGGAATTGTAATTAATATATTTGCATATCTGTTTTCAGCATTTGTGATTCCATTTAATGTGTGTATCGTACAGATTTTAGTTAATATAGGACTAATGATATATATTGGTGCACAATACATATACGACAAGAAATTCAAACATCTTTTGATACTTGCATTTGCTATTGCGTCAACCGGCACATTCTTTTTATGTGATTATGTATTTAATAACATACTCCAAGACCACCAGAGAGTGCGTATTGAAGTATTGTTAGGCAAAAAAGAAGATATCCGAGGAGCTGGCTACAACGTAAACCAAGCCAAGATTGCTATTGGTTCAGGTGGATTTTTTGGGAAAGGTTTCTTAAAAGGGACTCAAACAAAATTACGATATGTGCCAGAGCAAGATACAGACTTCATTTTCTGCACAGTAGGTGAAGAAGAAGGTTTTATCGGTTCTGTAGGAGTACTTTTATTCTATCTGTTCTTTATATGGCGTCTGATAATACTTGCAGAACGACAGCCAGACACATTAGGGCGTGTATATGGATATAGTGTAGTAAGTATCTTTATATTTCACTTGTTTGTGAACATAGGTATGGTTTTAGGGCTTACCCCGGTTATCGGAATTCCACTGCCTTTCTTTAGTTATGGAGGTTCATCCTTGTGGGGATTTACATTGTTATTATTCATATTCCTTAGAATGGATGCAGAAAGAAACTTGAAAAGTAAATAATATAGTCAAAAAATATATAACAACTGAAAATACAGCAGATTGCATCAGTTTATAAATATTTTTTTATACCTTTGCATCGTAAACAATTATAAATTTATTATTCTATGAAACTAGAAGGAAGACGCGAAAGTACAAATGTAGATGATCGCCGACGCGGTGGCGGTAAAAGACTAGCATTAGGGGGTGGTATTGTCGGAATCATTATAGCAGCACTTATTACTTGGATTTCAGGAGGAGATATGGGTTCTGTAATGCAAGTAGTAGGCGATGGTATTCAACAACAAATTACAACAGAAGGACAAGCTGGGGATCAAGAATTCACAGCAGAAGAAGACTCATTAGCTAAATTCTCTCGACAGATTCTTGCAAGTACAGAGGATGTATGGGCAGAGCAGTTTAGACGAATGGGAAAACAATATAATGCGCCAAAGATGGTGTTGTACACAGGAAGTGTACAAACCAGTTGTGGTAATGGAAGCGCATCTATGGGACCTTTTTACTGTGGAGGAGACCAATGTGTTTATCTTGATTTGTCATTCTTCTCAAACATGAAGAAAGAGATTGGAGCAAGAGGTGAGTTTGCAAATGCATATGTTATTGCGCATGAAGTAGGACACCACATCCAAGAGGAATTAGGTATATTGGGAAGAGCACACCAGAAAATGGCACAATTAAGCAAAGCAGAGGCCAACGAGATAAGTGTTAGAATAGAATTGCAAGCAGATTTCTTTGCAGGTCTTTGGGGACATTACGAGAATAAGACATTTAACTCAATCAGTGACAAGGAGATAGCAGAGGCTATTGATTGTGCTCATAAGATCGGAGACAACTATCTTCAGCAGAAAGCTCAAGGTTATACAGTTCCAGAATCATTTACTCATGGAACAAGTGAGCAACGTATGAGATGGTTTAAGTTAGGTCTTAAAACAGGCGATATAAACCAAGGTGACACATTCAGTAAGAGTAAAGATGAACTATAATTTTCTAAAACTGCACAATTCATAGTATTCAATAAAAAAGGATTTATTTCGTTGACGAAATAAATCCTTTTCTTTTATTCTTTACCACTCAGACGTATCAAATATTGTCCATACTGGTTCTTTTTCATTGGTTGGGCAAGTTGATATAATCTGTCAGCATCAATCCACCCTTGTTTAAATGCGATTTCCTCGAGACAAGCAATTTTAAGACCTGTACGTTTCTCTAAGACCTCAATAAAGGTGCTTGCTTCAGAAAGAGAATCATGAGTACCAGTGTCTAACCAAGCAAAGCCCTGACCTAAAGTTATCACTTTCAAATCATTGTTATCCAAGTATTGTTGATTAACAGTCGTGATCTCCAGTTCGCCTCGTGCAGAAGGTTTAATATTCTTTGCAATATCCACCACAGAGTTTGGATAGAAATATAGTCCAACAACTGCAAAATTGCTTTTAGGTTTAAGAGGTTTTTCCTCAATACTCAGGCAATTTCCTTCATTATCGAATTCAGCCACCCCATATCGTTCAGGATCAGACACCTGATAACCGAAAACAGTTGCCTTATTTTTTTCCTCCACATTTGCCACTGCTTGTTTGAGTAAATCACCGAAACCAGCACCATGAAAGATGTTATCACCAAGCACAAGACAAACAGAATCATCTCCTATAAATTCCTCACCAATCAAAAAAGCTTGTGCCAAGCCATCAGGAGATGGTTGTACAGCATATTGGATATTTATATTATAATCACTACCATCACCTAAGAGGCGTTGAAATCCAGGTAAGTCATAAGGAGTAGATATTATAAGGATATCTCGAATACCAGCCAACATCAATACAGATATTGGATAATATACCATAGGTTTGTCAAAAATAGGGATTAGTTGTTTGCTTATCCCTTTAGTTATTGGATAGAGTCGAGTTCCGCTTCCACCGGCAAGTACTATTCCTTTCATTGAAAATAATCATTTATCTTTTCCATTAAAATGGGAAAGGAGGTTAATAAAAAATTATATAATCAAAATATTTATTGTTCATCGTTTACTGAATAAATGTGCACCCAATCTAAGTTCCAGACAATCAGCCTTCAAGAGATGAGCTTTCACATTATATCCAACATAGTATTTATTATGCAAGAATAGAGGGTACCATTTCAGACCTAATGTTTCATAATATCGTTTTTCATCTACATCAGCCATATACCCCATTTTTCGATGCAGGTAAGTACCGATACTCATATGCAACGCTATCTGTTTATAAAAACATTCATGCCTTAAAGCTATAGCCAGCACATGTTTATCTGATGTGGTATTCATCTTTCCGCGTTTTCGGTCTATTTCAAGCACCTTATCGGCATATGTTGCATAACTATAATCAAGTCCGATTCCAGATGCATATTTCTGCGAATAACGATACATTGCAGCTAATGAAATTCCCCAGATAGGATGTATACGATAATGTGCAGTTTGGTATGATTCATGATCTTTGGGTATTTCGTAATAATTATACACCCATTCTTCCAATAATGTTTTACCGCCACACATTACAGAAGCATCCATATATAAGTATTTGTTTTTACGCCGCTCCTGCTCGTTTTCGCCAGCCATAGGCGAGTCATTAGTGCAGGCTATTTCAGACGCTTCTGACGGGCTCTTTGGGGCATTTAAGACATCTTTATGAGATGTATTCTCATTTACAGCCAATGGAATTGATGTATTTAAAGTAACACCAAAGAAATTTGCCCCTTTATTAGGTTTGTCAAGGCTTCCGTTCGACAGATGTTTGAAATCGAGTCCCAACTCTGTTCTTATATTATTCTTAAACTGATATGAGGCATATAGCCCTAATCCTACATATATAGAAGACCTCGAGCCCAAGAATTCATTATCTACATTATTCCATTTATTGTATGGTTTTGTATTAAACGACACACCATTCTCTACGGCATATCCCACACTGAAGCCATTATCTTGGACAAGATGTCGTTTAAAAGCGAAATAAGTAATGATAGAGGCGCCCAATGATGAATAATAATGTGGTGTCGGATACTCTCGCATCAAACGTGTATGAGTAAAATCTCCGACATAGATACCACCTTCAAGCAAAGGGAAACCCCATGCCACATCGTAGGCATTACTATCCGCGCGACATGTTTGATAATCAACATAAACAGAATAGAACTGTCCATCGTTTTTCTTAACTAAGTTTACTCCCGCATCTTTATGACCAAGCATTGAGAATGCGCCTACAGATGCTCCGACAGAATAATGTGAAACAGAGTCACTTGTTTCTGCGTACACAGGTGTATGAGCAAACAAAAACAATAAAACATCTAGAGTTATTCTCATAATCCAGACTAAGACAAAGTTTGTAAGTACGTTTTTTATAATTGTTGAACAAGCACAGATATTAAGAAGGATTAGTAGTCGTATTTCCTTTTGGGATTACGAGGGAACCACCCTTTCTGCACTCGTTTTTTTTGATCGAACAGTTCTTTTATCGTCCATAATGACGAGAAGGCAAATACGCCCAATAACGCAGCCCAGAATGTATCTTCTATGTATAAGGATCCGATAATACCTCCAAGGCCTAACAATAGGAACACCCACCAGAACTTTGTTCCAGTGTAATATTCAGCCTTAATCACTACCGGATGGAATAATCCGATAATCAAGAAGGTACATATTCCAATTAATAATCCTTCAATATACATAATTAGTCAACCACAATTGGTATTTGTCTTTTTATACTTTGATCCAAAGATATAAGAGTTTCAGTTGAACTGACTCCAGGTATTGCTTGTATTTTATCACACACGATATCCATTAATTGTTCATTGTCGCGTGCGTAAAGTTTAATAAATAATGCGTATGGTCCCGTTGTACTATGACATTCAACAATTTCTGGAACCTTTTCAAGTTCTCTTACAACAGCACGATACATAGAGCCTTTCTCCAAAGTGATACCAACATAAGTACAAGTACTGAAGCCAAGGCTTTTAGGATTCACAAAATATCCACTACCAGTAATGACATTCAAGTCAATCAATCGCTGAACGCGTTGATGAATAGCAGCTCTTGACACTTCACATTGAGCTGCGACATCCTTAAATGGGATGCGTGCATTACCGGAGATTATCTCCATAATCTTTTTATCCAGTTTGTCTATTTTTTCCATACCATTCTATAAAGGAATTGATTTTACATTTTGTAAGCAAATGTAAGCAATTTAATTCTTAAGTCAATAAAATTATTGATTTTTTTTTATTTTTTTTTATTTTTGCTTTTATATTGTATTTTTTACTATCGATTTATTTTGCAGACTAAGCAATTCCATGGTCAAAGCAAATAAAAAGAGTTATCAAGCGCTTAATAAAGCATACAGACAACTCTTTATATCTTTATAGAATTACTTAACAACAGAATCTCAATGTATTAAATACATTTGTCTATTGTCCACGAGAAAGCTCTTAATCCAAGCATCTCAGTATCCTCATCGAGGGCTTTCAGACGTTTCATAAGAGGCTCTTCCTGTTCGTCTTCAACGATTGTAAAAATTGTACTGCACATTGAAGGCCACGCATGAGTACCATAATGAGGGTCGCCTGTCTTAGAACCACGTCCTTGAGTGTCATGCATCATGGTGAATCCACGTACGTTAGTTCTGTCTAATGCAGCTATCACACCTTCATAATGAGCCTGATCAAATGAAATCATTATAGCTTTCATATATTGATATTTTTTGATAATCTATTAATAATCATTTTTAATTATTGATGTGAACTATGCCTCCTCGTCCTCAATAAACTTGAGTTCTTTCTCTTTATTTTCTTTCCAATAAGCATCAAGTTCCATACTTTCCTTCATTGCCTTGCGTTTTCGTGTGATGCCTACACCACCAAAGATACAGAACATTGTAGGAACATATATAAGTGTCAGTATTGTTGATACTGTAAGACCACCGATCACACTGATACCCAATGGACGCCACATCTCAGCACCTACACCCTGACTGACAGCCATTGGAACCATACCGAGGATTGTTGTCAGAGTGGTCATAAGGATTGGTCTCAGACGGCTACGTGCAGCAACGACAGCAGAGCGTATTAAACCGAATTTACGTTCACGCAACAATTGTGTATAGTCGATAAGAACAATACCATTCTTCACTACGATACCAATAAGCATGATTCCACCGAGAATTGACATGATATTCAATGTTGTACCTGTTAACATCAAACTGAATATAATACCAGAGAATGCAAACACGATTGAGAGTATTATGATGAATGGATAAGTAAGTGATTCAAACTGAGCAGCCATCACAATGAACACGAGAATGATAATAAGAATACCCAAAGTTCCGAGGTCTTTATTACTATCTTGTTGATCTTCATATGAACCAGAAACCTGATATGTTACGCCACTTGGCAATTCCAAACTATCGCATAATTGATAGCCCAATTCGACACCATCAGACAAGGCTTTACCACTTGCCAACACAGCATCAACAGTTACGATACGTTGGCGGTCCTTACGTTCAATTGTAGGAGGGATAGAAGATTCGCGAATAGTAGCAATATCACGTACATGAATGTTCTGTCCATATCCGTTTGGTATAAGCATATTCTCGATATTATCGATAGAAACACGCTCATTTACATCGTAACGTACCTTTATGTCATATTCCTCACCATCTTCACGATAATATGAGAGTAATGAACCATTTATAAGGTTACGAATATGTGATGCTGCAGTTGACATACCGATTCCTTGTTGTGCTAACTTCTCTCGGTCAAAATCAATCACAAGTTCAGGTTGATAATCCGAACGAGACACATTAACCTGAGTAATGAGTTCACTCTTACGGAATTCGTTAGCCAACTTAGTAGCAAAATCATATGTATTATTCAAGTCATATCCGTAGATTTCGAATGATGCTGTATTCTGTCCTCCCATTGAAGATTTCATACCACCTAACAACACGATAAATCTATCTAAATCCAAATCTGCCTTACAGTCGGCACGCATCTGGTCGCATATATCCGACAGTTTTTCTTTACGTTTATTAGATGGACAGAATTTGATGTTAAATGATATGATATGTGAACCATTTGAGTTAAGTGACGCATAAGTGTTATTATCACCAGCCTGACCCACTGTAAAGTTACATACTTCAAGGATATCGCCGTAACGTTGCATCCATATGTTGGTGAATTTCTTAGCCACCTCTTCAGCCTTTTCCACACGTGTTCCTACAGGAAGTTGTAATGTCACACCGACACGTCCTGAGTCGTTAGCAGGCATGAATTCAGAATCAAGTCCGAAAATTGTTGCAGCCAACACACTTGTAAGGAAGAACGCTATACAACCTATAATTACTGTCCAACGATGTCTTACAGCCCAATTGATTTTATTTTCGTACCAAGCATCCAACTTATCCAAAGAACGCTGAACAGGTCCATATATTTTTCTGAACAAGTTGCCTTGTTTCTTCTTTAGACGAAGCATCTGAGAACAAAGCATTGGAGTAAATGAAAGGGCAGATGTTGTAGAGACAGTCATGATGATACACATCATCCAACCAAGTTCTTTAAACAAGACTCCAGACATACCTGACACCATTGTAAGAGGGAAGAACACGGCAATCATTGTAAGTGTAGATGCGATTACAGACACAGCCACCTCATTAGTTCCGTGAATTGCAGCTTGTTTTGGATCAGAGCCACGCTCAATATGAGTTGTCACATTCTCCAATACTACGATAGCATCATCGACCACATTTCCGATTGCGATTGACAAACATGACATAGATATCATGTTAAGTGAGCTACCCGTTGCATACAGATAAATAAATGACGCAATCAATGACATCGGAATTGTAATACAGATAATTACTGTAGCTCTCCATCGTCCTAGGAAGACAAATACAACTATGATGACGAATAAAAGTGCGAAAAGCACAGTTTCTGTCAATGAGCCTATAGTCTGTTTAATATTATCAGAAGTATCAACGATGATACCCAATTTAACATCTGAAGGAAGATTCTTCTGTAAGTCAGGCAACAATGATCGAACCTCATTTGCAATTTGAACAGAGTTGGCACCACTTTGTTTTTGAACGATGATCATAGCACCTTGCGCACCATTAGTATATGTGCGTTGAGCGCGTTCCTCTACATCATCGACAATGCGTGCCACATCTTTAAGATACACGACAGCACCATCTTTATACCCTACTATCACATTATTCATCTGTTGTGGATCAGTAAATTCACCTTCCACACGTACAGTATAAGTCTGGGTACCGATATCCATTGTACCACCAGTGATGTTCTTATTTTCTGAAGCAATCGCACTGCTGACTTGTGCGGCACTCAATCCATATGCCTCCATTTTATTGGCATCCATATAGATATTGATTTCGCGTTTAGGTGCACCAGATATAGACACAGAACCTACACCATCTACACGAGCCAGAGGGTTTGCAACAGTTTCATCCAAGATCTTGTACAATGCTTTCTGACTGACATCAGCCTGAGCAGACAGCAACAAGATTGGAATCATGTCGGTAGAGAACTTGAAAAGGATAGGTTGATTAGCATCTGTAGGCAAAGCATTAGAAACCATATCCAATTTATCTCGCACATCATTTGTCAACGCATCGATATCATAACCATATTCAAATTCAAGTGTAAGAACAGAAACATTATCTTTTGAACTTGATGTGATATGTTTTAGATGCTCAACAGAATTCAATGTATTTTCAAGAGGTCGAGTTACATTGTTCTCTATATCATTGGCTGAAGCTCCATTATAATACGTCAATACCATGATAGTATTGGTATCAATATCCGGATAAAGGTCTATCGGCAACTTAGCCAGTGAAAACACACCAAAGATTATCACAGCCAAGAAGCACAAGCTTGTCATTATCGGACGTTTTACTGCTCCTTCGTATAAACTCATATTTCAGTATTGTTATATTTAAAAATTAATGAAACAAGCTATTATCTATCAACCTTAACCACTTCAACCCCATCAGCCAATCGTGACATACCAGCCACCACAACTTGAGCATCAGGATCTACTCCGCTGATTATTTCATACTGAGAACCTATGTGCTTACCAAGTTCTACTTTCACATAATAAACTTTTCTGTTTTTATAAACATACACATAACGGTCACCAGCACCAACTTGTTTTACGAGAGCCACATCAGGAATCATAACACGTTTTACGTTATCAAATGCTATTGTAGCGCGTGCGAACATTCCAGGGCGCACTCTTTGGTCTTTATTTGGAACTGTCACCTCGATAGAGAAAGTATGTGTGTTTTTATCTATTGTTGGATAAATTGTAGATACAGTACCTCCGAACAATTCATCGCCATATGCATCCAATGTAATATCCACAGGCATACCAAGTGTAACTTTCTTATAGTATATCTCAGAGATATTGACAAGTAATTTTACAGGAGTCAGTTGTTCTATTGTAAGAATAGGTTGTGCTCCAGACATATCGCCGTTGTCATAGTTGCGTGCTGTAACCACACCACTTATTGGACTTGTAAGTTGTGTATTTTGGCTCATTTGTGACAACTGGCTTCTAACCATCTCAACAGATTTTCTTTGGATGGTGAGTTGAGTTTGAGCTGCATCGAATTCAGACTTTGAGATACCTCCTGTTGCATAAAGTTCAGAAGTTCTATTAAATTCGACTATTTGGTTTTGCAATTGTGCTTGAGCACTCTGCAATTGTAATTTTAACTGATCTTGATTTGCACCGTCAAGTTGCACAAGTAACTGTCCTTTAGCTACATGGTCACCGACATCGACATAAATACGAGAAATACGTTGAGCCATATTAGGTGAAATATTATTTTTCACATCACTTTCCACCGTAGCAGTATATGCTTCGGTTTGAGGCACGTTCTGCTGAGTAACAGCAGCGACTTTCACCAGTGGTTTCTCGTTCATTTTTGCAGCATTATCTTTTTTATTACATGAAACAGCTGCAAGAAGAACAAATGTCATTAATACAATCTTTTTCATTTTAGTATGTTTTTATTTATTCGTATCTAATTTAATATTGTCTGGAAATGTATCAATTTATTAAAATTCACGTCCAAGAGTGTAGTTAAGATCTGATTTATTAGTCAGATATTCATATATTGACTGCACATAAGTCAACTGTGCCTGTGTAAGTGCCACCTGACTTTGATTCAGCTCAAGGATAGTTCCTCGACCAACTTCATATCGCTTTGCAGATATTGTAACTGCTTTGTCAGCCTGTTCAACAGCAGTCTTATTTGATTCCATCTGAGCTATTGAAGAAGCCATATTATTTCGATAAGACTGTACAGACATCAACAATGAACGTTCAGTATTCAAACGTGAATCAGTCATTTGAGACAATTGGATCTTTGTTGATTTCAGTTTTGTCCAATTTGATGCTTTAAAAATCGGAATTGAAACAGCAAAAGTAAACGATGCAGAAGGTGACCATTCATAATCCCATACCTTCCAGTTATCGTTATACAGAGATTGATATTGTCCTGTAAGACTGAATGCTACTGTTGGCATGAAATTAGTACGTTGGATTTTCAAATTACGTTCCAACATTGATTTATTAAGATCTAATTGTTTCAATGTTGAGTTATTCTGCAATTCATCAGTTACGGCTGTAACTTCCGATAACAACATTTCATTTTGATAGTTTTCTAATTTATCTACAATATTAACGTCCAAATCAGGATTAATACCCATAAGGACCTTTAATTGTAGTTTTACCAACGACAATGCATTTTTTGTAGATACAAGACTTGAATTCATACTTCTCATCTGCACCTCAGCACTTATTTTGTCATATTCACTTACCTTGCCTACGTTGAATTTCTGTTCTACCACATCATATGACTGTTTGCTTGTATTATACGCTTTTTGAACGACGTCATATGAGTCTTGAGCCAAAAGAACGTGATAATAAGCCTTAGTAACCTGATTAATTAGGTCTAATCTACTTCCACGAGCTTTTTCTTGAGCCAAAAGAATATCTTCTTTTGAAAGTTTCATAGCTTGATATACTGCAGGAGCAAAAACTGGGACATTTAATGCAGCAGAAACATTTCCTGTATTAACACCATCCCTACCCATTTTAAAGCTGTTACCACTCAATTTCATTTCAGCGGCAATTAAGGTATGCTGAAGACTTGCATTTGCAGTAACCTCAGGCAATAATGCCATCCATGCCTCTTTTTGGGCATTTTCTTTCAATTGAATTTCCTTATCGGCTACACGTATAGTAGGATTCTCGGTCAATGCGATATCTATGGCCTTTTGCAATGTCAGATCAATTTGTTGTGAGAAAGATGGTATACCAACAAAAAACAGACCTATGATTAAGAACAATTTTGTTTCTTTCATTTTCCCTTACTGCTTATAATACTTATTAATTGATTTCTGAAAAAACACTACACCAAACCAGGTGTTGTGATTTTACCTATATAAAATATACTTATATCTCTGCAAAGATAATCTTTTTATACCTTTTGACCAAAAATAATATACTTTTTGTCCGATATTTTCAACCTTTTGACAACTTTTTGTAATATATTAATAATTAAATATTATAGATTCAATATCTATTAACATTTAAAGACATTCAAACATACAGATACTATTACAAATGAGAAATATTCAATTTTATAAAAATGGTTCATATATCGGTCATGCTACATCTAAAAACAAAAAGAAACTCAGGTGATTCACCTGAGTTCCCTATTATTATCTCATTTATTTAGAACTTCTTGGATTGTTTCCCTGATTGCAGGTCCTCTCAATCCTCTTTTTACAATTTTGCCATCTGGATCGAACAATATCAATTCTGGAATACTTGAAACTCCGTAAGCATCAGAACCGATTTTTTGAGCATTAAGGATTTGAGGGTATTTTATTCCTTCTTCTTCAATTGCCATTAATGTTTCTTCTGGTTTATCCCATGTTGCCACACCTACAACTTCGAATTTATCTCCGCCAAATTCCTCATAAACAGATATTATGTTAGGAATTTCTGCACGACATGGTGCACACCAACTTGCCCAGAAATCCACGAGTACATATTTACCCTTTCCTACATAATCTGACAATTTCTGTATTTTACCATCGTATTCCACTTCAAAATCTACAAAGTTCTTACCATCGGATGTTGAATCCAATTTATCGAGCACTGATTTTGGAACAAGTTTATAGACATTCTCTTGTACATCCTTGCTACACATCTCGATATACTTAGTAAGTTGTGAAAGATTAATATGATTTATGAGAAGTACAAAGGCTGCAGAAGCAGCAGGGTCGGAATTATGAGCCGCAAAGAACTTATCTGATATTTCAGCAACAGTCTTAGGGTTGTTTCCTGATTTATCCAATTCATCCGAGAACTTTTGTAAAGCGTCATTCAATGGTGTACCACCAACTTTGCTACCAGGGAGCAATTTTATATCACCTTTTTCAGCAATAAACAGCCACATATTCTTACCGGCATCATCACCAGCGATAGCTACGGTACAAGGTTCCTTTACATCGCTTTCTATTACAAACTTTCCGGAAACAGCTTTGACTGAGTCTGCACCTTTTGACTGATCAAAGTAATTTAAGCTATAATACACACATTTAACATCATCATCAACATTTCCTGATGCTTTAAATTTCTTATCACCTATGCATGAGGAAAAGCAAGCAGTTAAAGCAATCAAATACAGAGACAATTTCTTCATAAGTTTTAAAGTTTTGATTTAGTATTTTAAAGTTATAATATGTTGGAAAACATAATTTAATAATAATCGGCGTTAGTAAGACATTACAAATGCTTATAAAACATTGCAAATGCTTATATTAAGTGCAAATATAGCGAATCTTTCCGACATAACGTCTTTTTACAAGAAAAAAGTCACTAAAGTTCCATAAACGGAGCCTTAATGACTTATTTATTAAGAAATCATGTGATAATATAAAGCATCATGCTACATGATTATATGAGTTTATATTATCATTTGTTTTTTCCGTCTTTACTTAATTCATCGCCGAATATGCCTTCATAGCACTTACGAACTGCGCCAGCTCCTGTGTAGATATAGTCTGAAGCTATTTTACCAGCCGCTTTAGCCGAAGCAGGGTCTTCAATGAATTTATCCATTATCTTTGCAAACGACTCACTATCAGTGTATTCAAAAGAGCCACCCAATTCCAACAAAGTTTGAGCCTCTTGGAATTTTTTATTGTTTGGTCCGAAAATGGTTGGTATGCCATATACGGCAGCTTCAGGCACATTGTGTATTCCTGCGCCAAATCCACCTCCGATCAATGCTACATCACCATAACGATATATAGAAGATAATTTTCCAAAGAAATCCACAATCAGTACATCAGCTTCCCTAAGTTTAGCTTCGCGATCTTCCAGATTTCCATGTTCTTTATTGAAATCATTATCCTCCACGCTACTGTAAAGCACGACCTTTCGTTCAGCCAATTTAGAACGAATCTCGGCGATATGATGTCCTGTTATCTTATGTGGGGCGATTATCAGTTTCCAATCCTTATGTTCATTAAAATAAGGTATGTATATATCCTCATCAGGTCCCCATGAACTTCCTGCGATAAATGTTTTCTTTCCATCGCAGAAGATCTTCACAAGTGGAAGATTTGCCGACATTTTACGGACAAGAATTACACGGTCAAAACGTGTATCGCCCACCACTGTGGCATTCTTAAAGCCATGTTGTGCCAGAATATCTTTTGATTCCTGATTTTGAACAAAGAAATGAGTAAAGCATTTAAGTGGAGCCTTATTTCCGTACCATTTGAAGAAAAAGTGATTAGGGCGAAAAATACTTGACACAGAGTACATTCTAACTTTCTTTAGACGTGCCATGAAAAGATAATTTGCCCAAAACTCATATTTAATAAAAATACCTATCTCAGGATGTGCAAATCGAATAAAAGTAGCCGCATTACCTGGAGTATCGAATGGAAGATAACAGACAACATCAGCACCTTCGAAATCTTTTCTAACTTCATATCCTGAAGGAGAAAAGAATGTCAGTAACAATTTATATTCAGGATGGTGTCTGCGAATACATTCCATTAATAATCGTCCTTGTTCAAATTCGCCCAACGATGCAGCATGAACCCAAACTACACGATCATCTTTTTTAATGTATTTATGTAATTTATAAAACGTTTTGGTCTGTCCTTTTATCTGAAGTCGCAATTTCTTTGAGAAAATGGCTCCGATAAAGGCACCAAAAGTCATTAAATACATTCCTATGCTATACACTCCTCTATTATATATTTAGGTGAAACAATTCAGTCTAACTGTTCAATAGCTGATTTTATTCTCTTTATAGTTTCTTCTTTACCAAGGAAAGCCGACAACTCATACATATCAGGTCCTTGACCTGCGCCAACGAGAGCCACGCGCCATGCATTCCATGGTCTTGCGCCACTTTCTTCAGCCCATGCATCAACAACAGTCTTGAGACCATCGACTGAGAAATCGTCAACTTTTTCGATTATGGCAAGCAGTTGTTTCATCATTGTTGATGTACATTCTTCCTCGTTCTCACTCTTCTTCCAGTTCTTTCGAACGAATTTATCCTCTGTATCATATACATCTGGAGCGACAAAGAAGAACTTGGTCAATGGCCATAAATCACTGACGAAACTTACATTACGTTTTTTCTTATTATTTTCTTTGTCAACATATTCAATGACTTTCATCTTCATCATCTCAACAACCTGTGCTTCTTTTTCAGGAGTTGACTGAATACCATTGACACGTAATATCTTATCGAATTCAGGAGTCCAATCCATTGCATCTTGTTTAAGCAGATACTGGTGATTAAACCAAGCAGCCTTCACATAATCGAATCGGGCTCCAGCCTTACTACATTTAGACAAGTCAAACAATTTAACCATCTCATCTAATGACAAGATTTCTTGGTCAGTACCAGGATTCCATCCAAGTAGTGCGAGGAAATTGATAACAGCCTGAGGCAGATAGCCTTGTTCACGATATCCCGAAGACACATCACCAGATTTTGGGTCGTGCCATTCAAGTGGGAATACAGGGAATCCCAACTTATCGCCATCGCGTTTTGACAATTTGCCATTACCTACAGGTTTAAGAAGCAATGGTAGATGTGCAAATCTTGGCATTGTATCAGTCCATCCGAAAGCTTCATATAACAACACATGTAATGGAGCTGAAGGTAGCCATTCTTCACCACGGATTACATGAGTTATTTTCATGAGATGATCGTCAACGATATTAGCCAAATGGTAGGTTGGCAACTGGTCAGCACTCTTAAAGAGAACTTTATCGTCTAACACACTTGTATTGATGCTCACATCACCACGTATAATATCATCCACATGAACATCTCGTCCTGGTTCGATTTTGAAACGTACGACATATTGGTTTCCCTCGTTGATTCGTTTTTCAACTTCATCTTTAGGAAGAGTAAGAGAATTACACATTTGCATACGAGTTGAAGCGTCGTATTGGAAATTCTCGATCTCGGCACGTTTTTTATCAAGCTCTTCAGGAGTATCGAATGCTATATAAGCCTTGTCAGCATCAATTAATTGCTGAACATATTTCTTGTATATATCTTTGCGTTCTGATTGTCTGTATGGTCCATATTCACCACCAAAAGAAACGCCTTCATCAAATTTTATACCGAGCCAATTAAACGCCTCGATGATATAATCCTCTGCACCAGGGACAAAACGTGTTGAATCTGTATCTTCTATACGAAATATTAGTTTTCCTCCATTCTGACGGGCAAAAAGATAATTGTAGAGTGCTGTGCGCACACCACCGATATGTAATGGTCCAGTCGGACTTGGAGCAAATCTTACACGAACGTTACTTTCTGTCATATATATTCAATATTATATTATTTCTTTATTTTACTAATCACTTTGTTTGCACCACTTGTAATTTGGATTAATTCAGGATGTTCCTTTGCAAAAGCATCGATGTGGCGTACACGTTTGCTTTCGATGATTTCATCAATTGCGATCAGAATACCAGTTTCTTCTACATCGCCAAAACCATAGTTAATCGCTGTACCAAACATCTTCATTGTAGGCGACAATGACATATAAGCATTAACCAAAGGTGGGATGTTATAGCCCAAGTTACGCACTTCACGATTCAATATCACATAATCTTCTTTGAAACTCTCACCACAGAATAGTTTTTCAAATTCAGCAGGATCATGTTCTAATTGAAGAGGTTTCATTGGAACAATCAGATTATCAGGATCTGGGAAATGTTTATTTAGGAAGAAAAGAATCATGTCCCTTGCTTTTCTGTCGTATGAAGGATACATTGTCATTTTTCCGAAATAATACTTACAATTAGGCATTATTACACACAAAGCGCCCAATCCGTCCCATAGATTATCCAAAGCGAACAGACCTTTAGAACCAGCACGTGTTGCCTGATACTCCAATGTCACGAATGAACGTCCCAATTCAATAGTATAAGGGAGATAGTCACGGATAAACTCATCCGAGAAATGAAACATATGAGATGTAGCAAGTATTGGCTGACCTTTGTCATCAAATTGCACCTCTGTACCCAACAGATATCTGTATCCGCCAATGATTTCTTCGGCTTCAGGGTCCCAGACTATCAATTGTTTATATGGATTTTCACATGTATCAAATTCATCTAAGTCCATACCAAGTCCTGTACCTCCGCCTGCGGCACGGAAAGCGATTTCACGTAAACGGCCAATTTCTTTCACCACATTAGGTGCATTTTGCCATGTAACGACATATATTTCGTTGTTACTGCGATTTGTAAATCGCATACGTTTATCTTCAGTGAGTTCTGATTTCAGGATTTCACGGTCTATTGGAGAGATAATCTGTTCCATCAATCTATATTATTATTATTCGTTTGCTTATAATATTTAGTATTATAACTCATATACTTTGTCTTTCACCCATTGAGCCCATTCTGCATGAGTTTTCGACTTATCAAAAGTCTGCCACGGAATAGGTTTACCGAATGTCACAGTAAATTTCTTACCTACATTCTTATACATCTCATCAACGAGGAAAAGCATTGCGATATTAACCTTCAGATTCAATCGTTTGCATATATTAGCTATGCAATAGAATCGTTCAGAGTTCTGTCCTGAGAATCTTACAGGAATAACATCACGTTTATATTCAATACTTTTAGTTATAAAGGTTTTTTTCCATTCCAAATCACGCACCACTCCGTTCTGCTTACGAGAGCATAATCCGGCAGGGAACATCAAAACGTTGGTATTATCCTTGAAAGCAAGTTCTACCATTTTGGGGAAATTACGGCTTTGACTTCCTGTTTTGTTTATAGGCACACAAAGAGGCGCCAAACCTTTCAGGTTCATCAGCACGTCATTTACCAAGTATTTGATTTTGCTATTGTATTTATGACAAAGGATACTTCCAAGAGCAACACCATCTTCGCCGCCCAACGGATGATTACTTACTATAGTATAGTATCGTCCATCCGAGTTGTCTGGCAATTCATCAAGTCCGACAACATTAAGATCCATTTGAAGATAATCAACACATTCATCAAGAAAATCTTGTCCTACCTTTCCTTTAGAACGTCCGGTAAGAAATTCATTCACTTCATCTTGATGTAAAATTTTCTTCAACCACGACATAACAAATCGTGGAATATATTTAAATCGTTTTCCTGCCTTTGCTTTTACAATTGCATCGACATCTACCGCAAATTCGCCTTCGTTTTGAATCATAAGAATTAAATATTAGGTGCAAAGATACAAAAATATACCGAAAAACGCACGTTAAATCATTAAATATCTCGTATTTCTTTCAACAACGCATGGCACAATATATTAAAAGAGTGTTGAACTCTAAAAATGGAAAGCCTATTGAACATTTTGATTATAAAAGATCTGGCAAAGTGAACAAACGAGTACCGTTTGATCCCTTTATCAAGATTGTCTTGTTCTTAGGTTTATTATTAGCTATATATTGTTTTATTGATTCTGCGTCATTGAAACACATAACATTATTAGCGAAATCAGACAAGAGAGCCGACTCAGACGACTTGCATTTTTCAACTGCAGATTTAAATTCTTCACCTGTCAACCATGCTTCTATCTGTTTTTCAGCCAGTAATTGTATAATATTAATATGTTCATTTAGGCTTTCGCTTCCCAATTCCTTCATATCTCCGAGTATTGCCAATTTGTTTGGTACATTGATATTAGAGAAATTATCCAAAGCTGCTTTCATACTTGTTGGATTGGCATTGTAAGCATCAACAATCAGATTATTCTGTTCAGTTTTTTTGAATTGAGAGCGGTTGTTTGAAGGGACATATTCGGATAATGCCTCACAAATAGCCTCATCGCCAACTTTGAAATAAGAGCCGATTGTGGCTGCTGCCAGAACATTATCAGCATTGTAAATACCTATTAGATTAGTATGAATTGTCTTATCATGCCATTTAATACTAAGGAAAGGATCGTTACCGATAATATTTCCGTTATTGGCATATTTCACTAGTTCGAGACCATCAGAGATTTTCAAAAGATGTTCGTTGTTACCATCGATAAACACAACACCTCCATGTTCACGCAAGAAATCGTATAACTCACCTTTAGTACGTATAACACCCTCAAAAGAGCCAAATCCGAGCAGATGTGCCTTTCCCACATTGGTTATTATACCATAATTTGGTTCCACGATGTTGACCAAGGTCTTGATTTCTCCGGGATGATTTGCTCCCATTTCTATGACAGCCAATTCATGTTCAGTTGTCAACTGCAGCAAAGTCTTAGGCACACCAATATGGTTATTGAAATTACCTTGTGTATATAGAACATTATACTTCTTTTTCAGTACAGCGGAAATAAGTTCTTTAGTTGTTGTTTTTCCATTAGTTCCTGTAATTCCGATAATCGGAGTGTTCAAGACCTGACGATGATAATGAGCAAGTTGCTGTAATGTGGTCAACACATCATCAACCTTCATCAATTGACTTTTATACCCGTCCATTTCATCACTCCATTCATCCACAACGGCAAAAGCACAACCTTTTTGCAATGCTTGCACTGCATATTCATTACCATTAAAAGTTTCTCCTTTCAACGCAAAGAAGATGCTTCCCGCTGGACAATCACGACTATCAGTTGTAACAACAGGATGCTCTGTAAATATCTTATATAATTCTTTCACCTGATTCATTATAAATTAATTTGACATGCAAAGGTAAAAAATAATTCACAATTATCAATTATTATTATAATTAATTATTATCTTTGCAACATGAATTCAACAATACTTACAATCAATGCAGGTGGACGATTAATCGACGTCAGCAAACCCATTGTAATGGAAATCGTAAACGCCTCACCAGATTCATTTTACACCCACGGCATCAAAGAAGAGCTCACTGGGGATATAATAGATCTTGGAGGTTGTTCTACACGACCAAATGCAGAATTTGTTTCAGAAGAAGAGGAATTTGAACGCGTTAAATCTGCATTAGAGATCATACACAAAAAAAATCCCAATGCGATATTGTCAATCGACACATTCCGCACCAATATTGCAGAATACTGTATAAAAGAACATGGTGTACACATAATCAATGATATAACTGGAGGCAATCAAGAGATGTTCAAATTGGTTGCATCATTGAACGTGCCATATATTTTGACTTTCAATGACAAGAATTGCATTGAAAATAAAGAAACAGATATTGTAGAAGCTGCGCTTAGGTTCTTTGCCGAACGTGTTCAAAGTCTTCGTGACCTTGGGCAGAATGACATAATCTTAGACCCAGGATTTGGATTCGGCAAGACACTTGAACAGAATTATCAGTTATTAAATAGGATGGATGAGTTACAAGTATTCAATCTTCCTATATTAGTTGGTATTTCTCACAAGAGTATGATATACAAGACCCTTGGATGTACTCCAAACGAAGCATTTAATGGCACTACAGTAATCAACACTATCAGTTTGCTTAAAGGAGCTAACATTTTACGTGTACATGATGTAAAAAGTGCAAGAGAATGTATTGCTTTGACATCTAAGATGATTGAATCAGCATCTGAAATAGAGTCATAATCGCAACACAGATATGATATGTTAGCTAATTATGACAAATAGAAATAATAATTAATCAGTTCAATTTTTAACAAGAAAACAGCATCCAGTGTTTGACTTTGGCATAAAAGACATAATCGACATATTATGTGTAGCATCGCTACTCTATTATGTATATAAACTGATGAAAGATTCAGGTTCGCTAAATGTGTTTTATGGAATACTTGTATTTATAGCGACTTGGATTCTTGTGTCACAGATACTTGAGATGCGCATTCTTGGTTCTATCTTTGACAAATTGGTAAGCGTTGGAGTATTAGCTCTTATCATCTTGTTTCAAGAAGACATCAGAAGATTCTTCCTTACACTTGGTTCACAACGTAAGATTACGTTTTGGACACGCTTGTTTTCACAAAAAAACAAGAAAGCCATACAAGGAGAGAATCCAGCAATCATGAAGATTGTATGGGCATGCGAACAAATGAGTAAAGGAAAGGTGGGAGCACTTATTATCATTGAACGCACCATGTCGTTAAGTGATATAATAAAGTCAGGAGAGACAATCGATGCCAACATAAGTACTTCCCTGATACTTAACATCTTCTTCAAGAATAGTCCGCTTCATGACGGAGCCTTAGTGATAAGCCACGACAGATTAATGGCTGCAGGATGCATACTCCCTGTATCTCACGACAACAACATACCAAAAGAATTAGGTCTTCGTCACCGAGCAGCATTAGGTATCACACAACAGAGCGACGCCATTGCAATCGTTGTTTCAGAAGAGACGGGAAGTATCTCAATGGCACGTAAAGGCACACTTCGCCTACGTTTGTCAAATGACGAACTTGAAAGTGCACTTTCGTCAGTTTTGTCATAATACAAATAATGGTGCGCCGTCCCAACTAAAAGAAAAAGTATATCAATTCAATTATATCAGTTTTTATTACTTAACAAAAAAATACTTAATCATGAAAAAGATACAAGCATTATTACTCCCATTGTTTCTCATAGTATTATCATTCTCATCATGCAGTAGTGATAAAAGCCAAAAAGCATCTGTTTACAAAAATACCGACAGTGCCCCTTGGGAACTTTTATTAGTTGTCGATAAAGAATGGACAAAAACTGCAGAGGGAGAGATGCTTTTGAAAGCGATCAACCCAGATATGCAAGGATTGCCACAGATGGAGTCTATGTTCAGTATCATAAACATAAACTCTAATTCGTTTAGCAAATCATTTCAAGGATTCACCAATATTGTCTTTGTTGAGTTTGGAAGCAAATATAAAAAGGCCGAAATAAGGATTGCCAAAGACACATACGCCCATCCTCAAACCATAATATATTTAACTGCGCCTAACGGCAAAGAACTGGCAGAATATGCGAGCAGCCGCAAAGAACTGATTACAAACACGTTAGCAGAATCACAATTATATAGTCTTCAGATAGACCTCGCCAAGAGTTATAGTAAGATAGTAAAAGAGACAGCAGAAAAGCAATTTAACTTAAAGATAAATGCCCCATTCGATTTGAGTGCCATCAAAAAAGGCAAGGACTTCTTTTGGGCATCATCAATCAATTCCGACAATCACCTTAATTTATGTCTCTTCACTGTTCCACAACGTCAGATTCAAGACGAATATGATGTAATTCATATTTGCGATTCAGTTCTAAAAGAAAACATACAAGGAGAGAATAAAGATCAATATCCACAGACTGTAAGACAAGATTTGTCAACAAAAAACATAAAAATTGGGGATAGAATCGTTACAGAGATACGAGGACTGTGGGAAATGGAAAACGACATGATGGGTGGTCCGTTCGTCTTGCATTTCTACAACGACTCAGTAAACAATCGATTCGTTTTTGCCGATGGTTTTGTATATGCGCCAGAGAAAAAGAAGCGAAATTACATCCGTTTACTCGAAGCCTCACTTCGCACATTAAAATAAATAGTATAGGTTATAAATTAAGTCAATGTTGTATATTCGACGATTCAAATTCATGAATATACAACATTTTTTCATGATTTATGCAAAAATATTACAATTTTGCATTGTTATTTGCATAAAAACATATACCTTTGCAGTCCATTTGTATAATTATTCATAAAATGACAGCAAAAAAGACGCGACTTGAGATAATTAAATTGGTCATTTCAAGTCAAGAAATATCAAATCAAGAAGAGCTCCGCAATGCATTGTTAGAAGAAGGTATTGACACAACTCAAGCAACCCTATCGCGCGACTTAAAACGTCTTAAAGTTGCCAAAGTCAGTTCAGCTACGGGAAAGGCAGTATATATCCTGCCCAACAACACGATGTATAAGCGAGTACGCGAACATCAGCCAATCAGTGAGATGAAAACTCAGAACGGCATTATAAGCGTACGTTTTTCGGGCAATTTAGGAGTTGTAAAGACTCGTCCCGGATATGCAGGCAGTGTAGGTTATGACATTGACAATGCTGACATAACAGAAATAATAGGCACAGTAGCTGGTGACGACACCATCATCATGGTATTAGACGAGAACACATCTCGCGACATGGTCATGATGAAATTAAAATCATTACTAGGTTTATAAATATAGTTTTACACAACACTATGGAATACGAAGATAATATTAAAGTGGTTCTAGCAGACGCTTCTTATGAGAAATACGTAGACATAATTCTAGCCACTATAAATGATTCTGCAAAAAAAAGAGGATCTGGTATTGCTACACGAACACATGAATATGTAGCAACAAAGATGCGTGAGAAGAAAGCAATTATAGCTGTAACAACAGAAGGAGAATTTGCAGGATTCTGCTACATTGAAACTTGGGGACACAAACAATATGTTGCAAATTCAGGTTTGATAGTTGTAGAGAAATTCCGTAAACACCATTTAGCTAAACGAATTAAGCAGATGGCATTCACACTCAGTCGTTTACGTTGGCCAGACGCAAAATTATTCGGTTTAACAAGCCAATATGCAGTTATGCGAATTAACACACAATTGGGATATGTACCCGTTACATTCGGACAATTGACCGACGATGAGTCATTCTGGGCTGGTTGCGGAACTCCAGAAAAGCCATGTTGTATAAATTGCGATGTTCTTGCACGTACAAAACGTCAATACTGCGTATGTACAGCAATGTTATACGATCCAAAAGACCACGTAGGCGAGCCATTCCCAGTAAGCGACGAGATTGTTGAAGAAATGCGCAAGAGTTTGCAAGAAACAGGTAACCTATAAACATTCAAGGTACAGATATTGCGATTAATTAAACAAAAGAAAAATAAACAAAAAATATACAGAACAATGGAACAGAAGAAAAAAGTTGTAGTTGCCTTCAGTGGAGGTCTCGACACATCTTACACAGTAATGTATCTTGCTAAAGAAAAGGGATACGAAGTATATGCCGCATGTGCAAATACTGGTGGTTTCAGTGCTGAGCAACTGAAAACAAACGAAGAAAACGCATATAAATTAGGTGCAACAAAATATGTAACCCTTGATGTAACTCAGGAATACTACAACAAGAGTTTACGTTACATGGTATTCGGTAATGTTTTGCGTAACAACTGCTACCCTATATCAGTATCTTCTGAACGTATATTCCAAGCACTTGCCATCGCACGTTATGCTCGTGAGATTGGTGCTGACGCAATTGCTCATGGTAGTACAGGAGCAGGAAACGACCAAATTCGTTTCGATATGACATTCCTTGTAATGGCACCAGGAGTTGAAATCATCACACTCACACGCGATGGAAACTTAAGCAGACAAGAAGAAATAGATTATCTAAATAAAAATGGTTTTGCTGCCGACTTCACAAAACTTAAATATTCTTATAACGTAGGTATTTGGGGAACAAGTATTTGTGGTGGTGAGATTCTTGATTCAAAGCAAGGTCTTCCAGAGACAGCATACTTAAAGCACCCAACTAAAGAAGGTCCAGAGATTTTGAAGTTAGGTTTCGAAAAAGGAGAAATCTGTTCTGTCAATGGAGTTAAATACGACAATAAGATCGAAGCAATTCAGGCAGTAGAGGAAATCGGAGCTGCATATGGTATTGGACGTGATTGTCACGTAGGAGACACAATCATTGGTATTAAGGGTCGTGTTGGTTTCGAGGCAGCAGCCCCAATGCTTATTATCGGTGCACACCGTTTCCTTGAGAAATACACATTATCTAAATGGCAACAATACTGGAAAGACCAAGTTAGCAACTGGTACGGAATGTTCTTACATGAGAGTCAGTATTTAGAGCCAGTTATGCCAGATATCGAAGCAATGCTTGAAAGCAGCCAGCGCAACGTTACAGGAGAAGTAACATTGGAACTTCGTCCTTTGATGTTCCAAACAGTTGGTGTTGACAGTCCTAACGACCTTGTAAAGAACAAATTAGGTGAATATGGCGAAACAGCTAAAGCATGGTCATCTGAAGACGCCAAAGGATTTATCAAAGTAAGTTCAACAGCATTGAGAGCATATTATCTTGCTCATCCAAACGAAGAAAGATAAATCATGATAAAAGTTGGTATTTTAGGAGCCGCAGGTTACACTGGAGGAGAACTGATACGTCTGCTTGTGAATCATCCAGAAGTAGAAATCGTATTCGCAAACAGTGAATCCAACGCAGGCAATCCGATAAGCGACATACATGAAGGCTTGATTGGGGATTGTGATTTAAAATTCACAGACGAACTTCCATTTGAAAAAGTAGATGTTGTATTCTTCTGCTTTGGACATGGAAAGAGCGAAGTATTCTTGAAGGAGCACAATATTCCAGAGTCAGTAAAGATAATAGACCTTGCTCAAGACTTCCGCATAAAAGGCAATCATGATTATGTGTATGGATTACCTGAGATTCACAAATCAGAAATCCAGAAATGTAATCACTTAGCCAACCCAGGATGTTTTGCAACTGCGATTCAACTTGGTTTGTTACCATTGGCAAAAGCAGGATTATTGACCCACGATATTAATGTCACAGCCATCACTGGTTCTACAGGTGCTGGACAAAAGCCAGGTGCTACAACCCATTTCTCATGGCGTACAGACAATATCAGTATCTATAAAACCTTCACTCATCAGCATCTTCATGAGATTACACAATCGTTGAACGAGCTACGTCCTACAAGTACTCCAAAAGTAATAGACACACTTGACGAAGGATACGAGGCAGAAGGAATAACAGTTGATTTTGTACCATTCCGCGGTAATTTCTCACGTGGAATATTCTGTACAGAAGTAATCAACACAAACGACACAGATACCGACATTGCAGCAATCTACAAAGATTTCTATAAAGACGCAGCATTTACACATTATGTTGACAAGAACATCGATTTGAAACAGGTTGTCAATACAAATAAATGTTTGATTCACGTAGAGCGATTCGGCAAGAAACTTGTAGTAACATCAATCATCGACAATCTGCTCAAAGGAGCTGTAGGTCAAGCTGTTCAAAACATGAACCTTATGTTTGGCATAGATGAAACCAAAGGATTAAAACTTAAGGCAAACGCATTTTAAGATATAAAGCTATGAAATTATTCGATGTATATCCACTATTCGATATAGAAATAGTGAAAGGCAAAGGATGTAATGTATGGGACGAAAAAGGACAAGAGTATCTTGACCTTTATGGTGGTCATGCAGTAATCAGCATTGGTCACAGTCATCCTCATTATGTTGATGTCTTGACAAAGCAACTAAACAAATTAGGTTTTTACAGCAATTCTGTACAAAACTCATTACAACGCACCTTAGCTGAGCGATTGGGCAAAGCATGCGGATACGAGGACTACTCTCTCTTCCTTATCAACTCAGGAGCAGAAGCAAATGAGAATGCGATGAAGCTTGCATCGTTCTACAACGGACGCACTCGTATTCTTTCTATTGAGAAAGCATTTCATGGCAGAACATCACTTGCAGTAGAAGTAACCAATAATCCTAAGATAATTGCCCCTATCAACAACAACAACCATGTTACTTATCTTCCTATCAATGATCTTGAAGCATGGAAAGTTGAGATTGAGAAAGGTGATGTATGTGCATGTATCATTGAATGCATACAGGGTGTAGGTGGTATCAGAATGGTTGATGCCGATTTTCTACAAGGATTGCGTAAATTATGCGATGAATACAACACAGTCTTGATTTGTGACGAAATCCAATGTGGTTACGGACGTTCAGGTAAGTTCTTCGCACATCAGCATCTTGGTGTTCGTCCCGACCTTATAACTGTAGCCAAGGGTATTGGCAATGGTTTCCCAATGAGCGGATTAATCATATCTCCAAAGTTCGAGGCAGTATATGGTCAGCTTGGAACAACATTCGGTGGGAACCACTTAGCATGTGCAGCAGCACTTGCTGTATTAGACGTCATCGAGAAAGAAGATTTGATTAATAATGCAGGAGAAATCGGAGAATATCTGATAAACAGACTTAAAGAAGAAAAACTTCCACACGTAGTAGATGTACGTGGTCGTGGTTTGATGATCGGAATAGAGCTCGATGTTCCATACAAGGAAATACGAACAAGACTTGTAAAGGAGCAGCATTGTTTTACAGGTTGCAGTGGAACAAACGTAATACGATTACTTCCTCCATTATGTATTACAAAAGAGAATGCAGACGATTTCATTGAGAGATTCAAGAGAGTATTATAATCCATTTCTAAACAACATTATCAAGTGAATTGGTATATACTCTGTACAAGACTATATCATGAGAAGAAGGTTGCCGAGAAACTCACCAACAAGGGTTTCGAGGTATACCTTCCTACTCAAAAAATTAAAAGGAGATGGTCAGATCGCATTAAAGTAGTTGACCAATTAGTTATCAATCGAATAGTATTTATTCATTGTAATGAAGAAGAGCGCAATAACACATTTGTTGAGACAGGTTGTTATTATATGATGGATCGCTCAACAGGGAAGGTCGCTATCATCCCCGATAAACAACTTGAATCATTCCGTGCACTCATCAGTCAAAAAGAATTACCTATTGAATTTACAGCAAGACAACTCAAGCCAGGAACTAAGGTAAGAATAAACAATAACCTTTTTGACGATATCGAAGCCGAAATCACTATTACAGAAGGCAAAGAACGAGTGTTCGTTCGCTTGAATTCATTGGGATGTGCGATTGTGGAAGTTTCACAAAACGACCTGACTTTAATAAAAGATTAAGACTATATATAAGTTTTAGAAGTTTTAACCACTAATTTTATTAATTACGTACAAGAAACGGCAGGCGACGCCTTCTCAGTTTATATTTCACTGATTTTAAACGCATTTCATATCAAAAAATATTGCTTATTTAAATATTATGTTTAACTTTGCAGTAAGAAAATGATTAAGAAATTTTATTAGTTTTAATATCATCTATTTTTATTACTACTATATAGAATTTTCAAATAACATGATATGTAGTTTATTCTGTGACATAAAAATATAATCGGACTTAGACTACAATCTGAGTCCGTTTTTATTTTATATAGAATTAAATAATTAATTAACAATAAAAAGAAAGGAGTATAATTATGTTTGGAATAGAAGATCCAGGAATATGGATAGTTTATCTCATGAGCATCTTATGTGTTGCATTCTCAATATGGTATGGAATACGATATTGGAACAGAGAAGATTAAATCATTAATAAAAACTTAATCAAATTTTTAATATTCTTTTTACAGAGAATCGGATTTAACTTAAACATCAAACTATCAAAAAACATATAAACTAATAAAAAGAAAATGAGTACATTTACATTAGGTATCGTATTTTTAGCATATTTCATAATATTGACATACCTTGGATGGTTAGGATACAAAAACACAAAGAGTTCTGAAGACTATCTTATCGGTGGTCGTGGAATGGGGTCTGTAATTATGTCATTGTCATATGGTGCCACTTTCATCTCAGCATCAGCAATCGTAGGCTTCGGTGGTGTATCAGCCACATTCGGTATGGGAATCCAATGGCTATGTTTCCTCAACATGTTTGTCGGAGTTGTTATAGCATTTATCATATTCGGAAAGCGTACACGCAGCATTGGAGTACAACTCGGAGCATCATCCTTTCCACAATTCCTCGGAAAATTCTATAAATCAAAGCACATACGCATATTTGTAGCAGCAATCATCATACTTGGTATGCCATTATATGCAGCAGTAGTGCTTAAAGGAGGAGCGGTGTTCATCGAACAGATTTTCAGTGTTGACTACAATATTGCACTTTTGATTTTCACCCTTGTAATATCAGCATACGTTATTACAGGAGGTATGAAAGGAGTTATGTACACAGACGCCCTTCAAGCCATTATAATGTTCTTGTGTATGGCATTCCTACTTGTATGGTTCTATAAAGAATTGGGAGTTGGATTTACAGAAGGTAACCGTCAGCTTGGAGAACTCTCAAGCATGATTCCAGAAGGATTAAAAGCACAAGGACACCAAGGATGGACAGCAATGCCAACATGGAACTCACCACAATGGTGGACACTTGTAACATCACTTATCCTCGGCGTTGGAATCGGATGTTTAGCACAGCCACAACTTGTAGTTCGTTTCATGACAGTAAAAAGCAACCGTCAATTAAACAGAGGTGTTCTTATCGGATGCGTATTCCTTTTGGTAACAGTTGGAGTTATATACCACGTAGGAGCTATGTCAAATCTTTACTTCATGAAAACCGAAGGTAAAATAACATTGGATTTAGTAAACGATATTGATAAAATCATACCATATTTCATTAACCATGCAATGCCAGACTGGTTTACAGCAGTGTTCATGATGTGTATCATCTCAGCAGGTATGTCAACACTCAGTTCTCAGTTCCATACAATGGGAGTTGCAGTAGGAGCCGACATCTACCCACTCTTCGGATGCAGTCGCAGAGCAGCCATCAAAAACAACGAAATAAAGGACGACACTCAAGAAAAGGCTTCAACCAAGGTTGTACGTATCGCAGTACTTATATCTATCCTTGCAAGTTATGGAGTATGTTATCTTCTTAGTGCGAATGTAATTGCACGTGGAACAAGTATCTTTATGGGAATATGCGCTGCAACATTCCTTCCAGCTTATTTCTGCGCACTCTATTGGAAGAAAGTCAGTCGTGCAGCAGCAATTGCAAGTATGTGGGTTGGAGCCCTCAGCAGCACATTTGCATTGTTATTCCTTCATGAAAAGGAATCAGCAGCATTAGGCATCTGCCAATTTGTATTCGGATGCGACTGTCTCTTCCCTAATTTTCCACTCACAATGGTCGATCCTATCGTATGGTCATTCCCTCTTGCATGTATAACAATCTTTATTGTTACGCTTATAGCTCCAAATAAGAGCCAAGAATAGCCAAACAACACAAGAGTAGTACATTTATCTACACATAAACAAAAGACAGCGTATAGAGCAATTTATACGCTGTCTTTTATATTTATGAATATACTAATACCCTATCAATTACAAATCCTCGTAATAATGAGGTAAAAAGGTAACGAGAGAAAAGCGCAAAGAATGCTTAGTTAGCAAAACCGATAACATTCAGTGGCATTTATAAAAATCAGTAGTATTTATAAAAAAAGAAAAGCAGAATTCAAAAATGAATACTGCCTATTCTAATTCAAGCAATTCTTACTTTTGCAAGAAATTGTCACACAAAAATTATTTTCCGTGGTTTTCGCTTGAAACTGTAAGAGACTTA
The DNA here is from genome assembly GCA_024682395.1 of Bacteroidaceae bacterium. Classification (GTDB taxonomy): domain Bacteria; phylum Bacteroidota; class Bacteroidia; order Bacteroidales; family Bacteroidaceae; genus Colivivens. Next base: position 35,615 of record JAIKZH010000029.1, read on the forward strand.
CGACCTTTTTTACGACGCATGCTGAGAACGCGACGACCATTCTTTGTAGTCATACGCTGACGGAATCCGTGCTTGTTGACTCTCTTACGGTTGTGTGGTTGAAATGTTCTTTTCATTTTAATCTATTATTTATTATTATTAATTTACTTTTTAGGTGATCGCGACATTGACTAAAACAATAATCAATTTTCATAATCGACCACAAACAGCGTGCAAAATTAGTGAATTTAAATAAATTGACAAAAGATTTAGCGGTTTTTCCCCAACTTTTTTTGTATTTTGGTGAAAAACTGCTACTTTTGCACTCAATTCAGAGTAAATAAAGACATTTTTATAAATTAAAATTACATAAACATTATGGCTATTTTAGCAGGTGATATTAAGAAAGGCGTTTGCCTCCGCTTAGATGATGGCAAGATTTGGGTAGTTATTGACTTCCTCCACAAAAAACCAGGTAAGGGTAACACCGTGATGATTACAAAACTCCGTAACGTTGAAGACGGACGTGTTCTTGAACGTACATGGATTGTATCAGCAAAACTTGATGACGTAACAGTTTCACACCAACAATTTCAATATCTATACAAAGAAGGCGAAGACATGGTATTCATGAACACTGAAACCTTCGAACAAGTAAATATTGCAAAAGACCTTATCACAGGTGGAGACTTCCTTAAGGAAGGTGAAACTATGGTAATGGCATCTATCGACGACCAGTCAGGTGCTATCCTCACAGCAGAAGCTCCAGTAAAGATTGTTCTTAAGGTTACATACACTGAACCAGGTTTGAAGGGCGATACTGCTACAAACGCAACAAAACCAGCAATACTCGAAACAGGTGTTGAAATCCGTGTGCCTCTCTTCATCAACGAAGGTGATATGATTGAAGTCGACACTCGTGATGGTAGTTATGTTTCTCGTAAATAATTTTTCGAAAACGTTTCTAACATAATTATAAAGAAATAAGGCTGATGATTTCTCATCAGCCTTATTTCTTTTTATACTCATCAACCAACTTTATACTCCATTGTGTTTCTATTCATCGGAGACAAGTAGTTGACATAATCATGTTTAGTCGTATTTCTATCTGTGTCGCATTCTATATCCATAAACTGCCACAACGATGAAGCATACCAACGGAAGGATAAACGATATATTCACAGCAGGCATACCTGCTATTTCTTTCATGTCGATGATAACTGCCTGAAGTGGAGGCAATACAGAACCACCAAGAATTGCCATGATAAGTCCGGCTGCACCAAACTTAGCATCATCTCCTAATCCTTGTAATGCAACACCATAGATTGTTGGGAACATTAAACTCATACATCCGCTTACTCCGACAAGACAATACAGACCAGCACGACCTTGTAAAACGATGACTCCGGCAACCAAAATCATGCCTAAAATACCAAAAATAGTCAACATGACACCTGGTCTGAGGAACTTCATCAGATATGTACAAATGAAACGGCTTACTATAAACAACGACATTGCATAAATGTTATATTGTTGAGCTGTCACTTCCGCTGTTTGTTCATCCATTCCCTCGTTCATAAAAATACGTGTTCCGTATTGTATGATAAAGGTCCAGCACATAATCTGGGCACCGACGTAAAAGAACTGAGCAATCACTCCTTCACGATAGTAATCAATAGAGAATATACGTTTTAAAGTGGCGAAGAAACGAATTTCATGATTATCTTCACCATTTTTAGGCATCTTCACAATAAGAATCAATGCTATTACTATTGCTATTACTATAACTATAGCCAGATAAGGAGCCACAAGAACACCGAGGTCGCTATCTTTTATTGCATTGAACGAAGCCTCATCGAGTTGTGCACGAGCCTGTGAATCCATTGGATTAAGTTTGGCTTGAATAAAATTCATTGCGACAAACATACCGAGGATTGAACCACACGGATTGAAACACTGAGCGAAATTCAGTCGTCGTGTTGACGATTCTTCTGGTCCCATTGATAGGATATATGGGTTACAACTTGTTTCCAGAAACGACAATCCGCATGTAAGGATGAAGTAAGCAATCAGAAATGGAGGATACACCCCTATCATCTTGGCAGGCCAAAACAAAAGTGCACCCAAAGCATAGAGTCCAAGTCCGACCAAAACACCTGTTTTGTATGAGTATTTACGAATGAATATGGCTGCAGGGTATGCCATAGCAAAATAACCTCCATAAAAGGCAAGTTGCACCAAAGAGCCATCCATCACGCTCATTCTGAAAATCTTAGAGAAAGCCTTCACCATAGGGTTTGTAATATCATTAGCAAAGCCCCACAATGCGAAGCAGAAAGTAATTAAGACAAAAGGCACTAGATACTTCTTTTCAATTGTTTTCATATTGATTTGATTATATTAATTTATTTAGCTTTACGTATTTTAAGTTTACCATTTTTTAATACTAGTCGTTTCATTTCATACTTTCCCTTGAGATAATCATTTGTTTCGCCATCGTCGTCATACAAATAGAATTCGCCGTCGGCACCAGGGTAAGTGATTATACCATCGGTCATTGGTACAATACTTCCCGCACGTACAAACACAGGTATATGGTCGTTACTTACAGGTATAGTTACACTTTGTCCTCCATCATAATGAGTATTTGTCCAGAAATCGAACCAACCGCCTTTTGTTTCAGGAAGATAAGTGGTCCAAGTGGTAGGATTAGCCTCCAATATAGGATTTATCAGCAGGGCAGGTCCAAACATATACTCTGTGGTTTGCTTCAATGCTTCAGTATCATTAGGGAAGTCAAACACAAGCGGACGCATCATTGTATAGCCTTCTCTTGAGACCTTTGCAGCCACAGAATAAATATATGGCATTAATTTATATCGTGTTTTAATTGCATCGACAAACAAGCGTTCTGTTTGCTTACTATATTTCCATGGTTCAGTATCCGACATGTAGCCATGAACTCGCATAAGTGGGAGGAATACACTTGTCTGTATCCATCTCAACATTCGTGCTTGATACTCGTCGTTAGTATATTGATTGCCTGGTCGGAAGAAACCACCTGCATCGTAAGTCCACCAAGGAAGTCCTGTTGCCATCTGTCCCAATCCTCCAGCAATTTGTCGACGAAGAGTTTCCCAATCGTTACCTACATCACCCGACCATGTTGCCACACCATATTTCTGGATTCCAGAGAAAGCACTACGAGTAAGGATGAACTGTCGGCGGTTTGGAAAATCTTTCATAAGTCCCTCATATACAGTTTTGTTTACCATTAAAGGATAGATATTGCGCACATCAGGACGTCTTCCTTCAAGATCATCGTTTTCAGGTTCGGTTGCATCTTGCCACCAAGCATCAATACCATGAGGGCGAGCCAATCCCTTACTAAAATGTTTCCAATAGCAAGCAGCAGCATCTTTGTTGAAGAAGTCAACCCAATCGGTATTATCAATGTAATAATTCTTAGATTTGAGTTCTTTACCAACATCACTGTTTTTATCAACTTTTGACCACACAGACAACATCAGTTTTATACCCATTGCATGTAATGAATCAGTGAGTTGTTTTGGGTTAGGATAATGATCTTCATCAAATTTCATTGCATTCCAACCATATTTACCCCACCATTGCCAGTCTTGCACAATCATGCTTATAGGGATTTGTCTGCGACGGAATTCTTTTGCTGCTTGAAGAATCTCATCCTGAGAATGATAGCGTTCACGACAATGAATGTATCCAAGAGCCCATTTGGGAATCATTGGCACTTCGCCGGAAATTCGTCTGTATTCCTTAATTATATCGTCGGCATTACCTAAGAACACAGTATAATCAACGATTTTGGTTTCTGGAGAACTAAATGTAGTAGTGTTGTCAACTTTTCTCCAGTATATTTTTGGTGAATCGCCACGCACACCGCGTACTTCCACTTTATGTTTACCCTTTGAGAGATTCATTATAACAGAAGAAGTTGGAGGCAACCAGATGTTATTAAAATCGGTTATTACTTTTCCGTCAACAGCAAGATAATGTTTGCGTGCCATCTTCTGTCCTACGTCAAGCAACAAAGAATAATCGCCATCATCAGCTACATCGATTGTTTCGGCAAAAGCGATGTAATCACGTCTTTCACGCTTATTACCCAATGTACTCGTGGCATCCACTGTTTCACTGACAACATCGCCATCCTGTTCTTTCAACACTATCATATTGTCAGCAGGATTAAACTCAGTCACACCTGGGTTATTCCACATAATGCCATAGCCTTTATTTGACAAAATGAAAGGAATTGAAATCTGAGTATTCACTTGAGTTAGGCGTCGTGTAAGACCTCGTACATTGAGATAACCATCTTGGAACTGCCCAGTACCATAGATAAACTCATCATCTGGTGAATAGAATATTTCTCTGTCATCACGTCCTTGGTTTGAAAGCGTTCTAAGGATCACATTTCCCTCCTTATCCTTAAAAACCAATTCTTTAGCGTCATTATCGAATGATATATTCACTTTGGATGTTTTCCACTCACTTTTTCCAGACTTCTTACTTGCATCATAACGTACATTTATGGCTGATTCTGAAAGTACTGTTACTTGAGGTTGAGCAAAAACAAAAGCGGCTTGTAACCAAGTTAATATAAAGATTGTTTTCTTATTCATGGTTAATATTGATTAAAATACATATTACATACAAAGATAGCACAAAAAATACATATAACAATAGGACTTTTATCATTTTTTCATGATTAAATATCATGTTCAAAAACATTTCAGACTATAAGAAACGATTGAAAATATAATACCGCACGATATGCAAATTCAAGATAAAACCGCTCCACTGATTGATACAACGCATTAAAAAAACTAATTTGGTTATTTCCCTACAATTGAGAGAATAAATACATTTTCGGTTATAATATAAAAATAGTATTATCGATAAAACATCATATTTTATACAAATAAAAAGAATTTACAGAGAAATTAGTTTACATTTGTGTATTGTTGATTGTTAATTATTTATTATCTTTGCACATATAAAAACGAATACGTACAATAAATAACCGATAAAAGATGAGAAAATCAACATGGTTACCTATTGCACTTTTGCTTGCAGGTAGTGCTTTCTATGTATATGATGGGATGGAGTATAACTCATGGATGAAGAATCTCCCATTAATGATAATAGATGTACTAATTGTGGCTGCCCTATTTTGGGCATTGAGAAAGAAAGAAGAATATAATAAAAATAGACCAACTAATAACATCTCATAAAAAGTAATAATATGAAAAAGATTTTGTTAACTTTGATGCTTGCCTTGACAATGGTAACAAGCGCATCAGCTCAGTTTGAGCAAGGAAAGAAATATGTGGGAGCCTCTCTCACTGGATTAAACCTCTCGTTTAGCGACCTCAAGGACTTTGCATTCGGTGTTGACGCAAATGCAGGTTACTTTATTGAGCAAGACATAATGGTTGTAGGAACAATCGGTATCGATTTCTCTAACGGAGACCTCAATCAATTTGAAGTCGGTGCTAAGGGACGTTATTACATTGAACAAAATGGTTTGTTTCTTGCAGGTGGTTTGAAATATCGTCATGCCTACAAGAATATAAACGATTTGCAACTCACACCAGAAGTAGGCTATTGTTATTTCCTTAATCGTTATATAACAATTGAGCCATCTGTATATTTTGATTTAAGTTTAACAGATTTCTCACACAAGAGTGAATTTGGTTTAAAATGCGGTATTGGCATCTACTTCTAACAATTCTTGATTTGAGTTAATCAAAAAAGTGGAAAGTACAGAATCCTGTAGCTTTCCACTTTTTGTATAAAACTGAAACATCATTAAGGCTCAGTCGATTTTTCATAGGGATAAGAAATCATCCTGATTATATATTTTCTTGATTTCGAACGTATTTTCTCAGCAGTTAACAAACAAGAGAGTCCATGTAATGAGATTCTTAAAAAGCAATTCGAGCAAATATAGGCAGGTGATCAGAATAGCCACCATTATACTTAAAGCCTACATATGTTCTATAAGGTTTCACACCGCCATACTTAGTATCTTCTTCCAATAACATAGGATTTGCCATTACCCCAGATGAAGACACATGTGGCAGGAGTGTTTCATTCACCAGAATATGATCAATACATTGCCATACACCTTTATATTTGTATGAACCTTGTTTTTCATGAGCCATCAAATCAGTTAAACGTGAGAACTCATTCTTCATGACTTTCGATTTCGGTCCATCGTTGAAATCACCCATAACCACCACATTTGCGTTTTTTCGTACGTTATATATCGAATCAATGCTACTACAAATAGTTTTTGCCACGATACAGCGGTTTTCTTTAGCAATAAACCCATTTAGTTTTGAAGGCATATGAACCGCAAAGATATCTAATGTGTCATGCGACAGAGTCACACCGCTCACATATAAGACATCACGCGTAGGAGTTGATGTATTAGCTCGTATGGAATAATGATTTATTACGTGGAAAGTAAAAGGCGAATACAATAAAGCCACATCCACGCCACGAACATCGGCAGAATTCGTCATCACATATTTATACCCTACAGCAGCCAAAGGTGTATTACATGTAAGCCATGTAAGAACCGAATCATTCTCCACTTCGTTTAGACAGACGATATCCACCGGACGACTTTCCTCTACAGCCATAATAGTTTTGCCTATACCATTCAGTTTATGAAACAATTTCCATCTCGACCAATGGCGATTACCATTAGGTAAATACTCGAAATCGTTTTTTCCTACATCGTGAATGGTATCAAAAGCATTCTCACAATTATACGACATCAGCGTTATCTGCTGAGCCGAAGAAGGCAACGATATGGCATAAACAAAAGAAAAGAGCGATACCAAAAATATCTTATATATCTTCAGCATCGCCCGCATATTCATTATAGTTACTAATTACCTGAATTAGAATAACTTATTTGGATATTCTCCAGCATCAATGAGCTTTTGAATTCTGCTTACAGTATCAGGGCGGTCAGCAGCATAAGTCACACCGAACCACTTACTTGTAGTGTCAAGAACCTCAACAGTTGCAGTACCATCGTTGATGAGTTTATTCACCATTAAAGGAATGAAGAACTCTGCTTTGAGATTTTCCATATTCTTTGGATCAGAAAGGAATTCCTTGAAATATTCCTCTGAGTATTCAAAATAATCAGGAGTGAATCCCCACATATTCATACTAACAGGAGTATTTTCGCCTACAGCTACCCAGTCTTCACCATCACGATAACGAATAGAACCATCCTCCATTCTCTTGATTTCAGTACGTTCAACCACATCAGTAAGATGATGCTTGTCGTTATATTCGCAAACACCACGTGCAACTGTTCCGTTTTCACTCAAAGTGTTGCAAACACGGAATCCAACCATTGCATACTTACCTTTTGCATTTTCAGGAAGGTCACTAAGATATTTTCCGATTTTTTCGAAAGCGTCACGGCCATAGAAGTCATCACAGTTGATTACACAGAAAGGCTCTTTAATTACGTCCTTACCCATCAACACAGCGTGATTTGTACCCCATGGTTTAACACGTCCTTCTGGACATTTGAATCCTTCAGGCAGAGCATCCAAAGCCTGAAAACAGAGTTCACATGGAACTTTTCCTTCATATTTTGACAAGATTTGTGAACGGAATTGTTCTTCGAAATCTTTACGTATCACCCATACAATTTTTCCGAAACCTCCACGGATAGCATCGAAGATACTATAATCCATGATAGTTTCACCATTTGGTCCCAGACCATCAAGCTGCTTCAAACCGCCATAACGGCTTCCCATACCTGCAGCCAAGAGAAATAAAGTTGGTTTCATGTTGTTTATTTTATGTTTTTAGTTATAATTTCTACTTCAAAAGAATCAGGTATTTTCAACCCTTTTCATTAGTGTCTGCAAAGATACAAAATATTGATTATATTGAAAAACAGAAACAAATAATTTTTTCATCAGCACATGATAAAAACATGAATAGGTGTTCTACAAATCACTTTATCCATATCCCCAAAATTCAACGATTTGAATTGAATAATGTGATACAAAAAGGATGTGCCTATTTTGAAGTGAACCCCGAAAGTTAGACAAAAAACTTTCGGGGTTTATTATGCAAAAGAGAAAGAAACATGGTTATGCAGAATGTCTGAAGTACATGCAAATGATCAAAGAAGGAACATCCATTCATGCA
>JAIKZH010000040.1 GCA_024682395.1 Bacteroidaceae bacterium
GATTGCTCTTTAAATTAATAGGAGAACCACCGTTGCGAATTGCGACATTGGTTTCAACCTTAAGGACTAAGTGATAATACCATTTGTCCGACACTATTAGAAAAATTTGAATACCCTCGGACAAATGGTCAAACAAAGGCATGTGTTTCCATTTTGGAAACACTTGCCTTTATTAACATATGTACACATAGACTACCTATTCTGCATTCGTCTATATCTATTGCCAGGATAATGCTTTGCATGGGCATATCGCATGGCTCGGCGGGCATTAAGTACGGATTAGTAAGAATAAGTAGGTTTTAGTCGGGCTTTGCATACGCTTTAGTCGTGTTAATGTTATGTAACAAAAAATCCGTAAAAAAAGGGGGAATAAGCAAATAGAAAACATGAGCCAATAAAATACAAATGGCGAGTAACTCATCAGAATTACACGCCATTTTATTGGAATTTTTGTTATTAGTGTTTGCGGATTTTTTACTTAACCTCCTCGAAATCTGCGTCTTGAACATCGTCTGCACCGTTATTATCTGATGCGTTAGATTGTTGTCCGCCTTGGAAGCCTTGTCCTGCTCCTGGTTGTGCACCAGCACCTTGGTACATCTGTTGTGTTGCTGCTTGCATTACTTGATTGAGTTCTGCTGTTGCAGCATCGATGTCTGCGATGTTTTGTGCAGCGTGTGCAGCTTTAAGTTTTTGTAATGCTGCTTCTACTGCTGGTTTTTGATCTGCAGGAAGTTTGTCTCCGTTTTCTTTCATGAAGTTCTCTGTAGAGAAGATCATTGAGTCTGCTTGGTTAAGTTTGTCGATACGTTCGCGTTCTTTCTTGTCTGCTTCAGCATTTGCTTCTGCTTCTGCTTTCATGCGGTTGATTTCGTCTTCTGACAAACCAGATGAAGCTTCGATACGAATTGATTGTTCTTTACCTGTAGCCTTATCTTTTGCACTTACTTTAAGAATACCGTTTGCGTCAATGTCGAATGATACTTCGATTTGTGGAATACCACGTTGTGCTGGAGCGATACCTGTAAGGTTGAAGTTTCCGATTGACTTGTTCTGAGCTGCCATTGGACGTTCTCCTTGAAGTACGTGGATTGTAACTTCTGTCTGGTTGTCGGCTGCTGTTGAGAACACTTGACTCTTCTTACATGGAATTGTTGTGTTGGCATCGATAAGTTTTGTCATAACGCCACCTAATGTTTCGATACCCATTGACAATGGAGTTACGTCGAGAAGTACGATGTCACCAACTCCTTCTTCTTTGTTAAGGATTGCACCCTGAATTGCTGCACCTACTGCAACTACTTCGTCTGGGTTAACACCCTTAGATGGAGTCTTTCCGAAGTATTCTTGAACGATATCTTGTACTGCAGGAATACGTGTAGAACCTCCGACAAGGATTACTTCATCTATGTCGCTTGTGCTGATACCTGCGTCACGGATTGCATTCTTACATGGTTCAAGACATGCTTGGATAAGGTTGTGTGCAAGAGCCTCGAATTTAGCACGTGTGAGTGTCTTTACAAGGTGCTTTGGCATTCCGCTTGCAACTGTGATGTAAGGAAGGTTGATTTCTGTTGAAGATGAACTTGAAAGTTCAATCTTAGCTTTTTCTGCAGCTTCCTTCAAACGTTGCATTGCCATTGGATCAAGAGAAAGGTCAACACCTTCTTCTGCTTTGAACTCTTGAACCATCCAGTCTATGATTACTTGGTCGAAGTCGTCTCCTCCAAGGTGAGTATTTCCGTTTGTTGAAAGTACTTCGAATACACCACCACCGAATTCAAGGATTGAGATATCGAATGTACCACCACCAAGGTCGAAGACTGCAATCTTCATGTCTTTGTTTGCTTTGTCGATACCATATGCCAGAGCTGCTGCTGTTGGCTCGTTTACGATACGCTTTACTTCAAGTCCTGCAATCTGACCTGCTTCTTTTGTTGCTTGACGCTGTGAGTCAGAGAAATATGCTGGCACTGTGATGACTGCTTCTGTTACTTCTTGTCCAAGATAGTCTTCTGCAGTTTTCTTCATCTTCTGAAGAATCATTGCTGAGATTTCCTGTGGAGTGTAAAGACGTCCGTCGATATCTACACGTGGAGTGTTGTTGTCGCCACGTTGTACAGAATATGGTACACGTGAGATTTCTGAAGCAACTTGATCAAATGTTTCACCCATGAAACGTTTGATTGAGAATACTGTGCGCTTTGGGTTTGTGATTGCCTGACGTTTTGCAGGATCACCAACTTTACGTTCGCCACCATCAACGAAACCTACGATTGAAGGTGTTGTACGCTTTCCTTCGCTATTTGTGATAACAACTGGCTCGTTACCTTCAAATACAGATACACATGAGTTTGTTGTACCTAAGTCTATACCTATAATTTTTCCCATAATCTTTATATTTTTTATTTGTTAATATTCATTTTATTATTTAATAGTTTCAAAGAGACATGAAATCTCTGTCTATAATAGCGCAAATTGCATGCCAACTATGTATTGGACTAATGGCTTTATGTCAGTTGTGTTCATATATGACTAAAATTACTGCCAGAATGACTGAAAATATAATAAAAAATCGTACCTTTGTGCCAAAATAGGTTAGGATGATGAGTAAAACTATTAATATTATAAGGTTTTTTATTATCGCTTGTGTGGTGGTCTTCTGTTCGGTGTTGAAGATTAACGCACAGACAGACTGTCAGCGTCAAAAGGAAACGGTAGATTATGTATGGGCTGTTGATGTTTCGGGTGGCTCAAATATTTATCTTACAGATGTTCAACAGGCTATAGACTCTTTCTATGTGAAGGCCTCACAATATGGCAATCTGAGTGTGATACGCTATGCCTCATCGGTTATGTGCGACTCAACTGTCACTGACGACGAGTTTTATAAACATAGCGACCAGCGTGCTATGTTGGATGCAGTATGTAAGGCGATTGAGAATTCCAAAAAGAAGGTTGTACGTGTGTTTATCTTATCTGATTTCTGTAACGACACCCCTCAAAATGGTGCAACTCGTCTGCTTACTGACTCATTACTGACAATTAGACAGAAATTTATGACAATGAAGTCTGGCGATAAGAATGTGAAACTGATAATGTTGATACTTCCGCCTTCAACTTCACCTGTGGGATATTCATTGGATTCAATAAAGGCAATCATTCCCGACGATATGTATCAACAATTCACTGTGAATTCTTCTGATTCGTTGCAGTCGTTTATCGTCAGAGAAACTGATTCCTTGGATTATCAATTGAATTGCGTGGAGGAGGATAATAAGTCGTGGATAGAATCGAAAACGGGCTGTGTGGTGTTGATTTCTATATTTTTGATTATTGCAATCGTGGTTGTTTGCTACGTGCTTTATATGAAGAAACGTAAAGCAGCTTAACCGCTATAACATATAAAAAAGGATGGGAGGAACAATGTGATTCACTCCCATCCTTTGTGTTAATATGTAAATATTATTGATGCTTATTTCAATAAATTAGCCATTTGTTGTTGTACTTCCTTGGCTTTTTCTGCTGCCACTTCTGCAAAACGTTCTGTAGAGTCGGCATAAATAATTGCACGTGATGAATTTACAATCAATCCGCAATCGCCAGGTATCATTCCATATTTACATACTTCTTCCAGACTGCCTCCTTGTGCACCAACTCCTGGGACGAGAAGGAAATGATTTGGAGCAATTTTACGAATATCTTCAAACATCTGTCCTTGAGTTGCTCCTACTACATACATCATGTTTTCATCGTTTGCCCATTCCTGACTCTTTTTGATTACCTTCTCAAAAAGACGTGTGCCATTATCGCAAGTCAACTGAAAATCTTGACTGCCTTTATTGCTTGTAAGTGCAAGAAGAATCACCCATTTACCTTCGTATCCGAGGAATGGAGTGACACTGTCTTCTCCCATGTATGGTGCAATAGTGAGAGCGTCAACATTCATCTCCTCAAAGAATGCACGTGCATACATCTTACTTGTATTTCCAATATCTCCACGTTTTGCATCAGCAATAATCATGTGGTTTGGATATTTCTCCTTTAAATATGATATTGTCTTCTCGAATGCAATCCATCCTTTCAGACCTCCACACTCATAAAAAGCCAGATTTGGTTTATATGCTATACAGTATGGGGCAGTAGCATCGATTATCTGACGATTGAACTCAAATACAGGATCCTCTGTGTCAAGCAGATGTGCAGGGATTTTCTTGATATCAGTGTCAAGACCTACACATAGAAATGACTGCTTTTCCTTAATCTGTTGAATTAATTCTTGTTTTGTCATATTATATATTTTAATGTGTCAAATGAATAAAACTAAATACTGAGATGTATCAGTTTTCTTTGAAAATCTGTGTTTATTTACATAAATACAATTTCAAAGTACAAAATTAGCAAATAATTGAGAATTACTAAGTCTTATACATTATATTATTTGAAAAAATAACAATTTTTATCTTAAAAATGTTTGCATTTCGCTATTTTTATTTATTTTTGCAAATACAATATACATTAACTTAAATTTATAATTATGGAAGTTGTTTCAAATAATAATGTGGAACCTATAGAGGATCCAAACGTAGTAAACATGGAGGAAATAGTCGCTGAAAAAGCACCTGAAGTAGACCCAGTTCAAGAATCAGAACAGCCTAAGGAAGAACCTGCACATGCAAAAACTGCCCCAACAGCAGAAAAACCTAAGAAGAAAAAAGGTAAATGCTGTCTGATTGGCTGCATCGTAGCCTTAATCCTTTTCATCTTACTTGTGATTGGTATAGGTGTGGGTGGATATTTCCTTGTTAAGAATAATGTTGACTCTATAAAGGAAATTAATCCTGAATTATATCAACAATTGCAAGAAGCAGGTTTTGTTGATCCTGAAGAAGAAGTAACTGAAGAAGAGGAAGAAGTTACAACCGATGTTGAGGAGGAAGAAACAGAAGATCTCTTTGATGATGAAGATGATTACGATGACGAAGATGTAATCGAAGATATAGAGGAACAAGTTGTAGAAGAAGTGGCAGAACCAGAACCTGTAAAACCAGCTGCAAAACCAGCTCAACCAAGCAAGCCTGCTCAGACAACTCGTCCTGCTGCTCAGTCAAAACCTGTTGAGACTGTACCACAGAATAAAGGAACAGGTTATCATATTGAAACTGGTAATCAGTCAGCTCCTGCTAATAATTCAAATAATAACAGTAAACCTACATATCATTTTGAATATCAATAACAGAAATTAAGGTGTTGGCTTAAATCCAACACCTTTTTTCATGCTATACAGACATATTTAATAGTTTATTAGAATAAGCGTTTAACTGATTGCTTAACATATTATTCAGATATTAAAAATCCGCAATGTTACTATGATGTGACATTGCGGATTTTATTTTTTTATGTTTAGGCGTATATTGGTTTTATAGATTTGAATATACGCTAAATTCTTGTGTTACAACTCTGCGTCTTTAAGACGTTCTGCGTTTTCTGCAACTATAAGATGGTCGATGCAGTCTTGGATGTCTCCATCCATGAAAGCAGCCAAATTATATATTGTGTAATTGATTCTGTGGTCTGTAATACGTCCTTGAGGATAGTTGTATGTACGAATTTTGGCAGAACGGTCACCAGTTGACACCATAGTCTTACGTCGTGAAGCGATATCATCGATATATTTCTGGTGCTCGCGGTCGTAGATAAATGTGCGGAGACGTGCTAAGGCGCGTTCTTTGTTTTTGGGTTGGTCACGTGTCTCTGTACATTCAACAAGAATTTCTTCTTCTACGCCTGTATTTGGGTTTTTCCACATATAACGTGCTCGAACTCCAGATTCAACCTTGTTTACATTCTGTCCACCAGCGCCACTTGAACGGAATGTGTCCCATTTGATTGCTCCTTCGTTGATTTCAACATCAAAGGCTTCGGCTTCGGGCAGTACGGCAACAGTTGCGGCAGATGTGTGTACACGACCTTGTGTCTCTGTTGCAGGAACACGTTGTACACGATGTACACCACTTTCGTATTTAAGAATACCATAAACTCCTTCACCAACTACATTGAATATGATTTCCTTGTAGCCTCCTGATGCACCTTCTGAGAAACTTGATACGGTTACTTTCCAACCTTTCATTTCGCAGTATTTGCTATACATGCGGAAGAGGTCGCCAGCAAACAAGGCTGCTTCATCACCACCAGTTCCGCCACGGATTTCCATTACAACATTCTTGCTGTCTTCTGGGTCGGCTGGCACAAGCAGTAATTTTATCTTTTCTTCTAATTCAGGAATTTTTTGTTCGCTTTCGTTTAATTCTTCACGAGCCATCTCTTTCATCTCAGGATCGTCTTCTGATGAAAGTATCTCACGGGCATTTTCAACATTCTGCAAACAAAGCACGTATTCTTTTCTTGCAGCCATGATGTCGCCCAGGTCTTTATATTCCTTAGTGAGTTTCACATATCGTTTTTGGTCTGCAATTACGTTTGGGTCTGTGATGAGTGTTGAAACTTCTTCAAATCTACTGATTAACCCGTCTAATTTCTCTAATAAACTATTTTCGGATGCCATATTATTTTATTTTCGGCTGCAAAGTTAGTAATTTATTACCATTTCAGCAAAATTGTTGTGTTTCAAGTTGTATATGACGATTTAAATAGACTTTCTGCTGTGTTTATGTAATGATTTGCAGTGAAAAAAGAAACTCTCCCAACAGATGATAAGTCAGTTGGGAGAGTTTACGGATTATTAACCTATTTACCTTAATTATTTATTTTCTGTGACTTTGATTACGAAACCTCCACGTGGTTGACAATGGATAAATTCATCTGTGTTAGTCATGTTGACATCTTTCTTTGTGAATTTCCATGGATTCTCAGTATTGCCACTGTCTGCGAAGATAAATTCTGAATAACTACCTTTCTTAAGGAATGACCAGTCAACGACAAGGTCGCGTTCTTCGTCTTTTCCGTTTAAGGCTCCGATATACCATGTGTTGCCTTGACGACGTGCCATAACTACATAATCACCTGGATATCCACCAATCAAACGTGTCTCGTCCCAAACTGTAGGAAGTTCTCCGAAGAAATCCTGCACTTCTTTTGGTTGTGCCAAATAACTTTCAGGTTTGTCTGCCAAGTGCTGTAATGCTGACTCGAAAACAACTGTTAATGCCAACTCGTGAGCATGGCTTGTGATATGTGGATGTTGTGAGTCAGAGAATGTACATGGTGTGTAGTCCATTGAACCGATCACGTTACGTGTGAAAGGGAGGGTTGCATTATGAGAAGCGGCTCTGTTTGTGAGGACAGGTGCGTTGTTGTACCATTCTGCACCATAAACAGCTTCTGTTGACATGAGGTTAGGGTAAGTACGCTGCCATCCTCTTGGAATTGTAGCTCCGTGGAAGTTTACGAGAAGATGATGACGTGCGGCGCATTCAAGAAGTCCCTGGCAGTAGTCCATAGTCTCTTGTGTGTCGCCTGAGAAGAAGTCGATCTTCACACCAGCCACACCTCTGCTTTCGAGCATTGCAAACTCTTTCTCTCTGTCTTCTGGCTTGTTAAGTTTGAAGAGAGGACCTCCAGCACCGTTTGTAGTCCATGCTGTTGAAGAGTTGTACCATAACAGGGTTCTTACATTTTTCTGTGCAGCAAGTGCAAGAGCGTCGTCGATAGTTCCTCCGTTTTGCATAACGTCCCATTCCCAGTCAATCAGCACATATGGAAGTTTGAGCTTTTCTCCCATGTCGATATATTGCTTAACAATCTGATAGTCTTTTGAACCGCGGTTGTATGCCCAGTAAACCCATGACACAACACCAGGCTTAATCCAGTCGGTATCTTCGAGCTTGCATGGCGCACTGACATCTGTTACAAGTGTAGATTCAACGATGTCAGAGAGTTTACCTATCATAACCACTCTCCAAGGGTTGTTTGTTGTAGAATATCCGGCAGTTCTTGGTTCAGGACAGATGAGATAATCGGCATAACCTGTTACGCTGTTGTTGTCCTTGAATAACGATGATGCGCTGTGACCGTAATCGATATTTCCTTCTGAGATGAGTGCCCACACATCGTTTTCAGTCTGCATAAGGGCTGGATATCCCCAATGATGTTCTTTGCTGTTTCCGTCTGTTGTCATAGGGAAGAATCCTTCGTATGACATGTCGAATCTTTGAAGCCATCTTTTGGTTCCGTCTTTTAAGCGATATGCCAATGCTTCAGCGTTTGGCTTGCCTTTTCCTTTGTTCAGAGTCCCGTTCTCTGATGCATATCTAAAGGTAACTCCGTCATTATAAAGGCGGAAAATGATTTCGATGTCATATGTGAGCTGATATGAATATTCATAGCCTTCATTGCTACATATGCGACTCTTGCCGGCTTTCATCTCATATTGCTCCTTAATATATTTACGTGCACCTTTTTGTGAGATTTTGATGTCTTTTGATTCTAATTTGACAGGCAAAGTCATCACTTCCTCGTAATTCTTGAACTTTTTGTATTCTATGTTAAATACATTATTCCCTTTAACGTCGTTAGTAACTGTCAGGCGAATAAGTTTGTTAGGCGATGTGGCAGGTTTTACCTTAGCGGCGATATCACTCGGACATAATACCATGAGTGCCAAGATGCTGCTCAAAAAGAATAATTTGTTTAGTTTCATATTGATTTGATTATTATAGTTGTTTTCGATAAATAGATATTCTAAATTGCAAAGATAATAATATATTTTATAAAAAAATAGGACTTTTATCATATATCTTATCACAATATGTGATATTTGGCATTGCATACATCTCTATGCTATCATAAAAAATGTGAAAAATCAAATCAATAGGGAAAAAATATGTATTTTTGTACTCAATAACAACTTTATAACTCGATTGTGAAAGAAATTCATTTTGCCCCGCTTCAAGGATATACATCACACATATACAGACAGGTACATGCCAGAATTGCTGGTGGCGTGGATGCTTATTATACTCCTTTTATTCGTTGGGAAAAGGGTAAAGTGAGAAATAAGGATATTAATGATATATTGCCCCAAAACAATGAAAATATATGCTTGATTCCACAGATTATATGTAGTAACACTGATGAACTGAAATGGCTTACTGACATTGTGGCTTCTTATGGTTACAAGCAGATAAATATTAATATGGGGTGTCCTGCTCCGATGCAAACCAAACTGATGAGAGGAAGTGGTATGTTGCCTCATCCCGATAAATTGGAATCGTTGCTAAAAGAGGTTGAGAACTACAAACAGGATGTGACTTTCTCTGTGAAAATGCGTTTGGGACTTGAGAATAATGACGATTGGCGCAATTTAACTGGTATGTTGAACTCCTCATGCATCAATCAGGTTATAATGCATCCAAGAGTGGGCAAACAGATGTATAAAGGTGAGGTGGATATGGATGCCTTTAACGAATTCTATGAACAATGCGCAAAACCATTGGTGTATAATGGCGATATAGTCAGTCTTGACCAACTGACTACTATTGAAGAACGATATCCTAAATTGTCGGGGATAATGTTGGGACGTGCGTTGCTCGGACAGCCGTTTATGGCAAAAGAATATAAGGACGGACTGATTAACGATGAAGAACGCCGCAGGATTATTCTTGACATGCACGACGAGTTGTTTGCATATTGTGTTGATAAATATAAAGCCGATTCACAGGTACTATTGCATATCCATGCCTTTTGGGAATATATGGAGCCATATATGATTAGAAAACAATGGAAGAAACTGATGAAGGCAGGCTCGATGAAAAATTATAAGGAGGCTCTGCGACAGATATGAAAGCACAGAACATTTTATTGAGAAAATTCAACAAAGGATGTGTGAAGTATGGTTTACTGAATGATGGCGACCGTATTCTGATTGCGCTTTCTGGTGGTAAGGATTCTTTGATGTTGTGTAAGTTGTTGGCTGAACGTGCAAGAATATTCTCACCTAAGATTGAAGTTGAGGCTGCCCATGTGATAATGGAGAATATCCCATACGAAACGGATCGTTCATGGCTTGAGTCTTTCTGTCAAGACTTAGGCGTGAAACTGAATATACTTAAAAGTCGTTTTGACGAGAGTACAGACCCCCGCAAGACTCATTGTTTTTTATGCGCTTGGAATCGTCGTAAGACTCTTTTTACTTATGCTGCAGAAAATGGATTCAATAAAGTGGCTTTAGGTCATCATCAAGACGATATACTTACCACATGGCTGATGAATATCACTTTTGAAGGCAATTGCGGCACGATGATGCCGAAAATGCAAATGGAGCATTATCCGTTGACAGTGATTCGTCCGTTATGTCTTGTAGAAGAAGAAACCATTAAAACGATAGCCGATGAATTGGGCTTTGCCGAACAGAAAGCGAAATGTCCATACGAACAAACCACTAATCGCTCTAAAATAAATCAACTGATGCACCAGATTGAGCATCTTAATCCTGAAGCTCGATACAGTATGTGGCTTGCTATGGAGAAAGCCCAGAAATAATGTTCATTTACCGATTGCGACGTCATATCTTAGACGTAAATCAGAGTTTATGGTTTGATATCCCCCAGCCAAACAATAATTCATATTTTGAGGTGTACATATGTATCTAACATGTATCGTTTTCCTTCGTTGACTATAAGCAAAAACACAAATAACGTCGATTACAACGGATATTTTGCCACTCTTTGAAGAAAATAATCCACAGATAGTAATATATCAAACACAGGGCTGTATATAACACATATATGTGGTCTTTTTATTGTATGAAACATTTTTTTTTATTTTTGCATCAATTAACATATTTAAAGATTTTCTTATATGTAACATGGAAAAAAAATGCTATATTTGCAAAACGAAAAAAATAGCAAACTATTATCAATAGTATTAAAACATGACATTTCTATTACAAATGCAAATATAATAATAATTAAAAATAAATTGATAAATTCTAAACAAATCTATTTTATGAACAAAAAACTTTTAGTATCAATTACTGCTATGTGCTGTGCTATGGCTTCTTTCGCACAGACTCCAGTTATTCAGACAAAGTATACTGCTGACCCAGCTCCTTATGTTCATGGAGATACAGTGTATCTTTATACAACTCACGACGAAGACACAGCTCAAGGTTTTGAGATGTATGATTGGTTGTTATATACTTCTACAGATATGGTCAACTGGACAGACCATGGTGCTGTTGCATCAACTAAGGATTTTGCTTGGCGTTCACGCGACAATGGCGCTTGGGCTGAACAAGTAATCGAAAGAGATGGCAAATGGTTTATGTATTGCCCATTACACGGACACGGAATTGGCGTGCTCGTTTCAGATAGCCCTTACGGACCATTCAAAGATCCATTGGGTGAACCACTCGTATGGCAAAAAGAACACTGGTATGATATCGACCCAACTGTGTGGATCGACGACGATGGTCAGGCTTATATGTACTGGGGTAATCCAAACCTCTATTGTGCAAAACTTAACCGTGACATGATCAGCATCGATAAGAGCTTCGGTAAGAACGGTATTATGCAGATGGATCCAAAACCTCTTGATTATCAGGAAGGACCTTGGTTCTACAAACATGGCAAATACTATTACATCGCATTCGCTTCTACTTGCTGCCCAGAAGGTATCGGTTATGCAATGAGTAAGTCTCCACTTGGACCATGGAAGAAATGTGGTACTATCATGAACCACACTCAAAAAACAAGAGGTAACCACCCAGGTATCATCGAATATAAAGGACACAACTATGTATTCGGTCTTACTTACGACTTGTTACGCAAAGATTCTGACTTACACGCTGAACGTCGTTCTGTAGCTGTAGCTGAGTTTGAATACGCAAAAGACGGTACAATTCCTGAAATCAAGTACTTCGATGAACATAAAATCACTCCTGTTGGTACATTAAACCCATTCGGACGCGTTGAAGCTGAAACAATGGCTAACAGCGACGGTGTGAAGACTGCAAAAGCTGACGGAGTTGGGGTTTATGTTACTGATATCCACGACGGAGATTTCATCAAGGTTGCAAACGTTGACTTAGGTGCTGGTATCAAGAAGTTCAAGGCTCGCGTAGCTTCTATGTACAGAAACGGTAGCATCGAAATCCGTATCGACGACTTCACAGGACGTGTAATCGGTAATTGCCAAGTTGACTGCACTGGCGGTCATCTGAAGTGGACTACTCGTGAATGCAATATCGCTCCAAACATATCTGGAATCCATGATATCTATTTCATCTTCCACTCTACAGGCAAGTATCCAATGTTTGACTTCGACTATTGGAGCTTCGAATAAATCGATTATATAATTAACTTATGACATGTTCTAAAAATTAGTTCACAACCATTCAAGTGAATCCATAATTTTTAGAACATGCCTTTAAAACTTCAAAATAAAACCTTTTAAAACAATACCGATATGATAATTAATAAATTAGGACGTTCATTGGGAGCGACACTCTTAGCTTTGTCCCTAAATGCTATTATGCCTTCTCAGGCTGATGCTCAAAATCCAATAATCAAAGATCACTTTACTCCAGACCCAGCTCCTTTCGTTTATAAAAATAAGGTCTATTTGTTCACAGATCATGATGAAGACAAGCCAAATGACTATTTCCACATGAAGGAATGGCTTCTTTATGAATCTAAAGACTTGGTTCATTGGAAATCTCACGGACCTATATTTGATTTAAGTACTTTCAAATGGGCTCGTCAAGATGATAACGCATGGGCGGGTCAGTTGATTGAACGTAACGGAAAATGGTATGCTTACATCTGCTGCGAAGATACTGCTCGTCATATTCATGGATTGGGTGTCGCTGTAGCAAAGAAACCTACAGGACCATACGTAGATGCTCTTGGTAAACCACTCGTTCCAGGTAACTGGGGATATATCGACCCTACAGTGTTTATCGACGACGATGGTCAGGCTTATCTCTTCTGGGGAAATAATGCTTTGTGGTATGCCAAACTCAACGAAGATATGATCACTCTCGGTAGTGAAATCATCAAGGTTGATACAGAGGATGAATCAGCATTCGGACCAAAGGTGATTAAGCGTGATTATCAGTTGAACAAACGCATCCCTAAGACAAACTACGAAGAAGGACCATGGGTTTATAAGCGTAATGGCCTCTACTACTTGGTTTATGCAGCCGGAGGCGTGCCTGAACACATGGCTTATTCTACTTCAACAAGCATACACGGACCATGGAAATATGGCGGTCGTATCTTGAATGAAGCAGAAAACAGCTTTACAATTCATGGAGGTATCATCAACTTCAAAGGTCGTGATTTTATCTTCTATCATAATGGAAAACTTCCAGGAGGTGGAGGATTCAACCGCAGTGCTTGTATCGAAGAATTTAAATACAATCCAGACGGAAGCATTCCTTTGATTCCATTCACAGAAGGAGTAACAAAGCCAGTGAAATAATAAAACCTCTAACTTTTATAAAAAACTTTAATAAGAGTGATTATGTGTACGACATGGTCACTCTTATTTTTTTATAAAATCATTTGTCGTTTTAACCTTTTATTATTAACTTTGTCCGTAAATAAAACTACAATCAATGAATAAAAGGTATGTTTGATTAAATATCAACAGCTGTTTTGTAAAATATACATATTAATTTAGCGTTTGCCGCTATTCTGAAATCATTCCAAAGCTTGGCCGCGAAGGAATCCATACTCAGATGATAGTAGCGAATGCCTACGTGTATAGCGTGGGCATTCCTTATCTGAGTATGAGGGTCAGGCCAAGCACCCGGAATGTGGATAAGGTTGTCCACGTTTCTTTTTAGGGTGCTTAAAGCTAGACTTAATAAGGTTTTTAGATTGTATGGCAACGCAATCTAAAAACTGAAAAAATGAAATTATCTGAAGTCCTCAAAGGTTCGGAATTGTCCTTGAAACAGTTTACACAGGAACAAATAACTGCATTAGAAAACCGTATTCAAGAAAAAGATCTCGGCGATGGCGTAAAACCTTACGCAAAATGTATTGTCCGTGACAAGGAGATAATGATTAAGCCCGAAGAAATTGTAAGGCAACTATTCGCTGAAAAACTAATGGGTGAATATGGCTATCCGAAGAATCTAATCGAATTTGAAAAGCCTATTAAATCTGTTGGTCGCAAAAAAGAAAATGTTGATTTCGCGGATATTGTTGTCTATACGGATGCGACTAAACAAAAAGTTTATATCGTTTTTGAAATAAAACGCCCCGACGAAAAAAACGTGAACGAACAGAAAAAGCAACTTGAAAGTTATTGTCTTGTAGAAGGGGCAAGCCTTGGTGCGTTGATAAACGGCGATGATATTGAGCGATTTTTTGTCAACAGCCAAGACAAAAACAATAAAACTCAAAGTTTGAAACCTATTCCCAAACTCCCAAGATACGGAGAAACTCTTGACGATGTTTTAAACACACGTCACACATACAAATATCTCGTTTTGCACGACCGTCTGCGTATCGAAACGCTTAAAAAAGTAATTTCAGACCTTGAACAGCGTTTTAGTGCAAACGATTCGAGTGACAAAAGTTTCGACGAAATTCTAAAACTCGTTTACTGCAAGTTGTTCGACGAGTACAATCACAACGACGATGCAGATTATCTTTCGCGAGAAGTAAAGCGTCAACAAAAACAACAAAACAACATTTCGTATTATGATGCAGTAGAGAACGTTGATGATGATGATTTTAATCTTTTGGAATTTCGTGCAAAACAAAACGAGGATGAAAAAACAGTCTTTGATAGGGTTTCAAATCTTTTTGACAATGCGCAGAAACATTGGAAAGGTGCGTTTGCGCCAAACACAAAACTTGATATGCAGCCAAGCACTGTAAAATCATGCGTTATTGAATTTCAGAATGTTAAACTCTTCAACTCTAACCTTGAAGTGGTGGACGAAGCCTTCGAATATCTTGTAAACAAAAATCAAAAAGGCGAAATGGGACAATATTTTACGCCGCGTTATGTAATCGACATGTGCGTAAGAATGCTTAACCCCCAAAAAGATGAGTCAATGATTGATACGGCAAGTGGAAGTTGCGGTTTTCCTATGCACACTGTTTTACAAGTTTGGAACAAACAAGACAATCTTACAACCGCCAAACGCGAACAATGGGAAAAAGACTATGTACGCGACAAAGTTTTTGCAATAGATTTTAGTGAAAAAGCCGTACGTGTAGGGAAAATCCTCAACATAATAACCGGCGATGGAAACACAAACGTACTTTATTTAAACACACTTGACTATACACGTTGGGATGCGCAATTTAAGAATAATCCCGATTGGTGGGCAAAATACAACGAAGGATTTACTCGGCTTGAAGGTTTGCGGACTGAAAACAACAGTTATTCAAAATTCAACTTCGACATCCTTATGGCAAATCCGCCATTTGCAGGTGACCTTGACGACAGGAAAATACTTAGTTTGTACAATCTGTCCAAAAACGCTAAGGGGCAAACACAAAACAAAGTTGGGCGCGACATTCTTTTTATTGAACGCAATCTCAATTTCTTGAAACCCGGCGGACGTATGGCGATTGTATTGCCACAAGGAAGGTTCAACAATAGTAGCGACAAGTATATCCGCGAATACATCGCCGAACGTTGCCGTATTTTGGCGGTGGTTGGTTTGCACGGCAACGTGTTCAAGCCGCACACAGGCACAAAAACAAGCGTTATTTTTGTGCAAAAATGGACATCAGAAGAGGATAAATACTTCCCAAACATTAACGACAAAGAAAAGGTTACATACCGAATACATCTGACAGACGGCAACAAACGCGTTACTCGCAAAGAAATGGAAGATGATATCAAAAACAGAGAGTTCCGTCTGACATCTAAACAAGTCAAAATAGAAGCCGACGAAAAATATCAAGGCGACAAGCACCAACTAACTATCAATCTTGCCGCTTACGACAAACTCACTGATGACGATAAGGAAATGTACCAAGAACACAACAAATGGTGCGATTACAATGTTTACACAGATTACAACATATTTTTTGCCACAATGCAGGAGCCAAGCAAAGACAACTCCGGTGATAAAATATATGTAACCGAGCATTATTATGATGTAAAAGATTATGTGTACAATACCGTACAAAAATTCTTCGACGGCAACAACGAAGTTTCAAAAGAAGAATATGAACAGGGCTTAAAAGACAAAAGCAAGAAAAGGACTCTGAAAACCAAAATAGAAACCGCAACAGCATCAAAATCAAAAAAATATCGTGAAGATGAATTTGAAAGCATTTATGGTACAACAGACACCAACCATCCCAAAAGATGGATTCCAAAAGCCGTGACTTTTGTTCTGAAAAAAGGCACAGAAACTGAATCAAAAAGCATTTCGTTACAAGATTATTTTGCCCTACCAGATAACGAAAAGGCGAAATACAAAGAAGAACCTATCTTAGGGCAAAACACCAACGAAACAATTACGAACCAAGAATACGAAAAACTAAGTACGTCACAAAAAAAATACTATCTTGTCTCTATTGATGTAAAAGACTATACTGAACGAGTAAAGGACACACACGGACACATTTTTGTAAAGCACGATCTTTTTAACCACGACCCACAACTTGAACCCATTGGTCGCTACTGTCGCGATGGCATCGCCGAAGCCTTCGCCGAGTTCGCAAAAAAAGAAGGTCTAAGTTTTTTTTAGGTAACCCCTTTAACAAAGAAAAATACGAAAATTTGTTGAAGGGGTTGGAAGTGAGCGAAGTATGGTTTAGCAAGTTAGAGAATGAATTCAGGGTTGATGCTGAATATTACAAAAAAGAATATCTTATAGAATCCAATAGTTTGCATAAATTTCAAATTGAAATTATTAAAAATCTTTGCTTTGTTACTGATGGACAACACGGATATTATGAATCAGATAAAGATTCTAACATTTCTATGTTGGCTGCAAGAAATTGTAAAGACTATTTTGCGAATACGGACGATGCGTTACCGCTAGCAAAATGGGTTGACGATAAGAATAAACGTTCGTCTTTACAATGTGGGGATATTATATTATCAACGAGAGGTTCAGTTGGTTGTTGTGCAATTGTTTATAAAGAAGTTCTTCCTGCGAATATAAATCAAGATGTTGCAAGGATAAAACTTCTTGAAACAAATAAATTCGTCCCTGAGTTTATTATAACCTATCTGAATTGTAAATATGGTCAACATTGGATGTTAAGAAACCAAACAGGAATGGTTCAACAAGGGTTGCCCCTTGATAAAGTTAGAACTATTCCTATTCCATTTGTAACTTATAATTTTCAACTTCAAATAGAACAAATAATAAAATATGCCCACGCAAAACTTGAAGAATCAAAGCAACTTTATGCCGCAGCCGAAGACCAACTTTTATCTGAACTTGGATTAAAAGGTTGGCAACCCAAAAATGATAATATTAATGTTAAAACGTTGAAAGAATCTTTTTTGAGTTCGGGAAGATTGGATGCGGAGTTTTATCAAAGCAAGTATGATGAGATTGAAAACAAAATAAAGACTACTAAATTCGACACTTTGGATAATTTATGCTTGCTTGTTAATCACGGAATGCAACCTCCTTATGTTGAAAACGGGGAAATGCGTGTTTTTTCACAAAAATGGATAAAAGATAAAGAAATTGATTATAGT
>JAIKZH010000048.1 GCA_024682395.1 Bacteroidaceae bacterium
TATGTTCCTTGCATCGGGAGGTGGAAACGAGATTTATCCGTTCTTTGCTCCTTACAACATCACAGCAAACAGCCTTAAATGCTCTATCAACGTTGATACATTCTCACCTGCATGGATTCCGTTCGAGGCAAGCATTCCTAACGGATACGAGGCTTATGAGATTGATGCGGCTAACAGCATAAACAAAGTAAGCAAAATTTACCCTAACAAACCACTTATAATCAGTGGAAAAGGTATTGCTGAGTTCACTGCCACAAATGCTACCATCAATGCCACAAATACTCTAACTAATGGTAGTTTAATCGGTGTAACCGACAAGACACAACCTGAAGCTGGAGCATATGCATTTGTTAAAATCACTGGAAACGAAGGCATTGCATTAAAAGAAATCACAAACAACGATGGAACATATATAAACCCTCTGCATGCTTACATCACAAAGAACGTGAGCAGCAATGTCGTAAAGGGGCTCGGTAATTTAATTAACGGACAAGACCCTAACGCTATCGGAACGATGTCTAAAGGCAACAAAGAAATCAAAGAGATTTACAATGTTACTGGTGCTAAAATCAATACACTGCAAAAGGGACTAAACATCATTAAAATGAGTGATGAAACAATCAAAAAAGTATTGGTAAAATAAATAAGACTAATAAAATTATACAGAAATAGGCTGCTGTCGTTACATATTATCATAACTGACAGCAGCCTGTTTTATATACTCGTTATTAAGATTCATTTTCTTGTTGAGCAATCTCAACATTATGTTTCTCAATAAATTCGGTCGGCGAAATACCATAATACTTTTTAAACGCTGTTGAGAAATACGTTTGTGAAGCATAGCCAACACTATATGCAATTTGGGTTATGTTAACTTTATTCTCAACGAGTAATCTTCCAGCCTGTTCCATACGTATGTTACGCATTAAATCATTAGCGGTAATACCTGCTATGGATTTCATCTTACGATGCAGGTTTGCACGACTGATTCCCACCTCAGAGCATAGAGTTTCAATGGTAAAGTCGCTGTCACTGATATGCTTATTTATATTATCAACAACACGTTCCATGAGTTGTTCATCGTTACCTTTCACCTCTATATCATTTATTTGTTCATTAGAGGTTTGTTTTCCACTATATTTACCATGCAACATCTGTCGTGATTTGATAAGATTATCAATCGTTGCATGCAATTCATCTATAGAGAAAGGCTTTGTGAGATAAGCATCTGCACCATGTTTCAGTCCTTCCAAACGATTTCCAATATCGTTCTTCGACGTGAGTAGTATTACTGGAATATGATTAAGATTACCATTAGTACGAATCATACGTAACATAGTAAAACCATCAATTTCAGGCATCATTACATCACTGATAACAAGGTTATAATTATTAGCGAGCAATTCATGTATGCCTTCTTTTCCGTTACGAGACATTGTAAAATGATAATACTTTCCAAGTTCTTGATTAATAAATTGTGGTATTTCTTCATCGTCATCAACCACAAGGATATTGAAGGTTGAGGATGTTCTCCTTCCTACACTTAATTTTGTACCAATTGACATTTCTGTTTGATTGTCAATTTCATCCAAACTAAGATGACTATTACCAAGAGGTAAACGTATTGTAAAAATACTACCAGTAATACCATCAGATCTGTTTTCCCCCATAATAATTCCATGGTGCATATCTACGATCATCTTACAGAGATTGAGTCCGATACCTGTGCCCTCAACATGGGAAATATTGTCAGTGGTTCCTTGATAGAAACGATCAAAAAGGTGCTTGAGGGTATCCTTCTGCAAACCAATACCTGTGTCTGTTATACTAATCTGAACAAAGTCTCTCAGCGAACTACGAGCCTTTCTATCATGAGATTGTGATAAATGGATGTTAATTTCACCTGCATCATCACAGAACTTAAATGCATTTGATAACAAGTTGGATATTACTTTATCGAATTGCATACGATCAATCCATACAGGAGGCACATCGTCGTCCGCACTGACTATAAAAGTAATACTTCGTTCCTGAGCTGTTAAATCATACAACTTCCAGATTATTGCTACTGATAAAAGAAATAGAGTTCAAAACAATAATGATATGGGGGTATTACATGCTGCTTACCACATTCTTCGTTTACAGCAATTACTGCTCTTAATGGATATATTAAATGACATATAAACTTATCTAAAACGAAGATATTTCATACATACCCCTAAAATTACATGTTACATAAAATAAAAAAAATGTTACATAAAATAAAAAAATAAGAGTTAAAATATTCGTATATTAATAAAGTAATGTATAAATTTGCATTCGGTTTAAATATTATATAAAAACGTTTTTATTTTTTTACATCAAATCCAGTGTATTATGAGTAATAAAATTGGGTTCACACATTACTGCCTAAAAAGTTCACCAATCAAATATGGTACAACTGCGGCGCATTTATGGAATAATGTTTCATACAAAAACAACATTATAAAAGAGAGACTAACATAATTTTTAACTCTAAAAAATTAATTTAAGTTATTTGATAATCGTGGCAGATAAATCAATAACAGAACTAATCAAACTAATAAAATTATTAAAAACAACTCTTATTAACAATTACAATTTTAAGCTATTATTCAGAAATAGCCTAATGGGATAGGTTATTTTCTAAACTTGTTATGGAAATTCAAATAAAAATAACAACATATTAAACAAACAAACAACTTTATGAAACAAAATCAAAGATTCATTAAAGAGTTTGACTGTAATCTATTCAGCAGCAAAACAAGGCGTAATGGTTTAATGAAAACCATAGGACTTGCTCTTGTTGCGTCTATGTTTACAATGAACTCATGTAGTCCGGACTATGAGCTGGGAGAAAAAGACCCAGATTGGCTCGGTAACAGTATCTATGAGTATTTATCAGGAGACGGTAATTTCAAAAACACCGTTAGACTCATAGACGACTTAAACTACAAAAACGTATTAGCTAAAACAGGTAGTAAGACATTATTCGTTGCAGATGATGACGCATTCGAACGATTCTTCAAAAAGAACGATTGGGGCGTAACATGCTACGAAGATCTTACAACAGCACAAAAGAAATTGTTGCTTTACGGCAGCATGATTAACAATGCTTGTCAGGTGGCATATCTTTCAAGTAGTTCTGGTCCGATAGAAGGTGACTGTATGCGTCGCGAAACATCCGCATCTATTTTTGACTCAGTGCCACTTTTGACTCCAGAAGAGATGCCTTTAACTCCTTACTGGCAATATTATCGTGACAACAATAAAACTATTCCATGTTTCTGCGATGGATCAGGAACACCTATGATACACTTCATTGAAGCATTCCTTACAAATAAACTTATTTCAAACGATGATTGCAACTTCCTTTTCAACTACGAAAGTGATCGTCAGCCTGGTGATGCCAATGTCAATGGAGTTAAGATGATTAAACAGAACATCAAATGTTCAAACGGTTTTATTCATCAAATGAAAGAAGTGACAGTACCACTTGACAATATGGCTACAATAATTGATAAAAAGCCAAATACTTCTAAGTATGCAAAATTGCTTAATAGATTCTGCGCACCATACTATGGAGGTGAAAGTGCTACTATAGAATACAATCGTATTTTCAAAACAGATTACGACTCTGTATTCACAAAACGTTATTTCTCTCTACGAAGCATGGACGGTACAAAATTAGAAGAAACACCAGCTAAGGGTCCTGTAAATGGAACTCTTAAATTTGATCCAGGATGGAGTTCTTACTATTCTGAAGGAAATGCAGGAACATCAATGAATGTTGCACTTCAAGAGAATATGGGTGTAATGTTAGTTCCATCAGACCAAGCACTTGACCGTTATTGGAATGAAGGAGCAGGAAAAGTTCTCAAGGACTACTATGGTTCATGGGAGAACGTGCCAGACAAGGTTATCTCAAAGATGATTAACGTAAACATGCTTAATTCATTCGTAAACTCAGTTCCAAGCAAATTCAACACAGTGCTCAACGATGCAAACGACGAGCTTGGTTTAAGTACAGAATGTGTTGACAGTGTATGGTTGGGATGTAACGGAGCTATTTATCTTACAAACAAAGTATTCAACCCTACTGCTTACGTATCTGTAAGTTTCCCTGCGCTTATCAACGACAATATGAGTATCTTCTATTGGGCTATTGAGCAATGCGGATATGATGTATATCTCAACTCTCAACAATCATATTACAGTCTCTTTATTCCAAAGAATGACGCATGCCTTCAGTACATAGATCCATGCTCATACGGAAAACCTGAAACTCAAATATTCAAATTCAAGTATAACCCAAATGCACTTGAGTCAAGAGATAAAGTAAAAGGTAGCATTTGGAGATACAATGTCGAAACTGGCGAAGTAGGAGATTCTATTTCTGAAGCTAATTACGACCAGATTCGCAACCGTCTTGAAGATATTCTTAATACACACATCGTAATCGGTAATGTAGAAGACGGAAATGAATTCTATAAAACTAAAGGAGGAACTTCAATCCGCGTAATTAATGCACAAGCAGGTAAAAACGGGATGAAGGTTCAAGGTACAAGCCAGATTGACCGCAATAAAGAAATCGCAATTGTTGACATCTACGATGAAAGTTATGAAGGTAATGGTAAGACATATATCATCGACGAAGAACCAATAATGTCAGGTTCTAAAACTGTTTGCGACGTTCTTGAAAGCACACCTGAATTCAGTGAATTCTGGGATTTGCTCGAAGGAAGTGAATATGTAGAAACAAAGCATGTTATCGGAACTCAAGAACACGGAACAGCAGGACGCAATATCAGTTTGTTCAACACTTTCCAATATACAGTATATGTTCCTACAAATGCAGCGATCAAGAGACTTCATAATGAGAACAAATTACCTACATGGGATGATGTAGCTGCTGCCGAAGAAGAAATGGATGAAGAAAAGGCTGATAGTCTTACTAATGAAATCCATATGTTCCTTAAGTATCACATTCAGGACAACTCTTTCTTCATTGGTGCGGGTAATGTATCAGGTAAATTTGAAACTTTTGCTTACGATACTGATAATGAAAATGTTTCATATCATAAGCTTACAACAAATTCTGATAATTCTCAGATTTCAGTAACCGACGAACTTGGAAATACTCGTACTGTAACAAAAACTCCTGGACTTTACAATATCATGGTTCGTGAGTTCCAATACGACAGTGGCGATGCAACAAGTGCTACAGCAATTTATACAAGTTCTACAGCAGTAATACATCAAATTGACGATGTTCTTTACTACAAGAAAGGAGGTAATAAATGAAAACATATAAATCTTTATTAATAGGTGGACTTCTTGGATTAATGTCACAGACAGCCCTCGCTCAAAAAGCTGGTGATATGGTAACCGGTAATGTAAGCGATGATATAGAAGGACTGATGATGGCAAACGTAACCGAAGTTGATGCAAGCAATCGTATTGTTTCTCACACCTCAACAGATATCAATGGTAACTTCTCATTCCGTATCAAGAATCCTAAAAACAAAATTAGGGTATCATATTCAGGATATCAAACTGTAACTATCCCTATAAACGGATTCAAATACAATATTAGATTGAAAAGTATAGCAACCATCAAGGAAGTTGTTGTAAAAGCTAAAAAAGTAACTCCAGCAATGAGTGGTCTTCCTATCCCAGAGCGTGAACTTTCTATGGCAAGTCACAGACTTGACATGAAGGATTTCGAAGGACTTGCTATGACAAGTGTTGACGAAGCACTCCAAGGTCAGATTGCAGGTCTCGATATCATCGCTAATTCTGGTGACCTCGGTGCCGGCTCTACAATGCGACTTCGTGGTGTAAGTAGTATCAACGGAAGTAGCGAACCTCTTATCGTAGTAAATGGTAACCCATTTAAACATGAGAGTCAAAACTTCGACTATACAAACTCATCTAATGAACAATATGCTGAATTGTTGAATGTTAACCCTAACGACATCGAAAGTATCACTGTTATCAAAGATGCTGCTGGTACTGCCATTTGGGGTGCTGAAGGTGCTAACGGTGTGATTGAAATCAAGACTAAACGTGGACAAAAAGGTAAGACAAGATTTAGTTACGCATATAGTGCTACCCTCACAAATCAGCCAAAAGGTATGAGAATGCTTGATGGTGACCACTACACCATGCTTATGAAAGAAGCATATTTCAATCCAAGACTTAACGATGCTGCATCAGATATCTTAGAATTCAACTACGACCCTTCATTCTCTGAGTATGAACAATACAACAATAATACAGATTGGAATAAAGCTGTCGATAAGTTGGGTTTGCAACAGCAACACACTGTCACATTAAATGGTGGTGGAGAGAAGGCTAATTTCCATATTAGTGCAACTTACGACCATCAAACAGGTTCTGTTATAGCACAGAAACTACAACGTTTCTCAACACGTGTTGCTCTCGACTATTATATCAGTGACCGAATCACTGCTATAACAAACTTCGATATGACATATACCAAGAACCATAAGAACATGGATGCCTTAAAGGAAATCGCATATAAAAAGATGCCAAACTTAAGTATCTATGAGCAAGACGAAGATGGAAATGATACAGATAGATATTACCATCTTATCGGCTATTCAGGTGAATTAAAAGATCAATTTGATTTAGTAAACCCAGTGGCTTCTGCTTATGAAGCATTGAAAAATGAATCAACATATAAGATTACACCTGAATTCATCTTTCGTTACAAACTTCTTGGAACAGACAGCGAACGACATCGTTTAGATTATGAAGGAAAGATTTATTTTGATATCTTTAACAGAACTGAAGATTCATTCAGACCTTCAAGTCTTGTAAATGCTGGTTGGGGAACTAAAGACAGTAATAAAGCAACTAATAGTACAGGCAAAAGTACTAATATTAACACTGAACATCGTCTGACTTTCTATCCACATTTCAATAATAAGGACCATTCATTAATGTTAATGGCTAAGTTCCGATTGAATAGTAACACAAGTAAAGATCAAAGTTCTACTATTTATGACCTACCATATAGTACAATCATCAATACTGGTGCCGACGGAATTGTTGATGCTATCTCATATGGAACAGGACGCGGACGTAGTATTCTGATGAACTTAGTGGGACACTATTCTTACAAAGAACGCTACATCGCCGACTTTACTCTTACTCGAAATGGTAATACAAAATTTGGAGACGATAGACGTTGGGGTACATTCCCTGCTATTTCTGGTAAATGGATTATCAGCGATGAACCTTGGTTGAAGGATATTAAGTGGCTTGAGAATCTTGCCATCCGTCCAGGTTGGGGTATTGCAGGTAATGCTCCTGGTGGTGAAGGTTTCTTCTACTCTAAATATGGCACTGGAAGTAAATATGGTTCAGCTGTAAGTACATATCAGAAAAACATACGCCTTAATAACATCCAGTGGGAAAAGACTGAATCATTCAACTTCGGTATCGATTATGGTTTCTTTAAAAACAAAATCAATGGTTATGTTGAAATCTATTCTCGAAACACTACGCGCATGATTATGAATAATCGCCAAATTACATCATCATCAGGTTTTGAGCATTTTGACATGCAAAACCTTGGAAGTATGCGTAATAATGGTTGGGAATTATACTTTAAAGGTGAAAACATTATTAAAAAAGGTAAATTCTCAGCTACATTTGATTTCAACTTAGGAAACAACCGAAATGTTATTACTTCAATGGACCCAACAGTGTTGGCTAATATGAATGGAGAATTCAATCGTAAAAATGGTAGTTATCTAAGTCGTGTACAACTCGACAATCCATTTGGATCTATTTATGGTTTCCGTTATAAAGGAGTTTATCAGTATTCTAAATATTCAGAAGTTGAAGTACCAGGCATAAGTGGCCCTAACGCTCCTGTTGCACGCGATGCTGAAGGTAATGTTATTGTCGATAAATATGGATTAACAGTACCTATGGTATTCTGCTATGACAATAAGAACCAATCTTATATTTATGAGTTCAAAGGTGGTGATGCTATTTATGAAGACATTAACCACGATGGTCAGATAAACGAACTTGATATTGTATATCTTGGAAGTTCACTTCCTAAGATGAATGGTGGTTTCAGTATTCGTCTTAATTACGGCAGATTCAGTTGGAACAGCCACTTGAATTTCCGTTTCGGTAACAAAATCGTAAACGGAGCCCGTATGAATGCTGAATCAATGTATAACAATAATAACCAAAGTACAGCAGTTAACTGGCGCTGGCGCGTTGAAGGTGATATCGCACCTATTCCACGTGCTCTTTATCAAAGCGGTTATAACTACCTTGGTAGCGACCGATTTGTTGAACCTGGAGCATTCCTTCGTTTAGGATATACTCAAATCAGATATTCTTTCGATCCTAAGAAACTTAAATCATACGGAATAAACAACTTAAGTTTATCATTGAATATGAACAACTTATTCTGTCTAACCAAGTATTCTGGTTGTGAACCTGAAGTTTCACCAGGTAGAGGAAATGTTGCTATGGATAATGCAAAAACACCAAGATCAAGAACATACACACTTCGTCTTGATGTACAATTCTAATAATCGTTTATTAACATAATAGTCAAAAAATATATGAAAAAAATAAAATATAGCATCAGAAAATTATGCACAGCATTTGCAACTGCACTATGCTTGCCTATGTCTGTTGCATTGATTTCATGTGACGACTTCCTTACACTAACTCCAACAAATGAGATAGTATTGGAACATTATTGGAAAGAGGAACAGGATGTCGTTAGTGCTGTTACTGGTTGTTACGCACAATTAACTTCAAATGACTGCTTACAACGTATGCTTGTTTGGGGAGAAGTTCGTAGCGACAATTTGGTTTTCGGAGCTGGCGCTCATAACGATTTACAGCAAATTCTTAAAGAGAACATATTGGAAACAAACAATTTCACAAAATGGTTATGTTTTTATGATTGTATAAATCGTTGTAACACTGTTTTACACTATGCACCAATAGTAAATAAAATAGATCCAAATTATACCGATTCTGAATTACGAAACACTATCGCCGAAGTTACCACACTCCGTTCATTGTGTTACTTCTATCTAATTCGCACATTCCGCGATGTGCCATATGTCACAAAACCATCTATTGATGACAATATTTCAATCACTCGACCTGCTACAAAGTTCGAGGCTGTTCTTGATAGTCTTATCGAATCAGTTGAGACAGTTAAGGATTATGCAGTACGTTCATATGGTGAAGATAGCAAAAAGAATCAAACATATGTTACACGTTGGACTGCCTATACATTATTAGCTGATATGTACCTTTGGAAAGGTGACTATCAAAAATGTATAGAAAACTGTGATAAGGTTATTAAACATTTCCAAGAAGAATATGAATATGATATTCAAAAAGGAAAGACAACCTATATGGAACTATATAGCAATGTGTATCCTTTAGTTTCAGAAACACCTGCAGGTACAGCAACCGGTGGCAATCAGTTTAATGAATTATTTGGAGAAACGCAAAATTCAAAAGAAAGCATCTTCGAACTTACACCACCTAACGATCAAAATCTTAAGGATGCTGGATTAAATGGTTTCCTTGGTTTTGAATCTAATATTATTGCATGGCTTACTGCACCAAGTTATCTATGCACAGATGTTTTCGCTGGTTCTAATAATTATTTCAGCAAAACCGACTTACGTGCATACGAAAACATGGAAGAAAAAGATAATCGAATTACCATTCACAAATATAGAGACTATAGCATTTCTTTCAAATCTGCTACAACATTAACAGAAGTGCCAAAAATTACTCGTTCACTTCGTGGTGGTAGAGAGGTTCCACATTGGATTATTTATCGTTTCAGTGATGTGCTTCTTATGAAAGCAGAAGCAGAAGTAGAACTTGCTGGAAATGTTACATCTTCAGAAGATATAACAGAAGAACAGATAGATCACTACAAACGTGCTTTTGCATGCGTTAGTGCAACATGGAAACGTGCAAACAATAAACGCACAGCAACAAAAGATACTCTTATTTTTAGCAACTATTCAGGTTCGCGCTTAACAATGGAAGACCTTGTGATGGATGAACGTCAACGTGAATTTATGTTTGAAGGTAAACGCTGGTACGACTTAGTTCGTATGTGTCGTCGTGACGGCAGCAACAGCCGAATGATTGAAAAGGTATTGCCTAAGTTTGAACAAGACGGAAGTAAAATCCGTATCAAACTTGCATCGCCTGATATTCTTTATTTCCCATATAATCGTGCGGAAATCAAAGTTAACACTGACTTAAAGCAGAATCCTGCTTACGTTACAGATGACACTTACGAGAAGAATCTTTAATCTCTAATTAAAAGTATAAATTAATATTAAATATTGATTGATATGAAAAAATATATAAATAAACTGATAATCGCAATAGTAGCACTCTGTGCTTCATCTGCTGTGTGTCTTACATCATGTAGCGATGAACCAGCACCTGAGAATTACTATACATTTACCGGTGAGATGGTATCTGATTATCTTGACAACCGTCCAGAGATGTTTAGCGAATTCGTTGACATTCTTCATCGTTCTGGAATGTACGGAATGATGGCAACATATGGAACCTACACTTGTCTTGCTCCTACCAATGAGGCTATAGATAATTATCTTCATAGTATAGGTAAATCATCTGTTGATGAATTGTCTAAAAAGGAGTGTGACACACTTGCATGGAACCACATCATCAAATACACATATTTTACAATGGATTTGCATGATGGTAACTTCCCTACTTGTAACATGAACGACCGTTATCTTACATTCTCATGCGATAGCGACAAATTAAACAACAATAATGTGGCTTACTTTGTTAATAAAGCATCACGCATGATTGTACGCGACGACTCTGTTGTAAATGGTGTTGTTCATACTATTGACAAGGTTATTCAACCAAGCAGTCAATATCTCCCTGAGTTGATTGCAGAAAATGAAGACATTAAACTCTTTACATCAGCCCTCACTCTCACAGGATTATGCGACTCTATGTATCAGTATATAGACCCTAACTATACATGTGGTGAAGACTCTGTAAACAAAGGATACGACATCATACGTGGTGGTAGTGAGGTACACCACTGCTATTGGATCGGAAAACGTATGAAACGCTATAGTGCATTTATCGAACCAGACAGTATCTATGCTAAGCATGGCATAAACAACCTTGACGACCTCAAGCGTTATGCAAAGGAAGTTTATGACGCCGTTTATCCTGAAGATAAAGGTCTTTATGACGACGATTGGACTAACCGCAAGAATCCACTTAACAGATTCGTTGCATATCACTTGCTTCCTTATTATGGAGGTTATAACGATTGGACAATTTGTGACATGAATGGTGTAAACCTTAAATCAGACTGCGCTGTAACAGACAAAATCGACTGTACCGACTGGTACACTACCCTCATGCCTGGTACTATCATGAAATTCAGCACTCCATCTGAAGGTCTTTTCATCAACCGCAAAGGTGTTAAATCTAAATATACAGTAAGAGGTATCAAAGTTTATAGCCCATCTGAGACAGGAAAGGTTGAGCAACAAGCACTTAATGGTATCATCCACTACATCGATGATATTCTCACATATAATGTAGAAACACGTGATGTTGTATTCAACGATCGTATCCGTATTCTTTCAGTTACTCTGTCACCTGAATTCATGAACTGTGGTGCACGTGGTGCTGACCACTGTACAGGTTTCAAAGTTGTTGAAGGATGGGACTTCCATGGACATACACCAAAACTTAACCTCCGAAACCGTGGAACATGGAACGCAACTTATGGCGACTGCGTTGACTTTACTGGTCAATTCGACATTAGTTTCAAACTTCCTCCGGTTCCTGAAAACACTTATGAAGTACGATTTGCATATGGTGCACACCCAAGCCGTGGTGTCGTTCAGGTTTATTTCGGTGAAAAGGACAACATGAAACCTATGGGTATTCCTATCGATTTCCGTATCTATGGTGGCGACCCTAATATCGGATGGGTTGAAGACACTAACGATCCTGAAGAAAATCAAGCAATCGATAAGGCTATGCACAATCGTGGCTACATGAAAGAAATGGATACATGGCGTCAAGGTGGTGCAAACAACTTGAGAGCTAACAGCGGTAAGTTGCGTAAGATTCTTACAACCCAAACAATGTCACCAGACAAAGAATATTGGGTACGTATCCGACTCGTAAACGACAACCCAGAAGCTGAGTTACCTATCAACTATTTCGAACTTTGTCCAAAGAGCGTTTATGCTGGTGCAACAGCTGAAGACACTCACTAAATCAGAGAATCCGAATATTTTAATAAAAAATGAAAATGTATATGAAAAAGATATATAAATTATTCATAAGCGCAGCCGTTATATGTTGCCCAATATCGCTCACAATTTCTTCGTGTAGCGATACTTGGGATGAACATTTCGACGAGAATAGTGCGTCTTCAAATCAATCTATCTTAGAATTGATTGAGAGCGACGAGGAGTTAAGCGACTTCCTCGAAGTACTAAGAGCTACACACGTATATAACAACAACCGACCAACTTCTGTAACATATGCAGATTTAATCGGAAAAGACCAGAGTTTAACTGTTTGGGCTCCTAAAAATGGCACATTCAATAAAGATTCTTTACTTAATGAATGTATGACACAAAAAGGAGACTCAATGGTTGGTCAACACTTTGCAGGTAATCATATCGCACGCACAACATTCGATTCTCAAAAGATCAAAGACAATAGATTCTTTATGATTAATTCTAAAAGAGTCGAAGGCAAGAATATTAATCTTCAAGATGGTGAAATGAATATTCCTGCCAAAAATGGTCTTCTGCACATTGTTAAGGAAGAAATACCATACTCTTATAGTATTTATGAAGCTATTACAACTTTGAAACAATTTGACAAAGTCAGTTCCATATTTAAAGCACATGAACAAGTGGAATTGGATGAGAATGCAAGTAAACAATTAGGCATTGAAGATGGTAAGATTGTATATAGCGACTCCGTTCTAAGAAGATATAATATTTTCTATAGTGTTTTCGGACGCATCAACGATGAAGACAGTTCATATTTTGCTCTTCTTCCATATGAAAAGGATTGGGAGAACGTTTACAATGAAGCTAAACAAAATTTCAATTATGGAAGTATTGAAAAAGCTGACTCATTAAGTGACTTATATACAAACATTAGTTTGATGGAACCTTTATTCTATAATAAGAATATGCAACATCACATTAAGGACTCTATCTTCTCTACATATTATTATCGAGAAGAACCTGAATATAATGTTTTTTATAATCCATTTGATGAAGGAGGGGTGTTGTCTGACACTTATCTCGCAGATTCCATGGATTGTAGTAATGGTAAGATTTATATGTTAAGACAATGGCCATTTACTAAAGAACAGACATATCTAAGACCAATAACAACCGAGGTTGAGGATAATTATTATCTGATTGACAACAAAGATTGTTCACTCGACTACAAAACAAGTTTAGGAGACTCTGTTTCAAATCACGGATATGTAACAATTACAGAAAAGAACCCCAAGACAAATTGGAATCTGACATATAAGATTTATTCGAATCTGTCTGCATCATACGATTTATATGTAGTTGTACTTCCTAAGACTGTAGCCAATCCATTTTCACGCGATTTCAAGCTGAATAAATTCAAAGTTTCAGTTAAATACCCAGACTTAGAGGGTAATATGCTTACAAAAAGTTTCGATGGTTCATTTACTAATGACCCATACAGAGTTGATACAATTAAAATCGGAACTATTACATTCCCTGTATGTACTTATGGCAACAGAGATGCATCAGTATCTATAATCATAAAGAGTGACGTAGGAACTAAGGCTACAGATTTGAAAACCTACTCTCGTAATATGTTACTTGATTGTATTTACCTTAAACCAACAGAAGAAAAGGAGGACGCTGAATGAAAAAAATGTATTATATCGGGCTCATTGGTCTGGTAGGATTAATCAGTCCATTTGTCTCTGCGCAGAATCAGACATCAAAGCCTACAAAAGAGATTAAAGGTAAGGTCATTGATGCCGCAACAGGACTCCCTGCTGCCGGTATCAGAGTACAAGGTTACAACGACCAATCACACTCTGCAATGACTGACGAAAACGGAGAATATACTCTGAACGCATCTGAATATGTAACTTCAATCGTATTATCTGCAGAAGGTTATAACATGACACAGCAAGCTGTAAAACTTGATGCAAATGGTAAGCAACCTCTATGCAAGATGTATAGCGATAAGTTTACATCAATATATTCTGCAACAACTAATGGTACACACAATAAAACTGCTAATGTTAAGTATAACAACAACGATTTGAGTATCGACAATCAAATCCAAAGCAGTCTTGGTGGTGACCTTTATGCTAACATACGTAGCGCTGCTCCTGCTCAAGGTGTGAAAGCACTTGTTCAAGGTTTGAACTCTATTAATGCAAATGCTCTGCCACTTGTTATTGTTGATGGAGCAATCATGCCTATGCAGAACAACACAGAATCTGTTCATGATGGTTTCTTCAACAACATACTTGGAAACATAATGGTTGAAGATATTGAAAGAATCAGCGTTCTTAAAAACGGACTTGCAATCTATGGAGCAAAAGGTGCTAACGGCGTTATTATTATTGAAACAAAACGCAACAAAAGTATGGCAACAAAGATTGACTTCAGTGCTGCCACTACCTTTGAATTAACACCAAAGAATCCAGAAATGATGAATGCTGGACAATATAAGATCTTTGCAAGTGAACTTATTGGAACTACAGGAATACAAGGCAATAATTTCAAGTTCTTGCGTACTGATCCTACTTACTATTATTACAAGCAATATAATAATGAGACAGATTGGAATTCACTTGTTACTGACGAAGCATTCACTCAAAACTATAGCATCAATGTACAAGGTGGTGATGAAGTTGCCAATTATAACTTGTCTGTAGGTTATGCTAATGGAGAAGGTACTATCAAGAAGAATGATTTCTCACGTTTCAACCTTCGACTTAATAGCGACATTATATTAACAGATAAGATTGACCTTCGTTTTAATGCAAGTTATAGTGACGTAACTCGCGACATTCGTGATGATGGTACACAATACCTCAAAGCTGGTCCTAATGGAAAGTATGGCCTCTATACTTCTCCTGGTTTCTTAAGCTTAATCAAGGCTCCATTCTTATCACCATATGCTTATGACTCTTATGGACGTCTTTCATCGTTCCTTTCTAACGCAGATGACTATCTCTCTGATGTTATGATTTATGACGATTATCAATGGAGATCTTCACTTGCAAACCCATTAAGTATTCTTTATAACGGAGATGGTCCTAATAAGAATGAACTTAGTAACCGAATTATAAATATCTCTGTTATTCCTCAATTGCATGTTAATAAGTATTTATCTGTTTTCGAACATTTCACTTTCAATTTGATTAACACAAGCGACAAATATTATTTGCCACTTACTGCTGTTCCTAATTTTGAAATAGAAAAGATTGGAATAGCAGAGAATTTAAGTAGTACACACTCAGGTAATCAAGTTGATGTAACCGCTGACACATATGCTACATACAGCCGCAGATTTGGAAGCCATTGGTTAGATTTCCGTGGAGGTATCAGATACATTAATAGTTCATATGAATTAAACTATGGCTCTGGAAAAAATACCGGAAATGATAAAACTCCAAGTATGGGAGGTAGTTTCAAAGAAACAGATGGATATGAAGATAAGAGTTATGATATAAATTACTATCTCAACGGAAATTACAACTATCTGGAGAAATATTACCTAACAGCTGGTATCAGTGTAAACGGAAATAGTAAGTTCGGTAAGGATGCTGCTGATGGTGTAAAAATCTGTGATTATGCATGGGGATTCTTCCCTTCTGTCAATGCAGCTTGGGTGGTAAGCAATGAAAACTGGTTTAAGGTTAAATTCATTGATTATTTAAAACTCAATGCTGGTTTTGATCTTACAGGAAACGATGATATCGACAGTAAGGCTAACCGTACATATTTTGTTGCTAAAAAATACATGGGAAAAACTACTGGTTTATCTCTTGGTAATATCGGTAACACTAAACTTCAATGGGAAACTACTGCACGTCTGAATTTGGGCGTTCAATTAGCCGCTTTGAACAACCGCTTAAACCTCGGATTCAACTTCTTCCATGGCAACACATACAACTTGCTAACTCTCAACTCACTCTCATATCTTACAGGACTTGACGAAATTTGGACTAATGGAGGACGAATGACAAATACAGGTTTCGATGCTAACATTCAGGCTAAACTTATCAACCAACAAGATTGGAAATGGGAACTTGGAGCTACTATGGGACATTACAAGAACACTGTAAAAACACTCCCTTCAAATAATAATTTTATCATTTCAAACCTCTACGGAGCTAATGTCCTCACTACTATAGGACAGGCTGCTAACGTATTCTATGGCTACAGAACTAATGGTGTGTTCTCAACTGCTGCAGAAGCAGAAGCTGCTGGACTATATCAAGTTAGTACATCTGGCGCAAAACAATACTTCGAGGCTGGTGATATGAGATTCGTTGACCTAAACAATGACCATGAGATTAACGATAAAGATATGACTGTAATTGGCAACCCTAATCCTGACCTTTACGGAAACATCTTCACAAACCTCTCATACAAAAAACTTACATTAAGTATCAACTGTAAGTATTCATTAGGCAACGACATCTACAATTTCCAACGTTCAGTTCTTGAAGGTGGTTCATATTTCTACAATCAAACTACTAACATGCTCAGACGCTGGACACACGAAGGACAACAAACAGATGTTCCACGTGCAACTTACCTCGATCCTATGGGTAACAGCCGTTTCTCTGACAGATGGATTGAAGATGGAAGCTACTTGAAGATTGCAAACATCACTCTTAGCTATGATGTTCCTATTCAAAACACATACATTCAGGGATTGACTATCTGGGGAAGTGCAAACAATCTTGTAACATTTACAAAGTATTTAGGTACAGATCCTGAATTCAGTTGCACTAACTCTATTATCGGTATGGGTATTGACCGTGGTCTGGTTGGAGCAGGTCGCAGTTTCTCACTCGGACTTAAACTTAACTTATAAAAATGTATTCTCCATAGCCTTCGCTTAAACTGGAGGCTATGGATTAACAATAAAAGAAAGTAATATGAATACAATAAAGAAAATATTATTAGTTACCGTGGCTCTTCCTCTCGGCTTAGTCGGATTAGGAGCTTTGGTTAGCAGTTGTAGCGATATTGATTCTACATTTGTTGAATTCGAAGAAGACAACAACCTCAATGATAAGAATGAACTTCACTACTCGCTTATTGGCATTGTCAATAAATTACAAGAACTTACAGATCGTACAATTATCCTTGGAGAAGTGCGTAATGACTTGACTACATTAACAGAAAGCGCAACAACTGATTTAAAACAATTGGCTAACTTTGATGTAGGTATCAAGAATGAATATAACGCACCTAAAGATTATTTTGCAGTAATTCAGAATTGTAACTTCTACCTCTCACGAGTTGACTCGTTGTTAAAAATTCGTGGTAAGAAGGTTTTTGAGGAAGAAATT
Organism: Bacteroidaceae bacterium; assembly: GCA_024682395.1. Lineage (GTDB taxonomy): Bacteria > Bacteroidota > Bacteroidia > Bacteroidales > Bacteroidaceae > Colivivens. The sequence goes on from JAIKZH010000048.1 coordinate 17,693, forward strand.
GCTGCAATACATGGATATCGCGCATGGACATATCTGCAATTTGCACTTAACTATGGCACTGTACCATTCGTTACAGAACCAACTCTAAAAGAAAAGGACGCTGATCCAAGTTTATACCCTCAGTATAGCATCAAAGAAGTCTGTGATTATTTTATCGAAGACCTAAAACCATATGTAGATACTGATATTCCAAACGACAATCTTTCCATGGCCGAATTTGTTCCAATCAGAATCTTATTAGGAGATTTATGCTTATGGTCTGGTAAATATCAAGAAGCTGCTGAGTATTATCACGACTATTTAAATAAATTAGATTATGAGAGACCTCTATCTGGAGCTGAGAGAACTGATATCATGGATTATAATCCAGGAACATGCCATTGGGAAAATAAAGACTTTAAGAATGTTTTTTATAGTTATATGCCAAAGGGATCCTATTATATTTTCTCAATAACTATGAATGCTGATAACGAGGAATATAATGGTCCTACAAGCAAATTGGACGATATATTCAGTTCAACAGAAAATAACAATTATTATTTCCAAGCAACTCATTCAAAAGCTTATGATCAATTAAGTCAATCTCAGAAATACACTTTAACTTACTTTGACCCTGTAACTTCAGAAATGGACACTGTGTCACCTCCAAAGGATCTCATATATAGCGATGAATTATTACGAGGAGACTTGCGACTTTCATATATTTATAATCTTTCTCCATATAAAAATAGCAATGAGAAATACAATAAATATTATCTAAGAAATCTCAAGCTATACACAACAAGTCGAATGGAAATATACACAATAAGTCAGGTATATTTGAGATTTGCAGAAGCTCTGAATCTCGCAGGTTATCCTCAATCAGCATTTGCAGTTCTTAAATATGGTCTCTGTGACGATAATTATGGTAACTATTTATATGTTGACGACGATGAAAAAGAGCGTGCTGGAGATCTTATAAAATTCAACCCAGAGAAATTCAAGAAAGAAAACACTTGGGGTATTCACTCTCTTGGTTGTGGAAACGTGGAATGCGATACAACATACATAATTCCAGAACTTGCAACACGTGAGGACTCAATAGCATTTGTAGAGCAGAAAATCCTTGACGAAATGGCATTGGAATGCTCATGTGAAGGAACTCGTTTCTATGACTTAATGCGTTACGCATTACGTCACAACGACAATGAATTCCTCGCAAACAAAATTGCAAGACGCGATGGAGAACTCAACGAAGATTTATATCAGAGACTCCTTGAAAGAAAGAACTGGTATCTCCCATTACCATAATCAACATCTGATTAAATCAATAAAAAATGTGCCAATTTAAGTTTGGCACATTTTTTTTCTTTATCAAAAAATCGTTAATACAAGTTTTTTTATTATCTTTGCAAAGTCTATCAATCCACAAAGGTTGAATAATGACTTATATACATAAAAGGCGTACCTATACGCTTTGCTTTTGACGATGTAAGAACTTCGCAAATTCAAACTGTTAGTCAAAAACAAAGTAACGGGACGCCCCATTTTAGTCTGATTAATCAATGATTATCCCCTATCGGGATATCATTTATATATTAGTACTATTATTGTGGGGCTTTCACGTTACTCGTTCCGACTAACATGGCATGCGAAGGCCTTTACATCGGGGAACGAGTAATAGGAAGGCTCCACGTTCTTTTTGCATATAACCTAAAAAAATTGTAATCCCCCGATTGGAGTCATTGGGTACAAGTTAAACACTAAAGTCTTATAATCGAACCCACAAAAAACAAGACCAAAGTGAAAGTCCTTCTTATGAATCATTCAAAACAAAATTGTCTTTTACATGCAAATAGCAAATATTACACAATAATATACGTTATAATTGTTATTCTTATCTGTATTGGATGTGACCATAGTTTAGAAAATGCCATTGAACACTCTGACAATAACAAAACAGAGATATTAAAAGTATTAGACCACTATAAAAAAGAAAAAAACTCATTAAAATACGAGGCTGCACAATTTTTAATAAAGAATATGTTATACAACTATTGTAATGATGGTGCCGCTATTGATGAATTTGATTCTTTATATCAAACAACATTTAATATTTCGAATAATAATAGAACTAAATATCTTAATGAGGGTTTAGAGAAAATCGATTTTAGTAATTGCAATACAATTATTGACATTAATAACATTAAAGCGGATTACCTAATAAAGATGATAGATTATGCATGTGATACATGGGAAAAATCATCATGGAGTAAAAATTATGACAAATCGATTTTCTTTAATTATGTTTTACCATATCGCTTAAGCGAGGAAAAGATTAGTTATTGGCATCAAACCATTGATTCTGAGTTTCCATTATTAAAAAAAGATATTGTAATAACTAGAAGAGGAAGGCAATATGAAGCTGAAGATGGACATTTACATGATTGTAATATTGTAAATGCAGATGGAGCCTCTAAACACAAAGCAGTATTATTAACAAATAAAGAGTCAAAAGTAACTTTTAATATCCAATCAAATAGAGATACACATAAACGCTTAATTATAAAATATACATCAATATCAAAAGAGATTTGCGCAACAATCAAAGTAAATGGACTTATCCAAGATACAATCTATTTATCACCAACCAGAAATATTGAGACATATGGAGAAAAATGGTTTAATAAAGAGTTACCTATTAAAAAAGGAAAAAATACAATTTCTATCTGCAGTCTAAAAGACACTTTGGGAATTGATTATATTCAATTGGGACCTATTGAGAGATATACCCAAGATTTTCTTAGGGATTTCTCTACTGGTTTTTATAGAATCTCAAATAAAAAGACACATCATTATATAACATTTGATACTGTATCTGCTTTTATAAATAAACCCGTCAAATTATTACCATTATCGTCAACTGATAGTCTTCAATATGTAAGATTAGACTATCAAGGTTATCCTATGTGGAAAATATGTTCATATAAACAAGATAGTATAGATTTATGTCTCGAGATTAAATTTGGGACAGCAGGAACATTAAGTCCAGATTCATTGATAACACAAAATGCATTCGACAACAGACCATTTCAACATTGGGTATTTTTCCCTTTGGGTAATGATTACTATCGAATCATGAATAAACATAGTGGAATGTTCTTAGAAGCTAAGATTGATAAAAGGTCGGGAAAAGAACAATTAGTACAGAATCCATACTCAAATACTGATAGTCAAAGATGGCATCTATCTAAAATAGATTATCAAAAGCAAATTAATTGCTCATATATAATAGGCTCAGCTGTTTCTGAAGCCTTAAAAATATATGACATTGCTCATCAATTTGAGTTCTTCACATATGATGAAGATCTAACCCCAAAAGCATCTTCTATTATAAAGAACAAACTTGGGAAATGTAATGATGAAGCGAACTTCATGGTATATTTATGCCGGCACTTAGGGATTCCATCTACTATTGATTTTACACCACATTGGGGAAACAGGAGCAATGGCCATTCATGGAGTGTAATATTAAACCCTGACGGAAAGGCAACTACTTTCTATATGGGGAACGTACCTGGAGATACAGCAAATTATTTTCATCCATATAAAAAGCCTAAGGTTTTTAGAAAACAATTCCAACTTAATAAAGAGATCTCTAAAGATTTTATTCATGAACATGAGATCCCCTCACTATTTCAATATGCAAAATTCACAGATGTTACTGATGAGTATTATGCGACTACTGATGTTGAGATAAATGTTCCGAAGAAATATAATAAAAGAAAAATAGCTTATATATGCGTCTTTGACAACCATGAATGGGTACCTGTGTTTTATGGTAAGATCGATAATGAGAAAGTTAAATTTAAATCAATGGGGAGAGGAATTGTGTATATTGCTGCAATATTCAAGGATAATACCATTCAGCCTTTTGGTAACCCATTTTTAATCAACAATAATGGTATTATTAAAGAGATAAAAGCAAATCCCAAGAAATTACAAACTATGATTATTACAAGAAAATATCCATTCATGGGAGAGCAAGATTATTTTAATAGCAGAATGAATGGAGGGCTATTTCAGGCCTCTAACGATTTATCGTTTTCGAAATATTCATTATTACATACACATCATGGTATAACTAATGGTAATTGGTATGAAATACCAATTAAAGATAAAAAAACATATAAATATGTACGTTATTTTGGTGCTAAAGGCTCATTCTGTAACATCAATGAACTAGAAATATATGATAAGAACCAAAATAAGATTGAAGGAAAAATAATTGGAACTGAAGGTGAACCATCAACACCAAAAGAAAGAGTCTTCGATGGGGACATATTGACAGGTTTTGGAGCATATAGTCCTGATGGGAATTGGGTTGGCTTAGAATTTGCGACACCAATCTCTTTCTCAAAAATAAGATATATTGGACGAAACGATGGCAATTGTATAGAAATTGGCGACCACTACGTTCTGTATTATTGGGGCAACAACCAATGGATATGTTTAGGTGAAAAGACCGCGGAGAAAAACAAGCTGCTCTTTGAAAAAGTTCCTTCAGAAGGCCTTTACATTATTAAAGATGTAACCAAAGGTGTTGAAGAAAGAATTTTTACATATAAAAATGGCAAACAAATTTGGTGGTAACATAATATGGAAATAAGAATAAAGAATATTCTATCATTAATGAAAAAGCTATAACATTAATTAATCATAACAGACCATCTGTATAAAGGAGTGGAATCCGAAAAACTTAAGAGTAGGAATTAATTTACAAACAAACTTAAACAACATGAAAAAATTATTTTATTTGGTAGCATTTATGACTACTATGTTATGTTTAACTACTACAGTTACAAGTTGTTCCCAAGACGATGAATTAGAGTATTGCGAACAAGAATCTCTATTAAAGACAAAAGCGACAAGACAAACAACAGGAGGAAGGAGCGGAGAAAACACCAAACATACATCTGCAAGTCGTTACAAACAACCCAAAAACGGGGAACAAACAATTTCTGTGGTTAAATCATATATCTTAAATCATAAAATACGTCAATGGGATCCTTTTAAAGGACGTGCAGAATGGAATGATTATCAAGTTTGTGAATCCTTCTATTTTACATTTGCATATACATTTGATGATGATAGTGAAACAACCACTGGTAGATGTATTACAGCATATGAGGTATCTGGATCAGCATGGCCTGCTGAAAAATGTCTGTATTTACAGAGTTGTCCATCATCTGCACGAATTTGTAAGGATGGGAATATTGTATATGTCGCGTCATTTGATGTGTCAATAGGGACAAACGTTTTGTCAAACATAGAACCAAAAAATCAAAAAGAAATTGGAATTAGATATAATTACAATTATGAAGAATTAGATCCCGGTACCGGTATTAATAATACTACTCATAATTAACATTAATTACGATAATAAAAAAAGAGCGTGTGTAAGTATAACAGCCACACGCTCTTCATATAATAAAATAATTATAAATGAAAGACTTACACAGATTCATATTATTCATAAGTGTATTTATATGTTTCATACCGCCAATATCAAAAGGGTTTTATGATGAATACATATCGCCCAAATGGTATCTCAGTATTTTCATAGTTCTCTTATTGTTCATATGGTGTTTAATCAGTAAATATAGTTTTTATATTGAAAAAAAACATATTTCTTTATATGCAACAATAATTCTTTGCTTAGAATGTTTATATTCATTGTCTTATGAATATACAAACGTTTTTAATGATTATGGAATAACTGGCTCATTCGATAATCCCGCAGTATTAGCTTTACATTTATTATTGTTATTACCATTTACATTTATTAGTTTCAACACTAAGAAGCAGCTATGGGAGATTTGTAGAGTTATTGTGATTATTATTTCTATAATTACATTACTATTAACAAAATCAAGAACAGGTTTGATATGTCTTGGGATTGATTGCATAATCATTATATTTATTAAAATAAGACATCGTATAGAATTAAAAATACTAATCACAATATGCGCTATTTTCATTATCCCATTTGTTTGTCTTACTCAAAAACAGGAATCAACAAATGGCAGAAGGTTTATTATTCAAACTACATATAATCTTATAAAAGAGAATCCTATAATTGGCCATGGAAAAAATTCGTTTATTAGATTATTTATGGCGAATCAAGGTAATTATTTACATAACCATCCAAATTGCGAATATGCTTATCTTGCTGATGAAGTATATCATCCATTAAATGAATTTATGAATATTTGGTTAGATTATGGCGTATTGGGAATGTTACTATATTTTATTCTCTTATCTATTCCCACCTTGTACTTCATTAAAAGAAAACAATGGGCATGTTGCATGGTCTTCATTACACTTTTCATTTTTTCATTCTTTTCATATCCTTTATACTATCCCCTACCTGTGTTTATTATCATTTTAGGTAATAGTTGGTATATATATAATGTGTTTGTTTCAAAGTCACAATTATATGCAAGAATTATTAATAATGAAAAACTCATAAAAAATCTAAGAATATTATTTCTAACTGGATTATGCTTTATCTTAGGATATATGTGTTATGATTATTCATTTGAATATGAATGGAGTGTAATCTCACGTAATGCAGAACATGGGTATGTAAAAAGGATGTTACCTCGATACAAAAGATTATATAAACACTATAATAACAATTCATCATTTCTATATAATTACACATTAATACAATTTCAAGCAGCAGAATTATCGGATGCGCTAAGCACATCTAAAAAATTACACTTAATCATGTCAGGGTATAATTTAGATTTACTAACAGGGGATATTTATAGACATTTACATGATAACAAAAGTGCTATTAAATACTATCAATCTGCATATGATATGTGTCCGTGTCGATTTGCACCTTTAGAAGGAATGCTTTTATCATATCAATATGATAATAATTTAAACAAGGCTGATTCAATTGCAAAAATTATAATCAATAAGAAAATAAAGATTCCTTCTTCAGAAGTATCTGATATCATAGAAACCGCTAAAGATTGGTTAAAAAAGGAGAATCATAATCAAACAATAAACACAACCAAAGAATAAGAGTTATTGACATCTATGGTACTTTTGTTAAAATAACAATATATATTTTGCATTTTTATTGTTTCATAAAAAACACAAGACAAAAGCAATTGATAAATCTAACATGCAACCACAAAAGCATCACAGATGCTTTTTCGCAATGAATTTCCAATTGCGCTTCAGCGCCCCGCATCACATGAGTTTCAACTTTGCAAACTTCAACAATAGTTGTTTTACTCCAGAATTATTGAACTGCACATGTGCTTTAAGACTATCGCCAGAACCTTCGAGTTTCAACACCACGCCTTCTCCAAATCTGTCGTGACTAACATGCTGACCAGGTTGTATAGATATGTTGGGAGTCGATGTAGAAGAAGTTCCAGTAAGATTATTCATTGTAGGACGAGCAACTTCGTTTATCTTCTTCAAACGACTATTTACTGGCACATCAACTGGAGTGGAAAACAATGAATCCATACGTGAACGCGATTCTGTTCGTTTCCATGGCAAATCCAATTCTCTGCTTACTGGTTCTATACGATTACGCTTGGCATAAATATATTGGAAATCTATGTCGGTTAAGAAACGGCTTGGATTTCCAAACTCCATCTTTCCGAAATGATATCTACTCTTAGCATATGTAATAAAAAGGTGTCGCATAGCACGAGTAATAGCCACATAGAATAACCTGCGTTCTTCCTCTATGGCACGAGACGAATGTGAACACATCTCATTTGGAAAAAGCCCTTCCTCTAAACCCACAATAAATACAGCAGGAAATTCAAGTCCTTTTGCCGAATGAATGGTCATAAGCGTTATTTTGTCGTCTTCCTCCCCGTCTTGCTGTTCCTTTTTTGCATCGCTATCAAGGTCGCTCAATAGCGAGACCTCACCAAGATAATCAACAAGTGCAATACGAGTATCCCCTTCCTCCTGACGAGATTCACAGAAATCTGTAAGTCCGTTAAGAAGTTCTTCAACATTTTCCTGACGACTGAGATTCTCTGGGCTCTTGTCCTGATATATATCAGTTAGGACACCACAATGCTTGATAATATAGTTTCCTGCCTCTTCGGCATTCTTCTGGTGAGCCACATCAATAAACGATTGGATAAGTGTTATGAAATCAGACAGTTTGGACCATGTTCCTGAAGAAACACTTAATCCGCATTCCGTTGGGTTGCACAACACAGTCCATAAACTAACATTATGAACAACAGCCGCATCGATTATCTTGGCAAGTGTTGTCGTACCTATTCCACGAGTTGGATAGTTAATCACTCGTTTCAGTGCCTCCTCATCGCTTGGATTAACAGCCATACGAAAATAAGCAATAATATCCTTAATTTCTTTTCGCTGATAAAACGACAGACCGCCATATATACGATAAGGCAGACCTTGTTTTCTAAGCTGTTCCTCGAAAATACGACTCTGGGCATTTGTTCTATATAATATCGCAAAATCTGAATATGCAAGATGCTCACGTGAATGAAGCCATTGAATCTTTCGAGTCACTATCTGCGCTTCTTCCACATCACTATAGGCTTCCACCAATTCTATCTTATCGCCTTCCTCATTTTTTGAGAATACCGTTTTTTCTATTTGCTCCCTATTCTTGTGAATAAGACTATTCGCCGCATTCACAATGGTTTGGGTTGAGCGATAATTCTGCTCTAGCTTAAATACCTTTGTGGTTGGATATAATTTCTGGAACGTGAGAATATTATCAATTCTTGCTCCACGAAACGAATATATACTCTGGGCATCATCGCCAACAACACAAATATGTTGATTATTACGAGTCAGTTGTTTCACTATCTGATGTTGGGCATAATTAGTATCCTGATACTCATCCACAAGCAGATATTTAAAACGTTCCTCGTATTTTGCCAATACCTCAGGATGCAAACTAAAGAGATAATATGTATATAAGAGAATATCATCAAAATCCATTGCCATGGCTCCACGACATCTATTTGAATATCTTGTATAGATTTCATGGATGGCTGGCATGCCACTACTCTGGTCTGCTGACAATAACGCGCCATTTGCAGCATATTGTTTAGAAGTGATCAACTGATTCTTGGCATCGCATATTCGTCCAAGTACAGTTGAAGGTTTATATTTCTTATCATCAAGGTGCAACTCTTTTATTATGGCTTTCACCAAACTCTTGGAGTCTGCTGTGTCATAAATGGTAAAGCCTGAGTCAAAACCAATCTTATCACATTCGGTACGAAGAATACGAAGAAAAATACTATGAAAGGTCCCCATCCATAAATACCTCGCAGTCTCACTACCAACAATTGACGCAATACGTTCTTTCATCTCGTTTGCTGCCTTATTAGTAAAAGTCAATGCCATAATACTCCATGGCTCATAACCTTTCTCAATAAGATGAGCAATCTTATAAGTTAATACACGAGTCTTACCTGAACCTGCTCCGGCTATCACCAGTGAAGGACCATCATCATATTCTATTGCTTTTAACTGCGGTTCATTAAAAAGAGAGGTATCCATCTGCGCTTCCTAAATCGAATAAATAGATAATAACGTTTCTACGTTATTAGAAATAGTATCAGTTCTTAATAAAATCAATAATCTTTGGCAATTTTACATACTTGCCGTTTGCCACACCTTTTATATTTACGTCATCCACCTGACGGAAAGTCAACCCACTATCTGTGATTACCAACTCCACATCTTGAGCATCACTTCCCCTATCACTTACCATACGTACAATGGCACGATTAGTTTCAATATTCTTTACTTTCAATATCGCCCATGAACCATTGATATTTCCGTTTAGATATCCATAACAACTATCCATCTCCAAACCTGGAATAGGAATATTAGCAGCGTACAGATTAAGAACAAGATTCAATTTTAAGTTCTCATTACGAAATTTGCCTCTAAACTGGTTAGACGGCTCCCCTTGTTCTGCAACTAAAGTTGAAGAACTCGATGAATTCATATCAAAATCATCAATGCTGGACACGCTTATAAAGCTACACAACAATGACATACATATCACAAATAATAATGATCTCATAATACACCTTATATATAATAATACCATTTAGATTGCAAAGATATGAAAAACCTATGAAACTATTCACTCTTTTAAACTAATATTACATTTTTTAATAACAACTTAATTCGTCGCTCCTAAGGATTTTGTTACGCAACAGGTGGCAGAGCGCGCAATTGAGAGTTGAAAATTGAAAATTATGGCAGGTGCTATGATTTATTCGAATCCTCGTTTATTCGATTCCTCGATTCTCCGATTCCTCGATTACTCGTTTCTCCGTTTTCCCGTTTCCCCGTTTATCCGATTCATTAATCTAGAATAATTATCAATTGTAACTCCGTTGCCATGATTATCATTTGCGCTTCAGCGCCTTATTTCTGGCTCGTAGAGCCCGAGATTTACATAATCTAATCCTCACCTCAACATAGATTGTAAGTCAACTTAATCTCTGTATTCGGTTCGTCAAGATTTCTAACGAAGTTATAAAAAACAAATATTGCGCAGCAATATCCTCATGAACAAAGATTCAGGTTGAAAGTTATTGCGCTTTAGTTCCATAAACAAATAAAAAGTGAGAAAAAATTTGTATGATAATAATAATATGTATATATTTGCAAAAACAAAAAAACTCTCATCACACCTGATGAGAGTTGCAGGGGAAAAATTTTAGAAAAGCTAAAATACCCTGCATCAAAAGCCAACATATTAAGTTTTGCGTAAAAAGTGGCGCTTTAAATAATCTACAAAAGATTTTTGTGCAAAGTTACGACAAGACTTAAAAAGTTGCAATACGTAATTTTACCTATAAAGCAGCTTATTAGTCGTAAAATATCTTATATTTATTACAATTATGATAAAACTTGTAATTGCAGATGACCATCCTGTGTTTGTAATCGGGATAAAAATGTTACTTTCTAAACAAAAAAACATTAAAATAGTAGGTGTAGCAAACGACGGAGAAGAAGCTATAAAATTGGTAAAGAAACACACCCCCGACATTATTCTGTTGGATATAATAATGCCAAAGAAGTCGGGCATAGAGGTTGTAAAAGAACTAAGACAAATACAATCAACTACTAAAGTTCTCATGTTGTCTTCTGATCAAAATCAGGAGCACATTGAAGCATTAGTTAATTTGGGGATAAATGGATTTGTGTCTAAATACTCACAAGAACATATTATCATCAATGCGATAGATTCTATCCAAAACAATGTAAACTATTATGGTACCGATATCAGTAAATTAATAGAAAGAATTATTACTGCTAAAGAAGCGACCGACCAAATCTTCACTCCACGCGAACTTGACATTATAAGATTATCAGGTTCAGGCTTACAATACAAAGAAATTGCAAAAGAATTGGGAATAAGTCCACGAACCGTCGATACAATAAAAAACAACATATTTCATAAACTTGGAATCAGCAGCACTGTAGAATTAGTGCTATATGCATTGAGAAAAGGAATCATCACACTGTAAAAAACGATACTAAGTGGCATAGCCACCTGATTATCAATTGTGACTCCATCACCTTTTTCATCGATTTCATCGAAAAATACCGAATTCTAATAGTTAATGTTACATGAGATAAAAAAAATGTTACATTTTTACTTGTATAGAAACTTTGGGAATTCTATATTTGCAGCCACGTAGCGTTACAAAAAACATTTTTGTAGCGAAACTGAAAGAATTACATTACAAAAACCAAACAATTAAACCTAAAGAAACAAGAACCAGACAGAAAACAACAACAAACAAAGGATGAAACAAATTAGAATTTATTAATCCTTATTTACAAAAACGGAAACATTATTTATAAATAGATTTTATTATTAACCAAACTAAAAAAATCGCTTATGATTAAAAGATTTTTTACTCTAGCAATGTTAGCTGGTGCATGCGGCGTCGCAAATGCACAGGTTGTTGCCGAATTGGGTTTTGAAGAAGGCGAAGAAGGTAAATATGTTACCGAAGGCGCAACAAACCCTGGCACATTTGGAGATTTTGTCAACAAGAAAGACGGTGACGATTGGGAAGAAGATTGTACTGATGCAAAATCAGGTGACGCTTGTTTCCACGCCGTAAACACTGGTGACAATGGTGAAACTTGGGACCGTGGATTCAAGATGAACCTTGATCCATTCGAGAACAACACAGCTTACCGTGTTTCTTTCTGGGCTAAAGCAGCTCCAGATTGGGAAGATGGAGAAGGTGCAACACATCAAACTCAGTTAAAAGGACAACTCGGTGTAGGTATCGAAAATTTTGACTGCGGTGTAACAACTGCGAACTGGAATGATTATTCATTCGACTACAAGAACTTTACAGATGAATGGCAACGTTTGTCTTTCAACTGTTTCTTCTTAAATATGGATGTTCAGAATGGTGCTATCACTAACCGCGACTGGATAGGTAGTAGTGACATGGGCGATGGAACAACTTACAGAGAATATTATGAAGAGAAATTCCCTGAGAAGTATTTCGCTATCTTCAACATGTATAGCCCAAGTGAATATTTTCTTGATGATATCGTTATTGAAAAAGCTACATTCGGTGATGTAGCATACTGCGGTAAAGCTATAAGAATTAACTTTGGCTATGAAACAAACATCGCAACACTAGCAAACGCTTCTGAAGATGGTTACGCACACTTCGACGTATCAAATGTTAGTGTAAAATATGGTGAAGAAGAACTTGAAGTTTTAGCTCTTGAAGGTTTGAAAGACGGATATCTCTATGCATTCCTTTCAGACGAAGCTACTGAGACTCTCGAGAATGCAGACAACCCTGCAATCACAGTTAGTTTAACAACTCCTGAGGAAATCATTTATCAAGGTGTTAGACGTCCATCTGCTGATGTTGAAACAGAAATGAAAGCTGTTAGCTTCGAAAACGAAACTGCATACTATAATGGAGCTATTGACGCACTTGCATCATTCGAAAGCGCACCAAAATTAGTTCGTACAATTCCTGAAAGCAATAGTTTCGAGCTTGACCCTGCAACATTAGAAAATGTTACTATCGTATTCGACAAAGCTATTGATATTTCTTCTACATCAGCTGTCCTCATGATGAACAACATGATTCAAGCTGACTTGTCAAATAATATGCAATTAAGTGATGACGAGACAGAACTCATCATTCCACTTCCTGCAAATCTTCCTGATGGAGAATACGTAGTACGTGTTCAAGATATTTGCAACATAGCACAAGTTAACTACGAAAGTGAAGATGGAAACCAAATTGACGTAATACTCCAAATTGGTGAAGTTGACAAGACTCAAACTCAGGAAATGATCTACTTGTCAGATTTCAACAACGAAATGACAGGTGGTGTTCCTAAGGGTTGGCTAACTGACAACGAAGCAGGTATACACCAATATGGATTTAATAATGATGGTGGTCAATTATCATACGCTTGGGGTGGAAATCCTGGCGGCGGTGGCTGTAAACTTGAACAAGGATTCACTAATGGAGAATTCACTAAAGGTTTATATTGGGGAACTCGTGGTACAACATACGGAAAGTGTACATATGGAGAACTTATCAAAGACTACCTTGACGAAAATGAAGAAATCGTAAATAAAGAAGGTATCGAAGTTCCATCAGGATTCGAAGATGTTGACGACTATTTGAAATCTATTTCACTCTACCTCACTCCAGGTAAATATCAAGTATCATTCTTGATGTGTGCATGGAAAAGTACACCTAAGTTCTCATTCCAACTTACAGACTTAAAGAATAACATCTACTGCAAATTCACAGACTACCTTGCAGCACCTACTGTAAAAGACGATGCTAGTAACTGGATTAACGGTGGAGACGTATCTGACGCTGTAGAATGTACTGCAGACTTTACAGTTAATAAAGAAGGTTATTACATTCTTAACTTCATTCCAGAAGAGGCTACATGGAGAGAATATGTACTCGGTAAAGTTAAGGTTGCCACTATGCCACCTAAGGCTGCTTACTACCAGCAATTACGCGATGAATACGTAAACAGTGAAGATGTTCAGGCTCTTATCGCTAATAGCGAAGACGAAATGTATAATGGTGAAACTAAGACTGCATTCCTCGCTGCTATTGACGCAATCCAAAATGGTGAATTCCACGCTCCATCTGAGGTTGAAAACCTTATCAAGGACACTAAAGCACTTGCTAAGAAACTCCAAGCTCGTATCGACAATATCGGCGACTTTGATGGTGCATTAGAAAGCGCAAGACAAACTCTTGAAGCCAACGCAGAAACTGCATATGCAGAATTCCAAGCATACAAGGATGTTGAAGAACTCTACGAACAATACAAGGATACAGATCCTTCAACTCTTTCTGACGAAGAACTTGCTGAAGTAACTCCACAACTTAAGGATGCTGCTAACAAGATTAGTGGTGCTATCGATGCTGCTGAAGTTGTAACATTCGGTGTGAAGACAGCTGCTACTAACGCTGAAACACTCGGATCTTCTTCTGAAAACATCGCTAACGCTCGCAAAGCAACAACTAACGATCGTGAACTTGCAGAAGCACTTAAGGGCGAAGCTAAATTGGCTCTTTACAATGCAATCGCAAACGAGGAAGATCTTACAAGCAAAATGGTAAAAGTATTCCACAACGATCCAAGTAAGTACAATGCAGATGCTGATCCAGACGACGAAAATTACAACCTTGATGGTTATCCACTCGCAGTTCAAGGTATCGACCTCACTGGTATGATTAACAACCCTAACTTCTACACAGTTCAAACAGGTAACCTCACTAACGAAAGTATGCCAGGTTGGACAGTAGATCAAGAAATCAACGTTGCTGACGACGAAAATCAAACAGGTAAGGGTACAGTTCACTACAATGGTGACGATCCAACTTCTGACAAGTTCGCAACTGACGTTCACGTAAATAACTATGGTAACAGCAACTTCAAGTTGTTCCAAGTTCTTGAAAACGTTCCTGTTGGTAAGTACACTGTAACATTCAGCACTCGTACAGGTGAAACAACTGACGAAAATGGCGAAACTGTTCCATTCAACGCACAAGGCGAAGATGAAGTTTGGGATAAATATGTATTCGCACAAGTTGGTGACGGTGACATGATCGTAGCTCCTTACATCGCTGGTAGCAGCTGGAATGGTTACATCACAGTACTTGAAAACATCTGCGTAACAGAAGAAGGTCAGACTATCACAATCGGTATGGTTGAGAACTACCTCTCTGGTAAGGCTATTAAGGACGGTGCTGCAATGGAATATTGGGATACTAACACTACAATCGACGATGCTCGCATCTACTTCGTAGAAAAAGACCCTACATTCGATTATGGTGAAGGTGCTACTGGAATCAAGGATGCTAAGGTTATCAAGTCTGCTAACAAGCGTATCTTCAACATTTCAGGTCAAGAACTTAAGAAGCTTCAACGTGGTATCAACATCGTTGACGGTAAGAAGCGCATTGTATTCTAATTAAAATCTCAACTACTCAAATAAGAGTAGAACAGATAAACTCAATGAAGTGCTCAGGCAAATGTCTGAGCACTTTTTTTATTATAGAACTTAATAATATGAATTATCAATTGATATATGGCTGATGCTATGATTTCATCGATTCCTCATTTATTCGATTTCCTGATTAATCTATTTCCCGATTATCCGATTCCACGTTTATCCGATTCATTGATTTAGAATAATTATCAATTGTCAATTATAAATTATCAATTGCTACAAAGTCGCCATATTTCTGGCTCATAGAGCCCTAGATTTAAAATAAGATATGGTGAATCAAATAAACAGAAATAACATTAAGAAAATTTTAATAAGTAATTTGGCTAATATCTAGATATTTATTATATTTGCAATGCAAAACTAATGTTTTACCTTAACTTAATATATAATTATTCTTATTATGAAAAAATTATTATTTATCTTTTTAGCATTGTGTAGTTACACTACATAATGCTAAAAAGATAAATA
>JAIKZH010000033.1 GCA_024682395.1 Bacteroidaceae bacterium
TATCTGATTGTATAATCAATCGATTGTTTTTTACTTTTCTATATTCAAATTGGTGTGATTAAGAAAGTAAAATTTACATTACTATCCTATAATATTGTTTACAAATATTTATCTGTACAGTTTAATAAAATGAAAATTTGCAGAAATTCTCTTTTTCTAAAACGCACCACCCTACAAATAAACCAACATTCATTTACGCAAATTTCAGAGCCCAAAAATCCATATAAACCATTGATTTTTACACACAAACACAACATTTTTTTGTACAGAGATTTATATCTAAAAAATTAGCCTACCCCATTTTTACTCGCAAAAAACCTATATTTTCATGAATTATTGATATAAAACACAAATATATAGCAAACAAAAATCGTACATACACCCTATTTTTACATTTTTTAGAGAACTTTTTCCGAACAAAAATTAACAACAAAACCTCCAACCACACATAAAAACTATGGAAAGATATCACCAATAAAAAACAAAGACAATCAATACATACAATGGATTTGCAAGAAAAAAACAAGAATAATAATACAAAAAAAGGAGAGAACCTCTCCCCCATCAACAGTAAAAATAACTACAAAATAGCATTAAAAAAAACATTATTTATAGTGCAACATGCGAGAAAATCCCGACCTATCTGATTAATGTAATATATAAAAAATAAGTTCTTTCATAACATCACTCTCCGACAAATTACCACGATCAACACCTTTAAGTCTAACATCAGTTTCTCTTAAATGAGCAATAATCTGCATCGTTTTCATGGCCGAGTAATTATGCATCGCAGTAATTATATCGCGAACAGCCCATGGCTGCATTTCCAGATGAGAGGCAATACCTTCGGCAGTTCTGACTGGAGCATAATAAGCCTGCATGATTTGAGCAAACAGATTAAACAACATCGCAACTGTTGTTACAGCCGGATTGTTTTTAGCGTTGGAGCAAAAATAATTTATAATCAAATTAGCCTTATAAACATCCTTATTAACCACAGCAGTTTTAAGTTCCCAGAGATTAAATTCCCTACTAATTCCGATGTTTCTTTCGATCTGTTCTGGGGTTATCATCTTGGAACCATCCGACAAAGTTATAATCAATTTATCGAGTTCTCCAGCCATACGATTAAGATCAGTTCCAATGTTTTCAACCAACATCATAACAGCTGTATGTTCGATGCTCACACCACGCTCCTGGAGATAAGAATTAATAAACGTAGGAAGTGAGGTTTCCTTCAACTTTGAACTCTCGAACACTACCCCAACTTTTGCAATCGCTGGTACGAGTTTTTTACGTCGATCCAACACACCGTTCTTATAGCTTAACACTAATACTGTGCTACTAAGAGGATTTTGGACATATGTTAAAAGTTCATCAATTTTTTGTAAATTCTGAGCTTCTTTAACAATTACGACTTGATATTCCGACATCATTGGATAACGTCTTGATGTATTTATAATATCGCGAAAATCCGTATCGCGGGTACAATAAATTGTAACTTGGTTAAATGCTCGTTCTTCTTCTGGGAGAACCGACGAAGCAATACATTCAGTGATCTTATCTATATAATATGACTCGTCCCCCATAAGTAAATATACTGGTGAGAATTTACGAGCCTTAATACTTTTTATTATATCGTTATATGCAACTGATGATGAAGATTGTTTCGCCATTTTTTAATCTATTATGAATTGAAATGCAAACTTACGGAAAAACATTGAAGAAAAGAAGTGATAGTGAAAATTTTTTACTAATTTTGTGAACAAATAACACAAGATGGACAAGTTAAATCTTCCACAATACTCACCAAAAATTCGAAAGAGCAACGACGGGAAAATCCAAATATGGGACTCTCTCCGTATGCAATATGTTGCATTAACTCCTGAAGAATGGGTTAGACAACATTTCATAAATTATCTTACGGAATACCTTCACTACCCCAAATCATTAATGACAAACGAGGTGAGTATTTCCTTAAACAACATGACACGCCGATGCGACACTGTATTATACTCAAAGGATTTAAAGCCCAAAATGATTGTCGAATACAAACGTCCATCTGTCAACATAACCCAGAAGGTATTCGACCAGATATGTCGATACAACTTGGTGATGCATGTCGATTATCTTGTGATAAGCAACGGAGTTAATCATTATTGCTGCAAAATGGATTATGAGAAACAAACATATCGTTTTTTAAAAGAAATACCTCATTATTCCGAACTTTAGCAAATCCCCCTATTCCATTCTTAATCATAAATAAATTCTAATACGACGATGCTATATTGATATTAGATCAACAAGACTTTTCCACGATTATAAGCAAATACCGCATAAACAGAAAAAAGTCGAAACCACATAAATAGATGGTTTCGACCTTATATATAAAAGTTGATATCTTATCAAGGTTTCTTTACAAATCCTTACGCATCATACATGCAAGAAACAAAAAAGAGCCTTTCATCAACATTCAAATTATGCTTCAGCATTTGCGTCCTGTGGTTCGCTATCACCCTTTCTGCTTGTGCGACGGCGTTTTGGCTTTTCTTCAACAGGCTTTTCAATTTTAACTCCAGCCAATTCTGGGTCCACAAGAATTCTTCCACAATATTCACACACGATGATTTTCTTACGCATGCGAACATCAAGTTGGCGCTGAGGTGGGATATGAGCGAAACAACCACCACAAGAATCACGTTGTACATAAACTATACCAAGACCATTTCTTGAACTTTTACGGATTCGTTTGAAAGAAGCCAACAAACGAGGTTCAATTGACAACTCAAGATTCTTTGCCTTTTCACGAAGTTTTTCCTCATCAGCTTTTGTTTCAGCCACGATTTCGTCGAGTTCGTTCTTCTTGAGTTCAAGATCCTGAGTGCGTTCTTCAAGATTTTTGCGTGAGAGTTCCAACAGTTCCTCCTTATTTTTTTCTAATCGTGTAGCTTCACCGATACGCTTGTTGCACAATTCCACTTCCAAAGATTGGAATTCAATCTCTTTATTAAGTGTATCATACTCACGGTTATTGCGAACATTATCAAGTTGCTCCTTGAACTTAGCGATTTTACCGTTTGCGATATCAATCTGAGTTTTAAGTTCATTCACATTTGAACGAATATTAACGACTTCACGTTCTGTACGTTCAATACGAGTACGAAGTCCTTCTACCTCATCCTCCAAATCTTCTACTTCAAGTGGCAATTCACCACGAAGAATACGGATACGGTCTATTTCCGATAAAATAGTCTGAAGCTGATAAAGAAGTTTAAGTTTATCCTCAACCATCATTTCAGCAGGAGAAATCTTTTTCTTAGCCATAATTATTATATTTATTATTACACTTTATAATCTACCAAACAATGAAATTATCTATAAATTAACGGATTAGATATGAACTGAGATTTCATCACCTTACATTGTTCATCGTCTTTCAAAAGTTTTCTCAACACATCCATTAATATATCAAGCGTAAACTGTTCACTTTCATAGTGACCGATTTCCATCAACAACAAATCGTCTTCATATCCAAAGAAGCGATGATAGCCAATTTCACCAGTTATGAAAGCATCTACACCATGCTTAATGGCATTAGGAATTAAAAAAGCACCAGCACCGCCACACACAGCAACAGTTCGTATGGTTTGACCATGCCAATTATTAAATCTAACGCAAGGAACAGAAAAAGTTTCTTTCACAAAATAAACAAATTGGTCTTTAGACATAGGAGAGTCTAAAACACCAACCACCCCACTACCTGCGTTCATATTCTCTTTTTGTTCCAGCCAATTCAAATCATGCAAATTAAGTTTCTCTGCAATCTTGTAATTCACTCCATTAAGAG
This sequence comes from Bacteroidaceae bacterium, assembly GCA_024682395.1. Lineage (GTDB taxonomy): Bacteria > Bacteroidota > Bacteroidia > Bacteroidales > Bacteroidaceae > Colivivens. The sequence goes on from JAIKZH010000033.1 coordinate 3,848, forward strand.
CATTATCAAGGTTTGTGTGTGCTGCATACACAACTATTCCATTTCTGATAGCTTTTATTATGCATCGTTCCACATAAGTTTTACCAGAAATAGATTTCAACGGATGAAAAAGTAACGGATGATGACTAATCACCATGTTACATCCGCGACTGACAGCTTCATCTATAACTTGTTCAGTCACATCTAAAGACAACAATACCCCTGCAGCATCTACATCTTCTGGTACTCCAATCTGCAATCCAGCATTATCAAATCCGTCTTGCAGGGCCAAAGGTGCAAAGTCTTCAAGGGCATCAATAATTTCCCTAATTTTCATAATTCGTTTGCAAAGTTACAACAATTTATTAAGATTGCAATAAATTAGAGTAAAATTTATTATATTTCAGACAAAAACCAAAACCAAACGCATCACTAATGAAGTTGCATCAAAATAGATGACAATTAATTTAATTAAATGTTGGGGCAATCTGTCGGATAAATCAGAATTTAGCGACACCTGACCGTTCATTAAGAGTGGTAGGAGTTCATCGCGCTGCTTGATAAGGTTATTGTTCTCTACAATATTCGAATCAATTTTCGCATAAATGTCTTTTATTGCATCAAAAAACTTTACAACAAGTGTTTTAGGTGGTTTCAGCCATTTATTTGCTAAAAACGCTTCTGTCATAAAATTCTTTATACCACTTGTTTTACCCTCAAAATTAAACATGATGCCGTTTTCATAAAACATCCGCCACACAAAAAAGAAAAAGGCAGAATATCTGTAATCATCAAATGAAAATGCATGACAAAAATTACTACATGTAATATTTCCACCATTTCTTTCTATTACTCCTGGGGTAATAAATGCACTCCTATCTGTAGCTTGTGTAGGACTACCTCCAGAGACTTCAATGACTACATCCCATTCTGATAGAAGTTTGTTCTCATTCTTGGATTTTATATACCTTTTGGGAAGGTTATTTAGCTTTATTATATCAGCACCTCGAATACATCCAACTTCAATGGAGTTTTTAGAAGGTTCATCAGCTCCCCAATCTCCTGTATTGTTTTTTCTAATATAATCGTTGAGTCTGCAAATGCCCCAATCTTGTGGAATATAGATCTTCAAATCTTCATTCCACACCATTTTTCCGCCACTTGATTTGTAAGGCTTTCCTTCCTCATTTGGGAAATCAAACTGCACAAACCAATAGTCGTAAAGTTGCTTTGCTAGTGCATCTAAATTCTGATTTATCGTTATTATTTTTATATTTATACTATAGAATACATAACAAATCAGAAAACAATGAAAGAAAACATTATTCAAGCGATAGTTGCGGATATGCAGCGTGACTTAGACATCCGACAGATGGCACGTTTAAAATCTGTGCTTGTCAAGGAATTGCATAACGTTGAGATTATAGAGAAGCCAGACAGCCAAGAGCAAAGTAAAAAAGAAAACTCAGAACTTCTTGATAGTTTTCTCTCTGCCAAGAAGATAGAAGGCTGTTCGGAAAAGACATTAGCATACTATCGGCATACCATCGAAAAGATGATCCTAACGGTATCAGTTGCCGTATGCCATGTTTCAACAGCCGACATTCGCCAATATCTGTCCGCATATCAAGAGGAAAAAGGAAGTAGCAAGGTGACAATCGACAATATGCGCCGTATCTTCTCCAGTTTCTTTGCATGGCTTGAGGATGAAGACTATATCGCAAAGAGTCCTGTTCGTAGAATTCACAAGGTGAAGACCGACAGTCTGGTAAAGGAAGTGTTGACGGATGAACAGTTGGAACAACTTCGTGACAGTTGCACCAACAAGCGCGATCTTGCTATTATTGACTTGTTGTCTTCCACAGGCATTCGTGTGGGCGAATTAGTGAAACTCAATCGTGCTGACATTGATTTTCACGAAAGGCAGTGTATTGTATTTGGTAAGGGTAACAAGGAACGTCTGGTTTATTTCAATGCAAGGACAAAGCTTCACTTGCAGCAATACCTAAATGAGCGCACTGACAACAATCCAGCTTTGTTCGTTTCCTTGTCGTCACCACACAATCGCCTGACCATTAGCGGAATAGAAGTCAGAATAAGGAATATTGGCAAACGGTTGGATATGCCCAAAGTCCATCCGCATAAGTTCCGTAGAACGCTTGCCACAATGGCTATTGACAAGGGAATGCCTATAGAACAGGTACAACGGTTGTTAGGTCATGTGCGCATAGATACGACACTTCAATATGCCATTGTGAACCAAAACAATGTAAAAATAGCACATAAAAAATACATAGGATAGGCGTAAGTGGCCAATATTTTGTTTTTTTTAGTATCTTTGCGCTTAAAATAGCGCAAATGAAAATTAAGGATTTCTGTAATATCAATTCTTCATCAATCACATCTAAAGATGAGATTGAAAGCATTCTATATCTTGATACAAGCAACCTAACTGAAAATATAATAGGAGGCTTGCAACCTTTTGAACTATCTGAAGCTCCGAGTCGAGCGCAAAGGAAAGTTAAGCACAACACAATCCTCTATTCGATGGTTCGCCCCAACCTGAAACACTATGGTATTATGAATAACCCCAGCGATAATGTCATAGTCTCTACTGGTTTTGTTACCATAGATATAAAGGATGAAGAAACAGAAAACTATGATGTCCACTTTCTATTCTATGTTTTAACTCAAAATTGGGTTACTTCATACCTTCAGACAATTGCAGAAAACTCTGTTTCATCTTATCCTTCAATCAATCCTAGTGATTTAGGAAATCTTAATTTTACTTTCCCAAAAATAGAAGTACAGCGACAAATAGCCGCTGTACTTAGGAATTTCGATGAAAAAATTGCCCTTAATCGTGAGATAAATCAGAATTTAGCGACACCTGACCGTTCATTAAGAGTGGTAGGAGTTCATCGCGCTGCTTTGTGAGATTAGAGATTTCTTCTTGTCGCATTACTATTTGCTCAAGGATAGGAGCGATTTTTTCCTCAAATTGATTTGTTATATTCTTTTCATCAGGAATAGCGATCGTACTTTGTTGCAAATGTTCTTGCGTAATATGTCCCATTGTTGTTTTTCTTGCTTCCGCTATTTTCTTAAAGATATTTACATAATCCAACAATTGGAAATAATAGAAAGATTTCGGGAAGTTATTTGCAGATGTAACTTTGAAAATGTGCTGATTAAGTCCTCCAATTCCGTAAGCCCAAAGCATAACTTCGCGGGATGCAGACCACGAAAACAACACATCACCATTATAAACCTTTACAGACTCAGGGATATTAGAAGACACTTCCTCTGTTTCAGATGTAAAACCATCGTGCATTTCGCGAATTTTAATAACAGGTAAAGCATCTTCACCTTTTCTTGGTCTATATTTTTGACAAGCCAAACCATTTGTAAATGCTGCAATTTCAAACAGATTACCACAATGCCACCCTTCAGGTATTTCTCGTTTTAGTTTTTCATTCCACACCATTTTTCCGCCACTTGATTTGTAAGGCTTTCCTTCCTCATTTGGGAAATCAAACTGCACAAACCAATAGTCGTATATTTGCTTTGCAAGTGATTCTAAATTCTGATTTATCGCACGATTAATAGCAATCTTTTTATCTAACGCAGAGAAAATATTGCCAATGCGTTTTTGTTCCTCTAACGAAGGAAGCAAAAGGGGCATACTTTCGAGAGTATCAATTGAAAGTGTATATCTCATGCCACTACCTGTAGCATTCAACTCGAAATATTTCTGAATATAGTTTGAATGCATAAAAGCATTGAGATACTTGCCATATAATTTTGTTTCGTCAGGAGTGACAAGGGCGCAGTGGTAGCCAAGAAGAACATTTTCGAAATCATCGGCAATGTATGTCGGAATACCAACATCATCCCTCGTTTCGCTATCTTTGGTGAAAGCTACCTGTCCTTTCTTTATGGTAAACTTCTCTATTTCTTTTGCATTAGCACTGGCTTCCATAAATGAACTTGCCATATCCGAAGTTATTGCCCAGTTATGATATACGTCGGTGAAGTTGCATAACCTCACCGCCGTTTCATTCTCCTTTGCCTTTTTATCGACGCTGCTAATCTCAACTTTAGCAACATCAGACAATTTGCATTTATATAGTTGCATAACTATTTTCTGTTTATTCCTTTTCTCAATTTGTCTCTTTTCGTATAATACTCACGCTCTTCATAAGTCATTGGGAAATGAGAATTATCTTGCATAGCTTCCAATTCGTCCTTCATCGCCTGTCTTTCATTTTTTCGTTCCCACTTATATATAACGATAGGTACGATAACAGCAGCCAGAACTGCTAAAAAGGAAAACAAACCTGCATAGTTATTTAGACTTTCTATCATTTCTCTCATTATCAATTCTCTTGTTCGTAATAATATGAATAATCAATACCTTTCATGAACATTTCGCGGTCGTTAATCTTGTCAGTCAGGGCGTTGCGAAGCAAATGGCGGATTTCGCTATCATCCATAGGACTTTTCTGCATGGCTTGCAGATAGTCATTCTTGTTAATCTTACTCCAATCCACACATTTCATCAGGGAATGCTTGAATATCAAATCAAGCCAAATGCGTGTACTGCGTCCGTTGCCTTCCATGAAGGGATGTGCCACGTTCATCTCCACATATTTGCTCACAATCTCGTCAAATGTCGTTTCCGGCATCTTCTCAATATCAGAAAGAATCGCTGGAAAATGTAGCGCATTGGCAAAAGTGAAGCCACCCTTACTGATGTTCTTTGTTCGGATTTGCCCTGCAAAGTCATAAAGTCCGCCGAAGAGATATGCGTGAATCTGCTGAAGGCATTTGATACTTCCTGGCTCTAAAGACTTTAGCAGACCACTTTCAAAAAGGTCGTATGCCTTCTTACGGCTCTGACCGTCAATAGTATTGTCAGAATAGGTGAACCAATCAAGGAATGCGCTGGCACGATTGTTGGGATAGTTTTTTGCCAACAGCTGCACACCCTCCGCCATCCAACACATCCGCCTTTCGCATCTTGCCGTCAGGAGCCTCGAATTTGAACTGGTTAGTGTCACTAACCAGTTGAATACCCTCCTTGCTCAGCTTGCCTTTAAGATATTTCCAATAGTTACGGCTTTTGGTATAGTCTGGTTCATTATTGATAGCTCGCACAACATCTGTTGCAGAGAAATACCATTTGCTGTACTCGTCATCCCACACAGCACGTACCTCTCTGTCATTAAAGAAACGTATCGACTTCTTTTTACTCATTGAAATGCAGATTCTTAAGTTGAGACATAATTTCCTCTTCCAGCTTGTGGCTCTCTTCAAACTGCTTTGCCAAGGTCTCTTGATAGTTAGCAATGCGTTTGTTAAACTCTTCCTCTGTGATATCAACATACTCAATCTTAATGTCGAAATACTGACCTGCAGAGAGGCTGTAGTTCTTTTCCTTGATTTCATCGTATGTCACGGCAACGGAGAAGTCGTCGATTGCTTCTTTATTTAAAAAAGTATTGACAATCTTGTCAACCTCATGGTCAAGCAGACGGCGTTTCTGGTTGTTGCCCTCCTTGTATTCCTCACCAAGTTTTGAGGCATCAATAAGAATCACCTTGTCTGATTTTGCAGACTTATCAAAGAAGATAACCGAGACATTTGTGCCAGTTGTAGCAAACACATTACTTGGCATGGATATACATCCATACACCCAACGCTCATCAACGATACGCTGTAACACTTTCTTCTCAACACCGCTCTTTGCCGTGATGAAACCTGTAGGGATAACTACGGCAGCCTTTCCTGTTGGCTTCAATGAGTTAAGCACATGCTGTAGGAAGCAGGTGTAGATAGCCATTTTAGGTTTGTTAGGGTCAACCTTAGTGACTGCATTAGGCACTCCTGCCCAGAAACGTATTGAGTCAGAAGCTAATGTGTCACGATATTCAGGGAAGTCGAGCTTGAAAGGAGGATTGCTGACAATGAAGTCAAACTTCTTAAGCGTTCCGTTAGCTTCCTTGTGTGATGGTTCGGTAAGCGTGTTGCCTTGTACCACATTAGGTAATGATGTAGACAGATTGTTCAAAATAAGATTCAGTCGCAACATCTCGCTTGACTTCTCTGAAATATCCTGGCTGTAGATTGAACAACGAACTTCACCTACTTGATGTGCAAGAGCCATAAGCAGTGTACCAGTACCAGCTGACGGATCATAACAGGTGATGCCACGAAGGTCACTATTGTTGCCAACCAACAGGCGAGCCATCACCTGCGCAATGGCACGAGGTGTATAGTATTCTGCATACTTACCGCCACCTGCATTGTTGAATCCCTTTAGCAAATATTCAAATATGCCAGAGAAGAAATCATACTTCTCGTCAAATACATCCTCGAAATTGAAAGATGCCACGTTACGCATCAGGGATTTTGCAAACTCATCACGCTTCTGTGTATCGGTAACGTATGTTGTAATGGTACTAAAAATGTTCACCTTGCTTTTGCCTGATGTAGTAACCGAGAAAGTCTCGGCATTTACATTGGCAATATCAATGAGTGTTGCATCAAGCATCGTTGAAAAGTCGCCCTTTGTGGCTGAGTTATACAGATGCGACAGCGTATGTTCTGGCTTTAGGCGTGGTACGGAAGCTGGGAGATAGCTGAACAGGTCTTCCACTTCCTCTTCTGTAAACTTATCGTATTCAGCATCCCATTTTTCTGCCTTTGAAAGGCGATCGCCATAAATCTGGTCACGTTTTGCCTCATAGCCAAACTTATCGTTGAAAAACTTGTAGAGGAACATTTCCGTAACTATCTTGTACTCACTACCTGTTCCTGCCAGACCGAACGCGCCTGTTGTACTCTTCAAAGAGTCGATAAGTGCAATCGTTGCTTCGGTTATATTGATTTTACTCATATTTATATGTGGTTATACTGTCCGAGATATTCGGCAGTAATCAAATTGTTTATATACTTACGGTCTTGCAAATCAGCTCTGATATTCATGCCTATCAGTTCCTTGCCCACAATGGCAAGGATGTCACGCTTGAAGGCTTCCTCGTTGTTCAGAATATTGATGTTGAGGAACAACATATTATCAATATCAGCCTTCATCTTTGCCAGATTCTCCGCTATCTCATATTCATGTGCAGAGATAATTGGGCGCTCACGTTGCTGATTTGTTTCTTCCAAACGCTTGTGGATGCGCACAAACCTTTCATTGCCCTTGTATTTCTTCTTTAGCATGTTGTTGCGTCGGTTTATCTCACGAATCTTCTTCATCACCTCATCCATATAGGCAATGCTCTCCTTTGCCTCGTTTGTGCTTTGAGGCACGAAGCCTTTCTTTCGGAAGTATTCGCGGAACTCATCGGCTAGTATGACATACCGCTCTTCCTTTTGGTCGAAGTTTGCCTCAAACTCTGCCTGTACACGTTCGCAACGTTCCTTGATGTCGTTGACTATGATGCGTAGTTCTTCAGGAATGCCTTTCTTGAACTCAAATGCTAATTCCGACAAAGCCACATTGATGATGCCTGAAACATCTGCTTTGTGTTCGGTTTTCTCAAGCAAGTTGATACGCTCAATGCGATGCGTAACCTCCGTAATCAATGTAGGAATGGCACCAAGTGGCAGATTCTTCAGTTTCTCTTTGGTTTCCTCGTCACCAAATGAACGCACTTGATTTATCATTGCCTTGGCTTCTTGCAGGGTGTTACGCAACTCGTAGAGACTGTCTTTGTTCTCCACCTCGTCAATTTCCTTGCGGAACTCTTCCAGATTATCAGTCGTGAAGTTGAAAAGCAGACTCTTGACGTGCTGTATCTTCTCCATCACTTCATCCTTGTCAACCAACACAACCTCACCTATGTTTTGTTCTTGTGGCGTTTCTTCATCTGAAGTACGATTCAATTCTCGCAGGTAGCGATCGTTTGTCGCATCGAAGTTTTCCTTGATGTTCACAAAGTCAACCACATAGCCGTATCTGAAATCCCTATACGGACGATTTACACGAGTCAATGCCTGTAAGAGGTCGTGACCATCAAGTGAGCGTCCAAGATACAGTTTCTTCAAGCGTGGTGCATCAAAACCTGTCAGTAGCATCTTGTTCACAATCAAGACATCTACATCCATCAGTTTCTTAAAACCGTCAATATATTCCTTGCGTTCCATCTTGTCACCTTCATCGTGAAGTATGAGCGATGCCGTTAAAGGTTTATAGCCGTATGGTGCAGCCATAGGTTCAGCAGCAAGCATCAGTTCCTCATGATGCAAAGCTGCCATTTCTGCATTCTTGAAACGCTCTTGCCACAGACGATAGAGTTCTCGTGCTTGTGGATTCGTCTTACATACTATCATGGCACCTACAGAATCGTCTGCCTGCTCCTTACGGAAACGACGGAAATCGGTAATGATGTAGTCAAGTAAAGCATTCAAATAACTTTCATGCTCTATAATTATGTTTCTGTCGATATCGCTTTTCTTTACCTCAACACCGCCAGCCAGTTCATCAAGTATGCTTTCGATTTTCTCTTTATAGATGGTTTCTACAGGTTCTCTCATCAGTTTGCGCGTATAGCCATCTGCAATTGACTTGTCGTAGTAGTATGTGTGGATATACTTGCCAAACACACGCCATGACTCGCGCTCTTCCTTAAGAAGCGGTGTTCCAGTCAATGCAATCTTTACGGCATCATTGTCAGCTTCAAGCAGGTTGGCAAGGAAACTACCCTGTGGGTTATAGCCACGATGTGCCTCGTCGATGAAGAAGATGCGTTGCAAGTGAGTATTGTAATTGCCGTCTATATGCACCTTTTTCTTATCTTCCTTGAATTTCTGGATATTGACAACCATTATTTCAAGCTTACCGTCACTATTCTCCGTAATAGACGTGTTGCTGATATCATTCATCAGTTCATCACGGCTCTTGGCATTGCGAACAACAAGACCTCTGGCAGCAAATTCGTCTGTTGCCTGTTCCATAAGGTCAATACGATCAACTATGAAATAGAATTTTGCAACAGTATTCTTCTTTGCGAAGTAATCCGTCAGGCTTCTGACAGAGTAGTAAGAGAGAGCAGTTTTTCCGCTTCCCTGTGTATGCCATATTATACCGCTTTTCACACCTTTGTCAAGTGTCTTGCGTATAGCTTGGGAAGCGAATAATTGCTGATAGCGCATAATATGCTTCTGCAATTCCGTCCCCTGTGTACCGTCTGCCAAGTCTATCTTCCTTTCTACGTATGCAATGCCATAGCGGAGGAGAAAAAGGAATCTCTCTTTGCTGAGCATTGATGTAAGAATGCGATTGGTAGGAGTATCTACACGTTTGTTGGTGTGATATTCCTCAAGGTTCTTTATCACGACACAGTTGCGATGTTTCAATACCTTGTTCTCTGTGTCTTCTGACAATTCTGTATATGGGTAGTCGCTGACGAAATGCTTGTCTTCCTCACGGAACACGTTGAAAAATGCCTTTCCTTTAGCCGCGCAACAGTAGAACGCACCTTGTATTGGCACTCGATTCTCGTTGTCATACTCCTGATTGTTGGAGAAAATCATCAACTGAGTGAGATTGAAGAAACGACGGAAACAGTTCTTGCCCATGCGCTTGTTGATGCGTTCACGCTCTGCAAGGATTCCCTCATGGTTATTCGGTTTCTTAACCTCGATGAACGCAAGTGGTAATCCATTAACGAAGCATGTGATGTCAGGACGAAAGTTATCATCAGTCTCTTTGTTCTCACATGGCAACTCTGTGGTTACATGCCATACATTGTTATCGGGATTGTCAAAGTCAATCAACTTGACTCCGCTGTTTGAGGAAAGCATGTTGTAAAACTCTCTTCCCAAGTCGTCATTGTTGGTGACATTATTAATCTTGGAAAAAAGTATAGAAACTTCTGTTCCTGAAATAGTAGGATTTAGCCTCTTTACAGACTCTAGAAATACATCAACAATTATGTTTGTTGTTGTATCAAGCACTTTGATATCGTCCAAATATGTATATCCCAATTTGCACAAATGGAGTGCTGCGGGTACTTGAACTCGAGTGTTTTCGTTGAAATTTGACATATCCCAATTCTCTATAATATCCATCTGTCATTGTGTCTCGACAGGCGACCAAACCTTTTTACACTTTGAGGAAATTATTACATTTATTTGCCAGTGGCGATAAGTGGTCCTTTATCGAGGATATCCAGTCACTTTACAAAGGAGAGAAATACATCTCTTTTTAAGAGATGGATATCTGCTTACAAAGATACTTATTTTTAGCTAAAATCCATCTATTTATTTCAGAAAACGAGTTTTTGATATGTCATTTTATTCTTTGTTTAGCAAAACGACATGAATCTTTGTCTTGTTATTAATGATGCAGTTGCAACCCCAAAAGAGTATTTTCCCATAACTCTCACATAGGTTTTTACAGGTGATCCAATACATAAAGTATGTTTTTCGATCCGATATTGGGATAAAACATCAAATCAATGCAGAAAAATTTTGTTAATAAAATAATTTGTAGTAACTTTGCACCCCAAATGGGAAAGAACGGATTTAAGATAGATTTACTCAGTAGAGGTATCGACGGCAAAAGTTTTGATTACACTATTGACGATGAATTCTTTCAGCAAATTGACGGATTAATTCAGCGAGGACAGCTCCATACCAACGTACTCGTTAATGGCAATCCCAATTCTGCTTTCCGTCTCACCATACACACAGAAGGTGTTATATGTGTTCCATGCGACCGCTGTTTGGGAGATATCGAATTGCGGATTGATATCAACAACATGTTAACGGTAAAATTGGGTGACACCTATAGTGACGAAGGCGAAACCATTATTATCCCCGAACGCGACGGATATATCGACATGGCTCAGCCAATATACGAATTCATTGCATTGAGTATGCCTTTAAAGTTGACTCATGAACCTGGGAACTGTGATGCAACTATGATGGCTTGTTTAAACGAGCATCTTTCCGCCCGAAGCGGTGAAGACAACGAAGATGAATAAATGAATCGTATAACAAACATGTATAATACACCTTATTATATATATAATATATGAGAGTGTAGTTATACTAACAAAAAAAGATATTAACAACTAAAAAAATAAATAAAGATTATGGCACATCCTAAACGACGTCAAAGTAAAACCAGAGGACGTAAAAGAAGAACTCATGACGGAGCAGTAGCTCCAACATTGGCATTATGCCCAAACTGTGGTGAATACTATGTATATCACACAGTATGCCCTTCATGTGGACAGTATCGCGGCAAGGTTGCTATCGAAACAGAAGAAGCAATCTAAAAAATGCCATAAGCTTTTGATCGTTGATTAAAAACAACGAGTCATGAGCATAATATAGCCTTTGGTGTATCTTATAACACCATTGGCTTTTTTTGTAAAATATACAAGCACGCCCATTAGATTGTAAATCGCAAAGATTTTTCTGTATAGGGAATGCCAAATATAGTCTTATAATATATAATTTTACATCAAAGTGCATAAATCAGGATTTGTAAATTTAGTAGGAAATCCAAATGTGGGAAAATCCACATTGATGAACCTATTCGTAGGTGAACGTATTTCTATTGCCACATTTAAAGCACAGACAACTCGTCACAGAATAATGGGCATCATTAACGATGATGATGCACAGATTGTATTCAGTGACACACCTGGAGTATTAAAGCCAAACTATAAGTTACAAGAATCAATGTTGGCATTTAGCGAAAGTGCGCTCGAGGACGCAGATGTATTGTTATATGTTACAGACCCAATCGAGAAGATTGACAAGAACAACGATTTTCTGCAGAAGGTAAGCCGCATCAAGTCGCCTATCTTGGTTTTAATTAACAAGATTGACTTAACAGATCAAGCCAAACTGACAGAGTTGGTTGAAGAGTGGCACAATGTGTTACCACAAGCAGAGATTATACCAATAAGTGCAACTGCTCGCTTTAATGTCGATACTGTTCTGCGTAGGATAAAGGAACTATTACCTGAATGCCCTCCGTATTTCGACAAAGATCAATTAACAGACAAACCTGCAAGATTTTTCGTAAGCGAGATTATCAGAGAGAAAATACTGCTCTACTACGACAAGGAAATACCATATTCAGTAGAAGTTGGGATAGAGAGCTTTAAGGAAGATACCATGATTATAAGAATTAATGCGGTAATATTTGTTGAACGCGACAGTCAAAAAGGTATCATCATTGGACATCAAGGCAAAGCTCTAAAAAAGGTTGCCACAGAAGCCCGCAAGTCACTGGAGAAATTCTTTGGTAAACAAATTTACCTAGAAACATACGTAAAGGTTGATAAAGATTGGCGTAATTCCGAAAATAAGCTTAACTCATTCGGATACAACCCAAGATAACATCCCACTCTTGTCAACTATTTTTTATATTTAATAACTAAACATCAGAGGAAAAGCCTCAACACAATAAAGCTTAATATATGGCAAACTTAGTAGCAATAGTAGGACGTCCAAACGTGGGTAAGTCAACATTATTCAACCGACTTACTCAAACTCGCCATGCAATTGTCAGCGAGCAAGCTGGTACCACACGTGACCGCCAATATGGCAAATGCGAATGGGGAAACAAAGAGTTTTCGGTTGTTGACACCGGAGGATGGGTTGTTAATAGCGACGACATCTTTGAGGAAGAAATCCGCAAGCAAGTACTCATTGCAATAGAAGAAAGCGACGTAATCCTATTCATGGTTGACATCAAGACCGGTGTAACAGATTTAGACATGCAAGTTGCACAGATTCTTCGTGGTGCAAAAATTCCAACAATACTTTGTTGTAACAAAGTCGATTCTAATGAATTACGTTACTATAGCGCTGAATTCTATTCACTCGGACTTGGCGACCCTATGTGCATAAGTGCATCTACAGGTAGCGGAACTGGAGATCTTCTGGATTTAATAACCACTAAATTCACAAAAGATCTGTCCGACATCATAGAAGAAGACATTCCACGTATTGCTGTAGTTGGACGACCAAATGCAGGAAAGTCATCAATCATCAATGCCTTTCTTGACGATGAGCGCAATGTTGTTACAGACATCGCAGGAACAACTCGAGACTCCATATACACAAAATACGACAAATTCGGTTTTGATTTCTATCTGGTGGATACAGCTGGAATTAGAAAGAAGAATAAAGTGAATGAGGACCTTGAGTATTATTCAGTAATGAGAAGCATACGTGCTATTGAAAATTCCGACGTATGTATTCTAATGATTGATGCAACAAGAGGTATTGAAGCACAAGACATCAACATCTTCCAGATTATACAAAAGAATCAAAAAGGTTTGGTTGTGGTTGTAAACAAATGGGATCTTGTAGAAGATAAAAGCAAAGAAGCCATAAAGTATTTTGAAGACACAATACGTTTGCGATTAGCTCCATTCACAGATTTCACAATAATCTTTGCATCTGCAACTACAAAGCAACGTATATATCGAGTACTTGAAGAAGCTAAAAACACATACAAGAGTCGTGTAAACAGAGTACCAACTCACAAACTAAACGAGGTGATGCTTCCTATAATCGAAGCAACTCCACCACCTTCATTAAAAGGCAAATACATAAAGATCAAGTATTGCATGCAGTTGCCATCAACATACGTACCATCGTTTGTGTTTTATGCCAATCTGCCACAATACGTAAAAGAACCATACCGCCGTTTCCTTGAAAATCAGATACGCGCCCATTGGTCATTTACAGGTACACCTATAAATATATACATCCGACAAAAATAGAAACAATATAACCCGTTCATAACTATTGTTTTAAATGAACTTAGAAAACATAGAACAATACAAGTCCACCATACTCTCCAAAGCAAACTGCAAGAGTATGGTGTTTGCTATCATTGTAATAGCATTTCTTTTCTCATCATGCAATTCCGACAAAGACAAGGCTATAGTCCAAAAAGAATTGCTGACATCTGCAATGAATTCATTATATCATGGTGATATCAACGAATTCCTTAATCATGCAGATTATTCCGATTTCAACGTACACACAGACTCCATCAGACGAAACACGATAAAGATATTGCTTCAGGAGCACATAAATAAAATGCAATCAAAAGGAAGAGGTGTAAAGCATATTGAGGCGACAGATGCTAAATTCGAATCAGACTCAACAATCTATATTTTCTACGACATTCATTTTAACAACGGAACAAAGAAAAGTCTTTCACAAAAGATGACATGCTCCAACGGAGAATGGAAACTAAGAATGAAAGACTGACAATAAAAATAGGATTAGGATTCATATGAATAAGACAATAATTGGTCATCTGGCAAGTTTAACCACATATTCTATATTTGGACTGAACATAGTATTCTGTAAAGATATTGCCAATTCCGACATACTCTCACCTTATGCGCTCTTTATGTTTAGAGCAATTGGGGCCACTCTGTTATTCTGGCTTATTTCTTTGTTTATGCCAAAAGAACACATTCCAAGGAAAGACAAGCGAAAAATAGTATTAGCCTCTTTCATAGGATTGTTTATGCCTCAGATGACATTTCTTATTGCCATAACCATGACATCATCGATTGACACATCAGTTCTGGGTTCACTAACACCTATAATGACAATGTTTATGGCAGCCTACTTTCTAAAAGAGCCTATCACATGGAAGAAAGCCACAGGAGTTACATTGAGTTTCGTCGGAGTCTTGATATTGATATTCAACTCTATGTATCATAAAGGCGGCGGGGCCACTCAAACAACACCATTGGGAATCATTCTCCTCTTTTTGAATTGTCTCAGTTTCGCCATATACCTTGGAGCCTTCAGACCACTTATATCTAAATATAGTGTAGTTACTTTCATGAAATGGATGTTTTTATTCACACTGATAATATGCACTCCATTCTGTGCAAGTGATGCTTATTCTTTCATAATAACCGCAACAACATCACCGGCAGCAAAGGAATTAGCCGACTCAGGTTATCAATTAATCTGGGAAATTGGTTATGTTGTTGTTTTTGCGACATTTATAGCATATTTTCTTGTTCCTATAGGACAAAAACATCTACGCCCTACCCTTGTCAGTATGTATTCATACGTACAGCCAATAATTGCAGTTGTAATCAGTGCATTTATAGGAATGGACACACTCACATGGAAGAAAATTATAGCAATTACCTTGGTATTCACCGGAGTAGCTATAGTTAATAAAAGTCGCGCTGCCACATCAAAAACTACAACCGACTCAAAATTATAGAATTTTAAGGATATTTTGAAGAAACAGATAATAAGTCAACTAATAAATATCAGCATAACAAGATATTTATCAGTTTTCCTCCATTGCTTCACGCATTTTCTTTTCTTCAATAAGTTGGAAATCCTTTGGACGCAATTCAAAGTTACTACCTAAATACTTCTCTTTCACAATGCGGTTTTCCGCCAATTCTGGAGGCGTTCCTTTAAATAATATACGTCCTTCAAACAAAAGATAAGCACGATCGGTAATGCAAAGAGTTTCCTGAACATTATGGTCGGTAATAAGAATTCCGATATTTCTATCTTTTAATTTCCAGACAATATACTGGATATCTTCAACCGCAATAGGGTCAACTCCCGCAAAAGGTTCATCAAGCATGATAAACTTAGGGTCTATGGCAAGACAACGTGCAATTTCGCATCTACGTCGCTCACCTCCCGACAAACGATTACCAGTATTCTTGCGTACCTTCTGAAGTCGGAATTCCTCAATAAGACTTTCAAGTTTTTCCAACTGATAGTCACGAGGTTTTCCTGTCATTTCAAGAACACTCATAATATTATCCTCGACACTCATCGTACGAAAAACACTTGCTTCCTGAGCCAAATATCCCACACCGGCACGTGCTCTTTTAGCAACAGGAAACTTAGTGATTTCCTGATCGTTAATAAACACCCTACCCGAGTTAGGTACAACCAAGCCAGTTGTCATATAAAACGAAGTTGTTTTTCCGGCACCATTCGGTCCTAGCAAACCTACGATTTCGCCTTGACGTACATTAAAAGACACGTCATTAACAACCGTACGCTTTCCATAGGTTTTAACCAGATTACGGGTATATAATGTCATCCTATCGTCACTATATTCAGGAACATCTACATCCCCAGCATTATTGATTTTTATTTGTTTTATATCACTTTGGCTCATATATCAACTATTTTTCATAGGCAAAGATAGTAAATAATTCACAATCCGCCCCATTAGGGCTACAAAAAAGTGAGAGTCGTAAAGTCAAATACCTAATTATACAATGAAAATCATCATTTTATTCATTTTTAATAATAAAAGATTCCAAATATTTCATTAACTTTGCAAAGATTAATATAACATAACACTATATAATTCCAGACATTAAAGCATACTTAAGGTGATTACAATAAAAGGCGCACTGACTGACATCGGTAAATACGTAAGACTTATGGGAAGGACATTGTCCAAGCCCGACCGTTGGAATATGTTCATGCAACAATATGTTACAGAGATGTTTCAATTAGGTTATAATTCTATTGGTATTGTACTAATTATATCTTTCTTTATCGGTGCCGTAATCTGTCTGCAAATAAAATTAAACATCCAAAGTCCGTGGATGCCAGAAATGGTTGTCGGATATACAACCCGCGAGATTATGTTATTGGAGTTCTCATCCAGCATAATGTGTTTGATTCTTGCAGGAAAAGTAGGTTCTAACATCGCCTCAGAATTAGGAACCATGAGAATAACTCAACAGATTGACGCTTTGGAGATTATGGGAGTGAATTCCGCCAATTATCTTATATTACCCAAGATTGCCGGATTAATGACAATTATGCCAATATTGGTGACATTCAGTGTTGCATCAGGTATAATTGGAGCATTCTGCACGTCGTTCATGGGAACAGTCACAATCGACGAATTATTAGTTGGATTCCATTACGAATTCAACCAATGGTTCTTCTGGTGTGGAATAATCAAAGCTGTTGTATATGCATTTATCATAACATCAGTAGCATCATACAAAGGATATACAGTTGAAGGTGGCTCTGTGGAAGTGGGAAAAGGCAGTACAGATGCGGTTGTACTTAGTAGTGTACTGATTCTTTTTGCAGACATTTTCTTAACGCAAATCCTAACATAACAGCAGCAGTGCCAACCAATCAAAGTTACAAACCAGTAACAATCAATATAATCACAGAACAATTTTCATTATAACATAATCAAGGTCAAGAAATACAATGATTAAGATTGAACATTTATTCAAATCATTTGACGGTAAAGAGATATTAAAAGACATTAATGCCACGTTTGAAAATGGTAAAGTGAATCTTATCATTGGACAGTCTGGTTCAGGTAAAACTGTATTAATGAAGAACATTGTAGGACTGCTCACACCCGAAAAAGGACAAATCCTATATGACGGCCGAGATTTCGTGAAGATGAAGAAGAAGGAACAAATTCTGCTTCGCAGAGAAATGGGTATGATATTTCAAAATGCAGCACTATTTGATTCATTAACAGTACTTGACAATGTTATGTTTCCTCTCAACATGTTCAGCAGCATGTGTTACGAAGACAGAATTAAACGAGCAAAACATTGTCTTGAGAGGGTAAATCTTCCAGGGACAGAAAATAAATATCCAAAGGAATTGTCGGGCGGTATGCAAAAACGAGTTGCAATTGCTCGCGCTATCGCACTTGAACCAAAATACCTCTTCTGCGACGAACCAAATTCAGGATTAGACCCTAAAACAAGTATTGTCATCGACGAACTTATTCAAGACATAACCCACGAAGACAACATTACCACAATTGTTAATACCCACGACATGAATTCAGTTATCGGCATAGGCGAAAGTATTATATTTATATGTAAAGGTATTGTTGAATGGCATGGTTCAAACAAGGAAATCATTAATGCTACAAATAAAAAACTTGAAGATTTCATATTTGCCAGCGATATATTAAGGAAAGTCAAGGAAGCACAAAATGCAAACTAACATCTTTATGACTTTTCATAATCATCAATGATTTATACATACATTTTTTATAACATACTATCTATATAATAACCATCAGGTATTCCGCCAAAGAAAATGGCATAATTACTTTTTTCATATTTCATATTGTCATGTTATAAAAAATTCGTACCTTTGCAGCCGAATTATCGAAGAAAAAATAAGTAAATAACAAATAACAAAATGAATATCACATTAGAGAAGATTGACGCTGTAAATGCTGTCATCACAACAGAAATCACTCCTGTAGACTATACAGACAACGTTAAGAAAGCAATAAAGAATTTTCGCAAAAAAGTTAGCTTACCAGGTTTCCGTCCAGGAATGGTTCCTGAAGGACTTGTAAAAAAGCAATACGGAACATCTATTCTTGCAGAAGAAGTTAACAAGATGTTGCAAAATGAACTTTACAATTATATCAGAGATAATAAAGTCAACATGCTTGGCGAACCAATGCCAACTGCAGACAACAACAATATCGAGCTTGTAGAAGGAAACACATTTACTTTCAAGTTTGAATTAGCTCTTGCTCCAGAAATCAAGATCGACCTTACATCTAAAGATAAGATTGATTTCTATGACATTCAAATAAATGACGAAATCATCACAAATCAGACAAACATGTATCGTCAACGTGGCGGTAAATACGACAAAGTTGATTCTTATCAAGAAAAGGATATGGTTAAAGGTATCCTCACAGAACTTGATGTAGAAAATGGTCTTAATGTGTCTGATGTAGTAATGCTTCCTGAATATTTCAAAAATGAAGACCAAAAGAAACTCTTCAACGGAGCAAAAGTTAACGACATCGTTAAAATCAACCCTTCTGTTGCTTACGACGGAAGTGAAACTGAATTGTCATCATTACTCAAGATAGACAAAGAACAAGTTGCAGAACACAAAGGTGATTTCAATTTCCAAATCACAGAAATCACACGCTTTGTATTAGGCGACCTCAACGAAGAACTCTTCGAACAAGTTTATCCTGGTGCAGGAATCAAAACTGAAGAAGAATTCAAACAAAAGATAAGTGATTCTATCACAGAACAATTCAAAAAAGATTCAGACTACCGTTTCATCATAGATGTACGCAACTATCTTACAAAGAAATTGGGCAAATTAGAATTCCCAGAAGAGAAACTTAAGAAACTCATGCTTGCAAACGCAAACGGAGATCAGAAAAAAGTTGACGACAACTATGACAAGAGCATCGAGGAATTAACATGGCATCTTATTAAAGAACAACTTGTTGAGATGACTCAAACTAAAGTTGACGACAAAGATGTTAAAGAAATGGCAAAAGAAGTTACTCGCATGCAATTCGCTCAATACGGAATGTTCAATATTCCAGATGAATATCTTGAATCTTCTGTAACAGAAATGCTTAAGAAACGCGAAACTGTTGACAACCTCATTGATCGTTGCATTGAACTTAAACTCAGCACTGCATTAAAATCAATGGTTACTCTTAATAACAAGAGTGTAACTCCAGAAGAGTTCAATCAATTATTCAAAGACTAATATCTGACTCATACACCTTTATTTAAAGGTTAAGCATATTGGGAAAAGGAATGAATATCGCATTCGACGCAAAAAGACTGTTCAACAACTTTACGGGATTGGGTAACCATAGCCGTACCACTATCGACATTCTGACACGTTGGTTTCCACAGAATAATTATTTCCTTTACACCCCAAAAATCAAACACTGCAATGCAACCACAAGGTATTTAAACCTTGATGGTTGCATTGTTCGTACTCCTCCCAAAGGACAAATTGGTGCATTATGGAGAACAATCGGCGAGGTTAGTCTAATGAAAAAAGACAACATAGATATTTTTCATGGATTAAGCCACGAAATACCAATTGGACTACATAAAGCAGGCATTAAAAGTGTCGTTACCATTCATGATACTGCATTCAAGACCTTTACCGACATGTATCACTGGAATGATATATTAATATACGATCTTAAATTCAAATATTCATGTAAAAATTCGGATCGCATCATCGCAATAAGCGAAAATACCAAACGCGATATCATGAATTTCTACAATGTATCCGAGGAGAAGATAGACGTTGTATATCAACCAGTTAATGATATATATTACACACCTATATCAAAAGACAATGCCAGAAAGCTCTTAAACGCAGATATTCCAAATGATTATCTTTTATACGTTGGTACTATTAATAGTCGTAAGAACCTTCTGTCAATAATCAAAGCAATAGAATTGCTTCCACAAGACCTGCAAATACCATTAATTATAATCGGGAACGGAAGAGAATACAAGCAAAAAGTATTAGAATACATCTCTGAACATCATATCGAGAAGAATATCATATGGGCTGGATTCACTGATATCACAATGCTACAAGCATATTATACGTGTGCTAAAGCTTTCATATACCCTTCTTTTTATGAAGGATTTGGTTTACCCGTTGTAGAAGCAATGCTGTGCGGGGCACCAGTAATCAGTAGTACCGTATCCTCCCTTCCTGAAGCAGCAGGACCATCATCATTACTTGTTGATCCAAACGACGTAGAAGAATTAAGTCATGCCATACGTAAAGTACTGACGGATGACGACTTATGCAACCACATGATTTCCAGCGGAATGGAATATGCAAATAACATGTTCAATCCTCAGAAACTTGCAAACAAATTGATTGAAACATATGACAAATTATGAGATAAGACCACTCCAGTTAAGATTACTTGAGATATTATTAGAGATACATAAAGTATGCGAAGAGCATAACCTCCGCTATTATCTGGTTGACGGTTCACTTATTGGAGCAATACGCCATAAAGGGTTTATTCCATGGGACGACGACATGGACATAGCTATGCCAAGAACTGACTATGAGTTACTTATAAAGCATTGCAAGGAATGGTTACCCAAACGCTATGAGTTTGTTTGTTATGAAAATGACAAAAATTACCCACTTCAATTCGGAAAAATTCAAGATGCACAATCAACACTGATTGAACGTCCACATTTGTATTACTTGGGTGGAGTATATGTTGATATCTTCCCTATTGACGGGGCTCCTGAAAACAAACTCTGCCAACATCTATACAACATAAAATACAAATATCTCATAAAAGCATTGTATTTCATACATCGTGATCCTTATCGACATGGACATGGTCCTTCATCGTGGATTCCTCTATTAACAAGAAAATTATATACAATGGAAGGATTACAAAAGAAGATAAAGAAGCACATGATGAAATATCCTTTTGAAACAAGTAAAATCGCTGCTGTAAATCTCAACGACGGACTTGGTAGCATGGTCAACAAAGACGACGTTTTAGGTGATCCAACTCCTATCTTGTTTGAAGGCAAAACTGTATGGGGAATGAAAAACAACGATGCCTACTTAACACAGTTATTTGGTGACTACATGACACCTCCGCCAGCAGACAAAATCCATCAACACAATTTCTATTACATGGATTTGGAAAAGCCATATAAAGAATTTAAGCAACAATAATAAAGCATAATAATTCCCTGATTATGAACTCATAGAGCACTAATCAGGGAATTATTGTATATTAACTGTCTCAAAAAAGACTATTAATAAGATTTACGATAAATCCGTGAGGATTAAAGCATATTCTATCCTTCTGTCACTTCAAAAGGAACACCCTCTTGTTCAGTCTGTGCTTCAGGTGCAGTTTGCTCTTTTTTCTTACCTAAATATTCAGGTAAGTCCAAACCTGCTTGAGCGAACAAATCATGAAGTGGAGGAACGCTCTTCATCAAACCAGAAAGGAAGTTTGCAGTAGAGCCCTTTCCGTCAGCACCTGCTCCACTATCCCAAACTGTAACATGGTCAATATTAATACCCTTGATTGCCTCAACCTGAGTACGAACTAATTCTGGGAGTTTTTCAATCAAAAGTAATTGATATGCCTTGTCTGGATTTCCGCCGGCTGCTTGAACCATCTTATCATAACCAGCAGCTTGTTTTGTAAGCACTTCATAATAACCTTTTGCCTCAGCCTCCATTCTTGCGAAAATAGCATCAGCTTCACCTTTTGCACGTACACGAGCCTTTTCAGCCTCTGCTTCAGCCTCAATAATACGACGTTTCTTTTCAATTTCTTGAGCCACAATCACATTGGCTGTTTGAGTAGAACGTTCACGTTCAGCACGAGCAATTTCGGCTTCTTTTTCAGCAGCATAAGCCTCTTGCAAAGCACGAGCCTGAGCAACCTTTTCAGCTGCGTTAGCCTTACGTAATGCTTCAGCCTCAGCCTCACGTCTTGCAGCCTCTGAGTTTGCAATCTCAATCTTTGCAGCATTTTCACCTTGAACGGCCTTTGCGTTAGCTTCACTTGTACAAATACGTGCATCTTTCTCTGCATCAGCCTTACCAATTTCACCGACTTTATCCTGTTCAGCAACACGAACCTTAGCTTCATTGATAGCCTTTGCAGCAGCTTCTCTACCGAGGGCTTCAATATATCCAGATTCGTCTTTGATATCGGTAACATTTACGTTAATCAGTCTAAGACCAATCTTTTTCAATTCAACCTCTACGTTTGCGCTGATTGCCTCAAGGAACTTGTCACGGTCGTTATTCAATTCCTCAATAGACATCGTTGCAATAACCAGACGAAGTTGTCCGAACAAGATATCACGAGCCAATTCCTGAATCTGACCAGGAGTTTGTCCAAGCAAACGTTCTGCAGCGGCATTCATATATTCAGGATCAGTACTAATACCAACTGTAAATCGGCTTGGCACATCGACACGTATATTCTGTCGTGAAAGAGCATTAGTAAGATTCGCATCAATTGAAATAGGAGTCAAACTAAGATATGCATAATCCTGAATGATTGGCCACACAAAGGTGCCACCACCATGAATACACTTAGCTGAACCTCTATTACCTGTGGTACCATATACCACAAGAATCTTATCAGAAGGACAACGACGATATCGATTTATTATCGATATGAACAAGACTAAAGCTACAAAAGCAGCAATAATAATTAAATAGATTTCCATGTTATATAAATTTTATGGTTAATATTTTATTATATTACAAGATTATATTGTGTATTTACAACTTTTACTGTTTCATGATCAACAATCTCTACAATTTTCACATTTTGACCAGAGGCAATCTCGTCCTCATCAGTGAGAGCATTTATTTCATGTACAGAGCCATCAATACTTATCTGTACTTTTCCCTTTCCAGTGCATCCAGCAGGGATTCTGATATATACAGATGCAGATTTTCCCAAACAATCATTAATAGAGAAGGCTCCATTTTTTTCCAATTTACGAGTCTGTTTATAAATAATGATAAACATACCCACAAATGCACAACCAATTAAGAAAGCTACTAAAATCAAAAGTAATGAACTACTGATGCTATTATACAAACAAACACCAGCCCAACCAAATCCGAGGAAGAAATTAACCAAGTTCTTTATTGAGAATAAATTAATTCCATTGCCAAGATCCATTGTATCACTTCCATCGAAATCAACCGTAATATCAGAATGATCCATTCCAATCAAAGTAAGAATCAGCTGAATCACAAATATCAAGGAAGCAACAATTGAGCAGCCCCAAAATACCTGCAGAAGCGTATCCATATTATTAAATTGATTAATTAGTTCTCCCATAGTTTATTAGTTTATAATTGTTTTACACTATTTATATTAATACACTTAGACTCTTACATCAAGACTGATATTTTGCTTTATAACATATATTATTTGGCAAATATAAGTTATTTTTCGCTAACTCTACATCTTTTGTACATTTTTATAGTTTATAATTAACAATAATCATACTTCTTTCATATAATGTATGGAAAGTAGCATAAAGATCATTCGTCGATAAATTCCAGTATATCACCAGGACTACATTCCAAAACCTTACAAAGAGAATCAAGAGTCGTAAACCGAATAGCCTTTGCCTTACCAGTCTTTAATATAGAGAGATTGGCTGGCGTTATACCGATTTGCTCCGCTAGTTCATTAGAAGAAATTTTGCGTTTAGCCATCATTACATCTAAATTTACTATTATAGCCATTTTTATCTATGCGTATTTGAGGTTCGAATTATCAAATAAGATTTAATTTTTATTATTTTTCAGCAAATATATATCGCTTTTCGATAATTAACAAAGAAAATTTTCATTTTTCGTAAGAAAACCATAATTATTTAACATTTCTTAACAGACAACAATTCTTTGACCTTGATTGTAAAGGTTTTTTCAGATTAGAATTACATATAGAATATTTTTATAAGATTATTAAAAATAAAACATACGACATATTCCAATTATATCAAATAAAAATTGTATCTTTGCACTTGAATGTTTATTAAACAATTCATTAATTTGGATTCATACGTATTCATTCAAACGAGAAACTAAATTAATTTTATTCAACAACATACGAATATTAAATAATACAATGGAAAAAACTTGGAGATGGTTTGGCAAGAAAGATAAGATTACGCTTGCCCAACTCAAACAAATAGGAGTTGAGGGAATTGTAACAGCATTACACGATGTACCCCTCGGTGAAGTATGGACACGAGAGAAAATTCGCGATTTACGTGAATATATCGAAAGTTATGGCATGCGTTGGAGCGTGGTAGAGTCCCTTCCAGTCGTTGAAACCATCAAATATGGCGGTCCTGACCGTGATGAACAAATTGAAGTATACAAAGAGTCACTTCGCAACTTGTCTGCAGAAGGTATCCACTGCATCTGCTACAACTTCATGCCTGTGTTAGACTGGGCTCGAACTGACCTTTTCCACAATAATCCAAACGGAGCCACAAACTTATATTTCAACTATGCTGAATTTGCATATTTCGACATATATATTTTGAAACGCCCAGGTGCACGCGAAGAATGGGCTCAGTTCACTTTCCCTGCTGGTGTAGGTGAAGGTCGTAACGTGTTAGCTGAATGCGATGAATTGGCAAAGACCATGACACCTGAAAAAGATCACAAACTCGTTGAAAACATCGTAATCAAGACTCAAGGTTTCGTTAGCGGTAATTTCAGCGAAAACGACGAAGCTCCAGTACAAAAGTTCCGCGAGTTCCTCGAACTATACAAGGGCATCGACAAGGCACAATTGCGTGAGAACATGAAATACTTCCTCGAAGCTATTATGCCAGTATGTGAGGAATGCAATATGAACATGTGTGTTCACCCAGACGATCCACCTATCGAGATTCTCGGTCTGCCACGTATCGTACGTACTGAGGAAGATATTCAATGGTTCCTCGATGCAGTTCCAAACAAGCACAATGGTTTGACTTTCTGTGCAGGTTCACTTAGCGCAGGAGCATATAACAACGTAGTAGAAATGGCTAAGAAGTTCGCTTCACGCACACACTTCATACACTTACGTTCATGTCACATCTTCCCTAATGGTGACTTCACAGAAGCTTCTCACCTTGGTGGTCGTGCAGATCTTATCGAACTTTGCCGCATATTTGAGAAAGAGAATCCTGCATTACCAATGCGTGTGGATCATGGTATGACATTTACAGATCAACCAGGCGGTATCATGGACGAAAGCAGTCACGGACACAACGCCGGCTATACTCTTCTCGGTCGTATGTTTGCTATGGGTCAGGTACAAGGAATCATTGCAACTGTTGATCGTGAATTGGGTATTGAATACAAACAACCAGGATTTTTTGATTAATTCATAATGCATAAATCATAATATCATCATATGAAACTTAATGATATTTTCAGCGGTCAGATGAATGCCGCAGAATGGGAAGCTAAAGGTTATGAGCTACCTAAATTTGACATTGCTAAAGTGCGCGAGAAAACTGCAAAGGAACCAACATGGGTACATTTCGGTGGAGGTAATATCTTCCGTGCTTTCCCTGCAGCAATTCTAAACGATGCACTTAACACGGGTAAATATGACCGTGGCGTCATAGTTGCCGAGACATTCGACTTTGAAGTAATAGATAAGGCTTATGCCCCATACAATAACTTATCATTGTTAGTATCACTCCAGTCAACAGGTACAATTGAAAAGAAAGTGATTGCCTCTGTAACTGAAGCATTAAAGGCTGACCCACAATTCCAAGATTGGAATCGCTTAGTGGAAATCTTCAAGAACCCAAGTCTTCAGATGATTTCGTTCACAATCACAGAGAAAGGATATACTTTCAATGAAGCAGATTTGGCACGTGGAATGCAACCTTTGTTTGCCATGGGTAAAGTAACAACCTTGCTTTACGAACGTTGGAAAGCAGGCGAACTTCCTTTAACTATTCAGAGTATGGATAATTGCTCACACAATGGAGATAAGGTTAAAGCAGGTGTTTTTGCATATGCAGAACGTTGGGTTAGCGACGGACTTGTACCAGAAGCATTCTTGGCATACTTGAAAGACGAAAAGAAGATTACATTCCCTTGGTCAATGATTGACAAGATTACTCCACGCCCACACGTAAAAGTTAAGGAAATGTTGGCTGCAGATGGCTTTGAGGATAATGATTATATCGAGACAGAGAAACACACTTTCACAGCTCCATTCGTGAATGCAGAAGAGGTACAATATCTTGTAATAGAAGATAATTATACAAACGGACGTCCACCACTCGATTTAGGTGGAGCACTATACACTACTCGTGAGACAGTTGATAAAGTTGAGACAATGAAGGTAACTACATGTCTTAATCCACTTCATACAGCAATGTCTCTATACGGATGTATGTTAGGTTACACACTTATCAGTGCAGAGATGGCTGATGAAGATTTACGTCCATTCGTTCAAAAGATTGGATATATGGAAGCAATGCCTGTAGTAGTTGATCCAGGTGTATTAAACCCATATGAGTTTATTGGTGCTGTAATCAATCGCCGCCTGCCTAACCCATTCATGCCAGATGCGCCACAGCGTATCGCAATGGATACCAGTCAGAAACTACCTATCCGTTTCGGTGAAACACTGAAAAAATATTGTGCTCGTGGATTAGACAAATCAAACCTTGTACTTATCCCACTCACATTAGCTGGATATGCACGCTATTTGAAGGGTATAAAAGACGATGGAACACCATTTGAATGCTCACCAGACCCTATGCTTGAAGAATTGCAACAAATCGTTGCTCCGTTAGAGATTGGAAAGCCTGATCAAGACTGGTCTCCATTGAAGAAGCTTTACACACGCAAAGATGTATTTGGACTCAACCTTTACGAAGCTGGTCTTGGTGATCAAATCGAAGGTATGGTTAAAGAACTCTTTGCAGGCAATGGTGCAGTGCGCAAAACATTGCACAAATATGTTGCAGCAAGATAATTGACTTTTTACTGATTATCGTTGAAGATTATGAAATACAGAGATATTTTTGGGATAGCAATAGTATGTATGCTGATGTGTGCATGCGACACATCACTACAGAGAAAGCATCTGGTCGGTAAATGGACGCAAGTGAACATTGAAAGCAGAATTGCAAATGGAGAGCCAGAGGAAACCAAAGAAACTGCCATATGGACATTTCTCAACGATTCAACATATTCCATTGAGGACGAAGAACAAACCGAAACAGGACGATGGGAGTTGACAGACAGTGTACTGACTTTATTTGCCATCAACGAAGATGACAGTATAAAAACCAACTATCATGTCATACTATGTCAAAACGACTCACTCGTCCATAGTTCGGAAGTTGAATCCGACTATGGTATAATTACAGAAATAACTACTTTAATAAAAAAATGATTTTAGAACTTTTACAAGCAGCTACTCCTGTACAACTTCCACGATACGAAACATTTCAAGACTGGTTACAAGATACCAGTTACATCGAAATGATATTTAAAGGACTGATTATAGGAATCTTCCTTTCAGCCCCAATGGGGCCTGTTGGTATTCTTTGTATTCAAAGAACACTCAACAAAGGACGATGGGAAGGATTTACCACTGGTGTGGGAGCAGCTCTTTCAGATTTAATATACGCTATTATCACTGGTTTTGCCATGAACCTTATAGTTAGTATCATTGATGATCCTGTCATTGCATGGTGGTCAAAAATAGCCGGTGGTGCCATACTCTTTCTTTTTGGTATTTACACATTCTTCTCCAAGCCTAAAAACGGGCTAAAACCTACTAAAAGAAATAAAGGAACACTGTTACAGAATTTCCTGACAGGTTTATTCATAACACTCTCCAATCCATTCATCATAATATTCATCATACCACTATTCAGTACCTACTCCTTCATTATTGTAGGTAACTTTATAGCACAAATTGTTGGCTATCTGTTCCTTGTAGTGGGAGCACTTTTATGGTGGTTGGTATTAACATGGTTGGTTGACAAAGTGCGGAACAGATACAATGTGAGAATTATATGGATATTAAACCGTACAATCGGTATTGCGGTGATGATAACCGCAATCATAATGATCATATACGTTTTGACAGGACATTCCATTGATTTCAATGACTTTAAATTTCCATTCAACATAGTATAAATACTTATGATAAAGAATATCTTAATAACTGGTTGCAACGGACAACTCGGCAACGAGATGCAATTACAAGCAAAACAATTTAATCAGTATAATTTCTATTTTACTGATGTTGAAGAGCTTGACATCACAGATAAACAGAAAATCGACAATTTCGTTGATGAACACAACATTGATTGTATTGTGAATTGCGCTGCATACACAGCTGTTGACAAAGCTGAAGACAATGAAGAGTTGTGTAACCTCCTAAACAACATTGCACCAGGATATCTTGCTAATGCTATTAATCGTCGTGGAGGTTCAATGATACAAATCTCTACCGATTATGTTTTCGATGGAACCAACCACACACCATATACAGAAGAACAACCGACATCACCTAATTCTGTATATGGAAAAACTAAATTGGCTGGAGAACAAAATGTGCAGAAAGAATGCCCAAACTCCATGATAATCAGAACTGCATGGCTATATTCCACTTTTGGAAACAATTTCGTAAAAACCATGATTCGATTAGGAAAAGAACGTAATGAACTTGGAGTTATATTCGATCAGATAGGCACACCTACATATGCCAGAGACCTTGCTATAGTTATCATGACAGCCATTCAAGAAGGAATAAAACCTGGCATATATCATTTCTCTAACGAAGGAGTGATATCATGGTATGATTTCACAAAAGCAATACATCGAATTGCAGGTATCAACACATGTAGTGTATCACCACTTCACACAAACGAATACCCTGCCAAGGCTCCAAGACCTGCATATTCAGTTTTAGACAAGACAAAAATTAAGAAAACATATAATATCACAATCCCATATTGGGAAGATAGTTTAAAAGATTGTATAAATAATTTAGGATAACACGCTACAACACATTGTAGGAATGCACTATAACAGATGAATGAACAAGAAATAAACAAAAGACGTACATTTGCCATCATTTCTCACCCTGACGCAGGTAAAACAACTTTGACTGAGAAGTTACTTCTTTTTGGTGGACAAATACAAGTTGCAGGTGCTGTAAAATCAAATAAAATCAAGAAATCTGCAACATCAGACTGGATGGAAATCGAAAAGCAACGTGGTATTTCCGTTTCCACCTCAGTTATGGAGTTTGATTACAACGGATATAAAGTAAACATATTAGACACTCCTGGTCACCAGGATTTCTGCGAAGATACATTCAGAACCCTCACAGCTGTTGATAGTGCTATAATCGTAATAGACGGAGCTAAAGGTGTTGAGGCTCAGACACGCAAACTGATGACAGTGTGTAGAATGCGAAAAACACCTGTTATTGTTTTTATTAATAAGATGGACCGCGAAGGACGTGATCCGTTCGACTTATTAGATGAAGTTGAAGCCGAACTACAAATCAATGTACGTCCTTTATCATGGCCAATCAATCAAGGTCAACGTTTCAAAGGTGTGTACAATATCTATGAAAATAATCTCAACCTATTCACTCCTGACAAACAGGTTGTTACAGAAAAAGTTGAGGTTGACATAAACAGCGATGAGTTGAATCAACGTGTGGGAGACGAAGATGCAGAAAAACTAAGAGAAGACTTAGACCTCATAAATGGTGTATATCCCGAATTTGACACTGAGAAATATCTCGAAGCAGAGGTGGCACCAGTATTCTTCGGAAGTGCATTGAACAACTTCGGTGTTCAAGAACTCTTGGATTGTTTCGTTAAGATTGCTCCAAGTCCACGACCAACACAAGCTGAAGAAAGAATGATTGAACCTACAGAACGTAAGTTTACTGGGTTTATCTTTAAAATCACAGCTAATATCGACCCGAACCACCGTTCATGTACAGCATTCTGTAAGGTCTGCTCTGGAAAATTTGTCAGAAATGCGCCATATCAGCACATTCGACAAGGTAAAACTGTACGTTTCTCCTCACCAACACAATTCATGGCTCAAAAGAAGAGCACTATCGACGAAGCCTACCCAGGCGATATTGTCGGTTTACCAGACAATGGAATCTTTAAGATAGGTGATACTTTAACTGAGGGCGAGCAACTACATTTCAAAGGACTACCAAGTTTCTCACCAGAAATGTTCAAATACATTGAGAATGCCGATCCAATGAAAACAAAACAACTGGAAAAAGGTATTAACCAATTAATGGACGAAGGTGTCGCTCAGTTGTTTATAAATCAGTTCAACGGAAGAAAACTTATCGGAACCGTTGGTCAACTTCAATTCGAAGTAATACAATACAGACTTGAAAACGAATATAATGCATTGTGCAGATGGGAACCTGTGAGTCTGTATAAAGCTTGTTGGATAGAAAGTGATGATGAAGCCGAACTTGACGCATTCAAGAAACGTAAATACCAATATATGGCAAAAGACCGAGACGGCCGCGACGTATTCCTTGCCGACTCTAATTATGTGTTACAGATGGCTCAACAAGATTTCAAACACATCAAATTCCACTTCACAAGCGAGTATTAAGGTTTTATCAATATTCATTTTCAAAAGACATCATCAAGATAATATATAAAATAAGAATGAGATGTTAGCAGACGAAGTAAAAAAAGCGATAGAGGTCATGAAACAAGGTGGAGTAATCCTTTACCCTACAGATACTGTCTGGGGGATAGGATGTGATGCCACTAATCCCGAAGCTGTAAAAAAAGTATATGAAATAAAGAAGCGCGACGATTCAAAAGCATTAATCTGTCTTGTTGATTCCGACGCCAGACTATCCAGATATGTGCGAAATGTAGCAGATGTTACATGGGACATGATTGAATTATCAACCAAACCTCTTACAATCATCTTTGACAATGCTACAGGATTGGCTCCCAATCTATTAGCAGAAGATGGAAGTGTAGGAATCAGAATCACCAAGGAACAATTCTCAAAAGAATTATGTTATCGTTTTCAGAAACCAATTGTTTCTACAAGCGCAAACATCAGCGGAGAACCAACTGCACAGACATTCGATGAAATAAGTGATGAAATAAAAAATGCAGTAGATTATGTGGTGAGATACAATCAACGATGCAAAGAGAAACATCAACCCTCAAGCATCGTAAAAATTGATTCTAACGGCAAATTCCAGATAATAAGAGAATAAAAACAGATAAGTACCAACAGAATGAAAATATCTATACTCAGAAAAGAAGCCAAATTGTCCACGGCTATTACTGAATGGATTAAAGGCGATCATACGCAAAGACAGATAATACTGATGATTAGTCTTATTGTCGGTGTCTGCTCTGGATTGGCCGCATTCGTTCTGAAATGGCTGATAGAATTTATCAAACATATTCTCACTCAACACTTTAACTTAAGCGACACAAACGAACTATATATGCTATACCCTGCCATAGGTATATTATTGGCAGGATTATTCGTACGTTACATTGTAAAGGACGACATCAGTCATGGTGTAACCAAAATCCTTTATGCCATCTCAAGAAAAAGAGCAAGGATAAAAGGTCACAACAGATGGTCGAGTATAATCGCGAGTTCACTGACAATTGGATTTGGTGGTTCCGTCGGTGCCGAAGCTCCTATTGTACTTACCGGCTCTGCCTTTGGCTCTGATTTAGGCAAACGCTTCCACCTACCGCCAAACATGTTAATGCTCCTCGTTGGATGTGGTGCAGCAGGTGCTGTGGCTGCAATCTTCAAAGCACCAATTGCTGGATTAATGTTTGTCTTGGAGGTTTTGATGCTCGATCTTACCATGCTCTCACTACTTCCATTACTTGTAACATGTCTCACATCTGTATGTGTATCATATGCACTGACTGGAACAGCACCTATGTTTCAATTCAAGATGGAAGAATCCTTCACCATCGACATCATCCCAGGATGTATCCTTTTAGGTATCATGTGCGGATTAGTGTCTTTGTATTTCACCAGAACCATGAATTGGTTTGAAGGTATATTCGGTAAGTTGAAACACCCAGGTAAGAAATTCTTAGTGGGGGCTGTGATTCTTGGTGTTCTCATATTCTTCTTCCCTGCAATGTACGGAGAAGGTTACGATGTGATACGCCAAATGATCAACAATGCCTCACCTGATGAAATCATGCACAACACATTGTTCTATGGTAGCGAAAACACATTATTAATATATCTTGGTTTGGTATTACTTCTGAAAGTATTCGCTTCTACTGCAACAAATGGCGGTGGCGGATGTGGTGGAGTATTTGCTCCTACCCTATTCTTAGGAAGTATCGCCGGATTTATCTTCGCCAACATATGGAACGACCTATTAGGGCTAAATGTAGGTGACGATTATTCACTGACCACAGGCAATTGTGCCCTATTCGGTATGGCAGGACTCATGTCGGGTGTTATGCACGCACCATTAACTGGAATCTTCCTAATTGCTGAGTTGACAGGTGGTTACGACCTATTCGTGCCGTTGATGATAGTATCTGTGGCTGCATATCTAACAATACAGACCTTCGAACCTCACAGCATCTACGCAATGCGTTTGGCAAGAAAAGGAGAACTATTAACACACGATAAGGACCAAGCGATATTGACATTACTGAATCTCGATTCACAAATAGAAAAAGATTATAGAACAATGACTATTGACATGGATCTCAGCAAAATGATACTTGTCATTGTCAAATCTCACAGAAACATATTCCCTGTAATAGACGAACAAAAGAAACTTGTTGGTGTCATCACTTTGGATAGTTTAAGAAAATACATGTTCCGTCCTGAGTTATATCACTTATACACAGT
This sequence comes from Bacteroidaceae bacterium, assembly GCA_024682395.1. Taxonomy (GTDB): domain Bacteria; phylum Bacteroidota; class Bacteroidia; order Bacteroidales; family Bacteroidaceae; genus Colivivens. The sequence continues at coordinate 37,073 of JAIKZH010000033.1, forward strand.
CCGTTCGTTCATAAAAGATCCACCAGCACTACTCAATATTAACGACACATTAAAGGTTGCGGCGGACAAATTCGATGAAACAAACGCATGGAACCTACCGATTGTTGACGAAGAAGGTCATTTTATTGGTTTCGTTTCACGTTCTGGATTGTTTAATTCATATCGTAGCGTATTGCAGGACATCGCATCTGAGTAAAAAGGTCTATTATTAATTAAGGTAATACAACCAACCTGTATCCCTCAGAGTAATAACACAAAAAAGTATTAACCGACACAAAAAGAGTCATATGAAAAAGGAAGATTTAAGAATCATATATATGGGAACTCCTGATTTCGCAGTTGAGAGTTTAAAAGCTTTAGTTGAAGGCGGATATAATGTCGTAGGAGTTGTCACCATGCCCGATAAGCCAATAGGACGTCACGGCAGTGTATTACAAGCCAGTCCTGTGAAAAAATATGCGATTGAACACGGATTAAATGTACTACAACCAGTAAAACTCAAAGACGAACAGTTCATCGAAGAGTTACGTAAATTAAATGCAGACATACAAATCGTTGTCGCATTTAGAATGCTTCCAGAAATCGTATGGAACATGCCACGTTTAGGCACTTTCAACCTGCATGCCTCACTACTTCCACAATACAGAGGCGCTGCACCGATTAACTGGGCAATCATCAATGGAGAAAAAGAAACAGGTATAACCACCTTCTTCCTAAAACACGAAATAGACACAGGTGATATCATACAACAAGTAAAAGTTCCTATCGGAGAAAACGATAACGTGGGCGACATACACGACAAATTAATGATCTTAGGAGGAAAACTTGTTACAGAGACTGTTGATAATATAATAAACGAAAATATTCAAACAACTCAACAAGACAATATCCCAACAGAGGAATTGAAACCTGCGCCAAAGATCTTCCACGACACATGTCATATTAACTGGGAGCAAAATGCCGTTCATGTTCACGATTTCATCAGAGGCCTCAGTCCTTATCCAGCAGCATGGTGTAAGTTAAAAACTGCCACCAAAGAAGTCGATGTAAAGATCTATGAAACTAAACTCATTGATAAAGATAGTATTAATAACACCGCAGGTGAAATTAGCAGTGATGGAAAAACATATATTCATGTTAAATGCAGGCAAGGCACATTAGAAATATGCTCTTTACAGTTGGCAGGCAAGAAAAGAATGAGTATAACAGATTTCCTAAAAGGGTTCAAATACGAAAAAAACACCATTTTATGTTAAAAAGATTCATTATTTGTAATTTTTTTAGGCAAAATACTTGCATATATGCAAAATGTTATTTTAATTTGCAAACGAATTAAAAACTTTACATATTGAATTTATAACATTTAAAACCAGATTGCCTATAGAAAACATTACGCCAAACAATCGGTAGATAACAAGGTACACATGTGCTTATTGTGTCTATACGACTCTAAAACTAAGCTTAATGGAAAATTTACTAAAACTTACCGATGAACAATTGGTCAGTTCTTATATTCAAGGCAACAATGAAGCATTCAACACTTTGTTGAGTAGATATGAAAGTAAAGTTTTTTCTTACATTGCATATTCTGTTCGCAATCAAGAAATAGCAGAAGATCTGTTCCAAGATGCTTTCATGCGTATCATAAACACTTTACGCTCAGGTAAATATACAGAACAACAAAAGTTCTCGTCATGGATTATGCGCATAAGTCATAATCTTATTATCGACTATTTCCGTCATAACAGCAACAACGCCACAATCTCAAATGATGAAAGCGAGGTTGACTTATTCAACAATGTTGATTTGGCAGACGATCATAATGCAGAACATGCATTCATCAAGCGTCAGACAAGTAATGGACTTGAGGAAATCATCAACATGCTTCCTGAATGTCAACGTACAGTTATACGTATGAGATACTATCAGGATTTAAGTTTTAAGGAAATTGCAGATATGACAGGAGTTAGCATAAACACTGCTTTAGGAAGAGTTAGATATGCACTCATTAATCTTCGCAAATTAGCAGGCGAATACAATATCAGTCTTGCTTCATAATTAAAGCATATCTTATATTCATAAAACTATATCATATCTTCACAAATTGATTGGCATTCAGCATTCTCATATGCTGAATGCCAATGTTTAAATA
>JAIKZH010000030.1 GCA_024682395.1 Bacteroidaceae bacterium
ATCGTCTAATGCTGCTGCTGAGTCATTCAATGCAAAAGTCAAGGCTTTTAGGGCTGCACTTAGGGGAATCAGAGATGAGAAATTCTTCCTTTATAGGCTTGCTATGATATATGCTTATCCCCACTAATTATCTACTGAGCCATTAGAATCCGCCAAATCCGCCACGCATGCCACCTCCCATGCCGCCGCCGAATCCGCCGAATCCGCCCGGTCCACCAGGGAAGTTGCCACCTCGCATGTTCATACCTCTGCCAGCACCTCCAAACATGCCAGACATGCCACGAGATTGACTCAGCAATTGAGCAACCTGAGCAGGTGTGAGGATTTGGAGAAACTTAGATTGGAAATTCTTGTCGATTTCGAGTTGCTTTTGTTGACGTTCGCTGTTTTCAGCAATTTGTTTTGTTTGTTTCTCGAAATATCCCTTTAAGTATTCGTCGGCTTCTTCATCGGTCATATTCTTGAAATCAGGTTGTTCTTCGCGTGGTGTGCGCATTTGTCCGTTAGGGTTAGATGCGTTAAATCTTTCAGTTTGCCAATCAAGAAACAAAGCGATGAACGAATCTTTTTGGTCTTTCTTTAATTTCAAGGTTTTGAACCATTCATTTGCTTGTCGATTATACATGTCGGTCATGTCAATCTTACTCATACGATCTTGACGACTTTCAGAATTGTTGTTTTGTGCATTAATGGTTAGAGTAATTAATGCAAACAATGATAAAAGAAATATTTTTCTCATAATTAAACGATAAATACTTTAATAAATAAACTAAATAATAAACTATACCCTTATAGACAATCGTAAAACTAAAAGGTTTAAGAGCTGACGGCAACAAACGGCACGCAGTTATAATAAAATCGTCACTTACAAGTTAAAATTGACTAAATAATAATAGAATATACATTATTTACATCCTATATTAAACCATAGGTTGCTTGAATTAGGGAAATAATTATTAACTTTGCAACATAAAAATAATAGTAGTGGATTTTCCACACCCAATTCTATTAAAAGATATAAATCATGGATGCAAATTTTTTAAAGACAGAAATACGCAGAATCGCAAAAGAAAAAAATGCGATTATTATGGCGCATTATTATACTGATGGTTCCATTCAGGACATAGCCGACTTTGTGGGCGATTCTTTGGCTTTGGCACAATATGCAGCAAAGACAGATGCTGATATCATTGTTATGTGTGGTGTGAATTTTATGGGTGAGACTTGTAAAATATTATGTCCGGAGAAGAAAGTACTTGTGTTAGACACAAATGCAGGTTGTTCTCTTGCCGATAGTTGTCCTGCCGAGGATCTGAAGAAATTTAAAGAAGAACATCCTGGTTATAAAGTGGTGACATATGTAAATACTACGGCGGCAGTAAAGGCTTTGTCGGATGTGGTTGTTACCAGTTCAAATGCTCGATTGGTTGTGGATAGTTATCCAAAAGACGCCAAACTGATATTTGCGCCAGACAAGAACCTCGGAGCATATATAAATAGTATCACGGGCAGAGATATGTTGTTGTGGAATGGCGGATGTCATGTGCATGGACGTTTCTCATTAGAAGCCATCTTGAATCTTAAGAAAGAACATCCTGAAGCAAAGGTGCTTGTGCATCCAGAGTGTCCAGCAGCCATCCAGGCGGTAGCCGACGAGATTGGTTCAACAGCTGGTTTGCTCAAATATTCTATTAACAACGATGCAACAGAGTTTATAGTTGCCACAGAGAGCGGTATCCTTCACAAGATGCAAGCAGCTTCGCCAAACAAGAAGTTCTATCCTGTTCCACCTGAGATGACAGAAGGAATTGGCTGTAGTTGTAATGAATGTAGTTATATGCGTCTCAACACACTTGAGAAATTGTATAATACGCTTCAAACAGAGCAACCAGAGATCAGTGTAGATCCACAACTTGCAGCAGAGGCAATACGTCCAATAAACAAGATGCTTGAACTTTCAAAATAGACAAAACGCGAATATTCAATATAATCAATGAAATCAGTAGCAGCATTAGTGTCGGGTGGGGTAGATTCCGCAGTGAGTGTACATATGCTCAAAGAACAAGGATATGACCCACATCTGTTTTACATCAAGATTGGTCCGGAGGAAGACACCGAATGGAATTGTACATCAGAAGAAGATGTAGAGATTTGCCAGTGGCTTGCCAAGAAATATGGATGCAAACTTGATGTGGTTGACTTGCACAAAGACTATTGGGATAAAGTGGTGGGTTACACAATGGATAAGGCTCGTATGGGACTTACGCCAAATCCTGATGTTATGTGTAACAAACTAATCAAATTCGGATGTTTTGAGGATGTTGTCGGTAAACATTTCGATTTAACATCTACAGGCCACTATGCCACAACTGAAATTGATAATGAGGGCTTTAAATGGCTCTGCACAAGTCCTGATCCAGTAAAAGACCAGACCGACTTCCTGTGTCAGATAGATTCATTGCAAATCTCTAAGTTGATATTTCCGATAGGACATTTATGGAAGCATGAAGTGAGAGAAATAGCTGAGAAGGCAGGTCTGTTGAATGCAAGACGTAAAGACAGTCAAGGAATATGCTTTTTAGGTAATATCGATTTCAGAGAATATATAAAGAAATATTTAGGTGAGAACCCAGGCGATGTGCGTGAACTTGAAACAGGACATAAGATTGGTGAACATCGTGGTTTGTGGTTCTATACAATAGGGCAACGTAAAGGACTTGGATTTGGCGGTGGTCCATGGTTTGTGGTTAAAAAGAATATCAAACGAAATATATTGTTTGTCAGTCATGGCTATGATCCAGAGAAAGTATATAAAGATCATATAGAAATGGTTGATTTCCATACTATAACAAAACCATTACCAACAGACCAAGATATAAAGGTGACATTTAAGATTCGTCATGCACCTGAATTCTTAAGCGGTGTGTTGTCGTGTGGCGGTGATAATGTCTGGAAATTAAAAGCCGACGAAAAAATACATGGAGTTGCTCCCGGACAATTCTGTGTTGTATATGACGAGAATCATCACAGATGCTTTGGTAGCGGGGAAATCATGTAATTACGTAATCGTGTAATGTTGTAATCATATAATGCAATAATTCACAATAATTATTGTATTGTGATTGAAATGTATCAAAGTGGAAACGAGTGAAAAATAGTACAAGATGGGGTTATAAAATAAAAAAAGGGGTAACGCCTTACCCCAACCTTTGTTAACCTTAAATCTAATACTATGAAAAACACGCCGCAAAGATAATATATATTTTTTATATAAACAATCATTTGGTACTAAAAAAGTGGTATTTTTAACATAAATAGCATGTTTTGCGGTCAAAAATAACATTTATTAAGAATTAAATACCCTTTAATAATGATTTTTGTGTTGATTTCAGGGTGTTGGTATTCAAGTTTTTATCTTTTTCTATAAAAAAATCATCCAAGAACTAATATATTTGCTAATAGTTTTGTTCATATTGGATTTTTCTCGTAACTTTGCATTTAAATTGGCAAGACATCAATTTCATCGTTTGTCTTTAATGTAAAGTAAATAAGCAAATCGAGGGATTAGTCACCAATAAAAGAAAATGAAATATAAAACAAAGCAGATTTGTATTAATTAACAATGAAAAGGATTTCATATATTTTTTTAGTTATCACAATGCTGATGTTCAGCATGGCAACTAAAGCACAGCAACGTCACGAAGTAAAATCAGGTGAAACTCTGTATAGTTTAAGTCGTACATATGGCGTGACTGTAAAACAGATAATTGCAGCCAATCCAGGAATGACTGAAAACATAATGGCGGGTCAAATCATACAAATTCCTGTGACAAAGAGTGTATCGCTTAATCAATTAACTCAGTCTGCTACACGTCCGTTAGAGGCTGCAGTGAATATTTCATCAAAATCAGAACAGTCAAAGCCTACAGTGCCATGTAAGACTACATATAAGGTAAAAAAGAAGGAGACTTTATATGGTATTGCACATGATAATGGAATATCAGTACAAGCATTGATAGAAGCAAATCCAACACTTACAAATGATGATAAGTTAAAGAAGGGAACAGAATTGTGTATTCCATATACAAAAGAAGAACTTCTAGCTTTATATCCACCTGCACCAGCTCCAGTTATTGAGATAAAGAAACCAGAACCTGTATCATTGGCTGTCATAATGCCTTATGGTCTTGATCATGAAAAGAAGAATAAGGACATGATAACCATGATAGATTTCTATGAGGGTGTGATGTTGGCAATATCAGATTTGAAGAAAGAAGGTGTGAGTGCAAAGATATATGCATATGATGAAGCTGATATAGATAGTGTATTGCGTTTACCACAAATAAAGAACGTAAAATTGATTATCGGTCCTAAGAACGTGAATAACATCACGAAGTTAATCAGTTTTACTGAACAAAACAACATTTCGTTGGTTGTGCCATTGTCTTCAAATTCAGCAATCGTGAACAACACACGCAATGTTTATCAGGTAAATACTAAGTTGGATACTAATGGATATCTGCGTGCATATGAATCATTGATTGAAATGCATCCAAATGCAAAATTCGTCTTTGTGAATATCGAGGACCAAATGGATAAGCTCGAGAATACAACCAGATTGAAGAACTTCTTGAATGGTCAAAACAAATTATTTGCAAATGTTGACTTAAAGAATATTGGAACTATTCGTGAGGTGTTATCAGAAGAAGGAGAAAACATAATAGTTCTGTCATCAGGAACAAAAACTGCATATACAAGAGTGGTTAAACGGTTGAATGAGTTAGATTTGTCTTCATATAATATTCAGATGTGTGGATATGCCGATTGGCAAGCATTTGCCGATAAAGAGGCAGAATCATTCCGTAAATACCGTTGTATATATTTCACAACATTCTATAATAATCCAAACTCAACTGCGTCAATTACTTTCAATCAGAAATTCCGTCATTCATTCAAACGCGACCAATACAACACCTATCCACGATATGGTATGCTTGGTTATGATATAGCAAATTATTTTGTTCGTCATATGTTTGAACAAGGAGATAATTTCGCATCAAATATTGACAATCTGAAAACTCCAGCACTTCAAAATCCAATGCATTTCGTTCATAAGAACTCATGGAGCGGTTTTGTAAACAATGCTTTGATGTTCGTTCAGTATAACGCAGACGGAACAATAAGTGTTAGACAATATTAATATCATTGATATTATTTCATATTAAAACACTGATTTTCACCCATATTTTAGCGTAAAAATCTCTTGAAGAATATATTTAAATACAACATATCGGAGGCAAAGACACAAACAATTATTCTTTGTGTGTCTTTGTCCTTTGTATTGCTGATGGTAGGAATGCCAGTTTCTGCACAAGTTGGATTGCGTAGAAATGATTTTTCTCTTGGTTGTAATGTAGGAACTACATTGACCGAAATGAATTTCGAACCTAAAATCAATCAGTCGTACAAGGTTAATCCTACGTTTGGATTAACAGCACGATATATCTGCGAGAAATACTTTACAACCATATGTGGTGTGCAAGCCGAATTAAATTATACCAATTTAGGTTGGAAAGAAAATATAGAGGATGGAAGTGGTAATACATACCACAGAGATCTTTCGTATTTACAGATACCATTACTCATGCAGATGGGGTGGGGATATGAGAAAAAAGGATGTAAGTTCTTGTTTGAGGCAGGTCCCCAGATAGGAATAAATCTTAACAGCACCGAGTCGTATGGCGGCGTATGGAATACCGATAACCGACCAAGTCATGTGGTAGAGCAATATGGTTTGAATGTTAAGAACAAATTTGATTATGGTATCACAGGTGGCTTCGGTATGGAATTAAGTACTAATATAGGTCATTTCCTATTAGAAGCCAGATATTATTATGGTTTGGCGGATGTGTTCGACAATAGCAAAAAAGGTGACTTTGCACGTTCGGCCCACCAAACAATCTCAGCACGATTTACATATCTGTTTGACATTGTCAAGACAAAATAATTATTATTCAGACACAATCAGATCTGAAAATATTTGATACAACACAATAGATTTACATACAGATGTAAAAGTCTTTGATTAAATATTTTGTCAAACTAATATTTTTTTGTAACTTTGCAGCCGCTGTTACGAGTTAGCAGTATATTCAAATCATTTAATAACAAAAACAAAGAAACAGAAAATGGCAACTAAAATTAGATTGCAGCGTCACGGTCGCAAGAATTATGCATTCTATGCTATCGTAATCGCAGATGTTAATGCACCACGTGATGGTCGATTCGTTGAAAAGATTGGTACATACAACCCAAACACCAATCCTGCTACAATTGATTTGAACTTTGATCGTGCTCTTCATTGGGTACAGTGCGGTGCACAGCCTACAGACACAGTTCGTAACATCCTTTCATCTGAAGGTGTATACATGATGAAGCACCTCCTTGGTGGTGTTAAGAAAGGTGCATTCGACGAACAAGCAGCTCAAGCAAAATTTGATGCTTGGAAATCAGAAAAGCTTAACAAACTTAACGCTTTTGAATCACAAAAAGCTGCTGAAAAGAAGGCTGCATACGAAGCACGTCTTGCTGCAGAAAAGAAAGTTAACGAAGCTATCGCTCAGAAAGTAGCTGAAAAGAAAGCTGCTGCAGTAGCTGCTGAAACTCCAGCAGAAGAACCTGCAACAGAAGAAGCTGCTGAAGAAGCACCTGCAGAAGCTTAAAAAGTTATTTGTTTAAACTGTAGAGATATTTTTATACGGTTTATAACATATTAATTTTTTTACAGAAATGCGACTGACTATTTTGGTAGTTAGCCGCTTTTTTTTTATCTTTGCAGTGATATGAAGAATAGAAGAATAGGATTATTAATACAGACTTTAATAATCCTTATGTTTATTAAATACATAAGATATAATGAATCATAATCATTTAGTAATAATGGCTGGTGGCGTTGGTAGTAGATTTTGGCCAATGAGTACCCCAAAATATCCAAAACAATTTATTGATGTCTTAGGATGCGGACGCACTTTTATACAGATGACTCTGGATAGGTTTCGTGGAATCATCCCTTCAGAAAATGTATGGGTGGTAACAAGTAAGGAATACCAGACAATTGTGCAGCAGCAACTGCCAGAAATTCCAACAGATCATATATTGTTAGAACCATGCCGACGAAACACAGCGCCATGTATAGCATATGTTAGCTGGAGAATCAAGAAAATTGATGCAGAAGCCAATCTTGTTGTAACCCCAAGCGATCATATGGTAACAGACGTGGTTGAATTCCAAAAGGTTATAAACAAATCATTAGAGTTTACATCGCAGAATAATGCAATATTAACTCTCGGAATGAAGCCAACACGTCCAGAAACAGGATACGGATATATTGAACGAACTAACTCAGGGAACGAAGACAAAACAATATATAAAGTTGCAAAATTCAGAGAGAAACCAGATCTGAAAACTGCACAGGAATATATTCAACAACAAGAATTCTATTGGAATTCGGGTATTTTCGTATGGAATATCCAAACAATTGTCAACGCATTAAACACATATGCAGTGGAAGTGGCGGCTGTGTTTGAGAAATTAGATACATATCTTGGAACAAGCGACGAACAACAAAAAGTAAACGAGTTATTCCCTACATGTCCAAGCATTAGTATTGACTATGCAGTTATGGAAAATGCCTCTGACATCTTTGTATATCCTGCCGATTTTGGTTGGAGTGATGTTGGTACATGGGGTTCTTTAATCACTCTGTCGGATAAAGACAGCGAAGGGAATGCGACAATAGGGCAGCGTATCGACCTTCACGATTGCCATAATTGTATTGTCCACACAACTGAAGAGCGCAGAGTAGTGGTTCAAGGACTTGATGGCTATATAGTGGCAGAAAAAGATGACACTCTGTTGATTTGTAAATTAAGCGAAGAACAACGTATTAAAGATTTTAGTGCAGAATGATACTTATTGCAGATAGTGGCTCGACTAAGACTGATTGGCATTATGTCGATTCAGGTGATAATGCACAGTCTGATTCTTTCTCAACACAAGGAATCAATCCCTTTCATCAAAACGATAATGTAATTCATAAAATAATACAAGACGAATTATTGCCTCAACTTGATTTACAAGAAGGCGATGACTTAACAGTATATTTTTATGGAGCAGGATGTACGCCCGAAACAGCACCAAGACTGAAAGCTATATTAGAGCAAGACCTTGCATGTAAGGCAGAAGTCAATTCAGATTTATTAGGTGCTGCACATGCTTTGCTGGGTAATAACTCAGGGGTAGCATGTATTTTGGGTACAGGATCTAATTCATGCTATTACGACGGCCATAAGATCCTAAAAAATGTATCTCCGTTGGGGTATATCCTCGGTGACGAAGGAAGTGCTGCATATATAGGAAAACGTTTGGTGGGAGATATGTTGAAGAATCAGTTTTCGCAAGATTTAACAGATTTGTTTTATACTGAGACCCAACAGACAGGAGCGTCTATTATAGAAAAAACATATCGTCAACCACTGCCAAATAGATTTCTTGGAGAAATAAGTCAGTTTTGTCAACATCATCGCGACAACGACGAGATACATTCATTTCTGATAAATTGTTTCAAGCAGTTCTTTGTAAGAAACATAAAGTCATACGAGTGTTTTTCACCGTCTAAGCAACTACAAGTTAATTTTGTAGGATCGATAGCATGGGTGTATGAAGATGAAATTAAAGAAGTTGCAGAACAATTAGGTTACGAGATTGGTGTGATAATGCGCTCACCAATGGACGGATTATTGAAATATTATAGTTAATAAAATGTAATTCCTACATGTATGATAGCATTATTATCATGCAATTAATAATTAATCACTATCTTTGCATAAAATTAGAAACTATTTATAAAAATGGAAATTAAAAATACAGAAGAAGTAAAAAGTGAATCACTTAGCTTCGTTGAAGAAATAGTTAAACAAAATCTTGAAGAAGGTAAAAATGGCGGAAAAATTCAGACTCGTTTTCCACCTGAACCAAACGGATATCTACATATCGGACACGCTAAAGCAATTTGTCTGGACTTTGGTTTGGCTGAGAAATATGGTGGTGTTTGTAATCTTCGATTCGATGACACAAACCCAGCCAAAGAAGATGTTGAATATGTTGATGCCATAAAAGAAGATATTCAATGGCTTGGTTTCAATTGGGGAAATGTGTACTATGCTTCTGATTATTTCCAACAGCTTTATGATTTTGCAATAGACCTAATAAAGGAAAACAAAGCATATATCGACGAACAGACATCAGAAGAAATAGCAGCACAGAAAGGTACTCCTACAACACCGGGAACAGATAGTCCATATCGTAATCGTCCGGTAGAAGAGAATCTCCAACTGTTTCAAAAGATGCAGGCAGGCGAAATAGAAGAAGGAGCAATGGTTTTGCGTGCCAAAATAGATATGGCAAATTCAAACATGCACTTTAGAGATCCTATCATCTATCGTGTAAAGAAGATTCCACATCACAGAACCGGAACAAAATGGAATGTTTATCCAAATTATGATTTTGCTCATGGTCAGTCGGATTTCTTCGAAGGAGTAACACATTCATTGTGTACATTGGAGTTTGTGCCTCATCGTCCATTATACGATTTGTTTATCGATTGGCTTAAGATATCAAGAGGGGAAGGAGACAATCTGGATGACAACCGACCACGTCAGACAGAGTTTAACAAGTTGAACCTTTCATACACCCTCATGTCAAAAAGAAATCTCTTGATTCTAACACAAGAAGGTGTGGTTTCAGGTTGGGACGATCCACGAATGCCTACTATTTGCGGTATGCGCCGTCGTGGTTATAGTCCTGAGAGTATCCGTAACTTCATCAAGATGATTGGATATACAAAGTATGATGCTTTGAATGATTATGCCATGCTTGAATATTCAGTACGTGAAGACTTGAATAAACGTGCAACTCGCTTGAGTGCCGTCTTAAATCCGGTGAAGTTGATTATCACCAATTATCCAGAAGGACAAGTAGAGACACTTGAGGCTATAGACAACCCTGAAGATGAGAACTCAAAGAAACACACAATTGAGTTTAGTCGTGAATTATGGATTGAACGTGATGACTTTATGGAAGATGCTCCTAAGAAGTTCTTCAGATTATCTGTAGATCGCGAAGTACGTCTTAAAAATGCATATATCATCAAATGTACAGGTGTTAAGAAAGACGCTGAGGGTAATATCGAGGAAATATATTGTGAATATGATCCACATACAAAGAGTGGTATGCCTGAGGCTAACCGTAAGGTTAAAGGAACTATTCATTGGCTTAGTGTTAACCACTGTCTTCCTGTGGAGGTTCGCAATTACGACCGCTTGTGGATGGTTGAGAATCCAAGAGATGAGATTAAGAAATATTCAGATGAACATGAAGGAGTTAGAGGTATAGAGGCAATGCGTCCATTCCTTAATCCAAATAGTCTTGAAATTAACACTAAGGCATATATCGAGAAATATGCAACTGAATTCAAGCCTTTGGACTATATACAATTCCAACGTATTGGTTATTATACTCCAGATGCTGATTCAACAAAAGATCATCTGATATTCAACCGTACAGTAGGACTTAAAGATAGTTGGGCAAAGATTAGTAAATAAGATCTACGTGTCAAAAGAATACGTGATGTGATTTTACACTCTAAAGATATCAATAGAATCGTATATGAATTATAATTCGTTAGAATTTAAAGACATATTAAATAAATATGAAAGTGCTAAGGAACAAGGTAAAGTGTGTTATCTTGATTCTGACGATTTTGTCGATATCGCAGAGTATTATTTAGCAAATGATGATCTCAACAAGATGCTTGAGGCAGTCCTTGACGGACTAAAGTTGCATGATGGAGATTCATATCTGCTATCTTTGAAGGTAAACTCATTAATCAGTCTTCACAGATTCCATGAAGCCGAAGAAGTTCTTAGACTTCTTAATGTTGAGGAAGATCATGATGTTTACTATTTCAAAGCCCAGTTGGCATGTGCCCAAGAAGGTGATGATAAGGCGGCGTTTGAATATTTCAGACAATGGATAACTATTGAGCAGGAAGAATGTGAAAGAATGTCGAACAAAAACGAAGGTAAAAATCGTTTGAAAGACGCATATTTTCATATTATAGTTTCTTTTTCCGATTTAAGTACAAATCCGTTAAGCAACAACTCAATCCGTGAATGGGTAAATGAATATCTCAGAATCTGTTCACCGCTTGATGGCGATGAGATAGATATCGAGGTTGCAAAAGTGTGTCATGACTGCGATTTGTTTGAAGAAGAAATCAATGTTTATTCACAGTGTTTAGATAACAACCCTTACATGCCTCAAGGGTGGACCTACCTCGCTTCGTTACAACACGTAACAGGCAAGACTGAGGATTCGGTTAATTCAGCAGAAAATGCCATTGCTGTAGATCCCAACGATATTCAGGCACTGATGGTGAAAGGACATGGTTATTATGACCTTCAGAATTATGCCAAAGCACTCGATGCATATCTTAAATATTATGAGATGACTCATGATGAAACATTTCTGATGATAATCGGAAGATGTTATGTCATGAACAAACAAAATGAAGAAGGATATAAGTTTTTAATAAAGGCAAGAGATTATTCTACTAAAAAGGAGAATAAAAACAAGGAACTCCAAGCCAATAACAGAGCATTTATATCCGATTCGTTATATATCGGAGGTTTTTATAAGGAAGCCCTCAATCTGATAAATGTAGTTTTAAGAACTTATCCCCACGAGGCAGAATTTTTGTTGCAAAAAGGTAATATTCTCACAGCTTTAGGTAACACAGACAAGGCCGTTGAAACATATTATGACGCAATTGAATGTACCGAATCGGGAAAAGCTGCAATCATGATGCTTGCAGGTGGAGAATTATTCGCACATGGTTTTTATCGTGCTGCATTATTCTTTCTGACAATGGCTTCAAAACAAACCAGCGACCCTCTACATTACAAGTCGTTTGCATATCTTGCACAAATATGTTACATAATGAATCTTGATAACTTGTTTTTACAATATTCAAAGTTAGCATGCGAGTACACTCCAGATGTTCTTGCCAAGTTGTGGCCGGCAGATCTAAAGGATGTTGCTCCAGAGCATTATTATGACATATTTAATCAGATGTACGAAAAAAAGAAGAAAGCAAAAAAATAACTTATTTTTCAATATTTCAGTATTAACTATGAGTAAGTGCATCAAACATATCTACGTTATTCTGGCATTAATTTTCATGTTGTCGGCTTGTACTAACAACGAGAAAAATTATACCACAGTAATTCCTAAGGATGCTACATTGGTTGTAAAAGCCAATATGAAAAACCTTGTTGAAAAAAGTGATTTAAGTAATTCCCCAATAATAGCCATGGCAAAGCAATCGCTGGGGGTGCTTATGGGTAAAAATGCCAAGAAACATGTTGAAGACATCATTAACGACCCTTCACTTACAGGATTGAATTTTGATTTACCGGTATATTTGTTTCAAACTAAAAACAACTATACAGGATTATCAATATGTGTTGATGACGAGTCATTGCTTGATGAATTTCTGAACACATTATCGGGACAGAATATCTGTACAAAAGTTAAAGAACGCAACGGATTAAAATGTTGTAAACTTCTCGACGATATAAATGTCGCATACGATGACAATACATTATTATTGCTTGTGCGAGTAGAAGACAAAGGTATATCATCCACACAAAACGACGGAGCAGTAATACAGCAGTTGTTTGACTATAATGAAGACAACAGCTTTATTATGTCGGAAAATGCGAAGAAAATGAATGAGATGAATTGCGAAGACTTTCAGATTTATTCAAATCTTGCCGCAATTCCAAGCCAATATATTGAAGATTACAAATCATTGTTGCCTGCGGGTGTAAATTATTCTGATGTAAATGTAATCTTCGGTGTTGATTTCTTGAAAGGAAGTGTTAGCGTTAAAACATTGTTATGTGGAAATAATGCAAATGCTCAGAAAATCATTGATGACGGCTACGATTCATTTAAACCAATACAGGGTACATATCTAAGCAATATTCCTAAAAATAATAAAACATGGATTTATTTCGGTTCAAATGGCAAAAAGGGATTAGAACAGATAAAGAAGTTCCCTGCAGTTAAAGAAATGCTTACTGCATTGAACTTAGGCATAGATGCAGATAATATCATACGTGCAATAGATGGCGATGTGTTAATTTCATCAAAATCAGTTGATAAATCACAGAACTACGACTGTGTGTTAAAAGACGCAGATTTCTCATTGGTAGCCAACTTGAAAAACTCCAATTTCATGAAGGATATGAATTACTGGATGGAGTCGTCAAAAGAATATGGTGTGAACATCGTACCTTTCAAAGACCAATACAAACTACGAATTGAAGATAAGGACTATTATATGGATGTTAAAAAGAACAATCTGTATTTTGGAACCACGCCTTCATCTCTTAAAGCTCTCTCCACAAGTATTAAGAACGACAAAGATGTAGTTGGAAAATATATATATGCACAACTCAACCTTAAAGGACAGGTTCCTTTAATCGACAAGATCTGCATATCATCAAGTGGTGTTGGAGAGATAACCATTAATATTCAGACACAAGATAAATCAGATAATGTTCTTAAACAGATCTTAAAAGGAGCTATATTAAATTAAACTGAAAATGGAAACTATTTCACTCCATAATACATTACCTCAGGTGTTCTCACAGAGAACCGATATAAATAGTGATATTTGGAAACAAGATGTGATTTTTGAGAAAAATCATCTCTATTTGGTTGAAGCAAATTCAGGAACAGGTAAGTCTTCTTTATGTAGTTATATTTTCGGATATCGTCATGATTATGAAGGAACGATTCTTTTTGACAAAAATGATGTCCGAGACTTCAGCGTCAGCCAGTGGGTGAAAATCAGACAAACATCATTATCACTTCTTTGGCAGGAACTCCGTTTGTTTCCCGAACTCTCTGCCATGGAGAATATCGAGATAAAAAACAACCTGACACGATTCCAATCAATAGAACGTATCCGTCATTGGTTCGATTTATTAGGAATCAGTGATAAATACGATGCAAAAATTGGTAGAATGTCATTCGGACAGCAACAACGTGTGGCAATGATACGCAGCCTATGTCAACCATTCGATTTCATATTTGTTGACGAGCCAATAAGCCACTTGGATGACACAAACAGTAGAATCATGGGAGACATCCTTATGGAAGAAGCAAAAAAACAAGGGGCAGGCGTAATTGTTACAAGTATCGGTAAACACATGGATTTATCATACGACAAGACATTTAAACTATAAGAAAAGTTCTATCATATAAATATACAGAACATGAAATTAGTTTGGAAATTACTAAGACAACATATAAGTATCCCACAATTTGCGGGTTTCTTCTTTGCAAATATTGTGGGGATGGTTATTATATTACTAAGTGTGCAGTTCTATAACGACACACAGGCAATATATACAGGTGAAGATAGTTTTATGAAATCCAGCTATCTGATTATTAATAAGAAAATCAGTGCTGTAACCACCATAACAGGTAAATCGAATGCTTTTTCACGACCAGAACTTCAAGAAATTGAACAACAGAAGTTTGTGGAAAGAGTGGGGTACTTCACTCCTTCGGTTTTCGACGTACGTGCCACATTCGACTTAGACGAATCAACAAATTTCTCTACAGAGATGTTCTTCGAATCAGTTCCAGATGAATTTGTCGATGTTAAGTCTGAAGACTGGAAGTATGTGCAAGGATCAAAAGAAATTCCGATTATTCTACCACGCAATTATTTAGATTTGTATAATTTCGGATATGCGCAAAGTCGTAGCCTTCCAAAACTCTCAGAAGGAATATTGGGAGCCATAAAACTTAAAATAAATATTTATGGCATAAACTCAAATGATGAATACACTGGACGTATAGTTGGATTCAGTAGTAGGTTAAACACTATATTAGTACCGCAATCATTCATGACGTGGGCTAATGATTATTATGCTAATAGTGAATCGAAAACCATTACACGATTAATTTTAGAAGTAAATAATCCAACAGACGAACATATAACAAGTTTTCTTCAGGAAAACAACTACGAGACCGACCAAGATAAACTTGATGCTTCAAAAACAACATTTATGTTGAAAGTAATTGTAGGTATCGTCATGAGTATAGGATTGGTTATCAGCATCCTTGCCCTTTATGTGCTCATGCTCAGTGTATATCTCTTAGTCGAAAAGAACAACACAAAATTAGAGAACCTCTTATTGATTGGTTATAGTCCAGTTAAAGTGTCACTACCATATCAATTACTGACTGTGGGATTGAACGTCTTGGTATTAATTTTGGCATTTGTAATAATGATGGTAGTAAGAAACATATATATTGATATGTTTCAGGCATTCTTCCCTGATTTTGAATCCCCAAGTATATTGTTTACAATATTAATCGGTGTGATTCTATTGGTGTTTGTGTCGTTGATTAATGTAACAGCTGTGTATTTGAAAGTGAAGTCTATATGGAACAGAAAATCATAGATTTATATACTAAAACCTTTGGCGAATCTCCTATAAAGGTGGAACATCTATTCGGTGGGGGAGGTAGTAGCAGATGCTATTATATTATGACAAACCAAAAGGGTGAAAACGTTTATGGCGTGTCAAGTAAGTCACCCGACGAGAATGAAGCCTTTTACAAATTGTCTCTTCTTTTCGCCGAGAAAAACTTATCTGTTCCACATGTATATGCAATAAGTGATGACCGATTGTGCTACCTTCAACAAGAACTCGGAACGACAACACTTAAGGATTTTCTTGCAGATTGTAAAACTCCAT
Source organism: Bacteroidaceae bacterium (assembly GCA_024682395.1). Classification (GTDB taxonomy): domain Bacteria; phylum Bacteroidota; class Bacteroidia; order Bacteroidales; family Bacteroidaceae; genus Colivivens. The sequence continues at coordinate 15,903 of JAIKZH010000030.1, forward strand.
CAGGCGAGTTTACTGATAAGGGAGTAAACATGTTGAAACGAGTTATGTCGGAACTTCCTGATATACAATTTAAAGGAGCAAGTGAAGAAGTCTTTAAGAATTGTTATCCAGTGCCATCATTAGACCGAATGAGTGTGATGTTCGATTTGAATTATTTCAAATATTGCTTCGTCAAACTCCTTGATATAGATTTCAATGAAGTTCTACTTCAAGACGATTTTGAAAGTTTTGCAACAGATCTGTTAAGCGAGCCATTCAACACATTCCTATACAGAGATTTTCAAGCACGTAATATAATGATTCATAATGACACACCTTATTACATAGATTATCAAGGTGGTAGAAAAGGACCTATCTATTACGATGTGGCAAGTTTCTTGTGGCAAGCTTCGGCTGGTTATAGTGATACTTTGCGAAAAGAACTTATTAATGTGTATATCAAAGCATTATCATCATATACGAGCATCAAAAAAGAAACGTTCATGGCCCAACTTATGCTCTTTGTCTTGTTTAGAAATTTGCAAGTACTCGGTGCATATGGTTTTCGTGGTTTATGGGAAAAGAAAAAACATTTTATTGATAGTATTCCTGCTGGACTATCAAATTTGGAATCTTTATTAACTAACGGACATATAGATAAATATCCATATTTAAAAATAGTGGCAGAGAAAATTATAGAAAAAGGAAAACAAATGTATAATACAGTCTCAAATAAAAAGGACGAATCAGCCACTGAAGGTCTGACAGTTCAGGTAACAAGTTTCTCTTATAAAAAGGGAATACCACAAGATGAATCAGGAAACGGCGGAGGATATGTGTTCGACTGTCGTAGCACCAATAATCCAGGTAGATACGAAGAATATAAGAAGTTGACAGGACTTGATAAACCAGTGATAGATTTTCTTGAGCAAGATGGAGAAATTCTAAATTTCCTCAACAACATATACCCACTTGTAGATTTTCATACTCAAAGGTTTATGGATAGAGGGTTCACACATCTAATGATCTCGTTCGGATGTACAGGAGGTCAGCATAGAAGTGTTTATTCTGCACAACATGTCGCCGAGCACATACATAAGAAATTTGGAGTGCGTGTAGAACTTCTTCACAGAGAACAAGGTATATATAAAGTGTTTGAATAATTTATTCAAACACTTTATATATAAAAATGTTGTCTGTTTCCTTTCATCAGACAATAAAGAGTTTATATCTCCACAAGGTTCAAATGCCATACTTAGTAAGGACGGCAAGACACTTATTCTCGGCTGTAGATCTACGATACTTCCCGAAGGTGTAGAAGTTATTGGAGACAATGCATTTATGGGTAGATATTCGAAATTATTTCTTCGTATTCCTGAAACCGTGCACACCATTGGTTGCGGTGCATTTAAATATTGTAACACCTTATTTGAATTAGAGATTCCTCAATCAGTACAATTGATAGATTCTGAAGCATTTAGTCATTGCCTTAACCTTAAAACGGTTCTGTTAAAAACATCTGTTGATGCGATTTCATCTAACACATTCTCTCACAGTTATAATCTTACAAATGTTAATCTGACTGAAAACGACGAAAAAATACTGAATTATGCATTTAAGAGATGTATGAATTTGAAAACAGTTCAGACCTTAAGAGCATGTCGCCATAACTTTTATGCAACTTACATTGATAGTTTCAGTTATAAGTGATATTAGGGAAACTATAGAGTTTAATGTGCCTTAAATAAACATATTTATTCAGGCACATATATGATTTCACCATTATCTAATTCGTATGCCACACCAACACGCTTGCCTTTTGTGCCATCAGAATGTGACTGGTCCTCACTCGGAGTGTAACGGTTAATCTTCTGACCTTCTTTTGTGATGATTTCCATATTGTCCTTGCCAGGATTCTTTACCATTGTGAAATCCTCCTGTGAGAACATCTCCGTCATGTTATAATGGGTAACAAGTGCCACCATAAGTGCTACAGCAAAGACCATAGCCACATCAAAGAGGTTGCTGACAACAGACATAGGATCATCATCCTCTATGTTGTTCTGCAAAGAACTATTTCTTTTTTTTAACATAGCAATTCTGTTTTTTAGTTTTCTGTTAACAAATCTGCAAGAAACTGAAGATTAACCTTGTCTTGCTGATACCAACGTCCTTTGACCTGTCCGGTTACAAACCCTACGGCAGCAGAGAAGAGTCCGACTACCGTTGTGGCAAAAGCCACCTGCATATTGTATGCCATTGAAGCAATATCACCCGAAGATAGTCCTACCAAAGCGGGGCCCATAGGAATAAGTGTGCCCATAAGTCCGAGCATAGGTCCCATCTTCGTTAAGGTTCTACTCACAGAAAGGTCTGATTTAGATGCAATATCAAAGTCAGATAGAAGCTTCTGCAAATGCGCCTCGCTGTTCTTTTGAGATAACATCTGACGTATGTAAAGCAGTACAAGTGATTTTTGTTGTTTAGGAAGCCTTTCTTCCAACTCTAAGACATTATCTTTACTGAGTGAATCAAACTCTTTCTTTAACAATGTTTCAGTCTTGCGTACCGACACATACTGACCAAAGAACGTACCGACAAGTATGAGAGCACGTCCAAAAAGCAAAATAAGTAACACAATAACAGGCACAAGCAGTCCTGTTGAAATCCAGTAGAGAATATCAGAAATGTAATTCATATTTATATCTTTAATCTATTTTGTTTAATACGATAATAATAGAAGCCACCAAGGGCTCCAACCACAAGCAATGTAGCAAAACCGACAAGCGAGTCAATATTGATTTCAGAAACACCAGCAACGGCTGTACGGCCATTCACTGTAGCGATAATGCCAAGGAGGGCAATGAGTACATTAGTCAGGAAAAATATTTCCAATCGTAATTCTTTTTCAGGAATTAGCCACTTGAAACTCCAAGTGAGTAGTGGTATCAAGACTGCAATAACTCCTGCTAAGCCATATGCAATAGTAGCAAAATCAATGCCTGTCAGCCAAAACATACACATTGTTTCGATATGGAACAATACAGGAAAGATGAGCATCCCTGGAAACCAACGCAACAGCCTATACACCATCAATGTACGCTTCCGCACCTTGCCAGTATTCATCAAATGAGCTGACATTATGCAATAAGATATCTGTATGATAACCTCAATGCTCAGGATGACAGCAACATCAAGCATAAGTTGCTGATTGCCTAACCAATCCTGCAACTGAGACTTACTCTGTTCTATGGCAAACCGCCATGTGAAAACTACGAATAGGGCACACACTATCGTAATGACTCCTACCATCCAAGCCTTGCGATAGGTCTGCTTCAACACAAAATTGAAGCAGACCAGAATTATTAATGCCAATACAATTGTTTCCATTTATTCATTTGTATTGTTACGGCGACGACGTACAAGAAGAGCTATAAGCACAAAGAAGACAATGACTATTAATGCCACCACAAGATTGCTTACAATTGTTGTGTTTTCTTTTGCAGAACTGATTTCTTCTTTCTTCAACACCTTACCATCCTTGTCACTTACAGTCTCTTCTCGCACCTTATTTATTTGTTTCTTATACTCTTGGGCAGATGCAGCATCAACCTTCTCTGCAATATAATTCTGTAGTTTCTGGTTGTCACTTACCATCTGCGAACCACTTACGCCATATTTATTTACAAGCTCCGTATGTAATCTTGCAATATCCTTGAGTTGGGTTACAGAAGCCTTCCAATAACCCTTACGGGCAGATTCCATCATTACGGCAGTCATTTCCTGTAAAGCGGCAGGATTCTTATTTTCAAAGAAGTCACGAGTACCAAGGTTGTACTTATCCTTCACGTATGTTTCATAGATGCCATCCCACATCTCCTTGTCAATGGCTTCAGGCTTCATCACATTCCAACCGAATGTATTCTGAACAAGTTCGGCAAACGTATTGGCATCACCTGCACCACCTTGCATCTTCTCTTTGATATAAGTAGGATTAAACAATGTGGTACGACTTTCGACACCGATAGCTTCCTTAACTTCCTGCATCCTTACGTTATTGCGATTGCGGTAGTCAGAAAGATAGGCATCAGGCTCCTTGCCCGTGATGTTACGTACAGCCATGTTCAGTCCACCCATAAACTCGTAAACGTGGTCGAGTGACAAAGCGCCCCATGTGTTAGACTGACGTGGCTGGATGACGGCATCAGTATTAGCCAGAGCAGCCTGGAAAGCATACTGGCGCATATCTTCCCATTGGTCTTCCTTTCCATAGAACGCACCCATATTGTTGAGATACACATCAGCCAGTTCCGATTCCTTTTCCCAACGGTCACTTGCCATTGTCATTTCCTGAATGCCTGTGCCATAGTTACCATTTATGCCTCCAAACACACGATAGGTACTTACTTCTCTTGCTTCCTTAGGCGACATACCTTTATCCACAAGTATACGCTCTGCGGCATTCACACCTTCTGCCACCATGTTGGGATAGACATCGTCCTTGGCTTGAGCAGCCATCTCCACGGCACGACTGATGAGGAACAGACGTGATGCTGCAAGGTCACGCAACTGACCAGAAGTCTGTACGACAACATCAATGCGTGAACGACCAAGTTCCTTTGAAGGAATAAGACGTATGTCCGTCACCCTTCCGAAAGCGTCACGAACAGGTTCCACGCCAAGCATATAAAGACACTGTGCAATGGTCGCACCACTTGTCTCGATAAACTCGCTAGACCACAATGTATAGCTTACCTTACGAGGAATACTGTCGTGATGACGTTCGCGATAAAGACGGATGGTATTATCTGCCAGTTCCTTGCCATTCTCCCAAGCCTGTTCCGAAGGACATGCTTCTGAGTTTACGCCATAGAGGTTACGCCCCGTAGGCACAGCATCAGGATTACTGATAATATCACCACCAGATGATGGAGCAGTATATCCTCCCGCCAAGGCATTCATCATACTCTCCACCTCAATTTGTGGCGAAATAAGCAAAGCTGTCTTATAATTATTGACATTCATGATGGTACGCTCAACCTCAAGGACTGCACGTGCAAAGTCCTTGTCCTTCTTGGTGAGCATGGCAGCTTCAGCAACTTTATCTACAATGGCTTTCATTGCCGGAGACATATTAGCTATCTTACTATCGGTATGGGCATCGGACTTACCGCCCTTGCCCTTCATCATGGCTTCTTTCATCTTCTTCAACTGCTCAGGTGAAGCGCCCATCATCTTGGCAATGGCAAGTGCCTTCTTAGGACTCATGCCCTTAGCCATCTCATGCATCTTGGCTTTATTACCGTCAGATGATGCATTTGCCTTTGCAACTTTATGACTGTCGGATGCCATACGCTTTGCACCAGTCTTGTCATTTGCCATACCTGTCATCATGTTCATCATCTGCTGAGGCGCATTGATGACCGAATCGACATGGTGAGCACGTTGCAAATCGGACATGCTAATATGGGCAATATCACATATTTCCTTTTCTGTCACATTACCTTGACGGTTCAGCAGTTTACCTACAAGAGCCTTGGCTGGATTGAGATATCTGGCCGTGAAAAGTGACTTATGTTTCTCTACATCTCCTGCAACACGCTTCTCCATCTTGTCAAGTGCCAGCAGGCTATATGCTATCGGTTCAGAAGCCATGGCATAGACAGACATGGTAATGCGTTCCTGCTCGTATGGCACACCTAACGTGTAGAATTTACCTGTAATCTTTTCATTCATCAGCTCTTCGGCAAAAGCCTCGATGCGTGCAATCTCACTTTCCGTGTATGGCTTGTTACGCATAGAATCAAGATGCAGTTCACGATGAATGCCCATATCTATGGCAATGTTCTTTACAGCCATGGATGTCTTGTCGTCAGGAGTCTTGCCGTATGCAGCCAATACATCGCTCAACTTTGAATATAGTGTCCGCAGATTACTCTCCATAAAAGGTGGAGTGAGATAAGACACCAGCGAAGCATATGTGCGTCGTTTAGCTATCATTCCTTCACCCACATTCCCGATAGTATATAGGTAGAAGTGGGGTAGAGGACCTATCAGACGGTCGCTCCAACAGTTCTGAGACAATGCGACCTGCTTACCCGGAGTATATTCAAGCGAACCATGAGTTCCAAAATGAATGAGGGCATCAGCCTTGAATCCCATCTGGAGCCACAGGTACTGAGCTATATAAGGATAAGGCGGTGCACTTTCCGTTCCGTGTACCATCTTGAAGGAGTCACTTCCTGTGCCAGCCGGCATCTGAGGCATTAACACGACATTACCAAGACGGATGACTGGCAAGCCAAGAGTCTCAGAATCCTTTGCAAGATAGTTGCCGGGGAAACCGCCATTTACGCTAAGCATTTCCTTACGCATCTTATCTGTAAAGAGCATATTTGTCCACGAGTCGAAATCTTTCTTACTGATAAGCTGTGGCATACCTTCGTTCAGGAATTTTGTCTGTGCGCCTTCTGCGTATGTTCCGAACACACTTCCAGAACGTTGAATCAAGTCAGCAAGGGCTTCAGGAGATGATGGCAAACCCTTTATATTATAGCCTTCATCACGCATCCTTACCAACAGATTATATAGTGACGGTACAACTTCCATACCAGAGGCTGTAAGCGTATTTAAGCCTGGCCCTTTGAAATAGACAATAGCAACCTTTTTGTCTTTGTTGCTAATATGTTTCAAAGCTATGTGTTTGTTGACTGCTTCAACAAAGGTCTTCAGACGTTCTGGGATAGTATAGGCTTCTGGCAATCCGTCCTTTCCTTCACGGATGGCAAAAAGAACGAACGGGCGAATCATTCCGTCAATCTCAGGAGTGATAATACTCTGTGAGAAGAATCCTCCCTGCATACCCTTCTTGTCGGCTTCCCAATCGGCAGTCATACGGTTTACATTGACTGTAGAGAAAAGCGGGATGTTCTGCCTTTTAAGATAATCCACAGTGAAGTCGCCAATCCTTCCATGAGCCATATTTATTATTGCAGATGGACGGATGCTGTCTATAGCTTGTGTCTTTATAAGTGTAGCAAGATTGCGTGTAGCATAAACCACATTGCCAGATGTCTCCAAAGCACCTATGAGGTCTGTAGCGTCCCCCATCATACCACTTATAAGAATGCGTGGAGCATTGTCCTTGTACAGACCGTTTTCTACCAAAAAACTATTATTGTCCTTAATAGATGCAAAGCCCAATTCTTCTTCATTCTTATCCTTGATATTTGGATGATATAGCAAATGCTCTTCACGTTCCTCTACAGGCTCAACCTCATTTACGAAGAACAGTTTTCCGTCAACCTCATTACGCAGATAGTTGAGGAAGTTATGATAGTTTTTTCTACCGCCAGCAGAGAGATACTGCTTCAAGGAGTCTGCATCCCATTCATCCACACTAACAATATTGTTTGCAGGGTTTGTTGCCTGAGTTGTCAATATCTTCAAGCCCTGTTCGGACAATTTCTGAATCCTTGTGCGCTGTTCCTCTGTAATACGAAGTCCCATACCATTGATGAGCACTACATCGTAATCGTCCCAAGAATCGATTTCTTCAAGATTAGCCTCATGCAAGTTGATGAAACTATTGTCATTAGCCTTAGATATTTCTCCTAAGGTTATTACCTGATAATTAACGAACGCAACATCTGTGCGGCTGCACATCGTACGCCAGAACGCAATAAATATAGCAACAAGAATTACAATTAGTATGTAAAGAAATATATGTTTTTTCTTCAATCTCAATTTTGTCATAAGAAAACTATTTTATCAATTGATGTATTTCATCAAAATAACTTTTGCAAGTCAACCGAGAGTCCGACTGTAAATGTTGTTCCGAGGGTAACAGGCGAATTTGCATAATAAACCTTTGGTTTGTAACCGAAAATGTTATCGGCGGCACAATTAAGTTTTATACCTTTAGCAAACCTTTGCGAAAGACTGAGTTTCCAAAGGGAATAACCATCATAATGAGTCGTTGTCATATCATCCAACTGCGAGGATGTGTACTCTGTCACGTTGACTGCTGAGAGGAAACGCCCAGAAAGTGCGACATAAAGTCCATAGTTAGCTGTAAACTTATGATCATAATCCATACGCCATGTTAAAGAATGTGGACGTGCTGCAGTAAGGTCGGGCTGTCCCTTCTTTACTATATTCTTGGTGAACGCATACGAAACCTTTGCACCGAGTCCGTTATGGTGATGAAACTGAGCGCAGGCATCCGCTCCTACAATTTGCTGATCTGCAATGTTTGTGTACATCTGACCAGTCTTTCCGTCACGCTGTATAGTTGCTGTGGTAATATAGTTGTTGAAGAAATTATAATAGCCCATAGCAGTGAGACAATATTTTAAATTATCACCCATTGAACCATAGTTTGTCCATGAAAGAGAAAAATTATGATTAGTTTCACACTTCAAATCAGGATTGCCATAAATCATGAATATTCCTCCCATAAAGAAATCCATGTACAGTTCCTTAAGCGATGGGGCACGGAAGCCTGATGCGTAAGATGCACGTATCTGATGCCTTCCAACCTTATGCATTGCTGCCACCTTCCAGGTTGGTTTACCACGGTTTGCTGCAGAAAAATAATCATAACGTAACCCACCGATAATGCTCCATTTATCAGACGGACTGTAATCCCATTGTGCAAAAACATCATAAGTATTCTGTGAACGATGATTGTTATCCTCTGAAAATTGATATGTCATTAAATAATCGTTCATATAGTCCGCACCAGTTGTGAGTTGTGACTTCCACAATGGTAGTTGCAGATTATAAAGTATTCGACCGATATTCTGACGATTAGAGTAGTCACGAATATCTTTGCTTGTCAGCATGTTGTAGTCAGATTTATCATACTGGTCGAAACTATAAGAAACCTCTATGTTCTGCCGTGGATTGATTATCCAGTTGGCTTTCAAGCCATCGTTAAAGTCACGATATCGATCATGACTTACATTACTTGATTCTCGTTCACGAAAGAACGCTCCAATGCGTCCTGTCAACTTCAAGTTATCAGATATGTTCCAGATAAGTCGTTCCTTAACATTATATGATTTATTAGCATATGTAGGCAACGATGAGTTGTCACCCAAATCAATTGCGGCAGCATCAGTCATCTGAAATGTAGTCAGGGAGTTAAACTTGCCAATGTTGAAATCCGCACTTGCCCCATGACGCCATTCCTTTGTTGCCCCTTCATAGCGACTGTTCACATTTGCAGTCCAATTATCAGACGGACTCTTGGTGATGATATTGATAACACCACCCATAGCCGATGAACCATATAGTGTAGAAGCTGCACCTTTTACAATTTCGATACGCTCTATACATGAGAGGTTAATGCGGGAAAAATCCACGTTGTCCATAGATTCACCAGCCATCCTTTCTCCATCGACAAGAAAAAGAATATTATTTCCGTCATATCCCCCCATATTGAGAACCTGTTGTCCCATTGAATAAGAAAATTCCAGGCCAGGTATTTCCTGCTGAAGCATATCCTTTATATCTGTTGCATCAGCCTGCTGAATGTCTTTTGCTGTTATTACACGAGTTACCACAGGTATGTCCAAGAGTTGCTTTGGAGTACGTGTGGCAGTTACAACTACCGTCTCAAGTTCAAGTGGGTCTTTATTCCATAATGTGGTATCTATAGAATCATTATTAGCATACACTGTATTGCAAGACAGCAGTCCTATACCATATATTATATGTATTTTTTTCAACACCTTAATTATATGTTTTATTATCTATTAACCATATTCATTTCTTTTCAAACAATGGATACTTATAGTTAACAGTCATCCATCCCTTAATCTGGTAATTGTCTGTGCTCATGAAATTAGCAAGTTGAATTGCACCATAAGTACCATCGGCAAAACGTAATAACATCACATTACCATGCATCGTATAAGCTGGTGGCATATTACTAGTATCAACATCTATCCATTTACCAATCTCCAAATTCTTATGTCCTGGAGCATATACAAGATAACCATCCATCATGTGCGACATATCAACAGTTATGGATTGTTCACTCTCTTCATCCTCGATCCAATTAACATCTTCAGGTAATCCAGCGGTCTCCAAAGCATCTATACTTTGATATTCAGTCATCACGGCAGCAGCCCCATTGGTTTTTACGTCATAACGATGCTGAGCGATGTCCCAATGTTCGGGCACACCTGTCTCAGTCAAGTCTTCAGGATTAATGTCAGAAATCGTAATAGTTGGTATCGGAGTATGCAGATTAATGTAAACCCACTTGGCGTAATCTGTAGCATCGACATAATACTGTCCTTTCTGTACGGCTACTTCGGGACTATCATATACATCTTCTAACATATCACAAGCTGAGAATAGTCCTACAAACAAGACCATTCCCAGCATAAGAATATTTCTTCGTACGTTCATTATTTAGATGAATTTTCAACTTGTGCCCCTGCAAGTACTTCTGCAAAGTCTGAGGCATTAAACAAGATTGTAGTCCCTCCCATCACAGCAGGAACAGAGAATGTTGCGACAAGGGTGCCTTCCTCAATTGTTCCATCAAATGAAGCTGCATATTCTGTAGTACCGCCTTTCATGCTTGGCATAAGTGTATTACCTTCACCTGAGAGAGTGTATGAACCATCCTCATTCTTTGTTACATCGATAGATTCAAATGTAAATGTACCCCAAGTCTCTGATGTATAGCTGAGGCTTGCTGCATCAAGGGCATCATTGGCTTTAACAACAACTTTCTCATTCTCTGTTGGTTGATAATGTTGGAAATATTTACAATTAGCATAAGTACCTCCTTTATATGTTCCGTCAATAGCGGCTACATCAGGAATTAAGCCAACTGAAATATTAAGAACGGTGCCTCCCATAACTGTTGGAACAGTAATAATGAAACTTTGGAGATCCTTTGCAATATTTCCAGTGATGCTTGCTGCATAATCTTTAGTTCCGCCATGTCCAGCCATTGTAAGCGTACCTTCACCAGTAACACTATAACTACCATCACGATTAAGTTTTAATTCACTCACTGTGAATGAACCATCCCCCCATGTGTTAGAATGGAACGTAACTTTGCTCTCACTTACAGAAATTGTCTCGTCAGCATCGAACATGCTACCATAGCCAAAAACGACCTTACTCCAAGTCTTATAGGTCTGAGGTGTAAACGTGTTGTCGTTGTTGTCATCTTCAGAGCATGACATGAATGTTGTAAGCAGCATAAATACGGCTGCTAAAGAGAGTAAAATTCTTTTCATTTTCTTTTTAATTTTTACTTAGATTAATATAATTGATTATTTCTTTTTACATATAATCCTTATAACCTTATTTAATTATATATAAATAATACAATTAAAGATTATAAAATTGGCGAAGTTTGTCAAATTTTTGCAAAATGCCAAAATACTGGTAATATTATAGAGCGTCAATCCCGCCTTTACACAAATCCTAAAAACAATACAAAGTTACGGCTATTAAATAATGTGTACAATTCCCAAAAATGAGTATTTATAAGAGTGCCACTAACACGAAAGAGTGGTATTTATAATAACTTTTGAGTATTTTTTCAAAAAATCATAAAATAGTCCGTCAAAGCTATTTCGTCCGACGCATTCTTTCATTGTAATATAATCTGACTGAAAACGACGAAACGACACTCAATTATGCTTTCAATAGCAGTACGAATCTAAAAACAGATTATACTTTATTAATATATATATGATAATTTTTAATTAAAATAATTGGGG
>JAIKZH010000074.1 GCA_024682395.1 Bacteroidaceae bacterium
GACATACACACAATAATCAGAACAATACTTGATTTTAGAATCAAATGTGATTATCATATCAACCTCACCAATTAAACAAAAGGAACATTGAATTATATCATAATGTTACTCTTTTTTTATTTTTCGCTGCAAAGTTACATAAGTTTATTCGTTTTAGCAATCAAAATGTCAGAAAAATGACATTTTACGACGTTTTATTGATATTTGTCAACAATACACAACAAAATTCTTACTTTTAATACTATTTTTTTGCAAATAACAACTTTTTGGAATAACTTTGCAGCGAAATTAAAACAAAAGACAAAAAATAACCAAATTTCGCGACAAAATGACAGAAAAGATTCATTTCACAAAAATGCATGGAATTGGTAATGATTATATATATGTATATACACATTTATATAATATAAGCGATCCTAATTCAGTAGCACAATTATGGAGTGCACCTCACACTGGTATTGGAAGCGATGGTTTAGTATTGATAGACAAATCATCCACACCTGAAGCTGATTTCACAATGCGTATATTCAACGCAGACGGAAGCGAAGCTATGATGTGTGGCAACGCAAGTCGATGCGTTGGAAAATATTTATATGAGAAGGAGATTACAACACAAACACAAATTCGTCTGCTTACACTTTCAGGCATAAAGGTTCTTAATCTGCACCTTACGCCTGAAGGTGAGGTAGCATCAGTAACTGTTGACATGGGAGAGCCCATTTTTGAAGACAGTTCATTATTTAACCCTTCTGAGGAAATATCACCTCGAGGAACATTCGTTTCAATGGGAAATCCACATTATGTAATATTTACAGACAACCTTGATAAAATAGATGTGGCACACGATGGTTCATCAATGGAATATCATTCAGCCTTTCCCCAGCGTTGCAACATAGAATATGCCGAGGTTGGGCAAGACGGAATCAGAGTTCATGTTTGGGAACGCGGTAGCGGCATCACTATGGCATGTGGAACAGGTGCATGCGCCACATGTGTAGCAGCAATAAAACAAGGACTTAGCGACAGAAAAAACCGTATAATAATGGACGGAGGCGCATTAGAAATTGAATGGAGTATAAAAGATAATCATGTATATATGACCGGACCTGCAGCTTTTGTATTTGAAGGTGAAATAGAATTGAATCAATAAAAAACTTATTATAGTATGTCACAGATTAACGAACATTTTCTCAAACTCCCAGGAGCATATCTCTTCGCAGAAATAGCACAAAGAGTAAAAGCATATAAAACAAAAAATCCTGAGGCTGATGTTATCAGTCTTGGAATAGGCGATGTTACTCAGCCACTTATTCCTGCTGTAATCGAAGCATTACACAACGCAACCGATGAAATGGCAAACGCTTCAACATTTAAAGGATATGGTCCAGAGCGCGGATACGAATTCTTACGTAACGCAATTGTTGAAAATGATTTTCGTACACGAGGAATAAACATCGATCCAGACGAAGTTTTCATAAACGACGGAGCTAAGAGCGACACTGGAAACTTTCAAGAATTATTAAGTGTTAACACACGTATAGCAGTCACAGACCCAATATATCCTGTATATATCGACTCAAACATAATCGGTGGACGAACAGGCTTATTAGGAAAGGACGGACGTTGGTCAAATGTTGTATATATGCCATGTACAGCTGAAAACAATTTCGTACCTGAAATTCCACAAGAACATGTTGATGTAATATATCTGTGTTACCCTAACAATCCAACTGGAACAACATTAACATATAATGAATTACTCAAATGGGTGGATTATGCATTAGAGAATGATGCTATCATCTTGTATGATGCTGCCTACGAAGCATATATTCAAAATAAGGATATTCCTCATAGCATTTATGAAATTGAGAATGCCCGCAAAGTTGCGGTGGAATTCCATAGTTTCTCAAAAACTGCAGGATTCACTGGTATCCGTTGCGGTTACACTATTGTTCCTAAAGAAGTTACAGCTGCAAGTCAAACAGGAGAACGTGTAAGTCTTAATCCAATATGGAATAGAAGACAATCTACAAAGTTCAACGGAACAAGCTACTTGAGTCAGCGCGCAGCAGAAGCCATATATACCCCTGAAGGACATAAACAGATTCAAGAAACCATAAACTACTATATGAGTAATGCAAAACAAATGCATGACACTCTCAAAGATTTAGGATTGAAAGTATATGGAGGTGAAGATGCTCCATATTTATGGGTAAGTACTCCTAACGGACTGACTTCATGGCAATTTTTTGAACAAATGCTAAATGATGCAAATGTAGTTTGTACCCCAGGCGTAGGATTCGGTCCATCCGGTGAAGGTTATATCCGTCTCACAGCCTTCGGACAGCACGAACAAACAAAAATGGCACTTGATCGCATCAGCAAGTGGTTACGATAAGTTAAATAAAACACATATACAATGTTAAACAAAGGATTATACAGCAAAGCCTACGAGCATGACGCGTGTGGTGTAGGTATGGTGGTGAATATCCACGGTGGCAAGAGTCACGAATTAGTTGATAAAGCACTCAAAGTATTAGAGAATATGGAACATCGTGGTGCTGAGACTCGTGACAAGACTGGGGATGGTGCCGGTATAATGGTACAAATTCCTCATGAATTTATTCTATTACAAGGTATTCCTGTACCTGAGAAAGGTAAATACGGAACCGGACTTGTATTCTTTCCTAAAGACGAGAAGAAACAACAAGTCATTTTGTCTATAATGATCGAAGAGATAGAGCGAGAAGGCTTATCTTTAATGCACTTGCGCAATATGCCTACAAACAGTGATGTTCCAGGCTTAGGTGCACGTGAAGTTGAACCAGACATTAAACAAGTGTTCATCACAGGTGTAACAGATGAAAACGTACCTGTATTTGAACGCATTCTTTATAAAATTCGTAAGAAAATCGAGAATCGTATTGATGCCTTATATCAACACGAAGACAATGATTTCTATATCTGCTCATTGTCAAGCCAAAACATCATCTACAAAGGTATGTTGACAAGTGGACAGTTAAGAAGATACTTCCCTGACTTGTCTAACGAATATTTTACTAGTGGATTAGCATTAGTACACTCAAGATTCTCAACAAATACTTTCCCTAAATGGAAATTGGCACAACCTTTCCGTTTACTTTGTCACAATGGTGAAATAAACACTGTACGTGGAAACAGAGGTTGGATGAAAGCACGTGAAAGTGTGTTATCATCTCCTGCCTTAGGCGACATCAAGGAGATTCGTCCAATATTACAAGAAGACATGTCTGACTCTGCAAGTTTGGACAATGTTTTCGAATTCCTCGTTATGAGTGGTTTGAGCTTGCCACAAGCTATGGCAATCCTCGTTCCTGAATCATTTAACGACAAGAACCCTATAAGCGAAGATCTTAAGGCTTTCTATGAATATCATTCAATCTTGATGGAACCTTGGGATGGTCCAGCTGCATTAATGTTCAGCGACGGACGTTTCGCCGGTGGTATGCTCGACAGAAATGGTTTACGTCCAAGCCGTTATACAATAACAAAAAGCGGCATGATGGTTGTTGCATCTGAAGTAGGTGTGATGGATTTTGAACCAAACGATGTTGTAAGCAAAGGACGTTTACAGCCTGGAAAGATTTTGCTCATCGATACTCAGGAAGGCAAAATCTACTACGATGGTGAGATAAAGGAAAAACTTGCTAAAGAGCATCCATATCGCGAATGGTTGTCAACAAACCGCATACAATTAGAAAAACTGAAGAGCGGTCGTCATATTGAAAACAGTGTTGAAAACTACGAACGTAAACTTATTAACTTCGGTTTTGGTCAGGAAGATATTGACAAAACTGTAGTTCCTATGGCTACAAACGGACAAGAACCTGTTGCTGCAATGGGTAACGACACACCACTTGCAATAATAAGCGATCGTCCACAGATTTTCTTCAACTATTTCCGACAGCAGTTTGCACAGGTAACCAACCCTGCCATCGACCCTATTCGTGAGGAATTAGTAATGTCATTGACTGAGTATATCGGTGCTGTAGGTACCAACATACTTACTCCAAACGAATCTAACTGTAAAATGGTGCGTTTGCCACAACCTGTTCTTACTAACACTCAACTCGATATCTTATGCAATATCCGATACAAAGGATTCAAGACTAAAAAACTTGCAATGATTTTCGATATTGAGCAAGGAGCAAACGGACTTAAACAATCAATAGAGAATCTCTGCAAAGAGGCTGAAGCATCTGTTGACGAAGGTGTTAATTATATCATTCTGTCAGACCGTGATATCGACGAGCAACACGCTGCAATTCCATCTCTTTTAGCAGTATCAGCCGTACATCACTATCTTATCAGTGTACAGAAACGAGTACAGACTGCTCTCATCGTAGAAAGTGGTGAAATACGAGAAGTGATGCACGCAGCACTCCTATTAGGTTATGGAGCAAGTGCAATCTGTCCTTACATGACTTTTGCTGTTCTTGACGATTTGGTTAAGAAACACAAGATTCAAGAGGAATATGCTACTGCTGAAAACAATTATATAAAGGCTGTAGATAAAGGATTGAAGAAGATAATGAGTAAGATGGGTATTTCAACCATACGTAGTTATCGTGGAGCAAAAATATTTGAAAGCATCGGTCTTTCTGAGGAATTGCTTCAGAACTACTTTGGAACTGAAATAAGTACTATCGGTGGTATTGGTCTCCGCGATATCGCAAGAGATGCCATCAAACTACACGATGAAGCTTACAAACCATCTGAAATCAATGAATTCCTTCCTAACAACGGATTGTTCTCATATCGTAAGGATGGTATTCAACATGCATGGAACCCTGAAACAATTGCAAACCTTCAGATTGCAACACGACTCGGTTCATACAAGAAATTCAAAGAGTGGGCTAAACTCGTTGACGAAAAAGAGAAACCTATATTCATCCGCGACTTCTTTGGTTTCAAGAAAGCAGCAACTCCTGTTCCATTGGATGAAGTTGAACCAGTAGAAAGCATCGTTAAGCACTTCGTTACTGGAGCCATGTCATTCGGAGCCCTCTCTATCGAGGCTCACGAGGCTCTCGCACTTGCGATGAACAAACTCGGTGCACGCAGTAACACTGGTGAAGGAGGAGAAGATAATGCACGTTATCACACAGAAATAGACGGCGTTTCTCTGTCAAGTAAAACAAAACAGATTGCTTCTGGTCGTTTTGGAGTAACAGCAGAATATTTGGTAAATGCCGAAGAAATACAAATCAAGGTTGCTCAAGGAGCTAAACCAGGTGAAGGAGGACAACTTCCTGGATTCAAGGTTAACAAGATTATTGCTAAGACACGTAATGCAATACCAGGAATCTCATTGATTTCACCACCACCTCACCACGATATTTATAGTATTGAGGACCTTGCACAATTAATCTTTGACTTAAAGAACATTAACCCAACTGCAGCAGTAAGTGTAAAACTCGTAGCAGAAAGTGGAGTTGGAACAATCGCTGCCGGTGTTGCAAAGGCTAAAGCCGACCTAATCGTTATCAGTGGTGCCGAAGGTGGTACTGGTGCTTCTCCTGCATCATCAATGCGCTTCGCTGGTATCAGTCCTGAAATCGGATTGGCTGAAACTCAGCAAACTCTGGTATTAAACGGACTTCGTAATCAGGTTCGACTTCAAACCGACGGACAATTGAAGACAGCACGCGATGTAATCATTATGGCAATGCTCGGAGCAGATGAGTTCTCTTTCGGAACTTTACCTCTTATCGTCCTCGGATGCGTGATGATGCGTAAGTGTAACACAAACACATGTCCTGTAGGTGTTGCAACACAAGACGAGAAACTACGTGCTCGATTCATGGGTAAATCTGAATATGTTGTAAACTTCTTTACATTCCTTGCAGAACAAGTACGTGAGTATTTGGCTGAAATCGGAGTAAAGAGACTTAAAGATATAATTGGTAGAGCAGATCTTATTGAGGTTAAGCCAATGGATGAATCAACCAAACAAGGCACAATGGACTTCAACCGCTTGCTTACTATGATAGATTCTGACAAACCAAGATATTGGGATAGAGGTGAATACACTCATATTACCAATGTTAAAGACGAGGAAATCATTAAAGCAGCAGAACCTGCAATCATGAATAAGCAGGAAATAAATCTCGACTATGCTATCAAGAATACAGACCGAGCTGCTTGTACAATGCTTTCAGGTGTTATCGCAAAAAAATATGGTGATAAAGGATTGCCTGACGGAACAATCAACATCAGATTCAAAGGTTCTGCAGGTCAGTCATTCGGAGCATTCGCTGTACACGGCGTAAATCTGAAACTCGAAGGCGAATGTAACGATTACTTCGGTAAAGGACTCAGCGGAGGACGTATCTCTATCCTTCCACCATCACGTTGCAGTTCCGACTTTATTGCATCTGAAAATATCATAGCTGGTAACACAGGACTCTATGGTGCAACAAGCGGTGAACTTTATGTTAACGGACGAGTAGGTGAACGTTTCGGTGTGCGTAACTCTGGTGCAATTGCAGTTATTGAAGGGGCTGGAGACCACTGCTGCGAATACATGACAGGCGGACGTGTTGTAGTACTCGGTGAAACAGGACGCAACTTTGCTGCCGGAATGTCAGGAGGTGTAGCATACGTATGGGACAAAAACCACAACTTTGATTACTTCTGTAATATGGATATGGTTGAAATAAACCTTGTAGAGGATGCTTCTTTCAGAAAAGAACTCAAAGAACTTATCCGTAAACATTATCTGTACACAGGTTCTGTTCTCGCAGGCAAAATGCTTGATAACTGGAATCACTACGTAGAAGATTTCATTCAAGTAATTCCTATTGAATACAAACGTGTACTACAGGAGGAACAAATGTCACGACTTCGTGAAAAAATTGCAGACATGCAACGAGAGTATTAATTTTTTAAGTGTCAATTATCAAATAATATAAGATTGCAACATGGGAAATCCAAAAGCATTTCTGACTATACCTCGTAAGGAAGCTGGTTATCGTCCTATACACGACAGAATCAACGATTATGGCGAGGTTGAACAAACACTCAATACAAGAGACCGACAGGAACAAGCATCACGATGCATGGACTGCGGTGTACCTTTCTGCCATTGGGCTTGTCCATTAGGCAACAAAGACCCAGAATGGAACGATGCTCTTTATCATGGAGAATGGGAAACAGCATATAAACTTCTGAAAAAGACCAATGACTTTCCAGAATTTACAGGTCGTATTTGTCCTGCACTCTGTGAAAAAGCATGTGTCCTTTATCATACCACAGGCGAAGCCGTTACAAACCGCGAAAATGAATGCGCAATTGCAGAACATGCATTTATGGAAGGCTATGTAACTATTGAACATCCAAAACGTAATGGCAAGCATGTTGCAGTTATCGGTAGCGGTCCTTCAGGATTAGCAACAGCCAATCAACTGAACTACAAAGGCTATGAAGTAACTGTTTTCGACAAAAACGAAGCTGCAGGAGGATTACTTCGCTATGGTATTCCTAACTTTAAATTAAACAAAGCTATTATAGACCGTCGCATTAATGTGATGGAACAAGAAGGTGTTAAATTTGTTTATAACTGCAATCTTCCTCTTGGCAATGACGATAAGGCATTAAATGCTGAGCAACTGAACGCCGCATTGAAAGAATACACACCAGACAAAGAAAACTGGGATGGCAACTACGATGCTATTGTCATTGCTACAGGAACACCAGAAGCACGCGATTTAAAGGCTCCAGGCCGCGAACTTAAAGGAATTCACCTTGCACTCGAATTGCTCGGACAACAAAACAGAGTGTTAGCAGGAAAAGAATTCAAGAAAGAAGAACGTATCAGTGCCAAAGGAAAGAAAGTTCTTGTTATTGGTGGAGGTGATACAGGTAGCGACTGTATAGGAACTGCACATAGACAAGGATGCAAAAGTGTAACACAAATCGAGATTATGCCAAAACCACCAGTAGGTCATAATCCATCTACACCATGGCCAAACTGGCCTGTTATCCTAAAAACCACATCTTCACACGAAGAAGGTTGCGAACGTCGTTGGCTCCTAAACACCAACAAGTTCATAGGTGACGAAAAAGGCAATGTAAAAGCCGTTGAAGTAGAAGGTGTAATATGGGAACCAAATCCTGAGGGAGGACGTCCTATTATGAAATTAGACGGAAAAAAAGAGATTATAGAAGCGAACTTAGTGTTATTAGCGATGGGATTCCTCAAACCGGTTCACCCACAATATCCTAATAATATCTTTATATGCGGTGACGCAGCAAATGGTGCAAGTCTGGTTGTACGCGCAATTGCAAGCGGCAGACAAACCGCAGAGAAAGTTCATTCATATCTGAGTAAATAAATATTTATCAACCACATTAAAACACAAACAACATGGCAAACGCATTAAGATTTCAGGTTGTAGGTGAGGCATTCAAAAAGAAGCCTCTTGAAGTAGAACAACCAACTGAGAGACCCGCTGATTATTTCGGAAAGAGAGTCTTCAACCGCGAGAAAATGTACAAGTATCTTCCAAAGGAAGTATATCAGAAAATGGTTGATGTTATTGACAATGGTGCTCAATTAGATCGTACAATTGCCAATGCCGTTGCTGCTGGTATGAAACAATGGGCAAGCGAGAATGGTGTAACACACTATACACACTGGTTCCAGCCATTGACTGAAGGTACAGCAGAGAAACACGATTCATTTATTGAACATGATGGTAAAGGAGGAATGATAGAAGAGTTTAGTGGAAAACTCTTAGTTCAGCAGGAACCTGACGCTTCATCTTTCCCAAGTGGAGGTATACGCTCAACATTTGAAGCTCGTGGTTATTCTGCATGGGATCCTACATCACCAGTATTCATTATAGACGATACACTTTGTATCCCAACTGTATTCATCAGTTATAGTGGTGAAGCATTAGACTATAAAGCACCATTGTTACGTGCTCTTCATGCTGTTAATGTAGCTGCTACAGAAGTATGTCATTACTTTGACCCAGCAGTCAAGAAGGTTACAAGTAATTTAGGATGGGAACAAGAATATTTCCTTGTAGATGAAGGATTATATGCTGCACGTCCAGACTTACTTCTTACAGGTCGTACATTGATGGGACACGACAGTGCAAAGAACCAGCAGATGGATGACCACTATTTCGGAAGCATTCCTGAACGAGTTGCTGCATTCATGCGTGAATTGGAAATCGAAGCTCTTGAGCTCGGCATTCCTGTTAAGACACGTCATAATGAGGTTGCTCCTAACCAGTTCGAAGTAGCTCCAATCTTTGAAGAAACCAACCTTGCCGTTGACCACAACATGTTATTAATGTCACTTATGAAACGTGTTGCCAGAAAGCATGGTTTCCGCGCATTATTACACGAAAAACCATTTGCAGGTATAAATGGTAGCGGTAAGCATAACAACTGGAGTTTGTCAACCGACACAGGTGTTCTCTTACATGCACCAGGCAAAACACCAGAACAGAACTTACGTTTCGCAGTGTTCATCGTAGAAACACTGATGGGTGTATGGAAACACAACGGTTTGCTTAAAGCAAGTATCATGAGTGCAACAAATGCTCACCGACTTGGCGCAAACGAAGCTCCACCAGCAATCATCTCAAGTTTCTTGGGCAAACAGCTTACTGAATTACTTGATAACATCGAGAAGGCAGACAAAGAAGATCTCTTCCGTATTGATGGTAAACAAGGTATGAAACTCGATATAACAGAGATTCCAGAATTGCTCATTGACAATACTGACCGTAACAGAACTTCACCATTTGCTTTCACTGGAAACCGTTTCGAATTCCGTGCAGTCGGAAGTGAGGCAAACTGCGCATCTGCAATGATTACCCTCAACGCAGCTGTTGCTGAAGCACTCGTTAACTTTAAAGCACGTGTTGACAAGAGAATCACAGAAATTGCAGATCAGTATAAAGAAAACTCTGGACATACTGCTAAGTTCCACGCTATCATCGACGTTCTTCGTGAAGATATTCGCGCTTGTAAGCCAATCAGATTCGATGGAAACGGATACAGCGACGAATGGAAGGAAGAAGCTGCAAAACGTGGTCTTGATGTAGAAACAAGCTGCCCAGTTATCTTCGAACGTTACCTTGATGCAAGCAGCATTGAGATGTTCTCATCACTCGGAGTTATGACTAAAAAAGAACTTGAAGCACGTAACGAAGTTAAGTGGGAAACATACACTAAGAAGATTCAGATTGAAGCACGCGTTCTCGGCGACTTGTCAATGAACCACATCATCCCTGTTGCTACACGCTACCAAAGTCAGTTGCTCAACAACGTTGAAAACATGCGCACTACATTTGCACCAGAAAAAGCAAACAAACTCAGCGCACGTAACTTGAAGATAATCGAAGAAATTGCTACACGCACAGAAACAATAGAATCTCTCGTTGAAGAACTCGTTTCAGCACGTAAAGTTGCAAACAAGATTGAAGACGAACATCTTAAGGCTATTGCATATCATGACACAGTAGCACCATACTTCGATAAGATTCGTAGACAAATAGATAAGCTCGAACTTATAGTAGACGACGCTTGCTGGCCTCTACCTAAATACAGAGAGTTATTATTTATCCGATAAACCCATCTTTATCATCTATTCATCTCGTTATCCATAACGAGACGTTATCCCCCAGAAGTTAAAGTGAAACTTCTGGGGGATTATTATAAAGTAACAATTAATATACGCAACATAAAACTATTTTCGTATATTTGCAGCATTAGTTTTAGAAAGAGTAAAGTTATGGAACCACAAGAAGAGAAAAAAGTATTGTTGAAGTTACGCTTATGGATTGCGTTCTTTATGGTGGCGTTAGTGCTGTCGGGGGTAACGGCTTTCCCTGTGGAAACTGAGTTGAAAACTCTCTGCTCTGTTGCAGGGTTGGATTCGGCTACGGTAAACGATTATCCTGCAATTTTTGGTTTTCTGTATTCTATTAAGGAAAGTATTGTAGAACTCAATCAAACCACTCCTCAGTTGTCGTACGGATATGATTGGTTGGCATTCGCGCATTTGGTTATTGCATTGATGTTTATTGGTCCGTTTCGTAATCCAGTACGCAACAAATGGGTGATTCAGTGGGGAATAATCGCCTGTGTGGCAGTTGTTCCGCTTGCCCTTATCTGCGGACCTATCAGAGAGATTCCGCTCTATTGGAGGTTTATCGATTGTTCGTTCGGAGTGTTTGGCGTTATTCCGCTGATTATTTGTTTGCGATTAATTAAGAGGTTGGAGAGTGACAAACATCAAGATTGAAAGTTTTTTCTCTCTTATTCAAAATATTATTATTATTTATGTATTGTAACAAATTATTTAATTAAGGCTTAGGAATACAACAGCATTATCGGTACTTCGTGATTTTCTATGTGGTTCATTATTTTTTGATAATAAGATTTGGCTGAGTTAGCAGTTGTCAGGATATGTAAAAAAGTTTATCTTTTATATGGGATTCTAAGTGTACATATTTTAATCGTACCATAGTGGAATTGAAATGACACGATTAGAACGTCCAAAAACACAAACACGTTGTTTTAATCCTGACAATATAGGAATAAGATATTGTCTATATAACAATAATGTGCAGCCTATTACGACTGCACATTATTTATTTTTAGCATATAAATCAAAAACAACGGATATGTCACCTGTATTTGCCGTCGCCTTCTTCCAACATTGAGAGGTATGAGTTATATCGACTTTGGCTTATGTCATGGCGTTCAAGGGCTTCAAGAACGGCACAACCAGGTTCATGTGTATGTGTACAGTTATTAAACCGGCAATCATGACTGTAATTAAAAATCTCACGGAAATAATGACTTATTTCCTCACGTTGCATATCAAACGAGCCAAATCCCTTGATTCCTGGAGTATCTATTATAAAACTATTAGGGACTTCATTACTATCGGGATTTCTTTTAAACGGATACATTTCAGAGAATGTTGTGGTGTGCATTCCTGTATCGTGGACATCGCTTATATCGGCTGTCTTGAGGTTTAAGTCAGGAAGTAAGGCGTTTATAAAGGTGGATTTTCCCACTCCGCTATTACCTGAGACCAATGATACTTTTGAATCGAGCATCATGCGTATCTCATCCATTCCCTCACCTGTTATTGCCGAGATAACAACACACTTATATCCGATATTCTCGTACAGGTCCTTCATCATGCGCATATATTCCTTATCTTCGTCGGTATAGATATCCAACTTATTGAACACCAGTACAACTGGTATATTATATGCTTCGGCTGTTGCAAGAAAACGGTCTATAAAAGTAGTTGATGTAACCGGATGATTTACTGTGATGATCAGAAAGCACTGATCCAAGTTTGCAGCAAGAATATGCGACTGCTTACTTAAGTTTATTGATTTGCGCACTATGTAGTTCTTCCTATCATCAACCGATGTTATCATTCCATCAGAAACCTCAACACGATCGCCTATAACGACAGGACTGGTAGATTTGATGCCTTTAATACGAAAGTTACCCTTGACCGCACATTGCTCAAGGGTACCTTCAT
The DNA here is from genome assembly GCA_024682395.1 of Bacteroidaceae bacterium. GTDB lineage: Bacteria > Bacteroidota > Bacteroidia > Bacteroidales > Bacteroidaceae > Colivivens. Next base: position 12,569 of record JAIKZH010000074.1, read on the forward strand.
CTGTTAGAACACTATACCAACTACCTGTATTCTTAACTACAAGTCCATGCATAGTACATCTATATTGTTATACTGTCATAATTTCCTTATTCTTCTCTTCAAGCATTTCATCAACCTTCTTGATGTATTTGTCATGAAGTTTCTGACAATCTGCTTCGGCGTCCTTCTCTACGTCCTCAGGGACTCCAAGACCCTTCACGCTCTTCTTAAGAAGTTCAATGGCATCGCGACGAGCATTACGGATACTAACCTTTGATTGCTCGGCTTCTTTTGAACATTGTTTTACAAGTTCCTTACGACGCTCTTCTGTAAGAACAGGGATACCAAGACGAAGTTGTTCACCATTGTTCTCTGGCATAATACCGATAGGAGAATCTATAATTGCTTTCTCTATTACCTTAAGCATATTCTTATCCCATGGCTTGATTACTATACTGCGAGCATCTGGTGTACTTAGGTTTGCTACATTTGACAATGGCATCATTGCTCCATATGAATCAACCTTTATTCCGTCCAGGATATGTACATTTGCACGTCCGGCACGAATACGGCCAAGTTTTTCTTCCAAAGCCATTGTAGCCATCTCCATGCTTTCTTCTGCATCGTTAAGATATTGCTTAACTTCTTCCATAATAATTCTTTATTAATGATTATTTATTATTAGTTAAGTATTGAACATCCTTCACATGGCTTGAGTTGCTTGAAGAAGTCGTTGCCTTTATCATCTACAAGAATAAATGCTGGGAAATCTTCAACCTCAATCTTCCAGATTGCTTCCATTCCTAATTCTGGATATTCTACACACTCTATTGATTTTATGTTGTTCTGAGCTAAGATTGCAGCCGGACCACCGATGCTTCCGAGATAGAAACCTCCGTGTTTCTTACATGCATTTGTCACATCGATACTGCGGTTTCCCTTTGCAAGCATTATAAGGCTGCCTCCATGATCCTGGAACTCATCTACGTATGGGTCCATACGTCCTGCTGTTGTTGGTCCCATTGAACCACATGCCATACCTGCTGGTGTCTTTGCAGGACCTGCATAATAAATTGGATGATCTTTCAAGTATTGTGGCATACCTTCGCCTGCATCCAAACGAGCCTTGATTTTTGCATGAGCAATATCACGACCTACGATTATTGTTCCTGAGAGTGACAAACGTGTACTTACAGGATATTGACTCAATTGCTTGCACACTTCACTCATAGGACGATTCAAATCAACTTTGACAACTTCACCCTCACCTGCTTTACGATATTCTTCTGGAATCAATTCGCCTGGATTACTATCCAATTTCTCAATCCAAATACCGTCCTTATTTATCTTACACTTGATATTTCTATCTGCTGAGCAACTTACTCCAAGTCCTATTGGGCAACTTGCACCATGGCGAGGTAAACGTACCACACGTACATCATGCGCCATGTACTTACCACCGAATTGAGCACCAAGACCAATCTTATATGCTTCCTGAAGCAATTGCTTTTCCAATTCTACATCACGGAATGCACGACCTGTCTCGTCTCCACTTGTAGGTAAATTATCATAATAGTGTGTAGACGCAAGTTTAACTGTAAGAAGGTTCTTTTCTGCACTTGTACCACCAATAACAATTGCAATGTGATATGGAGGACAAGCAGCTGTACCTAAGCTCTTCATCTTCTCCACTAAGAAAGGAATTAATGTTCCTGGGTTCTGAATACGAGCCTTTGTTTCCTGATAAAGATAAGTCTTATTTGCACTTCCTCCACCTTTAGTAACACAAAGGAAACGATACTCCATACCTTCTGTTGCTTCAAGGTCAATCTGAGCAGGTAAGTTACATTTTGTGTTTACTTCCTCATACATTGACAATGGAGCATTCTGACTATAACGCAGATTCTCTTCAGTGTATGTTTTATAAACACCTTTTGAGAGAGCCTCTTCATCACAGAAACCTGTCCACACTTGCTGACCCTTCTCACCATGAATAATGGCAGTTCCTGTATCCTGACATAATGGAAGCATACCTTTAGATGCTACCTCCGCGTTACGAAGAAACGTAAGTGCTACATATTTATCGTTTTCACTTGCTTCTGGATCGCGTAACACCTTTGCAACCTGTAAATTATGACTTCTGCGTAAAAGAAAACTAACATCCTTGAATGCATGATTAGCCATTGTTGTCAATGCCTCTGGTGTCACCTTTAAAATAGGTTTTCCTTCAAACTCACCAACGCTCACTCCTTCTTTAGTAAGCAAATAATATTCAGTATCATCCTTGCCTAACTGAAACATAGGAGCATACTTAAAATCTGGAACTTGTGCCATTTTATATCTTATTTTGTTTGTTTTATAATTTCACGTTCACAAACGCATCCTTCTCCGATCTTTACAGAGGAATACATTCAGTTTACAAAGATAATTCAAAAAAATCACATCACAAACTTTTAATCGCATTTTTAACCCATTTTACAAGTTGCTTACAGCAAAAACAACACTTTACACACTCTTTTGCAATACCCAAAAGCATGTACATTTTTCTTATTATTTGCATTATTCATTTTTTTTGAGTATCTTTGTAAAAGATATCATGAGTATAAATACAATCATATAATTTTAATTATAAAGTCATGAAAACAAAAAATCTTATAGTTTTGCTTTTCGCCATGACAATGGGAACAAGCTGTTGGGCACAAAATGAATGCAAACAAACAGAAAACAAAGTAATTGAAACTATCATGCAGCGCAGATCAATACGTAAGTACAAAGATATGCCTGTAGAGAAAGAAAAACTGCAATTGATTGCCGACTGTGGCATTGCTGCTCCTAACGCAATGAACAGGCAAGCATGGGCCGTAAGAATCGTTGATTCTAAGGACTTTATCAATGGTTCAACTGAAGCCATGAAAAAGGTTAATCCTAACATAACTGGCAACGATAAAAACATGTATCGCAATGCTCCTGCTATCATTTGTGTTGCTGTACCAAGTGGAGATTTCAGTTATATCGATGCTGGATTGATGGGAGAAAATATGATGCTTGCTGCACAATCACTCGGACTGGGAACTTGTTGTCTTGGAGGCGTGGCGATGCAATTGAACACCCGACCTGAACTGAAAGACTATCTCTTGCGACTCAAATTACCAAACGATTACAAGATTGCATATGTTTTGGCTGTTGGCTACCCTGATGAACAACCACAAGCAAAACAACGCGATAAAAGCAAAATCATGTTCGTGGAATAGCAATTTGATACAGATTATTTCTGTATCTCAATAACATTTCATAACTTTGCATGGTTTTAAGGATTTTAAGGAGAATTTCTAAAAATTATTCGCTAAGAAATAACGTTCATGATACAGGAATATGACGTAATAGTTGTCGGAGCAGGTCATGCTGGATGCGAAGCTGCATCTGCTACAGCACGAATGGGAGCTAAGACTTGTCTGATAACTATGGATATGAATAAGATTGCGCAAATGTCGTGCAATCCGGCTGTTGGTGGAATAGCAAAAGGACAAATTGTACGCGAAATTGATGCCTTAGGAGGAATGATGGGCATTGTCACAGATAGATGTGCCTTACAATTTCGCATGCTGAATATCTCAAAAGGACCTGCTGTGTGGAGTCCGAGAGCTCAGTGCGACCGACAGAAATTCATATTGACATGGAGGGAGATATTGGAAAATACTCCCAACCTGAATATCTGGCAGGATCAAGTAAACGAACTTATAACCTCGGAAGATAATTCCGATTCCTCTCATAAACACACTATCGTAGGAGTACGTACCATCTGGGGCGCTGAATTTCATGCAAAATGTGTGATCATTACAGCTGGAACATTCCTCAATGGACTTATGCACATCGGTAGAAAACAAGTTACAGGAGGAAGAATTGCCGAACCTGCAGAACTTGAACTGACCAAGTCTATCAATAAACTTGGAATCAAAAGCGATAGAATGAAGACCGGAACACCTGTCAGAATCGACAAGCGTTCTGTTGACTTCTCTTTAACTGAAAGACAAGACGGAGATGAGACCTTCCATCGATTCTCTTTCATGAGCGAACCTCGCAAACTAAAACAACTTCCTTGTTGGATATTCAAGACTAACAAGGATGTTCACGATATTCTTTTTAGTGGATTAAAGGACTCACCTCTCTACAACGGACAGATTAAATCTATCGGACCACGATACTGCCCAAGTATAGAAACAAAATTGCACACTTTTCCTGATAAAGACGAACATCAGCTATTCCTTGAACCTGAAGGAGAAACAACCAACGAGATGTACCTCAATGGATTCTCTTCGTCTTTACCAATGGATATACAAATTAACGCATTAAGAAAAATTCCTGCACTAAGAAATGTTGTTGTGTACCGACCTGGATATGCCATAGAATATGACTATTTCGACCCAACTCAACTAACTCACTCTCTTGAGTCAAAAATCGTTAGCGGACTATTCTTCGCCGGACAAGTTAACGGAACAACTGGATATGAAGAAGCAGCAGGACAAGGACTGATTGCTGGAATCAATGCGGCATTGAAATGCGCTGGAAAACCAGCATTCACACTTAAAAGAAACGAAGCTTATATCGGAGTGCTTATCGACGATCTTGTAACAAAGGGTGTGGACGAACCTTATCGAATGTTTACAAGTAGAGCTGAATATCGAGTTCTCTTACGCCAAGACGACGCCGACATGCGCTTAACCGAGAAATCATATAATATAGGATTGGCATCTAAGGAACGTTATGATTTCTTTGTAAAAAAACGCGATGAAATCGAACATCTCATCGAATTCACCAAGAATTTCTCAATTAAACCTGCATTAATCAATCCTGCACTTGAGAAAATAGGAACTACACCTCTGGAACGTGGATGTAAATTGTTCGATTTAATCGGCAGACCACAAATCACTATAAAAGGAATACTTCCTTATATTGCCGCATTCAACTCTGAAATCAACAAGATAACAGAACGTCAAGACGAAATCATCGAAGCTACAGAAATACGCATAAAATATAAAGGATATATCGAACGTGAACAACAAGTGGCTGAGAAAATGCTTCGTCTGGAAAATATAAGAATCAAGGGCAAGTTTGATTACTCAAAACTGAATCAAATAACCATTGAAGCTCGCCAGAAATTGGCTGCTATCGACCCTGAAACATTGGCACAAGCCAGCCGCATTCCAGGAGTCTCACCATGCGATATCAACGTCATGCTTGTACTTATGGGTAGATAATATCCTGAAGATGATTTATCAGAACACTATTTTTATTCATCAATGTTCAACAAGAAACAGGAACAACTCAAGAATATTGTGCTAAACCTTCCTGAAAAACCAGGATGTTATCAATATTTTGACAAAGAAGGCACAATAATATATGTTGGCAAGGCTAAAAACCTGAAACGCCGAGTTAGTTCCTATTTCCTAAAGAATCAAGTGTCAAGAAAGACACAAGTCCTTGTTAGCAAAATTCACGACATCCAATATATCATCGTGAACTCTGACGAGGATGCTCTTCTCCTTGAAAATAACCTTATAAAGAAATACAAGCCAAGATACAATATCCTTCTAAAAGACGATAAGACATACCCTTCGGTATGTGTCACAAATGAAGAATTCCCAAGAATATTTAAAACAAGGAAAATAATACCTGGAGCCGGCACATATTACGGACCATTCAGTCATGCTGCTACACTCAACAACATGCTGGAACTAATAAATCGATTATACCCTCTTCGTAGATGCCGACAAGCAATCACAAAAGATCATATAAATGAAGGAAAACTGAAATCATGTCTTGAATATCACATAAAAAACTGTAAAGCACCATGCATCGGACTTCAAAGTCATGAAGAATACATGCACGATGTTGCCGAGGTTCATGAGATACTAAAGGGTAATACACGCAGTATATGCCAAAAACTACTTGATAAGATGCAAGTTCTTGCTTCTGAAATGAAATTTGAAGAAGCTGAGACCGTGAAAAAAAAGTATCTTCTTGCATTGGAATTCTGCGAAAAAAGCGAAGTCATCGCAAATTATAGTCATGATATCGATGTTTTATCCATCGCTGATGATGAGAAATCTGCATATATTAACTATCTGCATGTCACCAACGGATGTATAAATCAGGCATTCACCTTTGAATACTCAAAACGTACAGAGGAAACGCCTGAAGACTTGCTTTCCTTGGGCATTGTGGAAATGCGACAACGATTCAAAAGTCACTCTAAAGAAATCGTGATACCATTTCCAATCAATACAGAATTGTCAGATGTTACATTTACTATTCCACAAAGAGGCGACAAAAAACACTTGCTTGATCTATCTATAGCAAATGTAAGACAATATAAATTCGACAAAGCTAAACAGGCTGAACGTCTTAACCCAGAACAAAGAACCACAAACTTGTTGAAAGAACTGCAACAAAAGCTAAAACTTCCGAAACTGCCAATGCATATCGAATGCTTTGACAACTCAAACATACAAGGAGCCGATGCTGTTGCTGCATGCGTAGTTTTCAAACAAGCAAAACCTTCAAAAAAAGACTATCGCAAATACAACATTAAGACCGTTGAAGGCCCCGATGATTATGCATCAATGGCTGAAGTGGTATTCCGTAGATATTCACCTCTGCTTCCTCCTGAAAAGCAAGCTGAATTGGGCATATCACACGACACAACAGACCGTAGTGAGCATATCACCCCAAATCTGATTATCGCAGACGGAGGAAAAGGGCAGATGGAGATAATACGTAAGATTGTACATGAAAAGCTAAACTTGGATATCCCGATTGCTGGTTTAGCAAAGGACGGCAAACATAAGACTTCTGAATTACTTGCGTATAACAACGGACAAATAGTAACAATAGGAATAGAAAGCAACAGTCCTTTATTCTTGTTCCTCACAAGAATACAAGATGAGGTTCATAGGTTTGCAATTCAATTCCATCGTGAAAAAAGAAGCAAACGACAAATATCCAGCGAACTGGATAACATAAAAGGCATAGGAGAGACAACAAAGAATACATTACTGAAACACTTTAAGAGTGTAAACAGGATAAAACAAGCATCTGTTGAGGAATTATCAGATGTTATAGGGCAGACAAAAGCCAAATTGATTAAAGAAAACTTAAAATGAGAGCAGTAATCCAAAGAGTTAGTAAGGCATCAGTAACTATCAATAACGAAGTAAAATCTTCGATTGGGGATGGATACCTCATCCTATTGGGATGTGAAAATGCTGACACACAAGAAGACATAGAATGGCTAAGCAAAAAGATTGTGAACCTAAGAGTAATGAACGATGAAAATGGAGTAATGAACCGTTCAATACTCGACACAGGAGGCGACATACTTGTTGTTAGCCAATTCACACTCTGGGCATCCTATAAGAAAGGGAATCGTCCAAGCTATTTAAGGGCTGGAAGTCATGAAATAACAATTCCACTATATGAGAAGACATGTAAACAACTCGAAAAGGATTTAGGAAAACCGATTTTCACTGGTGAATTCGGAGCTGACATGAAAGTGGTATTAATCAACGACGGGCCCGTTACAATATGTATGGATACAAAGAATAAAGAATAAAAAACAAAATATAGAATATGGAACATAATTGCAATTGTGGATGTGATCACCACCATCATCATCACGCAGAATCATCAGAAAGTAAAGTTCAACAAGCTTTTGAGAAATATAATTTCAACATCAGCGATGAACAAGTAAAAAAGGAAGTGACAAACATCCTTTCAAAATATCTCAAGGAAAACGATACTCCTGAAGTAAAGAAATTCTTATTCAACAGCATTGAACTGACATCGTTGAAAACAACCGATTCAGAAGATAGTATCATGAAATTTGTAGAGAAAGTAAATAAATTTGATGATGAATACCCTGAATTAGGACATGTTGCAACAGTATGTGTTTACCCATTCTATGCTCAAATCTGTCATGATACATTAGAAAATGAGGACGTTGAAATTGCTTGTGTTTCTGCATGTTTCCCTTCATCACAATCATTTATTGAAGTAAAAATAGCTGAAACCGCAATGGCTATTCACGACGGAGCCACAGAAATAGATATCGTTCAGTCTGTAGGCAAATTTCTTGCTGGCGACTACGAGACTGTTGCTGATGAGATAAGCGAAATTAAGGATGTATGTGGCGACCGCAAACTTAAAGTCATTCTTGAAACAGGATGCCTTGGAAATGCTGAAAACATAAAGAAAGCATCTATACTGGCTATGTATGCTGGTGCTGACTATATTAAGACATCTACAGGCAAACTTGAACCTGCTGCAACACCTGAAGCTGCATATGTAATGTGTCAAGCAATTAAGGAATATTACGAAAATACAGGAATACAGATTGGATTCAAACCTGCTGGAGGAATGAAGACAATACAAGATGCTCTGACATACTACACTATCGTAAAAGAAGTTTTGGGTGAAAAATGGCTTAATAACAACTTATTCCGCTTAGGCACAAGCAGTCTTGCCAATCTTCTTTTAAGCGACATAATCGGAAAAGAAGTTAAATTCTTCTGATTATAAATCGTAAAATCTAAGTAATATCTATATCCAGAATCAGGATATGATATGAAACAAACTAATAACTGCGGCCTACAACATAATCGACATAGGCAAGCAGTGACTCACGGACATCATTATCTGGATATTCCATAATGATGTCCTTTGCTTTATCTGCATATGATTTCATCGATGAAATCGCATATTCTATACCTTTATTTTCTTTTGTGAAATCAACCAGTTTGGCTATTTCCTCTTGAGAAGCAACTCTATCTTTTACCCTTTGAGCAATCAACGATATTTCATCATTAGAGGCATTGTTTAGAGCATAGATAACGGGCAAAGTGAGTTTTCCCTCTTTCATGTCGTTGCCTGTAGGCTTACCTATATTATCATTTGTATAATCAAATATATCGTCACGAATTTGAAAACAGATACCGATATATTCTCCTAATAAACCTGCCTTGCTTATCTCGTCTTCTGATACATTTTTTGATATTGCTCCCGATTGAGCACATGCAGAAAAAAGTGCTGCTGTTTTATTACGAATTATCTTATAATATGTTTCCTCTTTGATAGAACGACTATTTACATTGTATAATTGAAGAAGTTCACCATCTGATAAACGATTTGCGGCTTCTGACATTATAGAAACCAATCGTGGAATGCCAGTCATTGAGATATGTTTCAACGCTAAAGATAGAATATAATCTCCTACTAACACTGCTACCTTATTACCAGATGAATAATTAAGCGACTGTGTTCCACGTCGCTGCTCGCTCTCGTCAACTACGTCATCATGTACAAGACTTGCAGTGTGAAAAGCCTCATACGCACATGCTGAATGAAGTGCCTTTTCATCGATTTCACCGTATAATCTCGCAATCAAAAGCGTTAATATCGGACGCATCATCTTACCATTTCGGGCTCCAATCATCTTCAAGGCTTTATCTAATAAAGGATTAGAGTGAGACATTGAGTCTGATAACATGTTTCTACACAACTCCAACTCCTTTGATATTGGTTGTTGTATCTGTTGAAATATATCCATATTAATAACTTGGCTTTTATTCTTCGTCAATACCAGAAATTCGTCCTTCCATAGTTAATCTCAATCCATCATCTTCAATTGTTATGAGATGACGTTTGTATAGATCTCCTACAGCCTTTTTGAAAGTTTTCTTGCTCACTTGAAACTCTGAATATATGTCCTCGGCAGCACTCTTATCATGAAATGGACAAAATCCGTCCTCAGAGTTGGATATATATCGGAACAATCTACTTGAGAAATCTTCTATATGTTGCTTTCCTGTTACTTGAAGAGAGATATCTAATTTTCCGTCATTTCTTACAGATTTCACATAACCAGACATTCTATCTCCTGTGTGTATTTCCTGAAACAACTCGTTTCTGTATATCAAACCACTGAATTTTCCATCCACAATGGCTTTAAAACCTAAATCGGTCTTTTGCTGGATTAACAATTCCACCTTATCGCAGATATTATATGGAGGCATCTCCTTAGAAAGAAACTTCTCTACCTTTGCAGATGCCACAATGCGTGAAGTAAGTGTATCTATATAACAATACACTATATAACTTCTACCTTGTTGCATACGCATCTTCTGCTCACGGAAAGGACAGAACAAGTCTTTCATCAGTCCCCAATCAAGAAATGCACCAAACTGGTTAATCCATTTCACTTCGAGAAATGCAAACTGATTTACCTGAACCAATGGTTTTTCAGTTGTAGCTACCAATCTCTCCTCCATATCAAGATAAAGGAAAACATCGATGAAATCCCCAACTTTAGCATCTTTTGGGATATATCGCTGAGGAAGCAGAATGTCTCCAATCTCACCTCCATCTAAGTACATTCCAAAGTCAACCTGACGTAATATCTGAAGTTTATTTTGTTTACCTAACTGTATCATCTTATATTCTTATTTCTTTACAAATATCATTCGTTTGTTTCACATGGCATATCCACTACATTCTTTATCTCATTTGCCACAATCTCACCATCTTTTAAATGAATGGTTCTGTCTGTGATTGACGCCAATTGTTCATCATGGGTTACAATAAGAAATGTACAATGTAATCTATCACGAAGATCAAAGAATAATTGATGTAGTTCTGTCTTATTCTTTGTATCAAGACTTCCTGAAGGCTCATCTGCCATTATAACCGATGGATTATTAATAAGAGCTCTGGCAACTGCTACACGTTGTTTTTCTCCACCCGACAACTCTGCAGGTTTATGATCTGCTCGTTCTTTAAGACCTAACATATCCAATAACTCCAATGCACGTTGCTTTGCCTGACGTTGTGATTTTCCTGCAATCATAGCTGGAATCATAACATTCTCAACTGCAGTAAATTCAGGGAGAAGTTGATGAAACTGAAAAACAAAACCTATATGCTGATTACGAAACTTTGCCAATTGATTAGACCCCAAACTGTTAATATCAATTCCATCAATAATCACAGAGCCTGAATTAGCATTATCCAATGTGCCCATAATCTGAAGTAATGTAGTCTTGCCTGCTCCACTTGGACCAACAATACTAACCACCTCACCATCGTTGATTGTAAGACTAATATCTTTTAGTACTTGCAAATCACCGAAACTCTTATTTATATTTCTTAATTCTATCATTTCTGTCGCTTCTTTCAAAAATTGACATTTATATCTTACTTAACCATTTTGAAAGCCACGCTGAAGTCTTTGACATCTCAAATGTTGTATTTCCGTGTGGTTCTGTAAATGTTGTCTCGGAGTTATTTTCGCCGAATTGATCGGGATAAATCAACATAAGACTGCAATCATTAAAATGATCGTGTAATAGTTTTGGCAATCGTGCAAATGCCCTCTGATAACTTAACGAACTAGGACGAGCTGCAACTATTACCAACATATGATCGTGATGAATCACTTGACGCAAAGAATAAACCTCAGTCAAGGATTCCATTAGTTTAAAGTCGGTACGTACACTCTTATGATGAGTTTGGGAATACTGATAAATCAGTCTTCCGGTAGTTTCCGATGAATAAAAAACGATCTTACAACCTATTTGACCTGCAAGTCGTAATACTCGTTCAACCCAACGATAAAAACCTGTTTCATATTCAGCTCTATCAGGAACCGCAACAACAATCTTACCGATGGTATTAACAGGCTGATGATAATGTACAACCATTACCTGACGATTCATACTCTGTACCAAAGCTTCTGTAAATTGTCCATAATAGGACGTGTCGTGCTGACGTGGTTCATGTAGTCCAAGAATCATCTCTGACGCATCGTTCTCTCTTAATGCATGAACAACACCATTCACAAGATTAACAGCCAATCGGCTTTGAACCTGTACAGGGACATCATTTGCTGAACAGATCTCTTCGGCTTGTTCCAATATTTCACGACTCATACGACGTGATTTTTCCGTTGGATCCGCATCATTTACTACATTCAAACAAATTAATCCTCTGTTCAAATCCGGATTACGCATCATTATGGCGGTTTGGGTCAGATTACGTATTTTAGCTGATTCTTTTACCAAAACCATTATCTTTTCATCATCACCCTTTTCGGTCAACTGGCTCGTTTCCCTATCTGATTCTAATTTCAGTTTACGAGCGCCCTTATCTGTCGCTATAGAACTGATGATACATGAAAGCAGAATCATCATTACCACTCCGTCTAACACTGCCGTATTCATCAATGGCTCTCCTGGGGCAACCATCAAACTGGTTCCAACCATAACCATCGCTATAGCACCCGCTGCATGAGCTTCTGACAAACCAAACATTACGAGTCCATGGGAATGGGGCAGATGAAGAATCTTTCTAGTTATAAATGAAGCCATAAGTTTTGACAGCGTACTCACCACAACCATGATTACAACCACGACGATTGCTCCCATATCGGTAAATATCGGTTTTAAATTAACCAACATACCAACTCCCACAAGGAAATAAGGGATAAACAATGCGTTTCCAACAAACTCAATACGGTTCATCAAGGACGACATATGAGGTATAAACCTATTGAATATCAATCCTGACAAGAATGCGCCTAAAAGTCCCTCTATTCCACACAGATTAGCTGTTCCTGCTGCGAGAAACATCATTGCGATTACAAATATATATTGTAACACTCTATCTGTATATCTTCTGAAAAACCAGCGGATTATTATTGGGAAAAGCCAAAATAAACCAGAAAAATAAGCAATACATTTTACAACAAACAATACCCAGAACCACAAGCCTCCACCGCCTCTGTATCTACTGGCTATCACTGCCAATGTCAACAAAGCAAACAACAATGCTATCATTGTGGCTGAGATACTGATAGTTACGGCTGAATGTTTGTTTAATCCATATCTTGCTACAATAGGATATGCCACAATTGTATGTGAAGCAAATATACATGCTAACAACAAAGATGCTGAAAATGAATAATCAAGCAGATAATACCCTGCGCCTAATCCGCATGCAAATGGGATAAGTGAAGTTATCACACCAAAAAGCAGACCTTTATTGATGTTGCGTTTCAAGCCAACAAGATCCATCTCTATTCCAGCAAGAAACATGATATAATATATTCCTACTTGACCAAAAATCTTAAAACTACCGTCACGCTCTAAGATATTGAAACCATTTTCCCCAAGAATTACTCCTGCCAATATCATTCCTATTATGTGTGGAATGTGCAGTTTATGAAACAACAAAGGCGCAAATAATATTATAAGAAGGACGATAAAGAAAACCCATGTAGGATCTTGGATCGGAAAATTCAGATATTGGGTGATTGAGTCCATGCTGTTTCGGGTTTTGAGTGACATTCATTCAAATTCGGCAGCAAAGGTACAAAATTATTCACAATCTACAAAAACAAACAAAAGACTTTACATTGTCGATGTTTACACCTCGAGAATAATTCTTCATTCGTTCACCATTTCTACTCTCCTATATTTATCAATCTTCAGGTATTCTGGATATTACTAAAAAGAGGGTGTGTCAGTTATGTTTATGACACACCCTCACTGAAGCCATCCATAAGGATAAGCGACTCGTTCACCTATGCGATTGGAGTTGTCCCAAATTCTGTACTTACTCTCTTCAATACATATAAGTTCATACAACCTTCCTCCATACCCGTTGCAGGGTATCTTAACTACAAATGTCGTCCTTGCGTCATTCCTGACACTAATAATGCTCTTTGTAAAACTCACACACTGATACTCTCAGCAGGTAAGCGGAAGCCTAAGCTCCATTATCCTATGACATCGCCTTCATTTCTATTCTGTCTAGGATAAGCTTCTTCTGTCATAACACCGTCACAACCGAATCCATACAAAACACGAGGCATTATCGTACATTATACATATGTAGAACGTTAATAAACTTCGGGAATCAGACTAATCGCACTAACCCCACGGGCTTTACTCTGTAGGCGGTTGCACAGGTAATCCGAGTATAGAAGTTAATGTTTGTTCTAACATCTGTTGATAAGCAGTTTTCTGCTTTGTCTGTCTTTCTTGTTCTTCTTTATCTAATTTTCTCAGCAGGTTGATATATCCGCCTATCTGAGTTATATTCAATGGAGCTGGAATACGTGATGCCTTAACATCTGCTTCCAATGCTATTCTTTCAAGAATCTTATTCTTTATCTTTAAAGTATCTTCAGATGCCTCATTCTGAAGAATCTGAGAAATAGCCTGTATTAATAATTCGTTTTCCATTTTTATTTCTATTTAATATTTATTCTTCGTTAAATTACGGATTGTGATTATGGTACCACCACAGTGCTTAATCCTAATTCATCACAAACAGTCTTTGAATATTGTATACCATGTTCTATATTATCGCTTGGCGTCATCTTGGTTCTTTCAATCTCAGCACATATGTAATTATGCAATCCACCAGCGAATAACCACGAACTAAGACGAATATTAGCGATTCTTCCCCATGTAAATGCATACATATCAATCTCACCGATTTCCTTTTTAAACAAATCAACCTCGATACTTTCCGGTACAATCCAATGGGTTGGCCAATTAGTCAAATATCCTGAATCTCTTTTCGAAAAAGAAACAGTATCTGTGAATGCATTATGATTAACCAAAAAGACTGCAACCGATGCAATTTTGTCTGTAGTTCTATTAATCCATTTTTGGATCTGATTACAGAAGTCATAAGCGCAATCCTCATGGTAATCATCGTCAGTGATTGTCTTACAACCAAGAATATTTTTCATATATTCAACTTCTGTACTTGTGATGGTCACTCCTGCAGCATTGTTATTAATAAAACTATCCTCAGGTTTTACATTTATGGCTATATTAGTATATGCCTTAAGCACAACCAGGAACAAGAAATCAACAACAGGGATTTCTGAAGACTTATTAAGTATATATTCCTGGCTAAAAGTAGTTTCTGGTTTATAATCCTCTACCAGATAATCTAAACTACTCTTTTTGTTTAAGTCAACAATGTATCCTGTACTCTTGATAGTTGCAACACCCTTATGATGTATATCTATAATAAAACGGCCATATTGGTCCCATTGGTATTTAGCAAATAGATATGCTACCGCAGCAGGGCCACATAAAGATGTACCGCGTTGACTGACACCATCAGGGAAGAGACATCTTTTGACAATATCTTTGGCAAGGCAAACGAAATTAATATGTCTGAATCGATAATGAATCCAGAACAATCCTTTCATGTTTAACGGGAAAGTAAAGCCATTATAATTTACCTCAACGATCAAAAACTTACCCAAGAACTCAGGATCATCAACTGAGAACTGAATTTCATTACCTGTTCCTTTCTTTATAAGTTTCACGTTTGAGTCCTCTGATAAATACAGAGACCATTCTACGCTCTTATCCGACACTGTAGTATTATTTTCCTTATTTAGGATATAAAAAGTGTAAGACTTACCATATATCAATCCCTCAAGATTATTATATGTATTATCTTTGGTATATATACCTGTATCTAACGCCTCTTTAGTCCTTATGGAGAATAAACAATGATTATCCTTTGCCGTATAGGTTGCCAATATTGATTCAATCCAATCTTCTTTAATCTTAGCGATATCTTCACAAACACCACGTTCAGAATCGGAACTGGCTTGCTCAAGACAATCATTAAGATTAAAATCGTTAAAGATTTCTTTTAATCTGTTTAATTCAAATTCATTCATCTGTAAACTCTTTTTAATCAATTTTTGGCTTCTTTCTTATCATCTTCTTTAGCCACTGGCTTTATGTCAACAACACTTTTAATAACACTCTCCTTAACTTTGACGATTTGCATTTTAGAAGAATCAAAAGTCTGTGTCTTTCTATATACTCCATATGGATGAGCACCTATAGATACAAATGATTTTTTATTTTGCAAACCATCAATCTTAGATAATATCATCTCAATGTGACCAAATTTGTATCCATCAGTTATAAAGCAAACAAAAGCACCTGGCTCTATTACCGAGTTAAGAGGACATTTCTCAAAAATAATCTTACTATGTATTTGGGTAGTATTTATTAAACGTTCTAATACTTTACCTTTATCGTCTGTTTTCGGTTTGCCATCATCGCCAATTATCGGTTCTGTATAACCCTCGAATATACCACTTGGTTGCACATATCGATAGAACGTAGAAGTTAAAAGATAGTGATTGCTATCTAACAAGAAATCGGTTAAAAGACCATCTAAGTTATCATATTTCGCATTTGTATATGTAAGAAAAACTTTCTTGAGTGCATAGTAAATTGCTTCACCTACATACACATTACACTTATCACCTCCCCAATAGTATTCAGTATCAGAATTAGTATTAAAAAGGTATTCAGTCATCATTGTATTATCAGGATTTAACGCACTTATTGTACTTTGTGCAAGCGTACTTCTCTTTGATAACAACTCACGATATGACTTAATATCTTTAGATAGCTCCTTAAATCTATCAGTATTCTTATCTTTATTAGATTTCTTCAATAGTTCTTTAAGATCATCTTCTGTAGCAGTAAATGCTGTGATTGGATTAATGTTTCTTTTAGGATTATCCAAATAACGAAATGGTGTAGGGAAGAAAGGAGAAACCTTTGCGTAAGTTGTACTCAACACATAACGATCTGAATTGGATTCAAGTATTTTCTTGCTACTCTTTAATATACTATCTAATGACGGCTTATTATTTGAAGGGTCTGCATCAAAAATATCTGCGTATTCCAATAAATATTTATAGAAAGCATTGACAAGTATAGTAGGGTCCTTTTTAGAATCCATTATCTGCATTTGCTTCTCATAAACAGCCATGACAACCTTAACCCATTCTTCGATCTTATCACGAGAATCGAGCAACGACTTTATTGTATAAAATGTCTGTATTAATATAGCTATTTGTATAATCATAATCAACTATTTAAAAATTTTTTCAATAAAATCGCTTAATGATAATCCATGTTTCTCAGCAAATTTATTAGCCAAGTCATCTACAGTTTCATCTGGATATTGATCTGATACTTTTGACTTAAAGAATCCAACAGAATCATCGCCATTAGTCTTGATATACTCTACAGCCTCTTTAATAATACTTGACAAGAGATCCAAATCAATATCAGAGGTTGTTTCGCTTGTCTCTGGATCAGATGTTTGTGGGTCTGTAGTTCCTGTATCACTTGGATCTGTAGTTCCTGTATCGCTTGGATCAGGAGTACCTGTATCACTTGTATCAGGAGTACTTGAGCTACTTGTACTTGGAGTACTTGAGCTACTTGTACTTGGAGTGCTCGAACTACTTGTACTTGGAGTGCTCGAACTGCTTGTACTTGGAGTACTTGAACTGCTTGTACTTGGAGTACTTGAGCTGCTTGTACTTGGAGTACTTGAACTACTTGTACTTGGTGTACTTGAACTATCTGTACTTGATGTAGTAGAACTACTACTTGGTGTCAAAGAAGCTAAAGCTGCTTTTGCAACATCAGCAGATGACTTGATAGCATTGTCACGACCCGCTGCAGCACTATTTGTACCAGCATTAAGTACTTCCTTCAACTGATCAAGACCTGTTATATTGTCAAATGTTGGAGTTTGTTTGCTTACCAATGCCGAAACAAGATCTGGAACAGTTACTGGAGTAGCAGCTGTCGCACCTTGCATATTCAAAGTAGTAACATCTTTTGTACTCTTTCCTTGCAGATAGTCATTTCCATTAAGATAACTACTATCTATTTCCATCTTGTCAATTGGAGAATCCTGCCAGTTCCAGAAGCGTGTGATATCGATTTCCTCACTAACATTTGTCTCACCGAGTACAGCCTCACCAATCATACCTTTTGTTGGGAGAGAGATTGTTGTTGTAGGTACACGGAAGTTATTAGTGTGATAACGATAAAGAGAATTCTGAATGTCTGCCGCAGTCTTACCCAATTGTTTTGCTAAACGTTGTGGGAATGTGAATGGTAAAATCATACAGTTACCATAGAATCCCAACAAATTCTTTACGTTTACACAATTAAGCAAAGGAATCTTTAAGTCATTAGAATTATCAGTTCTTGAAGAATCATCATCTAATGAATCAAAGTTCATATTTATAGTGAATTGTTCCAACATCATCACACGTTCGTCATCACTTAATGAACCCCAAACTATCTGAGAATATTTCATTGGGTTAGAAGCAATGTGATGAAGAGTGCTCTCCATCTTAAGCAATTCTGAATTGTGCAATGTATAGCAAGATGTTGAGATACTAAGTCGCATAGATGAACTCAACTTACTAGATGGCAACATTATATTATATGTAGTCTCAACGTCCTTACTTGTTGAACCAACAGACTTTCCTGAACCGATCTTCAAAACTGCATCCATTATAGTAGGGGTTCCCAAACGTCTCATCTCATAAGAAGAGATCTTTACGATAGGGTGAAGATATGCCTCTGGCAATATACGTTCATAGTAAGCCTCCAGTTTATGTTCATTTGCAGTATCTTTATCATTCTTTGAATAATCATAGATATTGTCTATATAACGCTGATAAAGCTTACCGGCTGTCGTATTTCCATGTTTATCGTCGTTATCATAGTCGATTGTGATGAGTTTATTATCATCGCGTTTCAAACTATAACTACATTCATTACATGAATAGTCTAATCGGATGTATGAAACATCATCATCGGTTGTATCATCAGGTATATTGAATGTAAATGTCAATGTATCTGTTGCATCTGGAACTTTATTTCTGAAATCTATTATACCTTGTCTTAAATCTTCTGATGTTTCATATTGCTGATATATTGAAGTGGTTAATTTCTTTCTCTTATTATTGATGTCACTACAAGATCCAGCAATAGAACCTTTACCATTCTTCAATACTAATGTAGCAGACAGATTATCATAAGTAAGCAGTTTAACCTTTATTTCGAAAGTAAGAACCTTAGTTGACTGCTCTTGCTTCTGCATTACCCAATTGGTCAATTCTGAATACTTCTTAATCAGATTTAAACCACTACGATACTTACTTGGAAGTCTTGAGTAAAGTGTATCATAGTAATGCAACAATGTATCATAACGATTATTAAATGCAGTACGATCAAAGTTCTGTGTATCACCTAAATAGAAATCACCTGTAGGAAGGAAATTTATTAATTTTAATGGAACAAACAAAACTAAATCTACACTGTCGATACATGTCTCGAGCTTATATCTGCGCATCACCTCCCAATACTGAATAGTCATAGCATGACTATGGTTATGGTTGGCAATTATCTTGGTAGCTACAGAATCAGTGACATCACTTGTCGCCATCTCCATGCTCAGACGTTTAGCTTGAGAAATCTTACTTGATGCACTCTTGATATTATGTTGGAAATTCTGTGCTGCCGAAGAGGTCTCACTATGGGAGTTACTTTGACTTGCAGAAGCCGAGCCTTTTCCGCTTGATTTAGAATAACCTCCTGAGAGTCCGATCATTGCGCCACCAGCACCACCACTGGCACTTCCTCCGATACTCCATGATGATGCACTATAACTATAACTTGATTTACCTTGAGACAATTGATCCATTGCATAATTAAATGCTGCATTTGTATCATCATCTTGAGTCAAAGCATAGCTTTCATCATCTGCATCAATAGCATTCGCTTCATCAGAAATCTCGTATGTCTGCTTGTTCTCACGGACAATCAAACGTTGTTCCTCACCTGGAGCCAATACTAATGAATACAATAAGTCGCCTAATGCAAAACCATCTGGAACCCATGCCTGATGCATATTCAGTACATATCCCATGCCTAAAGTACATGCATGAGGACATTTATCTATATTGGTAATCATAGATTCCTTGAAATCCATGACATCAATTGCATTGGATAACGTTTGTCGGTCACCTGTACTAATCTCTGGTTCTACCAAACGTTGGAGCATACTATATGTATAAATCTTTGATGGAGCTGTATCTGTTGATAATCTTATCACCTTATCATCATTTCCCATCAATTTAACCTTTGGTAATGCTTTCTCCAAGTCCATACGTTCGTTATTGAATATTTCCTCAACAACAACAAAAGGCTTAGGAGTTTCACCTGGTTTTAATGTATCTCCACTCAGTTTTGCTTCTAAACTGGTAATATTATTTATGAAATTATCAAATGCCTGTTTAAGATCAACCGCTGGCGCACAGAAACTCTCAGACAACAGTTTTGCCTTACCTGTACTATATTTTTCATTCAGAATATCAATATTCTGCAGATATGCTATTAACTGATTTGTATATTGTTCTTTTTCCTTAATCTTAAGGGCACGGTCTTTCTCCTTATTATCAATATCACGCTTTAAGAGAATTTTCTGATAATCAGAGGTTTCCTCATTAGATAATTCAGCATTTAACTTATCTAATTCCGAAATCAAGAGTTTAACATCGTCCTCAAGATATGCAACCTGACCAGTAAGTGTTTTTATATTAGATTCTATATAGTCAATCTCGTCGCCAATTGCATCAAGTTCATAGAATCTGTTCAATATCTCATGTTGCTCAACTGATTCTAATATTTCAGAAGCAGTCTTGATAAATTCTTGTCTTTTTGAACCTACAGAAACAACGATTGTTATTGTCTCCTTCATACTATAACGTTCAGGCAGAACAATAACAAATTTACCTGTACCATCTGTAACGCATGATGGAGAAGTTACAGCCTCTTTTAAATCATCTGAAGGACTTACAATTCCTTGAATTTCAACAAGAGCCCCCGACAAACGTCTGCAACCTTGGAGATAGACACTATCGTTTCTGGAAATATCTATTAGTTCGTCTTTTTTTCTAATAACGATATAACCACTTATCTTTCGTGGAAGAGGTAATGATGGTTGGATATCATCCAAGAAATCTAATCCCTTCTTCAAATTCTTACCATTAAGAATTTCAAGTGGCTTTCTGAGTTTTTCATCAAAAAGATGTACAGGTTCAACATCGTTTATATCATTAGGGACATATGAGATATCTACTGTATTTTCTTTTTGATAACCAGTTATTTCTTTTTTAAGAATCTCTTGAATTCTCTCTGCAGATGCCTGTTTCAGTTTCTGAGCCTCTTTCTCAATAATCTCAGAAATAATTTTTTCACGAAGATCTTCGTGAACATAATTATTAGCAATAAAATTATTTGGAAGATCATATGTATGAGCAACTCCTAATTCTAATCGTTTTACATCACCCTCATTTTCTTCCTCGTCATTTACATCATCCTCATTCTCTTCATCATCTTCTTCATCCTCATCGATGTCCTCATCATCTTCATTTATATCACCTTCAATCTCATCATCCTCATATATTTCATCATCTATTTCTTCATCTTCCTCCTCATCATTGATATCCTCTTCATCATCTTTAGTTACATGTAACTCTTGTCGAGACAAAGGTTGTCTTGCTGAACGTAAAGATTGAGTTGTGATTTCTTGTAAAGAACTGGATAATTGCTCTTTTATTGAATTCAAGAATTCCTCCTCTAATGACTCTGTCAAACCAGCCATTGTGTCCGACAAACGAGAAGTCAAATCATTAACCTTGATAGGAGTGTTATACACTACCATCTCTTGGGCATTCTTCAGAACAGTGTCTAATTCAGATTCCTCAAATTCAAAATCTATATGAGTTGCAACTAACCCTTTCAATATTGGAAGAATCTTTGCTTTATCAACTTGAGCAAGGTCCTCAACATTTCTGATACCTACCATCACAAGCAAATAAGCCAAGTCTGTGGTCATACCTTCCACTCGCCATAATATAGCTTGCTTCATCCATGAAGTCACTAAACGAATGTCTACACCAAGCTTGTTGGCAAGTGATTTTCTGGCATTTGCATCCTTACATTTTACCAATAAAGTAGGAACATCAACAATCTTAAGATCACGTAATCGTGCTTGCATAACCTTGCTGATTCCTTTTATAGGAATTAACGAAGTACTTGGTTTGTTCTGACTATCCAATTCATTTATGAGATTATTTATTTGTTTTTCAGATACATTAGTCATTATATCCGAAAAATTCAACATACCTTTCACTTTTGAATCACCACGTTCAGCCTTAAACTTATTATATTCTGAAAGATAATTCGCAATCTCTTTCAAATCTTTCGACTTTAACGTCTCCTCCGGATTGGTGATTGTTTTATTTAAAACACGTTTTTTAAGTTCAGTAAATTTTAATTGTGATGATCCATTTGGTAACCAATTCTGTATTCTTTTATACAATACGTCTATATGATCATCATTGTAATTCTTGTTAGTATTCATTTTTTATAGTATATTTTTTCTTAAGTATGTATTCAAAAAAAGGGTAAACAAAAGGGTTATGACAAAGAAAATGTAGATTTATGTAAACTTTTAAGCCTGCTTGACTCGTACTACTGAATCTGTAATTCTTAATCGGCGAATATCTAATGTTTATTTGGATGCACAAATTTAGTACTAATTTCTAAATTTATCAAATTTTTCCGTAAATTTTAACAAAAAAAATAAACAGAGAATAGAAAAACACCGACAATGCTTATTTTATTATGTAATACGCACGAGAAAAACAATAATCGTATAATAAAAATTGCTTTATTTATTATTAAGTTCAATGAGCAAATACACCTTATTATTATATTAAAACATGAATAAAGTGAAAAAAAATGCAAAGGATAAATCTTAAGTCATAAATAATCATTATCTTTGCGCACACAAATAAAACGTATATAAAATAAATATGAAAGTAGCTATCGTTGGTGCCAGTGGCGCCGTAGGACAAGAGTTCCTTAAAGTTCTAGACGAGAGACAATTCCCAATTGATGAATTAGTATTATTCGGTTCTACACGTAGTGCTGGAACAAAATACACTTTCCGTGGAAAGGAATATGAAGTACAACTTCTTAAACATGGTGACGATTTCAAGGGTGTAGATATAGCATTTACATCTGCTGGAGCTGGTACATCAAAGGAATTTGCGGAAGACATCACACGATATGGTGCAGTCATGATTGACAACTCAAGTGCATTCCGTATGGATGATGATGTGCCATTGGTTGTACCTGAATGCAATGCTGAAGATGCACTCAACCGCCCACGTGGTATCATCGCAAATCCAAACTGTACAACAATCATGATGGTTGTCGTTCTTCAACCAATCGAGAAGTTAAGTCATATCAAACGTATTCATATCGCAAGTTATCAGTCTGCATCAGGAGCTGGAGCTGCCGCTATGGCTGAACTTCAACAGCAATACAAAGAACTAACAGAAGGAAAACCTGTAACTGTAAATAAGTTTGCATACCAACTTGCATACAACGTCATTCCACAAATTGATGTATTCCAAGACAATGGATACACAAAAGAGGAAATGAAGATGTTTAACGAAACAAAGAAAATCATGCACTCTGACGTTCGATGCAGTGCTATGTGTGTACGTATCTCTTCTCTTCGCGCTCATAGTGAAGCTGTATGGGTAGAAACTGAAAAACCATTAACAGTTGAAGAAGTACAAAACGCATTGAGAAATGGCGAAGGGGTTACTCTTCTTGATGATCCTTCTACACAAACATATCCAATGCCTCTGTTCACTGCAGGTAAAGACGATGTATACGTAGGACGCGTTCGTAAAGATCTCGCAAACGACAATGGTATCACTTTCTGGCTCAGCGGCGACCAAATCAAGAAAGGTGCAGCACTTAATGCCGTTCAGATAGCAGAATACCTCGTCAAAGTGGGTAACATAAAATAATATCCACTCAGACCCTGCAATACAGAACAAGACAGAGAAGATGAAAATTACTCTCATACAATTTGAAATAGCGTGGGCTAATCCCACAGAAAATATAGTCAGAGCCGAAGCCGCAATAAACCGCAGTCCCGGCTCTGACCTATATATTATGCCAGAAATGTTTACCACTGGATTCATTATGAAACCAAAAGGACTGGCAGAATCGAAAGACTCCGATTCACTTAAATGGATGATAAAAAAATCTAAAGAAATGAACGCTGCTATCTGTGGAAGTATCGCAGTTGAAGACAACGGACATTTCTATAATCGTATGTTTTTTGTAAAACCCGACGGAGAAGTAACAACATACGATAAGAGTCATCTTTTCATTTATGGTGGAGAAGGAGAACAATATACATCAGGAAACAAACGTGTTGTCGTAAATTTCCGCGGTGTAAATATCTTGCTTGAAATATGCTATGACTTACGCTTCCCTATGTGGTGCCGTAATAACATGGACGAAAACAACAACGTACTTTACGACCTTATTGTATATTCTGCAGAATGGCCTTTAGCAAGAAAACTTGCATGGGACACTCTCCTATCAGCAAGAGCCATAGAAAACCAATGTTATGTAGCTGCATGTAGTTGTGTCGGTGCTGACGAGTGGGGAGAATACTTCGGAGGCTCAAAAATAATTCACCCTTACGGACACGTATTGGCTGAAGATGAACTCAATAAACCATCAGAAATAACAGGGGAAATAGATATGGAACAACTGGTGAAATATCGCACTAAATTCCCTACACTAAAAGATATAATATGGAAAAAAGACTATTGTTAGGCGATGAGGCTATTGCACTCGGAGCACTTCATGCCGGACTCTCCGGTGTGTACGCCTATCCTGGTACACCATCAACTGAAATAACAGAATTTATACAGAACGCTACCGGATACGGAAAAGAAACATATATAATCGGCGGACATGAACTGAAAGCCAACGGAAAAATACATAGCCGCTGGTGCTCTAACGAAAAAACAGCAATGGAAGCTGCGTTAGGAATGTCATATGCTGGTAAACGTGCACTGGTATGTATGAAACACGTAGGAATGAACGTATGTGCCGATGCCTTTGTAAACAGCGCTATAACTGGTGTAAACGGAGGACTTGTGGTTCTCGCTGCCGATGACCCATCAATGCACTCTTCACAAAATGAACAAGACTCACGTTTTTATGCTAAATTTGCGATGATTCCTATTTTTGAACCATCAAACCAACAAGAAGCATACAACATGATGGAAGATGCATTCAAATTGTCTGAATCTTTAAAATTACCTGTTCTCATGCGTGTTGTAACTCGTTTGGCTCATTCACGCGCAAACGTGGAAATCAAAGATAAAGCTAATGAAGAAAATCAACTTAATCCAGACAACGGACGTCATTGGGTACTTCTTCCTGCTATTGCACGAAAGAACTATCTTAGCCTAATTGAAAAACAGAAAGATATGATTAACGCATCTCTTTCTTCAAAATATAATAAATTAGATACAACTACACAGAACTCAAAACTCGGTATCATCGCATGCGGTATTGGATACAACTATGTGATGGAAAGCAATATTGATGGAGTCGAAGTAATGAAGATTTCACAATATCCGCTTCCTGAACAGAAAATTAAGGACTTCGCTGCTAAATGCGACAAAATCCTTATTGTTGAAGATGGTCAACCTGTAGTTGAAGAAGCTGTACACGGAATACTCGGTGCTGATTATAAGATCTTAGGCAGACTCAACGGAAATCTTCCACGTACTGGCGAACTTAACCCTGACTCTGTTTCACTTGCTATCAATTCTGCTATCACAGGCGAAGACCCTAAAGAATATCCAACAGCAACAAGTCCAATAAATGTTGTAGGACGTCCTCCTGCACTATGCCAAGGCTGCGGTCACAGAGATGTTTACACTGCCTTAAAAGAAATTGTAGCTGAATACAAAGACGCAAGAGTATTTGGAGATATCGGTTGCTACACATTAGGAGCACTTCCTCCATTCCAAGCAATCAATAGCTGTGTTGACATGGGTGCATCAATTACCATGGCAAAAGGTGCCGCTGATGCTGGTGTATGGCCTGCAATATCAGTAATTGGAGACTCTACATTCACTCATTCAGGAATGACAGGATTACTTGATGCAGTTAATGATAAATCTAACATAACTGTTATCATAAGCGACAACCTTACAACTGCAATGACTGGTGGACAAGACTCTCAAGGTACATACCGATTCGAACAAATATGTCTCGGTTTAGGAGTTGAACCAGAACACTTGCATGTAGTTGTTCCACTTCCTAAAAACATGGATGAAATCAAACAAATCCTTCGTGATGAAATCAATTATAAGGGCGTGAGCGTTATCATTCCACGACGTGAATGCATACAAACTCATGCACGTAAACTCCGTCAAGCTAAGAAATAAGTTATGAAAACAGATATCATATTAGCTGGTGTAGGAGGACAAGGAATCCTCTCCATCGCAACAATCATAGGTGAAGCTGCCACAAAAGCAGGACTTAATCTTAAACAAGCTGAGGTTCACGGAATGAGTCAGCGTGGCGGTGATGTACAAAGTAATCTTCGCCTCTCTAACGAAACAATATATAGCGATCTTATTCCTCGCGGAAAAGCAGATCTTATCATCGCAATGGAACCAATGGAAGCACTACGTTATGTAGAATTCCTAAGTCCTGATGGAGTAATAGTAACAAGTTCTAAGCCTTTCATAAATATTCCTAACTATCCTGACCAAACTGAGTTATTCAAGGAACTCGACAGCCAAAACAAGGTTGTACGTCTTGATATTGAGGAAATGGCAAAAGAAATAAAAGCACCAAAAAGCGCAAACGTAATCCTTCTTGGAATGGCAGCACCATTCCTGGATATTCTTTCTGCTGATGAACTTCGCAGTGCAGTAGGCAGAGTATTCTCATCAAAAGGAGAAGCCATCGTTGAAGCTAATTACAAAGCATTTGATTTCGGATATGAAAACGCCAATAAATAAAGAACTAATCGACAACGCTATTTCTGACTTTGGAATAAAAGACTTTGCAAAAGCAACTATTCGCGAAGTGGTTGCCATTGCCTCTAATGCAGAAAAAGCTTCAGGAGTAGAATTCATAAAGATGGAAATGGGAGTTCCAGGACTGCCTGCATCTAAATATGGAGTTGAAGCACAAATACAATCTCTCCAAAACGGAATAGCACGCTTGTATCCTAATATAAACGGACTTCCAGAACTAAAAGAAGAAGCAAGCCGATTCATAAAAGCATTTATCGGAGTAGATGTAAACGCAGAAGGCTGTGTACCTGTTTGCGGAAGCATGCAAGGAACATTTGCTTCATTCCTCACAGCAAGTCAAAGCGATCCTAAAAAGAATAAGATATTATTCATCGACCCAGGATTCCCTGTACAAAAACAACAATGTGTTGTAATGGGAGCTGAATACGAGACATTCGATGTATATGACTTCCGCGGAGAAAATCTCGGTCCAAAACTTGAATCATATCTCAAAAACGGAGATATCGCAGCCATTGTATATTCCAACCCAAATAACCCAAGTTGGATATGTATGACTGAATCAGAACTCAAAACAATCGGTGACTTAGCAACAAAATACGATTGTATCGTTTTTGAGGATTTGGCATACTTCGCAATGGACTTCCGTAAAGACTTAAGTACACCATTCCAACCTCCATACCAACCAACAGTAGCACGATACACAGATAACTATGTATTGCTCATAAGTGGAAGTAAAGCATTCTCATATGCCGGCGAAAGAATAGGTGTTAGCTGTATCTCAAACAAACTCTACCACAGATCTTATCCTGCTTTGGAGAAGAAATATGGAAACGGAACATTCGGTAGTGTATTTATTCACAGAGTCTTATACGCACTCTCAAGTGGAACAAGTCATAGTGCACAATTTGCCATGGCAGCAATGCTTAAAGCTGCAAGCGACGGCATTTATGATTTCCGCGCAGATATCAGTGAATACGGCAGAAGAGCACACTTGTTAAAGGAGATTTTCACACGTCATGGCTTCATCATTGTTTATGACAAAGACATGGATGAATCAATCGCTGATGGTTTCTATTTCACAATAGGATATCCAGGCATGACAGGAAGCCAACTTGCACGCGAACTGATGTATTATGGAGTTAGTGCTATTGCACTGGATACAACAGGAAGCAAACAGCAAGGACTTAGAATTTGTACTTCGTTTATACGTGACAATCAATATGATTTATTAGAACAACGCATGCAAATCTGGGATGAAAATCACAAATAACCTGATTAATAATCATTATCGATTTACCCAAGATAAGCTAAATCTAAAAAATCAATAAAAATTTTGTCCGTATTAATAAAAGTATTATCTTTGCAACGCATTTAAGATAAAAAGGGTTCCAATACAGTTAGTATTGGAATTCTTATTCTTTTTAATATAAGCGAATAATTATAAGAGAAACTTAATACATATTAATTACTAAAAAACTTTTATACAATGTCATATATGTCACAAGAGGGCTATGATAAACTCAGAGCCCAAATTAAGCAATTAGAAGAGGTTGAACGCCCTGAAGTTATCCGTCAAATACAAGAAGCCAGAGAAAAAGGCGATTTGAGCGAGAATGCTGAATACGATGCTGCAAAAGAAGCACAAGGCAAACTCGAAACAAAAATCGCAGAACTCAAGGCCATCTTGATGGATGCAAAGATTATTGATACATCTAAAGTTAATACAGACACTGTTCAGATTCTTACTAAAGTAGAAATGAAGAATGTCAAAACTGGTGCTGTAATGACATACACACTTGTAAGCGAAAGCGAAGCAAATCTGCGCGAAGGAAAAATCTCTGTCAAAACTCCTATCGCACAAGGCTTACTTGGCAAGAAAGTAGGTGATGTGGCTACAATCAAAATACCACAAGGTATTATTGAACTTGAAATCACTAATATTAGCATCTAATCATTATGACTATATTCTCAAAAATAGCACAGGGAGAAATTCCAAGTTATTGCTGCGCACAAACAGATGAGTTCTATGCTTTCTTAGATATCAACCCATTGGTAAAAGGACATACCTTATGTATCCCAAGACGTGAGGTTGACTATATCTTCGACATGGAAGACGACGAAATTGCGCGTTTCCAGCAATTTGCAAAACATGTAGCACTTGCAATCAAAAAAGTGTGCCCTTGCATAAAAGTAGGTGAAGCCGTTCTTGGACTTGAAGTGCCACACGCACACATACACCTCGTTCCAATGCAATCAGAACACGATATGCAGTTTGGAGGACCTAAAAAATCATTCCCTGCAGAAGAAATGCAACAGGTTGCCGATGCTATAAGAAATGAATTTGAAAAACTGAAATAATAAAACTTATATACTTCAATAAAATTTCAGAACATACAATATATACAAATAGGGAGATATTACGATGATAGTAACTTCCTATTTGTATTTTATCACATGTCTTGTTATTTATTAGTTATTACCTTTTACACAAATCAAAAATGAAGTCTAAAAATTATTATAATCTATGAGACTTAACATAAAAAAAGTACTACTAAGTATTCTTATAGCATCTTCTTGTAATAATACATGTATCGCTCAATCTGCAGACGAAGTAGTCCCTCATAACAGATTTTCATGTGAAGGAGCATTGTCTTCACAATATACGTTTCGAACAGAGATATCATATCATTATATGATTTCCCAATACATAGGCGTGGGCACTTCATTTGGAATGTGGAAACAATATTCAGAGGATAATCCGCAACCTCGCGGAAATAATTGGTGGATTGATGAAGATGACGAGAAACTTATGAATTTCTATTTATGTCCTTCCATCCATCTTGAAACACCTTCTGTTAATTTAGGTAAGAATATACGCTTAAGTTTGTTTACAGAACCTGGTTGTCAGATGAATATCCCATACGAAAGAATATGTATTGGGGCAAATTCCAATCCCCAGAAGAATGATTATACGTATATACATAGTCAAAACCCACAATGGGCATTTTTCAATCTAAAAGTAGGTTTATGTTTTAGGATTAGTTATCATGCAGGAGTGTCCTTAGGCTATAATTTCTCAACAACGGATATATATGCCAATCGAAGAACTATGAAATATGCAAACACATGCTTTAATGAGTTATATCCTGAGAAAAAGAAGATGCATGAAGCATTTGTATCACTTATTCTGTATCCGTAAAACAAATAAAATTTGCAAGATACAATATGAAAAGAGCCATTGGTCATGATTATCCTAAATATTTAAACATCAATTTGGTCGTCTTAGAAAAAGTTAGTACTTTTGCATGAATTTGTGCTTAAAACAAACAAATTATGAGAAAACTCAATGTACTTGAGATGAATCGCATCAGTGTGGATGAATTCAAGCAAAGTGACAAAACTCCATTAGTAGTTATTCTTGACGATATAAGAAGTATGTATAATGTCGGTAGTGTTTTCCGTACTGCCGATGCTTTTCGTATTGAGAAAATATTCTTATGCGGAATAACTGCTCAACCTCCTCATCCAGAAATACACAAAACGGCACTTGGAGCCGAGGATTCAGTAGATTGGGAACATGCTGATGATATTCATTCTGTTGTAAAAAAACTTCAAGAGCATAATTATATAGTATTAGCAACAGAACAAGTACAAGGAAGTACTATGCTACAGAATTTTATTCCTGATCCAGATAAGAAATATGCAATTATCATGGGAAACGAAGTAAAAGGCGTAAAACAAACTGCAATTGATATCTGTGATGGCTGTATAGAAATTCCTCAATTCGGCACAAAACACTCACTCAATGTCAGTACAACTGCAGGTATTGTGATGTGGCAATTCATCAGCTCTAAATTATAACCACATAAACACCCTATTTAGGATTAATACTATTATACAAAACAATATAAACCTATTATTGCAATATGGCGAAAACAAATGAAATGACTCCAATGATGAAACAGTTCTACGACTTGAAGGCAAAGCATCCCGATGCTTTGATTCTCTTCCGTTGTGGTGACTTTTACGAGACATATGAGAACGATGCAGTCATTGCCGCAGAAATATTAGGAATAACACTTACAAAACGAGGTACTAAATCTAACGAACAAGGATCATCCACTGCTATGGCTGGATTTCCTTATCACGCACTCGATAATTATCTGCCTCGACTTATTCGTGCCGGAAAACGTGTTGCCATTTGCGATCAATTGGAAGACCCTAAACTTGCAAAGAAACTGGTAAAACGAGGTATAACAGAAGTGGTCACTCCTGGAGTAGCCATGAACGACAATGTGCTGATAGGAAAAGAAAATAACTTCTTAGCATCCGTCAACTTCGGTAAAAGCGCATGCGGACTCGCTTTACTAGATATCTCAACTGGAGAATTTCTGGTTGCAGAAGGTACAACAGACTATATCGACAAACTGCTTACCAACTTCAATCCTAAGGAAGTGCTTTATGAACGAGGAAAACGTAACCTCTTTGATAGCAGTTTCAATAACAAGTTATTCACATATCAACTGGATGACTGGATTTTTGCTGATAACACAGCTAAAACAAAACTATTGAAACATTTTCAAGTAAAAACTCTCAAAGGATTCGGAATAGATCATCTCTCAAACGCTATTGTAGCTGCTGGAGCCATTCTATTCTATCTTGAACAGACACAACATACTCAGATTGGACATATACGTTCAATCACACAGATTGAAGAGAACAAATATGTAAGATTAGATCGTTTCACCATACGAAGCCTTGAACTGCTAGGTTCAATGAACGAAGGCGGAACATCATTACTTGATGTTATTGACAAAACGATCTGTCCAATGGGAGGACGCCTTATGCGACGATGGGTTGTGTTCCCTCTAAAAAGTATTGAACAAATACGAAAACGTCAACAAGTTGTTGAGTTCTTCTTCCGTAATCCTGAGTTTCGCGATTTTATAGAAGAACAACTGCATAACATTGGCGATATAGAACGTATTGCCTCTAAAATAGCCGTTGGAAGAGTTTCTCCTCGCGATTTCGTACAACTGAAATTTGCATTACAGGCAATAAAAGTTATACACCAAGCTTGCCTTCAGGCCGATGACGAGAATATAAGACTTCTTGGTTCTAAATTGGACGAATGCGAACGACTTAGAGAACGTATCGAACAAGAAATCACTCCAGACCCACCATTACTTGTAAACAAAGGTGGTGTGATTGCCAATGGTGTAAATGAAGAACTCGACGAACTGCGCAATATAGCATATTCAAGTAAGGATTACCTGCTTCAGATGCAACAGAGAGAAATCGAAAAGACAGGTATTCAAAGTCTGAAAATCGGTTTCAACAATGTGTTTGGATATTATATGGAAGTTAGAAACACATTCAAGGACCTAGTTCCTGCAGAATGGATTCGTAAACAAACACTTGTATCAGCAGAACGATATATCACTCAGGAACTGAAAGAATATGAAGATAAGATACTTGGTGCAGAAGATAAAATACAAGCATTAGAGATACAATTATTCAACAGATTAATAGAAGCTGCATCAGCATATATATCAGCAATACAGACAAATGCAGCAGAGATAGCACGTATCGACTGCCTACTCTCATTTGCCAAGATTGCTAAAGAAAACAAATATGTATGCCCTGTTGTTGATGACAGTCTGGAAATTGATATCAAAAACGGACGTCACCCTGTCATTGAACGCCAAATGCCTATAGGTGAAGAATATATTGCAAACAACCTATATATTGATTCCGATCATCAACAAATTATTGTCATCACAGGTCCTAATATGGCAGGTAAATCAGCTATATTACGACAAACTGCACTGATAACTCTTATGGCTCAGATCGGTTCATTTGTGCCAGCAGAAAGTGCAAGAATAGGTATTGTCGATAAGATCTTCACACGCGTAGGAGCAAGTGATAATATCTCAATGGGAGAATCCACATTCATGGTAGAGATGACAGAAGCATCAAGCATCATCAATAATCTCTCTCCAAGATCATTGGTTTTATTCGATGAACTCGGTCGTGGAACCAGCACATACGACGGAATCTCAATTGCATGGTCAATCATTGAATATATCCATGAAAATGGAAAACACAGAGCTAGAACATTATTTGCTACCCACTATCATGAACTCAATGAAATGGAGAGATTGTTCAGTAGAGTAAAGAATTTCAATGTCTCTGTGCGTGAAAGTAATGGAAAAGTAATATTCCTTAGAAAACTTCTTCCTGGTGGAAGCGAACACTCTTTTGGTATTCATGTCGCAAAAATAGCTGGTATGACTCCTTCTGTTGTGCGTAGAGCCGAACAGGTATTAAGCGAACTCGAGAAAAACAATAGTAGTGATGGAGTAAGTCGTCCTCAAACACAATCAATTGCTGACAGCGGCACACATCAATTGTCTTTCTTCCAGTTAGACGACCCTGTATTGTGTCAGATCAGAGACGAAATAATTAATATCGATGTAAATAGTTTAACACCACTTGAGGCTTTAAACAAACTGAACGATATCAAAAAGATTATAAAAGGATAAACTCTTCAATAATAAGAGTATAGTCTAAAAAAACATTCCCCATCAATCGATTTTGATGGGGAATGAAAACCAAAAACTCATTTACTAACATGATGGCTTTACGCTGAGTCTTAGTGTTTTTTTAAACTTTCATTGTTGTTTTTGGATGAATATATATATATTAAGTTATTGAGGCTCTTATTTATCTTCGTCCAACTCGCATTCCTGTGTGACCACCACCCATATTACGTGGTTCTGAAATACTTCTTGCGCGAGTGGTGAGACTACGATTCATATTACTGTTTATATTGTTATTTATATTTGGTACATGTGGAGATTGAATTCTCATATTGTTATTATTTGAGTTATTCATCTCATTACGCCCTCTGAATGAATCCCTTGAATACTTTCTTTCTCTATTATTATTTATAATATTAGGACGATCGTTTTGTCTTGGATTACGAGATTGGAAATCGTTCATATTATTATTAGGGCGATTACCATGTCTCATATCATCCAATCGATTATGATTGTTATTAACGGGTGGACGCACATTATTATGATGAGGAGGAGCTACAGGACGTACATTTGCAGGTCTGTTGATATGTGGTGCTGGACGCATTCCTCTAAAGAAATGTCCTCCTCGATAGTCATGGAATCTACGTGGGGCACCATAATAGAAGTGAGTTCTATGAGTGTCGTAAGCATATATTCCAAAACTCCAACGGTTATTTATGAATGTTATTGGACGATAAAAATAATCGTAAGTCATAAGCAATGCCCATTGACGCTCAGTAAGCAATCTGCGTAAAGCATAATCACGAGCATATATAACTTCCATATAATCATCGTAACGATATCCTAATGCCACATCGTCAAGATAGTCGTTGACTCCACATATATAATCATAGTTTATCAAATACAAATCATCTATTATGGCAGCACTAAGACCTAATGTATATGCCATACGATCTGTTAGGAATCGTGCATTGTTACGCATTGAGTAATAACTCATTGGTTGTGCGTTAGCTGTAGCAGTTGTCAAAACTATCAACAACATTGC
Organism: Bacteroidaceae bacterium; assembly: GCA_024682395.1. Lineage (GTDB taxonomy): Bacteria > Bacteroidota > Bacteroidia > Bacteroidales > Bacteroidaceae > Colivivens. Next base: position 47,001 of record JAIKZH010000074.1, read on the forward strand.
TATTGTATTTCTTAAAGCTTTCATAATTGTTCTCCTTTCCTAAACTTTTATGTTAAACTTCGATTTTTTTATTTTTCTGCTGCAAAGATATGGCTATAAAGCAAAAGAGTGAAAGGTTTTTTCCTACAAGTAGGGAGGAATTTCCCTATTTGTGAAAGTAGTTTTAGATCTAAAAGGCTAAAAGTAGATGATATAGGTTATATTATACTTATATAACGCATTCATTTTCACATACTTATCAAATAAAACGTTTTTATATGTTTTATTCGTACAAAAAAGAAAAATATATGATAATTTATAAGAAAAAATTAGAAATCTAAAGAAAGTTGACCGTCTCCCAACTGGTTAAACGATAGTCGATGATATGGAGTTAACCCATGTTCGCGAATACCATCACGATGTTCTTTGGTGGGATAGCCTGCATTATGATCCCATCCATAGTAAGGGTATTCTTCATGAAGTTTCTTCATATAATCATCACGATAGGTTTTTGCTAAAATAGATGCTGCAGCTATAGAAAGATATTTTCCATCGCCTTTAACAATAGTAGTGTGTGGAATGTCCTTATATTGATAAAATCGATTTCCATCGATAATTAAAGCCTCTGGACGTATTTTCAGTTGATCTATGGCACGATGCATTGCAGTTATACTTGCACGTAGGATATTCATCTCGTCTATCTCCTGTGATGTCACTTCTCCCACAGCCCATGCTATTGCATCACGCTGTATCTCACCACGCAACTGATATCTTTTTTTAGCTGATAATTGTTTAGAGTCATTAAGTATGTCGTTATGATAATCTTTAGGCAGAATAACTGCAGCAGCAAACACACTACCAGCCAAACAACCTCGTCCAGCCTCATCACATCCCGCTTCAATCAAATCTTTATTATAAAATGGTAACAACATACATTTATTATTTATATCTTACTTTATTATTGATGTTTGTGGATTACGTAATCCGTTTCCATTCAATAAGAATGCTTTGGCAATACCAAACTTTAAATTAAAGTCTATTCGTACTGGCAGATGATTCTTATCGTCAGTGATATAGAATTTAAGAAGTTCCTTCTCCTTCTTCTTATCTTTATCATTAAGTAATGAGAAAACCAGACAATGATATGAATGACCATCGTTTGCTTTAAACTTTGTTCGTCCTTTAAAAACAAGAACTTGATTACTCAAACGTTTACCTGTAACCATCTTGAAATACATTCGTTGACCATCAACAAAATTTGAATAATCATATGAACGAGCAAGCAATAGGATGTTTAACATATCATTTACACATTCAATGCTTTCTGACTGATGATTCAACACTACACCATCTGGGTCAATATATTTCTGTTTCATCACAGTTTTGTTCGCTGTAGGATAGCTATACCACACTTCATCCATGGTATATCGTTTGCCTTCATGGGCACCTTTACGGAAATACAATGGGACTAATTCTGGTGTTGAATAGCTTACCAGAGTGTCTCTCATCGGAAAGACTGACTCACATTTTTTATTACTTTTAAATAATAAGTAAGTACGTAGTGCCTCCTTTCCATTATATGTTGATTTTTCTATTTTGAAATGTGTAGAACCACATTTCACCCATACAAACTTCCAATTGAAATATAAGTCATATGTTAATGATTCACCTGCCTTGAATGCAGTATTTTTATATTTGCATTGGGCATTCAATGATGATGATACCAAAACACATAAAAGCAGAAAAGTGTATTTATCTACTAAGGTCTTCAACAATCTTTTTAAAAACATATCAAATTATTTTAGGTTTATTAAATAAAGGCTACCAGATAATCTACTTGGTTATTTATCAACGCTTATCCCGTAAACGTTGAGCATTCTGATTTTTAATGGTTTTTTCTTTATCTGGTTTTTGTTTTGTTATTTTTGATGGTTTCTGATGATATATAGGAAACAATGTTGGATTCCAAGTCTGATTTATATCCCATTGTGCACGTAATTCGAGCGCACCTGGATAATAGAATGTTTCTTCGGCCTGAATATGCTTGTCATAATCACCTGGTGTCCATTTTCCATCTCCGTTCCTATCATAAAACAGACGAAGATAATATGTTCCTGGTGTGATAAAGTAAAAATCTGCCTTATCACCATTTGCCTTTACTTCTTTCACTACATCATCGCTGCTATTAAGCAACTGAACTATTGCAGAGGTATCTGCATGTTGTAATGAAACAAATAAAGAACTATATGAATCAAGGTCTTTCACCTTAATATTACCTCTTGTACCAGCCATTCTGTTTCCATAAATACTTACAACGGCTCCTGTGTCTATTTTCAGTTCGTAATTCGCTCCAGGTTGCCATTCCGCAAAAAGGCGGTATTTATTATTCTCATTTTCGATTGGGAAGAAGAGAAAATCACGAGAAACACGTGTGGAATCAATTATCTCAAAGAGATGAAAATAATCTAAATGGATTGTTTCTACAGGTTCTGGGAAAGTAAAATCGATATTGACATCCGGATCAATAAGGTTATTACTTGTTCTCACATTCATGAATTTCTCTGGTTGAGGAGGAAGTTGGATATCTTCATCTTTTAATTTTATTTTCTTTCCATCTTCATCACGCTCATTCTTACGTTTACTACGTATCTCAGAGCGATATTCGTCGGCCCATTCTTCATATTCTTCCTTACGAAGTTTATCGAACCGTGCCTTAGTCTGTCTCGATACCAACTCTAATGTATCAGTATATTGAGCTAACATGCCTAATGTATCAGTTTGATTATAAGTCAACGATATAGTTAATGTATCGTTGTAATATAGCAAAGAGTCACGTATCCAATAAGTGATAGTGTCATTATCTTTACTATTCTGAATTACAAAAGCATCTTTCTCATTAAAGCTTAATCCTTTAACTATAGGCAATTCCTTTGGTTTTCCTGTAAAATAAAAAGTAAATCTGTTAAGTACATTACGTTCATACTTCAACAGATGAATTTCGTCATTTACAGGAGTGAAAGCAAGAAGGGTGATATCATCTGGGAAAAAGTGAGTAAAAGGCTTCATCGTAATAGAATCATAGTGAATAGAGTCGTGCCACACTGTATCAGGTCGCAAATCTGGACGACTTGATGGAACAATTATTCTATCAGAGAAAGCAATCATTTCACTTTTTTGAGAATACATATAGTTTTGATCCTGATCTTTTAAAGCATATACTTTATAACTACCAGGAGCTATTCCTTTTATAATGAAATGACCTCTACTGTCTGTTCGTGAAATTCTTTGAAATGACTTTGTTTTAAAAACAGAATCAGATAAAGATAATGATGAATTCAAAGAATCATTTTCCATTGAATAAAGGCCAACATATATACCTTTTATTGGTTCCAGATTACTTGCGTCAAGCACATATCCTGAAACCTGCATTGTATCGATGTGATCGCCTGTCGAAAAAGAAAAGGCATAGTCTCCCATAGGGTTGCCTTCGTTATTATCCTCGATGGCATCGGCAAAATCTATGGTATAAGTTCTATCAGGTAAAAGAGAATCTAACAACTCAATAGTTATTTTCTTTCCTGATGCAAAAATCTCTGGTTGTTCTATCTGTGGAGGTGATATAACAACTTTTTCTGACGGATTCTCTAATTTAATATTTTCATCAAATATCAGTGTTATCTTCTTTGAATGAGATTTGCTTGCACCAAATTCTGGAGAGGATGACACAATTCTCGGTGGTGTTTCATCGTATGGTCCTCCATCTGGTGAGCCTATATTGGCACATGCCACGATAAAAGTCGTGAGCAAAACCATTAAGAAAATACATGTATATTGAATTCGTCTATTCATTAATCATTTGTATCAGTTCCTCAATATATTGTCTACTATTACTAAGACGTGGTATCTTATGCTGACCACCTAATTTACCTTTTTGCTTCAACCAGTTATCAAATAAACCACTTGGGGCATTTATTATCTGTAATGGTTGTAAAGTAATGTCCTTATAGCGTTTTGCCTCATAATCTGAGTTTATGGCTTGAAGAGAACGGTCAAGTATTGTTGCGAATTCATCGATGTTTTCAGGTTGTTTTGCAAACTCAATAATCCATTGATGTCTGCACTGGGCATTAACATCCATGAATATAGGAGCGGCTGTATAATCCTTTACTAAAGCACCTGTTGCAATACAAGCTTGTTCAAGTCCTTTCTCTGCATTATCCACAATTAGTTCTTCACCAAAAGCATTGATAAAATGTTTTGTACGTCCAGTTATGATAAACTTATGAGGATTTGTATTTGTGAATTTAACTGTATCACCAATGATATATCTCCATAATCCGCATGTAGTACTGATTACCATTGCATAATTAATACCTGATTTTACTTCCCACAATGGCACTACGGTAGGGTTTTCTTTATCGAATTCACTCATTGGAATGAATTCATAGAAGACACCATAATCTATCATCAGTTGCATAGAGGAGTCTTCAGGATCAGTTTGAATACCAAAAAAGCCTTCACTTGCGTTATACACTTCCACATAATGCATATTAGGACTCTTTATGATATTCTTATATTGTTCGCGATATGGAGTAAATGCAACACCACCATGGAAGAATAATTCCAAATTAGGCCAAACCTGATCGATGCGTTCTTTGCCACTTATCTCAAGAACTCTGTGTAACACAGAAAGCATCCATGAAGGAACACCACTAAGACTTGTTACATTCTTATTTAAAGCATATCTTGCAATACGATCGCGCTTTTCTTCAAAGTCACTTAATAATGCAATATCTTTAGGAGGAATACGTGTCAGATTAACAAGTTTTGGAGTATTCTCAATAAGAATTGCACTTAAGTCACCAACAAGACTATTTGGTGTATTTAAATTTGGAGTGTGACTTCCTCCTAATAATAAACTTTTACCGCTGAAAAGCTTACTTTTAGGATTATTATATAGATATGTTGCTACACTATCACGTCCGCCGAGATAATGTGTGTCCCACAAACCATCTTTACTAACAGGAATAAATTTACTCTTATCATTGGTTGTTCCAGATGATTTTGCGAACCAATTGACAGAACCTTTCCATAATATATCAGATTCGCCTTGACGCATCCTTTGAATATAGCCTTTCAGTTCCTCATAAGTATTTAGAGGAACTCTGCTTGCAAAATCTTCATATGTTTTTATTTCACTATAATTATGAATCTTTCCCCATTCTGTGTTTTTAGCTGTATTAACTAACTTCTGCAATACATTTGTCTGTATTTCCTTTGAATGGTCATTATACTTCAATATAGCTTTTATACGTTTCTGAAAGAATAAATTATTCGCAAGTTGGGTTGTGTTCATATTTGTCGTTATTATTCATTTTACACATACTTATATCATATGCGTATATTTTTGGCAAAGTTACGAAATAAAAGCGAAACATACTGAATATTTAACCACAAATAACATTTTGAGGTTTATTGTTTTTTTATGTTTATATTTTTAAAGTTATTTTCGTATAGTATTTATATAATTCTATGACATATTTTGAATATTAGGATACTTTTAAAACATATACGATAATAGACATGTAATATTAAAATAAAAGGAGACCAT
>JAIKZH010000018.1 GCA_024682395.1 Bacteroidaceae bacterium
ATCGTCTAATGCTGCTGCTGAGTCATTCAATGCAAAAGTCAAGGCTTTTAGGGCTGCACTTAGGGGAATCAGAGATGAGAAATTCTTCCTTTATAGGCTTGCTATGATATATGCTTATCCCCACTAATTATCTACTGAGCCCCTTTAAATTGATTAATATGAGTCAAAAACAAGAATATCATTGTTCAGAATGTGGTGAGATAATCCACAAAGGCGATGTTTTCTGTCCTAAATGTGGCAAGAAACTTGACTATTACGACTTTAACAACGAATAATCACAATAATCGTCGAGCACCTACATATCGTCGGATATAATATCCCGACTTTGCAAAGTTGTCAATCGTAATCCCCTTTGACACACTTGCATGAATAAAACTAAACGAGCCTGTTTTTTTATCGACACTATATACTATACCCACATGCCCTACTCCTCGAACAGATGAACGAGTAAAGAACACTAAGTCACCTGGTTGCAAACTGTGACGCTCTACAGGCATACCCATTGTATATTGTGCAGACGCTGTACGTAATAGTTTTATACCGATTTTAGCAAAGACATAACTTGTAAAACCAGAACAGTCAAACACATTCGGGCCTGTAGCTCCCATACGATAAGGCTTTCCCTTATGACGCTGTGCTTCCGACAATAATTTCATGGCTTGCAGATATGCAGATTCAGATGTCGATGCAATCATTCCATTATCGCTTATAGACAAGTGAGTTTTAGGGAAGTTATGAGTTGTTTGACTCTTTATTAACTTAAGAGCTTCATGATGTTTATCCTCATATGGACCTTGCGTATTAGACTGTTTATATGAGAGGATCTTTCCGTTTATAAATGTTCCGTCGGAATATACATTCGCTTCTACAACTGCAGACGCGCCATAATCGTTGGTCACCCCGTTATTATAAGGAGTACAGAAACATCCGAGTCCATATATAACCAATCTGTCTTTATATAACTCTAATGATTGTGGCACCTTCAACCCATTTCCATAAACTATGTCTGCACCCATATTGATACAAGTATGTGCAAAAGTTTGGGCTTTCTTTATATATGCGTTCTGACCACCATAGAATAATGCAGCATTATTAGGATATAATGTGTTTTCATCATAATTAAAGGCCACCACAACGATATCACATTGTTCATTAAGTGCACCAACAATTTTATGAATCATTGTTGAATCACCCATCTGAGGTGAATGTATGCTTGTCCCGAATGAAACAAAACCATATCTCAAGCCACCTCGTTCGAATATGGTATATTCTTTCATCGCCTTTATTCCGGCATATTCTATTTTATTATCACGTATTGTCCATGATGTAGTTTGTAGGCCTTCAATACCGAAATCTGCGACATGAGAATTTGACAGGCTTAACGCTGAGACTCCTGATGATTTCAATATCTTTCCATAAGACTGAGGCACACGGATTAGTTTGTGTGTACCTATCGCATTCGCTTTATTTGGAGAGGCCTCTATATCGTTAAGAACAGTACCTAAAGTGGCAAATGCTGCAGAGCCTGATTTTAGTTCAGCAGACACATTTGCAAAAAGATTCTCTGAATGTGACTCATTATGATGCTTTCCATAATAGTTATTACCTAAATTAATTTCTCCCGCAAAGACCAATTTTGCATTTCCTTGCGCAGAAATCTTTAGACAAAATAATAAAGATAATATAATTGTTATGGAAAATCTCACACGTTGATAATTAAAATATATATTCTTATAAGAGTTATAATTATATATATATTAGTATTATTAATTTGAAATCTGCGACAAAGGTACGAAGAAAAATAGAGATACGAAAATATTCATTAAAAAAGTTATCAACATGGCATTTTCTATTAACATTTATTTAGTAAAAAGAATATATCCAAATTATTGATATGAGTTATATCTAATTCAATATTTTTATTTATATTTGCAGTCATGAAAACTATTGATTGTTTTATTCCATACGCAGATAAAAATACTGCTCAGATGATTGTTGATCAACTGCAGTCATCACAATGTGTGAAAAGAGTATTCCTTTTAAGCAACGACAAATCAGCTGTTGCGCTTCAAGGATGTTCTGTAATTCATATAGATTCGTTAGAAAGTAGTTCTACCATACGCAAAATAGCAGAGAATGCAACATCTGACTATACTCTAATATATACCAAACACAGTCCTCTATCGTTAGGATATCGTGCATTGGAAAGATTGGCATATACTGCCGAGGCGACTGATGCTGGTATGATTTATTCAGATCGATATGAAGAGAAAAATGGACAGATAGAAAAGCATCCTGCTATTCCATATCAAAAAGGAAGTGTTCGTAACGATTTCGATTTCGGTTCTTTGCGTATATTCAAGACTTATGAACTGAAATGTTGGTATAAGAAGTTTATTAATAATAATTGGAAAAGCGGAGGACTTTATGAGTTGACATTAAACACCCATAACATCCAATATCTTAATGAGTTCTTATACACAGAGCAAGAGTTTGATATTAGAAAAAGCGGAGAAAAACAATTCGACTATGTTGATCCTCGCAACAGAGATGTACAGATTGAAATGGAAAAAATATGCACAGAATACTTAAAAAGCATAAATGCATATATTTCATCTGATACAATTTCGGATTTACCTATCAAAAACGGAGCATTCAAGAACGAAGTCAGTGTTATAATTCCTGTCAGAAATAGAGCCAAGACTATAGAAGATGCTATTATGTCTGCCCTATCTCAGAAAACTAACTTCCCTTTCAACATAATCGTTGTTGATAATCATTCAACAGATGGAACAACTAAGATAATACAGAAGATAGCAAATAGTGATCCACATGTTATCCATATTATTCCATCAAACAACGACTTAGGTATTGGTGGATGCTGGGATACTGCTATCAGAAACGAACAATGTGGACGATTTGCTGTTCAACTTGACAGTGATGACTTGTACTCACGTGAAGACACTTTACAAATGATTGTCAATCAATTCTATGCAGAAAAATGCGCTATGGTGATTGGATCATACAGAATGTGTGATTTTAATTTGAAGACATTACCACCAGGCATCATTGACCATAAAGAATGGACTGACGATAACGGTAGAAACAATGCCTTGCGTATAAACGGATTAGGTGCTCCACGTGCTTTTTACACCCCTATTTTAAGACAAATCGGTTTTCCAAATACAAGTTACGGCGAGGATTACGCATTAGGACTTGCTTTTTCACGAAAATACAAAATCGGCAGGATATATGACGAGCTGTATTTATGCAGAAGATGGGATGGCAATAGCGATGCGGCACTTTCTATAGAGAAAATCAATGCCAACAACTATTATAAGGATTCATTACGTAGTATAGAAATTGATGCACGTCAAAATCTAAATACATATTGGAGTCAAAATGAAAAGGAAATCAATCTTGAAGATTTTCAAAAAAAGCAATTTGACTTATGGCCTGAAGTTGCAGAACGCTATAAACAACTGGCAGACGTAAAAATAAAAGAGTTACATGTTGACAACAAAACCATTCATGTACAATATAACCCAAGTAGAATTATTTCTACTGGAGCAAAAATAGATAAACAGAGCATTGAAAACCGCCCTTGTTTCTTGTGCGAGACCAACAGACCTGATGTCCAAATTAAGATGCCGTTATTAGGGAAATATGAACTTTTGGTGAATCCATTCCCAATACTACCAATGCATTTCACAATTGCATCTCGATTACACACACAGCAAACCATTCAAGATCGCTATGAGGATATGCTACAATTGGCAAATATCCTACCAGAAATGATGGTTTTCTATAATGGACCTCAATGTGGAGCAAGTGCACCTGACCATATGCATTTTCAAGCTGTTCATAAAATTGAACTAAACCCATTGAGTCTTCATCATATTATCAGAAATAAAGACATTAACGAATGTGTTAAACAATTCAATGACATAAAAGAAGATTTCTCAAATATCTTCTGCTGGAAGGAAAACGATGATTATATCACTCTTGTTATTCCAAGAGCCAAGGGACGACCATCATGTTATCCTCAGTCAGACAACAGTAATGTTTCTACTGAAGAACAATATATGATTAGTCCAGGAGCCTTAGATATGGTTGGGCTCATTATCACACCACGATTAGAGGACTTTGAACGATTAACAGGAGAGAAAGTTGCTGAAATCCTAAAAGAATGTGGAAAATGAACAAGCCAGACATTACAGTTGGAATTCTAAATTCTATAAGAATAGAGTTTCATATATGTGGTTATGACCTTGAAGACGGCAACTACAATGTGGAATATTCCAATGGAGCAATATCCTTCAACGGAAAGACATATGAAGAGTTATTGTTCACGCCTAATAACGAAGGGGCATACTTCACCTTAAACGATGTTACAATCGGGATACAATTCCATTGGCAAAGACAAGAACAACAAACATTCCACGGAGCACTAAAATTCATTATTGAGAATGAGAAAATAACTGCAGTAAATATCATTTCTATTGAGGAATATCTAAAATCAGTTATTTCATCAGAGATGAATTCAAACGCATCGTTGGACTTTCTAAAATCACATGCTGTAATTTCCCGCAGTTGGGCATATGCCAGAATTTTTCATTATTCCCATCATAGTCTTTATGATGTTTGTGCCGATGATCATTGTCAGCGTTATCAAGGGATACAACGAATAACCAACGATAATGCTATTAAAGCTGTTAATGAAACATACGGCGAGGTTCTTACATACGACAACAATGTGTGCGACACAAGATATTCCAAGTGTTGCGGAGGCAAGACTGAGTTATTTTCAACTTGTTGGGAAGACCAAGACTTGCCATATCTGATATGCAAGGATGACCCATACTGCAACACCAATGACACAAAGATTCTGTCGCAGGTATTAAACAAATACGACTTAGAGACAATGGATTTCCACGATTGGGAAGTAAAATACAGTCAGGAAGAATTGTCCGAAATTGTTGAAAACAAACTACATATGGGGTTAGGAATTATAACCGCTCTCACCCCAATAGAAATTGGTCCTTCCGGTAGAATTAAATATTTGAAAATCGAGGGGACAAATAATTCTATAACAATAGGAAAAGAACTTGAGATAAGACGTGCATTGTCAACATCACATCTTAAATCATCAGCATTTAAAGTTGAACGTTCTAATGATAATTTCATTCTTAAGGGACAAGGATGGGGACATGGCGTCGGACTTTGCCAAATTGGTGCAGCTGTGATGGGAGAAAAAGGTATTCCCTATAATGAAATTCTTGAATTCTATTATCCACATGCAATAATAACAAAACTATATTAACAATGAAAAACAACAATAAATCTCCTTGGGCGTGGATTCCAACGCTCTACATGGCAGAAGGACTTCCTAATGTCATTGTAACTTCTGTTGCGGTTGTGCTTTATATGCAAATGGGACTGACAGATGCAGAGATAGGATTATATACTGGATGGTTAGGCTTACCTTGGATTATCAAACCTTTTTGGAGTCCATTCGTTGATTTATGTAAGACAAAACGTTGGTGGGTTCTATTAACTCAGTTGTTATTAGGTTCATCATTAGCAGGTATTGCATTTACATTAAATACTGACTTTTGGTTTCAAGGCACCATGTTTTGCTTTTTCTTGATGGCATTTTCAAGTGCTACTCATGATATTGCGGCAGACGGATACTATATGTTGGAACTTGATGAGCACCAACAATCATGGTTTGTAGGAATTCGTAATACATTTTATCGTCTTGCTGTCATATTTGGCAATGGTGTATTAGTACCACTTGCAGGAATACTACAGAAAATCTACCCCGACAGCCATGCTTTTGTTTGGAGTCTCGTGTTTTATGGTGTTGCTGCCTTATTCATAGGATTCTTGCTTTGGCATTGTCGTATGATGCCTAAAGCAAAAGCTGATGTAAGAAATAATGTCACTTTCACAGAAGTAACAAAAGGATTGGGCAAGATGTTCAAGGAGTTCTTCACACGCATGCATTGGCGAGAATTACTCTTTGCCATTATATTTATAATGTTCTATCGATTCCCAGAAGCATTACTTAATGCCATGAGCAAGACCTTCCTAACACGTCCGCAAGAAGACGGTGGATTAGGACTCTCATTGGAAGAATATGGTATAAGTTATGGAACGGTAGGATTAATAGGTCTTCTGCTTGGTGGTATAGTAGGAGGATGGTTAGCAAGTCGCGACGGATTGAAACGTTGGTTGTGGCCTATGGTTTGCGCTATCACCCTACCCGATGCCGTATATATATATATGAGTTATGCTATGCCAGATAATATGATACTCATAAGTTCGTGCATATTCATAGAACAGTTTGGATACGGACTTGGATTCACTGCACTTACATTATATATGCTATATTTCAGTATGGGACAGTTTAAAACATCGTTTTATGCCATATGTACAGGTTTGTCATATTTAGGACTACAAGTACCTGCGATGTTCTCTGGATTCCTTAAAGATGCTGTGGGATACCAAACATTCTTTATAATTGTCATGGCATTGTGCAGCATTACATTCTTGGTTGCATGGTTTGTAAAAATTGATCCAGAATTTGGTAAAAAGAAAAAAATCTGAAAATGAAGGTACATTATAAGTGCATCATAAGATTGATATTTGCTGTAGCAATTCTTTCAATTATTTCATTGATAAATGCTAACGCACAACGTAAGACAGACTTGTTGAACAGAGGCTTGATTGCCGTAAAAGTTCAATCAGGAGTATATGTCAGTTAGCGAATACAAGCTGATGAATACTATGGTGTGACATACAACCTATACAGAAACGGAATATTGATTGCACAAAACCAGAAGGTATTTAATTATAAGTGAGTTCGGGATAAGAAAAGTCCAGAACTCATCTATTATATATTATTGGTGTCCGCTAAAAAATTTAGGTGTTTTCAGCAATTACAAATTCCACGGACAGCCGATGCACGTGAAGTATAAACACCTTTTTAGTGGTGTAAAATAACTGAAAACGCCTCAAAATAGAAAATACAGCTATTCATGGTAAATCTCATACATTGTATAAGACGATTTTTAACGGACGGCCATTGACCTTACCTTAAAAGGGAGACATACCCACCGCTAAAATCAGTATTTGGGGACGTATAATTAGTCGTTCCTTAAAAAATATATTTCATTGAGAAGCTATTTTGTAATAGCATCTCGAACGCTTTTCTGACCAAATTCAAAATTGGACCCAAAAGAGCCTTCATCGCTCTTTTGAAGTTATAAGCAACAGTTACCAGCAACATGTTTATAGTATTCCCTTTCACACCTTTATAAAAGTTGCGACCTAAACGGTAATCCGATTTTAGATGTCCTATTGTCGGTTCTATGCCGGCACGCTTGCAAAAGAGCTTGTGCATCTTTGATTTCTGATATCTTATGTCTGATTTTCTAGGAACTACAGGAATGAGAATCTGCGTTCCGTTTACCTCTTTCCTGCCACGGTATCCTCTGTCTCCAGCAAGATTCTTAATACATTTTCCTGTAAGCCGTTCAACCTGTTCAAGCGCATCTGATATCGTATGTCCGTCATATTCATTGCGAAAGGACATAGCTCCGAGAATAATACCGCTGAAGGAGCGTATTATGGGCACTTGTTGCCAAATTCTTATTTCTTGTGCTCCCTTCCTTTGCTGATACACTGCACCTGCGGTTCATAGATGGAATGGATTTTGTTGGGAGATTTTCGCCCTTGAGAGAGGATGATCATGAATGTTCCTATTCGTTCGTAATAGTCATGGATACTCCCCTGATTGCTGAACAATGATGGTGCTTTTTGACGACGATTATACATGAAAATCTGCAAGTTTATTAAAACAAAGGTACAAAAACTTGCAGATTTATCAAAATATTTTACTGTATACTTTATTCTATTACAAATATTTACATCCTTTTTAAGGAACGACTATGTAAGGTTTAGTGGACAATAATAATTATATATAATCAAGCCATAAATAAGCGTTATCTTATGGCTTGATCTTTTATAATGTTTATAGTATCCCGACTAATTAATCACATATTTATATGTACCAAATTTATATGTACCAAATAATCAATTATCTGTTATTTGAACAATGTTACCTGTCATAAAAAGTATGATACATTTTTATTATGATTCAATATATATTTTCAATAATTTTGCAATCAAAATTATTAGATTAAATCAATCTTTAAATTAAACTAACATTTTTAATAAACGTTTATATACTTACAATCATGAAAATCAAAACAATGATGACAGTTGCTATATGCCTAATCTCTGTCATGCAATTAAAAGCCCAAAACCCAGTAATTCACCATGTTTACACGGCAGACCCTGCCCCTGCTGTTCACGAAGGGAACGATAGTCTGTGGTTCTATTGTGATATAGACGAAGGAGGTTCATATTTCACAATGAATGAATGGCGAGCATTCTCAACTGTAGATATGGTCAACTGGACGGACCATGGAAGCGCACTTCCATTGACACAGTTCAAATGGGCTCAAGCCAACTCTGCGTGGGCAAGTCAATGTATCAAGCGTGGTAATTATTATTATTGGTATGTCTGTGCACAAAAAATCGATGACTGGCGTCAAGGACTTGCAATCGGACGTAGTACTAAACCAGGGGGGCCATTCACTGCCGTAGATGCTAACAATCCTTTTATATGGACTGGCGAAGGCGGAGATATCGACCCTACTGTTTTTATCGACCCTAATTCCAATCAAGCATATCTATATTGGGGTAACAACAAAGTTAGATATGTTAAACTAAACGAAAACATGACATCCTATGCAAGAAATGTAGGAAACAATGGTATCGTAACTATCCAACTAACAGAACAAGCTTTCGGCGGTGTAAAGGTCAACAATAAAACACCAGAAGGTAAAGATGCATATGAAGAAGGTCCATGGCTTGACAAACATGGCAACACATACTATCTGTCATATGCAGCAGGTGGTGTACCTGAACATATCTCATATTCCACAAGTAGTTCACCAGAAGGTCCATGGAGATATCGCGGTTTTCTGATGCCATATCAGAATATGGGTGCATTTACCAATCATGGAGGAACAATACATTATAAAGGTAAAGATTATATGTTCTACCACACAGGATGGCATCCTAATGGAGGAGGAAACTATAGTCGTGCCACATGTATAAATGAAATAACATATAACTCAGACGGAACAATAAATCAGTTATGGGCTACAAGAAATGGTGTTGGACCTATTGCAACACTCAGTCCTTACCTTCAACAACAAGGTGAGACAATGAATAATTGTAACAACATCAAAGTTGTTGGAAACGAATCAACTGGTGTATTTGTTAATAACATTAAGAATGGCAGTTGGATCAAATTGCGTAATGTTGACTTTGCTTCAGGTGCTAAGAGATTCCAAACACGAGTACGTACCAATAATAATGCTAACACAATAACTATTCGTATTGATGGAGAAAACGGAACTGCTATCGGACAACTCGGCATTAACAGCACTAACGGACAATGGCAAGTCGTCAGCGCCAACCTCTCACGCGATGTCACTGGTACACACGACCTTTATTTCTGCTTCAGCACATCATCTGCAAACACATTAGATTTTGACTGGTGGCAATTCGGTACAGAAGCAGGATTCAACACATCAGACAATATTGTCAGTGGAGCCAAAGGCGATGTTCATCTTTCTGCTTTAGATTTCAATTCATGGAACAGTAATAACGCCAATTCAACCATAACTGGAACTCTTAACAATAATTATGGTGGAGGCGTATTAGTAGATGGAGGTGCACTTATCTATGGAGATAACGAAGTTAACTGGTTGAAATACTCAGATTTAACAGGATGCACAAAACTTACAATCCAAGGAACTGACGGAGTTCAAGTTCGCGCACTCTTCAATCGTAACCAAGACGAGACATTCATTGAAAAATCAGGAACAATCACTGGTGGTAAATTCGAAATCGATTTAAGTGAGGTTTCAACTTCATATGTTCACCTAAACGCTATCAAGACATCATGGGGTTCTGCTTCAGGAACAATAAAGAATGTATACGTAAACGACCCTAAAAGTCCTATAGATTATTATTTCTCAGGAACTGGAGCCTTATCAGAAAGTGCTATCAATGCATTAAAAGATCCTAATGCAAAGAACATCAATGTATTTGGACTTACAAATGAAGAACCTATCACACTTACTCCAGCAAACAAAAACTGTTTATTCTACGCTAAAAGCGCAAATCAATTAGCTAATACACAGAATGTTGTAATAAAAAGCGGAAGCTCATACACTGCATCAAACATTGTACTTACAGACGGTGGAGGTTCAGCAATGAGTGATATTGCGCAAGCTGGTTTCCCATGGGCATCAAAAAATGGTGACGGAGCACAATGGACAGAAGCGAATAATGGAGCATACACTTTCTCATGGAATACATCAAATTGCTCTGTGGAAATTTTCCATAATCTATCAGGGAAGACTCAAAACTATCTCATTGTAGAAACGTCAGAATATACAGCTCCATGGGGGGTAAGATTCTATGATGAATCAGGCAATCTAATAGCTGACAAAGGATATTGGAATGGTCAAAGTAGCAACAACATGATTAAGGAAATAAATATTGATTCTCTATTTGCTGAACAGAATGTAAGTCATATGAGACAATCACTTAAAACCGTAAGTGTTTACAATATTTCTGAAAGCGGACGTCTTACAATCAAAGACATGTATTTAGCAACAAAGGAGTCACAGAATGCGTATTATCCATTCTTTGCACCATTCAACATTAGTGCCACAAATGCTCAATGTTCAATAAATGTTGATGGCTTAACACCTGCATGGATTCCGTTTGAATGCACTATTCCTAACGGATTCAATGGATATGAGATAAATAATTCTGGTGACATAAATACAACTAACAGAATTTATGCTAACAAACCTATTATTTTATCAGGAGAAGCATCTGTTAATTTCACAGCCAATAACACAACAATCAACAAAACAAATAATCTCGTAAATGGAAATATCATCGGTGTTAATGACAAAACCAAACTTGAGGCCGGAACTTATTCATTAACAAAAGGAAACGGCTCAAACGTGTTTGCTGTCACTGAAACCAAAAACAATGAAGATGTATATATTAACCCATTACACGGATATATCTCAAAGAATTCTAATTCTGCAGTTTTGAAGACTCTTGGCGAACTTGCATCAGGAAATATTACTGGAATCGATAATATAGCAGGTGACAGCCAACTTAAATCGATCCAAATATACAATCTGTTTGGAGAAAAGATCTCACAGCCACAGAATGGAATAAATATAATAAAAAATTCTGACGGCTCAGTTAAGAAAGTATTGATAAAAAAATAAATCGACTTAAAACGACAGAGGTGATAGAAATGACAGTCTATCACCTCTGTCTTAATATAATAGCATTAAAAATAACATTTTTTTATCACTCAAATAGAAAATAAATACAATTTTATACGATTTCTCAAAAAAATTTGTACCTTTGTCGTTGTGATGGTACATGTTCAAACACGACATAGACATCAAAACAATTATAGTGATTTAATAAAATATTACAAAAAACATATATTTATTTTTTATGACAACAGATTCAGATTGTTATCCCGCGAAAACTATAAGTACAGAGTTAAGTGAACCATATTGTTTAACCTTAATAAACGCTGCAATATGGTAACAATTATTATATACATGCTTATTGCTTTGCTTCTATCAGGGTTATGTTCTATTTTGGAAGCAACATTGCTCTCAACACCAATGTCATACATAACCACCTTGGAGATGCAAGGAAAAAAAGGTGCAAGTCTTTTAAAGAAATACAAACAAGACACAGACCGACCAATTTCTGCTATTTTAATACTCAACACTATTGCCAATACCGTTGGTGCATCCTTAATAGGTTCTAAAGCCACAGAAGTTGCAGTTGAGTATAATCTTCCTCATGACACACTGATAGGAATCATTTCTGCTGTTTTCACATTATTGATATTGACTTTCGCAGAGATTATTCCGAAAACTATAGGTTCTAAATTCTGGCGCAAATTAACCATTCCTGCGTCAAACGTTATCAGATGTCTTATTTTTCTGTTATTTCCGTTGGTATACGTACTTGAAAAACTTACACATCTGATTTCAAACAAATCCACTCAGGTGTCAGTAAGCCGCGAAGAAGTATCAGCAATGGTGACTGTGGGAGCAGAAGAAGGGGTGCTTGAGAAAAAAGAAAACAAGATGATACAGAATCTGTTGAAACTTGATGAAATAACTGCCCACGAGATAATGACTCCAAGTGTTGTTGTAGCAATGGCAGAAAGTAGCATGACACTACGTGAATTCTACAATTCCGAAGAATATAAGAATTTCTCAAGAATTCCTATCTACGATGATGACAACAGCGATTACATAACTGGATACGTATTGCGACAAACAATACTTGAAAGTTTGGCCGAAGATAAATTTGACATCAAACTAAAAGCATTGGCACGCCCTATCCTATCATTCACCGAAAAGGAATCAGTTGCCAATATTTGGGAAAAATTGCTTGCTAAGAAAGAACACATATCAATTATAATTGATGAATATGGTAGTTTAAGAGGTATTGTGACTTTAGAAGACGTAATCGAAACCATGCTTGGATTCGAAATAGTTGACGAAAAAGACAAAGTAGTTGACATGCAGGAATACGCAAAAGCACAATGGAAAAAAATGCAGAACAAACGCACAAAATAGTATTCTATAAATGAACAACATATCAATCCTTAAATTTATAGAACTCGAAGTTAATCGTCAAGAGCAAGATAAATTAGCTAAAGAGCACAGATTAACACAATTGTTTTGGGAATGCACGGTAAAGTGTAATCAAAACTGCCTACATTGTGGTGGAGACTGCCGAAAAATGGATGAAGTATCCGACATGCCAATAGAATCATTCATCACAGTCCTCGACAACATAGCATCAAATCAAGATCCTGCAGAAACCATTATTATTATATGTGGAGGAGAACCACTATTACGCCCCGATTTGGAAATTTGCGGTAAGGAAATCCATAAACGAGGCTTTAAATGGGGAATCCTAACCAATGGTGAATTATTAACCCAAGAAAAGTTTGACCAGTTATGTGATTCAGGGATGCAATCAATCACAATCAGTCTTGACGGATTTGAAGACGAGCACAACTGGCTACATCATACCAATTGCTATGAAAACACATGTAAAGCTATACAGATAGCCAACAGCAATCCAACTATCATGTGCGAGGTGGTAACATGTGTAAACCATAGAAATTTCGATTATCTTCCCGAACTTGCCGGTCACCTTATCAATCTCGGAGTTGAACGATGGAGATTATATGCTGCCTATCCATCAGAGAAAACAGAAAAGAATCCCGATCTCAAGTTGGAGCCTTACCAGATGAAATTACTCATGAAATTCATAAAGAAACAACGTGAACAACAATACATGTATGTTAGTTATGGATGTGAGGGATTTCTTGGCGAATACGAAAAAGAAGTACGCGACCATTTTTTCTCTTGTCAGGCAGGCATATCAATCGGCAGCGTGAGAGTCAACGGAGAAATAGGAGGCTGTCTAAGTATCAATTCAACATATTCACAAGGAAATATCTATGAAGATGAATTCATGGATGTATGGAACACTTGTTTCAGACAATATCGTAATAGAGACTGGATGCGCACAGGAATATGTGTTCACTGTAAGATGTTTAGATTCTGTAAAGGCAATGGAATGCATCTAAGAAATAAAGATGGGCAACTTACAAGATGTGCATTTTATAGTTGTAAGTAATCATCATTTCTATATCAACGACTCCAAAACAAGCACCTTACGAGTAGAAGAATCAATGCGATAATCTTCAGAACTTCTCCTGCCCACAACCCAAACAACAGATTGTTCATCACAAAGAATCAATTGCTGTTGCTTTTGAAACACATCCACCTTCATATCAGTCAATAAATCATTTACAAGTTTGAAACCCTTCATTCCAAATGGTCTAAACTTATCGCCTGGCTCAACCTTGCGTACAAATAAATGACCTTTCACTTTATCTTCATCTATATAAGCAAAACGAGGATTACTATTGATTTCCACATCTGAAGCATCAACAACCGACACTTTTATATTTGGGAAATCCGACAAACTAACAATCTCAAAATCGTCAGACGACTTTCTTCTTATAATAATGCGGTTTCTGTCTATCAATGCAATATTAACATTTTTGTCGGTATCAACACGCGAAGAAATAAATGTGCGTCCTGAGTCGGTTATATCAAGCATCTCACACACTTGATTCCTGTTAAAACCTTTCTCTGAGAGAATCTCATATAAAACAGATATGGGTGAAATACATGCTCTTATTTGAGCCATAGAGACAATACATGTATCGTTCTCTTCAGACACACACTTACGTTTCATCTCTTCAATGAAACTATTATATATTTTTAATGTCTCCTGCATATTCATGATAGTTGTGAATATATTCTCAGAAGCAGAAGAATTAAGAGATCTCAATAATGGAACAATATCAAGACGAACTTTATTGCGAGTATAAACCGTTTCATAATTAGTGCTATCTGTCACATATTGTTGACCATAATCTTGCAATTCACAAAGAATTTCATCGTGAGAAACGCATAAAAATGGTCGTATAACATATCCGTTTCGTGGCTGTATGCTTCCCAACCCGCGAATACCCGTACCTCTTACTGCATTCATAATAAATGTTTCAACACTATCGTCGCGATGATGCGCCACAGCAATGGCATCAGCACCAATTTCTGTACGAAGTTGCTCGAAATAAGCATATCTCAAATCTCTTGCAGCCATCTCAATACTAATCTTATTTTGGACCGCATATTGATGAGTGTCGAATGAGCGAGCATATAACTTAATACCATTTTTTAAACAAAGATCACGCACAAAATTCTCATCACGTTGACTTTCCTCACCTCTTAATCTAAAATTACAATGTACAGCAGTTACTTTGTATTGCAATTTTGCCAAAACAAGTAACAAACACACAGAATCTGCACCACCACTCAAAGCAACTAAAACATGGCTATCCTTATTTAAAAGACTCTTTTGGTCAATAAATCGTCTGACAGTATTAATAAATTTACTACTCATAAAACAGTTTTTTCAAGCATCTAATTCGACAAAAAAGCACTCTAAAACGTCATTTTTCTCATTATTCTGCCACAAAGTTAATAAAATCATTCATCAGAAGGCACTTTTCTGCAAAAAAAATTTTGTAGATACAAAAAAAACATATACCTTTGCAACCGCAAATGAGAAATGGTCGGTTGGATGAGAGGCTTAGTCAACGGTCTGCAAAACCGTCTACACCCGTTCGAATCGGGTACCGACCTCATTTCAAGAGTAAATGTATCAGAAATTCTGATACATTTATTTTTTATAAATCAATAACCAATCAAATTCACTAAAAACCACACTAGAGTTAGGTATATCCAAAAAAAAATACTATCTTTGCATTCAAGTATGTAAAATAACATACATTATATATTACAAACACGTATAATATGGGATTATTTAATTTTTTCAAGAAGAAAGACAAGACTAATGTGGGTGGAATGGAAGATTACATGACACTCATACGAGTATATTTTCAAAGTGTACTTGCATCTAACTTGGGAATCTCCAATTTAGCTGTATTGCCAGATTTAGCAACCTTTAAACGCACCCTACATATTGCCACAGTAAACAACAAACTGGGCGTGGGAGAAAAAAAGGCATGTAAAAAGATGTTACAAGATTTATATGGCATCAGCGACAACTTCTTCAAGGAAATCGACGGAAGTATCAGAAAAAACTGCCGAAACCAAAATGACGTAAGAAACTACCTCATACAATTTCAAGGATTCAGTCAAGACTTCATGATGCTCATCGGAAATGAAATGAAATGGAAATTCCGAATTCCTGGATTCTTAAAAGGTGCATTACGTACAATGACAGAAAAAACCGTCCACGACATCCTTACTCAAATGGATTGGAAAGACGATGCATCAAGAAAAGCAGCATTTGTTATCCGAAAATACCAACAAATACTTGGTTTCTCCGAAAAATGGATGTCTGAGTACGCATTTAACATTATCACTTTGGCAAAAAAAGAGCCACACCCCTCTCAAGAAGAACTTGACAAAGCCGAAAAAAATACAAAAAAGTAAAAATTCGGTCTAAAGAGTTTGCAAAGTCACAATTTATATATAAATTTGCAAAGACAATTATTTGTCAAAGTAAACACAATTGTCAACCATGACCGATAGCGAGAAACAAAGAATAAAGCAATTTGAGGCAAGAGTACGCCAATTAATACTGCAATACAAAACATTGCAGAGCAACAACAAAGAGTTGACTGAAAAAATTGAACATAACGAAAGCGTAATTAAAGACCTTGAATCACAACTTGCTAAATCACGTCATGATTATAACACTCTTAAAACAGCTAAAATGATTGAAATTAGCGATGGCGACTTAAAAAACGCCAAACAAACAATCACACAGCTGGTGCGCGAAGTAAACAAATGCATCGGATTACTCAGTACCGAACAAGTTACACAGAGTAATAAATGAACGATGATATATGGAAGGAAATAAAATAACAGTAAACGTACGCATTGGAAATGTCACATTACCAATGACTGTATCAAATACTGAAGAAGAGGAAGTTGTCAGAAATGCAGCATCGCTTGTTCAAAGTAAACTAAACTCATTCAGAGACAAATTTCCAAAACTTCCATCCGAAGAATATTATTATGTAATGGTAGCTGTAGATACTGCACTTGAAGCCCTCTCGGCATCAAACAAAGCAAGTATTGAACCAGTTATGGATATCATAGAAGATCTCGAAAAAGAGATTGACGAAGTGATAAAGAAATAATAATACATTAATTAAGAAATACGGCGCACAGAGTATCTATTTGCATAAATTATGTAAATACTACTTTGTGCGTATTTAATAACAATTAATAAAAAACAAACAAATGTCTATAGAAATAATCATTGCATCCATTGCGGGAATACTTATTGGTGCTGTTGGTGGTTACTGTCTGTTCAGATATGTAATAAAGCAAACATACAACAACACTATCAAAGATGCTGAAAAAGAAGCCGAGAATATCAAGAGTAAAAAACTATTAGAAGTAAAAGAAAAATTTCTAAATAAAAAGGCTGAATTGGAAAAAGAAGTCAACCAACGTAACTCTAAATTCCAACAAATTGAGAATAAACTCAAACAACGTGAAATATCTCTCAATCAGCGTCACGAAGAACTAATTAAAGATAAACAACGTACTGAAAGTCTTCAACAAAGTCTTGAGGCTAAAATTGCCAACACAGAGCGCAAACAAGCCGAACTTGATGAACTTCAATCACAAGAACGCACTAAACTTGAAAACATAAGCGGACTTTCGGCTGATCAAGCAAAAGATAGACTTATAGAGAGCCTTAAAGACGAGGCTCGCACTCAAGCGCAACAATATATTAATGAAATTGTTGATGATGCTAAGATGACTGCCAACAAAGAGGCTAAACGCATTGTAATACAAAGCATTCAAAGAGTTGCAACTGAAACAGCTATCGAAAATTCTGTAACTGTATTCCACCTTGAGAGCGATGAAATTAAAGGACGAGTAATCGGACGTGAAGGAAGAAACATACGTGCTTTGGAGGCTGCAACAGGTACTGAATTAGTTGTTGACGACACACCTGAAGCTATCGTTATCAGCGCATTCGACCCTGTTCGTCGTGAAATATGCCGCCTTGCACTTCATCAACTTGTTGCAGATGGTCGTATCCACCCTGCACGCATCGAAGAGGTTGTTGCTAAAGTAAAGAAACAAATTGAAGAAGAAATCATAGAGACTGGTAAACGTACTGCTATTGACATGGGTATCCATGGACTTCATCCAGAACTTATACGTATTATCGGAAAGATGAAATATCGTTCTTCATACGGTCAGAACCTTCTACAACACGCACGTGAAACAGCAAACCTCTGTGCTGTTATGGCTGCAGAATTGGGACTTAATCCAAAGAAAGCACGCCGCGCTGGTTTGCTACACGATATAGGAAAAGTGCCTGATGAAGATCCAGAAACTCCACACGCACTTTATGGTGCTAAGTTAGCAGAACAATGTAAAGAAAAACCAGACATCTGCAATGCTATCGGTGCACACCACGATGAAATGGAAATGACAACTCTACTCTCTCCTATCGTTCAGGTTTGTGACGCTATTTCTGGAGCACGTCCAGGTGCACGCCGCGAAATCGTAGAAGCATATATTAAACGTCTGCACGACTTGGAAGAATTGGCTATGAGTTATCCTGGTGTAACAAAAACTTATGCTATACAAGCTGGACGTGAACTTCGTGTGATTGTCGGTGCCGACAAGATTACAGACGCTGATACAGAAACACTCAGTGCTGATATTGCTAAGAAGATCCAAGACGAAATGACTTACCCTGGTCAGGTTAAGATCACCGTAATTCGTGAGACACGAGCAATTAGTTTTGCTAAGTAATCAAGCAAAAGATATTATAATATAATACATCATAACACAGCGGCCTTATCACTACAAATAAAGCCGCTGTTTTTGTTGAAATATGTTCGTTGATCAAAACAAATCAGAATCAATACATAATATTTATAACATATTTGATCATTTTTTTGTAACAATCATAATAAATTTGGTAAAATTTCTTTATCTTTGCAAAAAATTTACATACACAATATTTAACACGTTATATGAGGAAGATAAATCAATTAATACGCTTATTTACAAGCGTAGGTATTTCTACTGTGTGCTTCACAACATCAAATGCGCAAAAATGGGATGACAAAATAATCATTTCCCAATGTACAGACACATATACTATTGTTGACGGACAAGACAAGCCCATGGTGAAAAATAGTAAAACGATTACATACGAATCAAATTCCAATTCTATTGTCTATCCCGAGACCTATGCCATGTATGGAGAATATATAACATTAGACAAAATTACGGGAAAGGGCATCAAGAAATATAAGAATATCACACCAGAAAATGTGTTTTATGACGACACTAAAGCTTGTTTTTTAATTGGTTATATATCTAAAAAAGGTAAAAAATGCAACGCATCATATGAGAGGACATGCACAGACTCCAAATACTTCACACGTATTTATCTGCTTGAGGATTATTTCATTCGCAACAAGACCATAACCGTCATTATTCCGCAAGCACTATCAAAATATCGTATTAAAGAAATGAATTTTGATGGATATAACATTGTAACAGAACTTACAATAATGGATAATAATGATGTATATACATATACCATTAATAATTCAGACCGAATGAAAGAGGAAAGCCATATGCCTCCTGCTTCAAATGTTTACCCATATCTACTAATCACGGGGTCATTTGAGGATGCTAACGCTTTCTATACTTGGTCGAAAATGATGGCAGATGTGGACTGTACTATACCTGAAATAAATACATTATTACAGGAGATTAACAAAAACAGCAAAACTGATGAAGACAAAATAAGCAACACATACCATTGGATTCAAGAAAACATCAGATATGTGGCATTCGAAGCTGGTGAATCTGGACATCGTCCCGATACTCCTCAAGAAGTTCTTCGTAAGAAATATGGTGATTGTAAAGGAATGGCATTACTGTTGAAGACTCTACTCAAAGTCCAAGGTTTTGATGCAAGATTGACAGATATCGGAACTGATGAAATTCCATATAAGATGAGCGAAGTCCCTACCCTTGCAAGTGCCAACCACGTTATCTGCACGGTCTTCCATAAAGGAAAAACCCTTTATTTAGATGCTACATATAACTATACACCTTATAAATATATACCACAAAGCATACAGGGGTCTGAAGCGATGATTGAAGACGGAGATAAGCCTTTGTTTCAGATTGTCCCTGTACAAAATTCAAACACATCTATCGATAGTCTTGCCTACCAATACAAGATTCAGGACAATGCTCTTGTTGGTAAAGCAACATACCATCTAAAAGGTGATATGAAGGAATGGTTTATGAGCCAAACCGATTTAATCAGTCAAAAGGAGCACAATGACATATTGTCAAACAATCTCAATGCCGATTCACATAACATGACAGTAACCAACGCTAAATGGATTGAGAAAGATTCACGAAAGGAATGGGCGCAGTTTGATGGCGATATAGTAAATAAATCGGGTGTACAACACGTGGATAACGAACTATATTTAGAACTTAACCCACACAATAATTTTTTCACTGCAAGAATCGACACGACTCAGCGTACTAACGATTTTTATTTTCCAATGCGATGTAATGTAGTACGTCAAGCGTCAGTCACAATCCCTGCAGGTTATAAGGTTGAGCATTTGCCACCTTCGGCTACTTTCTCAACTCAAGAGGGCACTCTTACTTGTAGTTTTAGCAAACGTGGCAACATGATTATCTTTCATCAAAAGATGATAATTAACAACCGTCGTATTCCTCTTGCAAACATCTCAAAATGGAACGAGACTGTAAGCAAATGGAAGAACGCCAGCAACGAACAGGTGATTTTGAAGAAAATACAATAAAAAATATTATAGAATACAAGGATAACAAAATTATTAAAATAAATAAGACTTATACAACTATGAAGAGAATTACAACTCTGTTTCTTTTAATTATTATTACTCTACAAGCACAAGCTGCTTATGATTATAGTCAATACAAAGACTATGTTGCTGAGGTAAAGAAAGAAGTATGGGGCAAGGACCTGCCACAATTTGACAACCTTAATGTCCCTGCTAAATACAAAAACGAATCTGCAATAATCATGGCATGCTATGAAGAACTAAACGTTGATTACATAGATAATCTCAATTTCTTATACAAAGTGGCAAATATAAGAGGTGGTAAAGGAACGCATATTAAACGTTATCTTGTTAAAATAAACGATAAAGCAGCATTAGAGAAGTTCTCTACCTTTGATTATCGTTCATATTCTCGTGAAGTCAATTATGGAATGGGCTATAATGACTATCTCACCGTAATAGGTGTTAAAGTAATCAAGCCTGATGGAACTATCAAAGAAGTGAGCTATGATGAATATCAAGATGCCCACGAAGGGAAAAAAGGTGATGAGAAACGTATTAAATTAGCTGTTCCTAATCTTCAGATTGGTGACATGATTGACTATTTCGTATATGATTACGAAGATGTCAAGGAAGAGAATATCGCTCCTGTGACATTCTTCTTTGGTAGCAATTATCCTTTGCTTGACTACCAGATTCATTGTGCCATCGACAGCAAAATATGCACACAATACCGCACAATGAATGGCGCTCCGGATTTTACTTGCAGCAAAGACAAAGATAAAGAGATTCTCGATTTACATGTAAAAGATATTGATAAAACACTTTATGACTATGCCTTTAATCCTATCAAACAGACTCCACATATCAGTCTCTATATGACTGGAAAATATGCTGCTTACTACACCCCTAAAAGCGCAGAGTCAAAAGGTGTATTTGCAAATCCTTCAGCTGAAATTATTCAGAACGACGCATGGTGTCTGTGGTCAGAATGGGTCAAAGTAAAAATGGTTCTTGACAATAACCTCTTAACACTTATCAGAAATGCAAGAAAATTAACAACTGATGAGGAGAAAGCAGACTACATCTACGAATATTTCGTTATGCACTCATTGCTGAATAACGAAGCATACATTGCACCAATTAGATTCTCTAATTATTTTACATACATACTTAGATGCTTAAAAGTGCCATTCAACTATGCACTCACTACTAATAGTTTCAACGAGCCTATCGACGAACTTATCAATTATAGTAACGCAACTCGTATTGTTGTACTCAAAAATGGTAAATGTTACTTTCCATTAGGCTATGCCGTTAGTGCAAATGTTGTTCCATCCATTTATCAAAATCGTGATGCTGTACGTACTGAAGTACTTAAAAAATTGGAAAAAGGTCCATTCACACAATTCAAAATTTCTTGTAGCAGTGCATCAGATAATGTTGAACGCGTTGAAGTGAAGGCAACTATTGAGGATGAGAAAATCAATATAGAACGTCAAAACACACATATAGGCTGTGCCAAAGAAAAAATAATCCCTTATTTTACAACTGCCGAAGAAATCAGTAAATCGTGGGGAAAGGCATATGGTTATAATAATTATACCGAAGCATTGTCCGAGGATTATAAAAAGAGTAAAGCTAAAGCCAAAGCTGAAGAACGTGCAGAAAACGATAAAGAAAAGATTAGCGAAAACTTCAAGAGTGAAATCAAAAATTATCACGAGAAAGCACCGATTAGTATAAATCAAACCAAGGTAACAAGTTTCGGAGACAACAACACCCCATTCACTTACTTGTTAAACTATCAGATGGATGGATTGGTAAAGAAAGCAGGTCGTAACCTCGTGGTTTCAGTTGGTCAATTATTTGGTTCACACTCACATATTGAGGGAAATGAGCGCAAACGTGATGAAGATGTGATATTTAATTATCCACGAACATATGAAGTGACTCTCAACCTCGAGATTCCATCTGGTTATTCTATACCAGCAGAAAGTATGAAAAAACTGAATAAGTACATTGACAACGATGCTATCAGTTTCACAACCGTTTCAGAGGTAAAAGATAACAAACTCGTCATCAGCTTCAGAAAAATATACAAACAACAACATGTACCAGTATCTGATTGGAACAAAGTTCTCGAAGTGCTTGATGGCGCTTATGAATTCACAAGTCAACAGATTATACTTAAAAAGAACTGATAATCAACAATACTGTTATACATAGAAAAAGGCTTTGGCGCATTGCTAAAGCCTTTTTTATATCCGTCAAGCGATACATTCTTGAGAGATTATATAGCCTGCTCACTTTTTATACGGTTAAGGCGTTCATCAGACAAAACTATAGGAAAACAAAAACTTTTATATCAATTTTTGTTATAATGCTGTCCGACATAATCTTCATTTTTACCTATTACAAGAAGTATTAGAATCATAAGCAATGGTGTTGCTATTAAACTTAGAAATACCCAAATTACAACACTTCTATTTCGTTTTTGGGCCATTACAGCAACCAATATATACATGAATACACATATGCCGCTCATAACTAAAACTGCGACAAAGAGGATGATTATATTTATTTTGCTAATCTCATTAATGTTAATCTGTTCCTTTACATTGTTTTGATTATTGTCAGAATTAATATTATTCACTTTTTCAATTGGATCATTCTTTACATTATAATCCTTTAATTGGAATTTAATCTTGAAAGCAGGCGAGCCACCTGGCATATTTTCAGATTTGAAATAATGATAATAACGACTATGTTCATATGCCGGAATATCAAGTTTTCTTGTCATTCCTGGTGCTATTGATATTTCTTTAGTAAAATCCTCATAATCAATTGGATTTCCAGACATATCAAGATATACTATTTGAAATACAACATCATGTATTTCTTCATTTGTGTTATTCTTTAGTGCAAGCGTACCTTTACTATCAAGCCAACTTTGTTCATAGGATACCATTGAAATATCATTTGCTAAATCTTTAGTGGCAGCAAATGCTGAAATAACAATATACAAACTGATTATAAAAAATGTAATTCTTTTTGTTGACATATATTTGAGTTTTTTATGGTTATTAGTATTAAGCCGGATTGATTTATATTCGAATTGAATTTCAAAAGAAAATCACAGCATTATCAGTTTATTACTGACAATCTGACAATTACAGTACAAACAATCTATCCCTTCACATTTGTGAATGTTGCAAATATAGTATATATTTTCTATAATATATTTAAATTGAAGGAAAATTTTATATTATAGCAAAATAAATATGATTATAGGAAACAATTGACTTATAATATTACTCCTATATAAAAATAGGATTACACTATATTGTTAATAAACAGTCAATTATTTCTTATCCAATGATGTTTGTTTCTGTGGAGCAATGTAATCAATCCATTTTAGGAAGCGTTGACGCCAAATTGGAACTTTAACATAATAAGGAACAACAGATTTGTCCATTTCTTTAATAAGTAGCATGTCTTCTTCTGGTGTATGCATCTCTATTAAGGAGCGAGTAAAGAAATCAGCCTGAACCTTATTCCAACCCTTCTTATTTCCCCAATAATGACAAATGTAAGATTCTGCCGAGTGGATTTCGTGACAGATATGACGCATAGCCAAAGTGTAGCAGAATTGTTCGACATTAAAACTCCGAACACCATCATTCAGCATCTCATCACACAGACGTAAGGCAAGATCACACACATCCGTAGCCTTTGATAGAGGCATTGCTATAACGCCCGCATTCCACATCTCTGATGTTTCGTCGATCTTTATTCCTGCATATTGCTTGCCCTTCACATCACGCCATAATCGTGCAGAAGGTCCATGGGTAAGATATGGCATACCTTCATTTATATGCATATACGCACCCCCCTTTGTGACTTCATCATATAATAAATCCCAATTACTGCAAGCGAATGTGTCACCATCCATATACATTACCGCCGAAGGAGGAAGTTGTTTATTCATCAAATGCTGCACAACATATTGGATTGCCTTTATCTTTATACGAAAAGAATAATCCATCTCGCCACGCCATATTTTAAACATATCGGGAGTAACCTCAAGTGTCTCTACCAGACCTTCCAATCGTTTATATGCCTCTGGATGATCAGTGGCAATAATGATACGAGGCTTTCTTGTAGTATATGCTAAAAACGACAGAATAGAGAAATGAATCTGCATTTGATTGGCAACACTGCCTCCGTAATCAAGATATATGATGTACATAATAGATTGGACAATTTTGTTCGTGTTTAAAACTATTAATTACTTAATATACTGGTTGTAACCGTTTGTACAATAGAATGGTATTTTACCGTCTATGACCCCACGCACCCATTTAGTACGCGCTTCACCGTCAACAAGCATACGTTCATTGTGCCATAGATGATATAGAATGCCGCCGAACTTAAGAAAACGCTTCTTCACTCCAGCCCTTCTCATACGTGCGATGAAATCACTGTCCTCAAGTCCCCACCCCACAAAATCTTCATTAAAACCATTAACTTTGGCCACATCTGATTTCCAAAAAGACATGTTACAACTTCTTCCTTTGTCGAGAGGATGTTGTCCGTATATATCAGCGACGAGCCTACTAAGTAAAGCACAACGAACGGCATTTAAGAATCGGTCTTTTGGCACCCATCCCAATGGTACGGTTGAAAGATGACTCTCCATATACCTACGTGTAAGCAGTTTTTTCATTCTTATTCTACTGCCGCAAATAAAATATCCTGGTTTAGCTATACGTAGATGGTCTTCTAAAAAGTGTCGCTCCATTACTACATCACCATCAACAACAATAAGATAGTCATACTTTGCTTGTGCAAACGACATATTTCTTATACGGGAAGCCCTAAAACCCTTGTCCTCTTGCCATACATGCACAATTGGAACAGGTATTTTAAGTTTCCACTCATCAATAATTATCTTAGTTTCTTCTGTTGACCCATCATCACCAATCACTATCTCATTAGGCATAACTGTCTGTACAGCAACACTTTTCAGACAACGTTCTAACGAAACCGGATTGTTATATGTAGTAATGATAAGTGAAAAAGACATCTTCATTGTTTTTTTACCCACTTAAATATGTTGTTAAATGTACCCAACTTAGTATTGATTATAACTATAAGTACTATAATAACTGATTTATCAATTCTACCACGAAGTTCCGAATTTTTCCTGATATATGCAAACTATTTTCATAAAATCATATAAATATATCTGTATATGGACAAAAAAATAAAGTATTTTAACTCTGTACATGAAAAAATGACATTTTAGGAATAACGCCTGTACTGTTCCAATACAACAGCGTAAATAAGTCATAGTGATGGTGATTCCACGATTTTTATAATGCAATTTTGCTATAAGCAAAAATATTTGTAAATTTGCAGTATAATACAACTAAAAAAGTAATACTTAATATAAGATGATTAAGAGTTCTATATATTGGGAAACGATTGGCATTACAGCAAAGATTGCCAGTTTCACTCCTGAAAACGGAGTGGCTGAATATCATGTGATGATGCAAGTAGAACCAAGAGATGAGATGTTTAAAGATCAATTCACAAGACTAAGACAAGGAGAAGAACTCTTAATGAATGAAATAGACAATGCTATTGTCTGTACCAAAAGATATTTTGTCAGCGATTCTACTAATCAAGAATCATTTTTCACTAAAGACACTGCATTTATACAACAACCTCCATTAAATGGCGGCAAAATTGGTGTATGGCTGTATATTACTCAAGGAACAAGTAACTACAAACACTTATGGAGCATGGCTATGACCAACCCACAAGGTTCATGTTACGAGCAGACAAAACAGATTCTTGAAACATATGAGTCTCTTTTGAGTAAAAACAATGCAAGTATTGCTGATAATTGTATACGCACCTGGATATATGTTAGAGATGTTGACACACAATATCAAGGTATGGTGGAAGCACGACGTGAAAACTTCATAAAAGAAGGTTTGACGCAACAAACGCACTACATATCATCTACAGGAATACAAGGTGTACCTGCAAATCCTAAAGCAATAATTCAAATGGACGCATACAGCATTCTTGATATTAGTCCGAATCAACAACAATATCTGTATGCTGCTTCACACTTAAATCCAACATACGAATATGGTGTTACTTTTGAAAGAGGTACAAAAGTAAAATATGGCGACCGAAGTCACATTTTCATTTCAGGCACTGCTTCTATTGACAATAAAGGAAATGTAGTGCATGTGGGAGATATTGTACAACAAACTTTACGTATGTGGGACAATGTAGAGGCATTATTGTCTGAAGGCAATGCTACAACTAACGACATTGCGCAGATTATTGTATATTTACGCGATATAGCCGATTATAATACGGTGCAATCCATGTTTGACGACAAATTTCCTAACACCCCTATTTTGATTACTCAGGCACCAGTGTGCCGACCTACATGGCTCATTGAGATGGAGTGTATCGCAATAACCGAGGAACATAATGAAGAATTCCGCAACTTCTAAGTTCATAAACGGTTCATTTTGTCTTATTGTTGTCATTGCCATTATTATTGCAAGTGCTACAATCATAGAAAAGCATAATGGGACCGAGCATGTACTAAAAGATATTTATTTATCTAATTGGTTTGTGGCATTGTGGGCATTACTTTCGTGTACATCATTTGTGTCGTTGATTCTGTTATGGAAAAGGCTGAAAACAAGCACAAAATGGCTTCACATCTCATTTTTTATAATACTCATCGGAGCCTTAACCACACATGTCACCTCGCAGCAAGGATATATGACCTTGAATGATTCATCTTTTCAGTTTCAATTCATACACAATGATTCACACTTAATAAAACAACTTCCCTTCGGTATTAAAATTCATAAACAAGGCGACACAAACATAGAAGTTATATCTAATCAGAATGAAGGTAGTTACAATATATCACCTAATAATCCATTAAATAAAGACTTTTACAGATTATTTCTTTTATCGTCAGATAAAAACCAACATACTGCTAATATCTTCATCAATTACGATCCATTCGGAATTGGCATAACATACATTGGTTATCTTATACTATTCATATCAGTTGGAAGTATCTTAATAAATAGATACAGGAAATTTAGGATGCTTAACAAGTGGCAGAAATGTGTGTTAGTCTTAATTCCTACATGCAGTATATTATACTCACTAAAATGGTTTATTACAGATGAGCCAACACCTGTTGTATTACACACAGGTTGGCTTGTGGTTCATGTCAGTATTATAATATCCTCCTACCTTTTGTTCTTTATATTATTCATACAAGGAATAATCCGACTTGTAGGGAACAAGAACTCAGTAAATAAATATCCTGATTTCATACAATCCCAACACGCTTTACTTAAAACATCGGTACTTCTGCTTTGTATCGGGATTTTCATAGGCGCCATGTGGGCGAATGAATCATGGGGAACCTACTGGAACTGGGATCCAAAGGAGGCTTGGGCATTAGTGACATTATTACTTTATACAATACCACTTCACCACAAGATACTACCTTTATTCAAATCTGAAAAGATTTTCAACATTTACTTGGTTGTTGCTTTCACTGCAGTTTTGATGACATATATAGGTGTAAACTACTTTTTGGAAGGCATGCATTCGTATGCAAATTAATCAAGTAATAATTTCTCTGCCAATTACTTAATAGACATTGATATTATTTTATATTTTCCGTCCAAACGTACTTTTGAGTGGAATTTTTTTTCTTCAGTCTGTGTATCTGATTCTATTTTCTCATTAAGTACGAAGTCTGCATCGAATTGTTGTTCGTCATCAACCAATGATTTTGTTATATTAACATCTTCAATTGAGAATGTTATTGATCGTTTCGGATCTTTATGAATGGACTGCATATACATTGCTACATCCATACGTGATGCATCTTTTTTACCAATATATGTATCCAATTGAGGAGATAAGGTTGACATAATCCTTGACTGATCATTCAGTGCTAATGATTCAAAATGTGAGTTTAAAGTCTTCTCTATCGCCTTTTGCTCACCCTTTCCAATCTCACCTTTTTTCAATGAATTGATACGTGCTTCCGCTTTATCCGCAAATCTGCCATCTATATATGTATCGAGATAATTCTGGTACGACTGATACGAGTCAATTTCAGCAGCTTCTGCATACAACAAAGAATCAATCATACGACTTGCCACATTACGGAAATAACCATCGCTATGTTCACGTACAAAATCTTCTAATGACTCAACAGATATATTCTGTTGCACCTTTTTCCAATCACTCAACTCACTATCTACACGTGTTTTGAAAGCCATTACTTGTTCAGAATGGCGTCCGTTAGGGAAATCAAGTTGATACCTATCAAGATACTTGACTAAAGAATCAAAATTCTCTTCACTATCAAACTTCTCGATATTCATCCATGCTTGTTTTTCCGAATTATCATATTCATATTCTTTACTATAATTATGATATAGATAATAGATACAACCACCGATGATGATTATTAGTATAAGTAAAACAATCCAACAGCCAACATGGTGATTTTTTGGAGCTTCGACCTTTTTTGTACGTATCATATAATGTGTAGTATTTCGTTATAAGTATATATATGTGCAAATATACTCATTTTTTATGATATCAGTATTGCTTATTCGTATAGAATTAGTAATTTTGTGTTATAAAAATGACATATATTGTTAGAAACGAACGTTAGTATTATCTATCATTCTGATATTTAGATAATTATTCATTTTATAGTTAGAAAGAAACAAATACAGATATGAAACATATTTTACCAATCACTAATTATTTTTTTGCAATCACATTGGTTGCTTGCTGTGCTTCATGCAACAACGATTCAAACAAGAACAAATACAATGACGAAATTGCATTACACGAATCGCCTTCAGGATTAAATTTGGTTGATTCTACAACAATCAATGAAGATAAGGCTATTAATGAAGAAATAACTAAAACAGACAATAAGAATTACCCTAATACGACAAAAGAACTTTTCGGCATAGAAATAACTGATAAGGGTGGATGGAAACTAAAAAATATAACAAGTGACAATCCACAGCGCGGTATAAGCATAATATATGAAGCAACGAATGTGAGAGATATTTTAGAAAGTACTGCCAATGAGTATTTCAACAAATGTCTGGCTATCACATCCGATGGTAATTATTCAGTAGATATTGACAGAAGTGGATTTGTAACACGCAGAAGGAGATATTCCGATTTCTCTGAATTCCGTAAAGAAAAAGGCAATGGATATACCTGGCTGTATAACTACAACAACAAATCTGTGGTTTTCTCAATGAAAGAGCATAACCGAGAAATTGAGTTCAATCTCAGATATGTATAAATTCAACGAACATATCAAATAACATATAAAAATAAAAAGTCCTGCAAATAGTTTGATATTTGCAGGATTTTTTAGAGATTATTTGTTGAAATTCTATTGCCTTATGCTAAATTGTCTCAACATTTTCTTTCATATCAATGATTCTGCCATCTTTGTCATGGAATTCGTATTGCAAAAATGCCAAAGCCTGACTTGGAATCATTTTCATTCCGAAACTATATTTAAATTTCCACTTAAAAGAAAGTGGAATCAAACCGCTGTTGAGATATGCATATACATAAGGATGAACCAAGAGGCGGAAGTTCTTCACGCCAAGATTATTGACAATGTAATCTATCTTGTTTTCAAGCATATCGGCAAATAAGTATGAAGATTTAATAGTACCATTTCCCATACATGTAGGACAGGTTTCTTCAACATTTACGTCCATTGCAGGTCGAACACGTTGACGTGTTATCTGCATTAGTCCGAATTTACTTAAAGGCAAGATGTTGTGCTTTGCTCTATCAGAACGCATCAATTCATTCATACGTTCATATAGTTTCTGTCGGTGCTCAGCGGTATCCATATCAATGAAGTCTATAACTATAATACCACCGATATCTCTTAGTCTAAGCTGACGGGCTATCTCTTCGGCTGCACCCATATTAACCTCGAACGCATTGGCTTCTTGACCTTCGACTCCTCTATTACGATTGCCACTATTGACATCTATTACATGGAGTGCTTCTGTGTGTTCAATGATAAGGTATGCCCCCTTTTTATAGCTTACAGTACGACCAAATCCCGATTTAATTTGACGAGTTACATCAAAATTGTCAAAAATAGGTAGTTGTCCTTTGTAGAGCTTTACAATATTCTCTCTTTCTGGTGCAATAAGCGATACATATTTCTTTACTTCTTTATATACTGATACTTCATTTACATGAATTGCCTCGTATGATGGATTAAACAAATCACGTAAAATAGCAACAGTACGTCCAGTTTCTTCATGTGCTAAAACAGGTAATTCCTCTGCTTGTTGAACTTTTTGAATACAATCATTCCAACTATCAACAAGGATACTGAGTTCATTATCTAATTCTGCAACACGTTTACCTTCAGCAACAGTTCTTACAATTACCCCAAAGTTCTTTGGTTTAATACTTTGTATTAACTGTTTGAGGCGTGCTCGCTCTTCTGCACTTTTAATTTTGCTCGAAACATTTACTTTATCGGCAAATGGAATTAAGACAAGATAACGTCCAGCTATTGATATTTCGCCAGTTAAACGTGGTCCTTTAGTATTTATTGGTTCCTTGGTGATTTGAACAAGAACTTCTTGTCCTTGTTCAAGCACCTTATTTATGGAACCATCTTTCTGGAGATCGGGCTGACGTCCGAACTTTTCCATTTGTGGTAGTCGCTTACGATCGCTTGCGACTTGTTTTACAAACTTTTCGAGCGAAAGAAATTGTACACCTAAATCTTGATAGTGAAGAAATGCTTCACGTTCATGACCGACATCAACAAAACAAGCATTTAATGCTGGCATAATTTTTTTGACTCTTGCCGCATAAATGTTTCCAACTGAGTATTTAGTATCTGATGCTTCTTTTTGGAATTCAACAAGTTTCTTGTCTTCTAAAAGAGCAATCGTCACTTCATTGGGTTGTGAGTCAATAATGAGTTCGCTTGTCATTCCCTCAGATGTTTACAAACCTTTATTTGCTCTTATGGCGGTTCTTTCTCAATCTCTTTTTACGTTTGTGAGTTGAAATCTTGTGTCTCTTTTTCTTCTTACCGTTTGGCATAGTTCTGAAAATTTAAGAGGTTAATATTATTGTTATTTAATCACTAATACATTATATTGACAGAGCATTATTATTTCATTGCATCTGCAAAGCTCTTTGCAGGCTTGAATGCTGGGATGTTGTGCTCTGGAATTACTATTGTTGTGTTCTTTGAGATGTTACGAGCCACTTTCTTTGCACGTTTCTTTACAATGAAAGAGCCAAATCCACGAAGGAATACATCTTCTTCATTTATTAAACTATCTTTAACTGATACCATGAAAGATTCCACTACATTAAGGACTGTTGCCTTATCAATACCTGTTTCACTAGCAATCTTTGCTACAATACCTGCTTTTGTCATGTTATTCTTCTTTTTTAATATTTAATTAATCTTACTTTACTGTTCAATGCGATTATATAACCGCGAACGGAGTGCAAAGTTAATATTTTCATCTTAATTCTAAAAATATTTCATCTTTTTTATTGATAAAAACATGAAAAACAACTAAATAAGTGTCTCTTTTTGTCTTTCACAAATTTATAAAATAAAAAATACTGATATATTTTGAGATTTAATTATCTTGATTTGTGATAAAAACTATGACTCCTTATAACACTTAGTGAGTATCGGATTACTTATGGACGAGTCTGTCCGTTACCGCGAACTACCCACTTATATGTTGTTATTGCTTCGAGTGCCATAGGACCTCTTGCGTGAAGTTTTTGTGTGCTAATTCCGATTTCAGCACCCAATCCAAACTGTGCACCATCAGTAAATGATGTTGGGGCATTGTGATATACACATGCTGCATCAACTGAATAAAGGAATTTCTGTGCTGTTTCTTTGTTCTCGGTCACAATGCTTTCACTATGTCCTGAACCAAATTTTCTTATATGCATGATGGCTTCATTCACATCACTTACGGTCTTAATAGCCATTCTCAACGAAAGGAACTCTGTTCCAAAAGTTGAATCGTCTGCACATTTAATATAATTGTGGTATTCTGCAGATAGTGATGTGTTATTAATTGCCTCTAATGACTTCTCATCAAAATAGATTTCAACATTCTTTTCAAACAAAGAACGACAAATAGTCTCAATGTCTGATAGTCTTTGCTCATGAATTATCATACAGTCAAGAGAATTGCAAACACTCACACGTCTTGTCTTTGCATTTACAACAATCTTGATGGCTTTGTCTAAGTCAGCATCTTTATCAACATAAGTATGGCAAACTCCAGCACCTGTTTCAATAACTGGGATTGAAGCCTCTTCACGAACAAAATTAATCAACCTGCTACTACCACGAGGGATAATCAAATCAATATATCCGCGTGCATGAAGCATTTCAGCAGTAGCTTCATGTGTTGCAGGAAGCAGTTCTACAACATGTTCGTTTACGCCTGATGATTTTAATACTTGTTTAATCAACTTAACAATAGCCTGGTTTGAACAATCAGCATCTTTACCACCTTTCAACACACAGCAGTTTCCACTCTTCAAGCATAAAGAGAACACATCGAAGGTCACATTTGGACGTGCTTCATATATTATACCAATAACGCCGAATGGTACACTTATACGTTGTATCTGTAATCCATTATCCAAAGTTGATTCACTAAGAACGTGATGTAATGGTGATGGTAGAGTGACAACCTTGCGCATATCACTTACAATACCATCCAAACGATCATCTGTTAATTTCAGACGGTCAAACATTGGATTGGATTTATCCATTCTATCCAAATCTTTCTGATTTTCAGCCAACAGCATGGCTTTATTTGCCATAATTGAATCGGCCAATGCTGTCAGAATATCATTTACCTGATTATCTGAAAGATTCTGCAAATCAAATGATGCATCCTTACATGCTTGCATCTGATTCTTTGTTATATTTAGTATTTCTTCCATATTCTTTTTTGGTTGCAATTAAACATGTATTCTAAGGAACACAAATCTTAAATAATTTATCTGCAGTATGATTAGACTACAAACTCTGTATGTGGAGTGTTTGCGGCATTCTGGATCAAATCGACCAGGATATTCTCACGTTTACCATTTGCAATCATAACTTTAATACCCTTGCTTGCCAATTGTTGTGCAATGGTTGTCTTAGTATGCATTCCACCTCTGCCGGCAGACGATTTCTTTTTCTGAATAAAATTACTGATATCGTCAGTACTCTTTACAACTGGTATCAATTGTGCATTTCCATCAGAAGGATCTCCGCTAAATATTCCATCGATATTTGACAGAATAATCAACATTTCAGAATTCATCATTTCGGTTACAAGTCCGGCCAACTCATCGTTATCAGTAAACATAAGTTCAGTAACAGAAACGGTATCGTTCTCATTCACAATAGGTATAACGTTGTTTTCCAACATAACCATCATACAGTTCTGCTGTGTCTGGAAATGATCTGAACGATTAAAGTTCTCCTTCATGGT
Organism: Bacteroidaceae bacterium; assembly: GCA_024682395.1. Classification (GTDB taxonomy): domain Bacteria; phylum Bacteroidota; class Bacteroidia; order Bacteroidales; family Bacteroidaceae; genus Colivivens. The sequence goes on from JAIKZH010000018.1 coordinate 34,300, forward strand.
CAATACCTGTCCTACCGCTATCTTATGATCACGAAATAACTCATAATATCTGTTTATCAGTTTTGCCTGACCTACTGCTGAATACAACTGACGTTCACTCACATCGCTCATTGTTTTATGAAGATGAAGTTCTGAACGTCCGCTTGCAACAGCACCGGAACTTACTAATATAACTTCAATATTATTTTTGCGCAAAAACGCTATCTGATCAACCAACGCTGACATTCTGGTAACATCTAACGAACCATCCTCTCTTGTCAGCACATTACTACCTATCTTTATCGTAATACGTGTCATATTAATCTGATAAAATTTATTTAAAATATCTACGAAGTGTTTCACTCAAATAATGACGTGCATTCATCCAAGTGTGTCCACCTTCTGTAAATAATTTAGTATATTTTATTTGCTTGTTATCAAAGTATTCTTGATTCTTAAGTACGTCTTGATATAAGAAATCACTTGTACCTACTCCCATCCAAATATCGACTTTATTTGCTTGACCTTGTGAGAAATACAAGTCCATTACTTCAGGAGTTAGGTATGCACTATACGAACCCACACATGCAAATTTATCAGTATTGCTGAATGCTGTAAACAAGGACTGACCTCCACCACGTGAGAATCCAGCAATGGCACGAGATTTTCTGTCGTTTAGAGTTCTAAAATTCTTCTCAACAAACGGCATTATCGTTTGATTCATCTCTTCTGCAAACTCTGTATACATCTTTGCAGCCTCCAAAGTCGATGGCATTGGAGTACCATGCATAAGTCCATATGGTAAAACAATAATCATGTTCTCGGCTTCGCCTTTAGCAATAAGATTATCTGCTATATAATTAAACTTACCGACCTTATACCATGTTTCTTCTGTATCTGTAGTACCACTAACCAAATATAAGACAGGATATTGTTTTGTTGGATTCTGGTCATATTCGGCTGGTGTGTACACAAGAAGAGGACGCATCATCTTGAGCACATCAGAATATACAGTCATATATGTAACCTTTCCATGAGGCACATCTTTGTTATTTGTATATAATGCTTCAGGATTAGGAATTTCAAGAAGACTTGCCTTAAACTGTTCATTAGGGAATGTGTTCATGTTAAGCGGATCTGACACCCCCACTCCATCAACAATAAAGTTATATGGATAAATGTCGGGCTTAATATTCTTAACCGTTACACTCCAAACACCCTCACGATTCTTTGTCATAGGTTGAGTTGGAGCAAACTGACTACTCAACTGAACATTTTTTGCATTTGGCGCAACATAATTGAAGGTGACAGTTTTATTATTGTTTATAATTGGAGAAACACATGATGCCATATATGGATTTGCTGGAATCTTATAATCAACTCCTAAGATTTTCAGCATCTCAGCAGCATAACGTTTTCCAAGCAATCGATATCCTTCTGCATCAAAATGGATGTAATCAAACGTGTTATTTGTACATGAACTTGATGAAACCACATGAGCTGTTGGAATAACTTCTGGCAACTTGTCGATGATTGTATTCATTCTTGCACTTACGCCACCTCTGTCGGCATTAACTACCTCACCTGCAATTAACGGAACATTATTTGCATCAAGATTTAAATCCGACAAAATATTCTCATACACATTTTTCACTTTCAAAGGCCATGCTTGTTCTCCTATATTTGATTCACCTTGATGAAGTAATACACCTTTGATCACACCGTCTTTCTGTGCCTTCTTTGCCAAGTCAATCAAACGTTTGTATGCATTTCTATCATAAGCAGACAAAGCAGCATTCATCCAATCGGGAGCATTCTTAGCATAGTTTTCAACACTATCTTTCATGAAAGCCTCAATTCTACAACCACCTATCGCAACATTTATCACACCAATCTTGATACTTTCAGGCAACTGTTCTGTCATTGTGCGTCCAAAATAGTCAACTGGCGTCAAGCCTGTGTTTTCACGACACAAAGGTGGAGTTGCTTTATACCACTCACCCATTTTACGCTTAACTTTGTTCACTACCTTTATCGGTCTTCCAAATATAGTCGACTGATTACCACTATAATCAACTGCAGCCATTGTCTTAAATCTTGGACTCACTCCTTGAAGATCACATTCTTCATATGGAGCATTTCCTTCCATATTGGACTGTCCAATACACAAGAAAATATAAAAATTCTTATCTGGCTTAGCATAAGCCGATGACAAAAAGGTAAATAACGTAAGAACAAAAATTAATCGTTTCATTTTCTCTTTATGATATTTATTTATAGTATTAAGCTTATTTCTTAAATAATTTCAATTTCACTGATTCTCCCATTGTTCTATACCCCAAGGCATTAGGATGAAGCCAGTCGTTCTCGAACAGATATATTGGATTTAATGCTTCTGGGTCGTTTGCGCTTCTCATTACAGCATCAAAATCGATACATCCATCAATCTCTTTTGCCGAACGAATCCATTTATTGAGATATTGTCTGCCATTCTCATGATCAGCTGTATAATAACTATTGTTTTTGAAAGGCATAACGGTTCCCACATACACTTTTATTCCTTTTGCGTGAGCCTCATCAATAATTGTCTTATATACATCAATTATCTGCTTTGCTGTTGCTATTCCATCACGAGCCCAACCAAAGTCGTTCACACCCTCAAACAATATGATGTATTTAACACCAGACATACCAAACAAATCATGTTTATATCTGTCTTTAGCGGTTGGACCTAATCCACCACGAACAACGCAATTACCACCTAAGCCAAAATTAAGAACACTCACATTACTTGTTGATTTATTAGCCAATAAACATTTTGAGAACACGTCTGTCCAACGATTCTGACCATCTGTAGTTGAACCACGTCCGTCAGTAATTGAATTACCCATAACGGCTACGGCTCTTGTATTTTTCACTTCAGGTACCACATCAATACTTTCAATAGTATACCAATGTTGAGTTGTTGAATCAGTCCCTATGAAATATGATGTTGTGCGAGAACCTGGATGGCCTGTTATTATATTAGCAGGTGCTTTACCATACTGGATTGTAATGGCCACATTCATGCGTGGAGTTAAATCGAAAAAGCATAAATCACTATATATTTCCTCTCCCGCTTTTATAATCACATCAGACTTTCCATTAAATGTCAATTGTCGTGAAGTTGATGAATTGATATCTGAAGAGACTCCACCAGAAAGGGCTTGTGCAACTTCGACCGAGCGAATTTCCAAATCTTCCTTACTAAATCTGTTTGATAATCTAAGGCGCATTTGTTTTCCGCCTATTGACACCTGAACAATCTGACGCAGAGTTTGTCCTTCCAACGGAATCGGTGGATTATTATGCGGTTCAACGATTTGTTGAGCTGTTGCCCAAGTTGTAACCCATTCTTGTGAATAAACACTTAATGTAGATAAAACTGATATTAATATTGTTATAAAAAAATGTCTCATTTTCAAAAAAGTTGTGTTTGTTATATAAATTGAGGGCAAAGTTACAAAAAAAATACAAAAAACACATTATAATAATATAATATTATATGTTTTTTTAAGTTGATTTAAGATAGAAAAAATGTGTTTTACTTATTAAATTCGACCAAAAACCGCAGTCAGGATCATTTGTTTTATCGAAAAATACAATTTTTTTATAAAAAATATGCCACAAGCTATTGATGATATAAAAATTTGTTGTATCTTTGCACTCGCAAAACGGGAACGACCTTTACTCAAAGGTGTTTCAGTGAAGCAAAAAGATAGAATATTGGTGCGTTAGTTCAGTTGGTTAGAATATCTGCCTGTCACGCAGGGGGTCACGAGTTCGAGTCTCGTACGCACCGCAAAAAGAGAACGTAAAAAAGTTCTCTTTTTTGTTTATATATACTTATAGATACGATTAGAAAAATCGTATTTTTTGACACTAATAAAATTCAAAAATAGTCTGATTATTTTCTTGAAGAATCTTATTGGCTCAATAGATTTTTCATAGGGATAAGTTTTTAAATTTCCCATAATAGAATTACCTTTGCACTATGGAAGACAAAGGTTTATTAATGTTAGCCCGTATGGTGCTACCCAAGGAAGTGCTTGATCACTTCATAATAAC
>JAIKZH010000034.1 GCA_024682395.1 Bacteroidaceae bacterium
TTCATATAATGTTGTATAATATAAAGAATAAGGACTTACCTAAATTAGTCTCTATGATTAAAAATAACATAAATATCGATAATGAATTATTAATAAAGACTTATGAGAAGAAATAGTGCCCGCAAACTTGTACAACAAACATAAATGTAGTACCTTTGTGGTGGTGAAATAAAAAGAGCTCTTTGGAAACCAAGCATTACTTTATCGGGAGTAAACGCATTGCATCAAGAATTGGCTCAGGCCATTTCAACAATGTCTATGGAATGAACGGCTGTAATATCACTGCAGGTCAGCAAGACTATGCAGAGCGACTCAATCAGATAGAATCTCAGAAGGAGGACTATTATCGAGAGTTAGGCATTGCCCCTGGTGTACCAACGATGAAAGGCAGTTACGGTGACCCTGAGAACACGGGCATCGGCTACAACACCATCATCCGCAATCTTGGTGACCATAGTGTCCCAGCCGAATGGGCAGAATATGTGAAGAAGAACGAGCAGGAGGAAACAGTTCCAGGTGCTCCAATAGCATGGGAGAGTCCATCCCAGCCAGAAGAGGTACAACCAGGGTACGGATATGTTGCCGACAACAACGAATCCGAAGAAACGTTCTATTATCACAGTGACAACCTCGGTTCAACTTCTTACATCACCGACGACAGTGCACGCATCACTCAATACACAGCATATCTGCCATATGGTGAACTTTTAGTTGATGAACATTCATCATCAGAAGACCTTCCATACAAGTTCAACGGCAAAGAACTTGACGAAGAAACTGGTTTGTATTACTATGGGGCAAGATATATGCAACCAGTAGCAAGTATCTGGTATGGAATAGACCCTCTTACAGAGAAGTATCCAGATGTAAGTGCGTATGTGTATTGTGCAGGTAATCCTGTTAAGTTGGTGGATTGTGATGGTAGAAGCACATGGGTCGCTGATATAGGAAAAGGTAAGTATAAGGTAATTGGCGGGGATTTGAAGGATGGGGATAGAAATATTTATGTTTACACAAAAGATAAATATGGAAGATATACAAAAAAAGGTGAATCTATAGGTATAACCACATCAACAACAACCTTTTATGATAGTGATATAAATGCTTGGGCAGTAAATAGTGTGATAAATAACAATGATAGAAGTGGAAAGGATTTCTTGAATATGATTATTGGCGAAAAAGTAACATTGGATGAATATATGAATAAAGCAAGAACCGATCATCCTTGGGACTTTAAAGTAACAAACGGCACACCTTCTGTTATTGATAAATCTCATAAGTACAAGTATAGAGGAATGCCTATAGGTAAAGATGTGATGGGACGAAATTTATATTCTTCAGCAAGAGATATTGGGAACATGGCAGCTGGTATGGTTGCTGCAAAGAATGGAATATCGTGGCCAGATGCAAGAATTGCTTTTGATGCCTATCAAGTAAAAAACAATATAGATAAAAATGGATTTTCATTAGAGCAAATACAAATGGAAGGTATCTCAACACGAAATGCTGAATATTATGGTTGGTCACAAGTACATAGAATTTCATGGGGAAAAACAGAGTGCGAAAATATTAAATCAACAATAAAGAGCATTATTAAACGCATTTTTAAATGAAAACAATTATTCTAAGTGTAATGTTCTGCTGTATTATAGCATCTTGCGAAAGTAGTAAGAAAAAAATGGTGTATTATAGTAAACTACATAATATTTACATGTCGGTATTAGAAATGGATGATTGTGATTGTATTATATTAGGGGACAAGGATTCTATTTTTACTAATAAAACAAATGGATATTATTCTATTGAATTGTATTTTATTGATAAATCAAAAGAAATATACATAGACACATTATTTTGTAAAGTTTATAGAGTACATCCATACTCATATTCATATAAATGGATAAAGAGGAATGCCTCATATGAACTGACTGATTCTCTCCCGATAAAAGAAGGGACATGTATAAAAGGAACTGATTTTTATTCTTTTTCTGAATATGAAAAGAATGACCAGTATGTTGGGGATTTAAACATTGTTAAAAGAGTCAAACCCTAATTTGTCACCAAATGATAATATTCACCCCGCAAACTTGTACAACCAACATAAAAGTTGTACCTTTGTGGGGAGATAAAAAGAGCTCTTTGAAACATAGGCTACGATGCCAACGGTAACCCAGTCCTTGTAGAGAACGACTCCACAAGTGAGACACGTGAACTCTACTGGGATGAAGACAACCGACTGATGGTACTCTCCGATAACGGCAAGACCAGCCGCTATACATATAATCACTCAGGTGAACGTATCGTAAAGAGTCATGGCACAATGGAACTATTTTTGATGATAAAATAAGAAGAAACCATCCAAACTATTTATAGTATATAACATATTATCAATTAGATAGAATAATCTCGGTTCAAACAGGTGAATCAGACTCTAAAAACAGATATATTAGAAAATGGAATATAATTTTGACCATATGAGCGATAATGAATTACTTGTAATATTAGGAGTGATTTGCATATTGCTGATGATTGTAATTAAGTTTCTTGATGGAATTCAAGTTTTTTTGATACACTTCGTTATTTTCGGATTATATACATTATTTATGCTGTATGGTCTCACATTCGAAGGTAAAGATGGTACTAGTATTGTATGGTTCAGTTTTCTTGCTGTTTCATATGCTGTATACATCATTTTAATGACAATCTACATAATCTTTAAATTAATAAAAAGACTTTTTAAAACAAAATATTGATTAGGATGAAGAGAATACTAATGAAATACTTTATATTTTCAATCATCATACTTTGTATGACATCATGTGGAAATAATACAAAAGAGGAATTTAAAAATGGATTATTGTGCAAATGTGTTATTTTTCCTACAGGGTCATTTCACGAGACATATCAGATTAATTTATACGAAGATGGAAACATCAGCACGATCTTTGGTACAAGAAAAACAGATTTTTCATCAGATTTAGCCCAGAACAAAGTTATTGAGGAAATCGTTATTGATAAAATAGAAGAAAAAAGAACAGGAAAGATTAATGCGAGAAAATTGTCTGCTATAAAAGATTATATATCCCATCATATAGGGGAGCAATGCTTTCATACTGAGAGTTTGTATATAAAAGACTCATGGTGTGTGCTTATAGAAACGAGTGAATCAATTTCTCTTCATGCAATCAGCGATTTTGATAATAACGGCATAAAACAATTATATGAACTAATGCGAGAATGTTCACCCAAACACATTAAAATTCATGGTTGGTCATAATTAATTCAGATAAGTTGCAACCTAAAATCCATAGTATATGGTGTTGGTGAATCTAAGATCTATTATTCGGATAGTCAACAATGGGAATACTCTCCACGAAAAATAGTTAAATAAGATATAACGAACACTCATTAAGAGTTTTTTTAAATTATTATCGTATGTATGCGTTAAAGACATTTTTAGTTCAGTCATTAGCTGCAATTGTAATAGTTGTTGCTTTATACGTATATTTTAGTATAAAAGAAAGTCATTATGTACTTATGATGAATTCACCGACAACAGTATCTTTAGGTGATACAAAAGATTATATGTTTTTTGTGTGGTTAGTGGTTGAATTCATTTTCATACCTATAAATACTATTTATCTTGGACTTATTTCATTGATTCCCTATAATAGAATTATGATAAAAACAAATATAAGTATAGTTTTGTTTTTAATTATCACGATAGCCCTGTATTTTGTTATTATGAAAAATGAAATTCATATAACCAAACTATGCGAATATATATATAATATATTTAGGGGATCTTATACACATTCTACCATCTCAAATTGGGCTAAATATATTATTGAATATAGTATTATTTCAATTGTATTATTTATTATGAATGTTTTTGTGTATATACATAAGAAACAATTTGGTAGAAGGGCTTATAACGAAAATATTAACTCTATTAAGAAGTAAAACAATGAAGAAAATTTTGTGTGTATTATTTGTGGCATTCACGATATACGTATTACTCATTGGTGCTGCGTTTGCATATGTTTACTATAAAACATCATTTTTTGATGTAGAGCGCACTATAACATATTATAGTAATGGTAAATGCACAGTGACACAAGTAGATAATAAGAGTTGGGGTGATTTTTGGATAGATTTATATTATGGTAGATTACAATACGATGATATTAATCAAGATCGTTGTCTTATACATTGCGAAATTAGAGGGGGCATAAGTAATGGAAATTTGGATGGATATATTTTTTTTAACAATGATTCGGTTTTGATATATCCATCAGAAGGGGCATTCTTTAAAGTTAATTGCAATGAAGATAAATTATTTTTAAAGGAAAGAGATTACGAAATTGAAAGTTATCCGAATGTAATAAGATTTGTTGCTCCTGATGTTGAAGAGGCTAAAAATAATGGAATAGAAATAGTTGTCCTACCACCCCAAAAAGTGAAAAGAATATTTAATGTTACAGACATGAGTAATGTATGCGACTTTTATAGCTCTAGTAATGGTGAAAGGCCCGAAGACGCATGGGGCTTTTAAATGTTATTATTCAGATATGTTTAATTCCCATGAATCATAACAGATACTTCGTCCACCAAACGATTCTTTTTGATACAATAGACCTTCGTTGAGTATTCTGCCACCATCTTCGGTTGATATTCCAAAGTCGAAAAATGGTTTGTCGTAATATTCCTTTGAAACAAGGGTGGTGATTAGTAAATCCAGCGCACCGATTTGTTTGCCTTGTTCGCTGGCTGCCATGTATTGTGTGTGGACCACTTTACCTGTATCAAAGACCAAAGAACCGGCAAGTATGTTTTGCTCAGTGTCTTTAACCACGTACAAACGAATCTGTTTTGGGAAACGGTTGATTAACAATTGTAATTCCGCTACCGAGTGAACAGGTGATACATTATGATGATTCTGTAGAGTGTCATTAAGTACAGTCCAGAAACCCTCAATATCCGAAGGCGACTCCATGACCTGTAATCCAGCATGGATGGCTTTGTTTCTGCAATATTTTCGTCCTTTGTTCAGTGTGAGGTTTTCACGAGGGATTATTGTCTGTGACAGTCCGCGGGCAACAAGATGTGCGTTGTGTCGGAAAAGAAAATAAAGATCCTCTTCGGAAGGGTAGGAGCTATATATTGAAGGAATAGGCTTATATATTATTTTTTTTGCGCCTATTTGACGATAATAATCTATTGTGAGGTTTAGTATTGTTTCAACATTCAGGGTTGTGACATCTTTTAGAAGAATGAAACCACCATATGTCAACCCTTGATGAGAATAAACAGTAAGGTTTTTAGAATCATAGTTTGCAGGAAGGCAAGCAATAAATTTTCCTTTCTCGTTGGTAAACATAAGAGAACAGTCGTTAAATCGTTCTTTATGGTAATCCATGAAATTGCGGTTTAACAAGAAAGTCCCATTTTTGGAATTAGAAACCACCCAATTCCATTCGTTTATAAGTGAATCATTATATTTTACAAGATTGATTACTTGTTGCATATTTCGTTCTTGAATGATTTATAATCTTGAATATATCCGTTTGGGATATATGGATGAGAAGCTAACACTAAACAAACACAGTCTTCGGAAAAATTGTTAAGTTCGCACCAAACCATAGGACCGATATAGATTCCTGTGTTAGGATCGTTGAGTGTGTATTTGTTTTTTGTGGTTCCGTCATCAGTTGTGATATCCAACGTACCCTTAATAGGAAAGATTATTTCAGCACATATACGATGAGCGTGGCCTCCGCGAGTCTGATTTTTTGGAATATTAGTAATCCAGAACACACGTTTTACATCGAATGGGAGTTCTGAATTGTCAGTTACGTAGAGTGACCCACGACAATCGTCAATACGTTTGGATTTGACGAATTTCACCTCCTCAGGTAGTCTAATATCGATTTTTTCTTCCATTTTTCAAATATTTAATGCAAAGATATAATTTTTTTTGCAAAAAGTTTGGTTTGTAAATAAAAAATATCTACTTTTGCACTCGCTTTCGGAAAGCAACTATGCTTAACGGAACAAATAAATATTGATTCTGACAAAATTCAGACAAATTCAATCTTCTATGGAAGGATGGGTGAGTGGCTGAAACCAGCAGTTTGCTAAACTGCCGTGCGGGTAACCGTACCGGGGGTTCGAATCCCCCTCCTTCCGCTCAGAAGGTTTTTTTTATTCTCTATTTTGGCGCTTTCGTCTAGCGGCTAGGACACATGCCTCTCACGCATGGAACACGGGTTCGATTCCCGTAGGCGCTGCAAAAATCCCCACACATTTTAATAAAGCAATTTATATAACAGACCTATATAAAACGATATACTTACATTTGTGTGTAGAAAATAAAAATCGGCTGTGTTCGCTCAACACAACCGATTTTTTTATTTGGTTTTAGAAAAACTGATATTAGAATGGCTCAATAGATTTTTCATAGGGATAAGTTTTTAAATTTCCCATAATAGAATTACCTTTGCACTATGGAAGACAAAGGTTTATTAATGTTAGCCCGTATGGTGCTACCCAAGGAAGTGCTTGATCACTTCATAATAACG
>JAIKZH010000042.1 GCA_024682395.1 Bacteroidaceae bacterium
AATCTTCAATAATGTAGATTTCCCTGCGCCATTCTGCCCTACCAATCCAACAATACAATCATCAGGGATGACCATACTAACATTATTTAGAGCGACCTTACTTCCGTATTTCTTTACTATATTTTGGATTTCTATCATATTATTTATTATTTCATGAATTCATCATATCATACAATTACCACCACACTTGTTTACCATTCTCGTAGGTGAATATTCGTTCTTCTTTTCCTTTGGTTTTATCTTTAAGCAGGTACAATCCATTACTTGGAACATTCTTGAAAACAAGCATTGTTTCTTTGCCTTTTTTCCATCCTAACGATACCCATTTGCCATTATCATACATAAGCAATTGATAATTATCACCTATTTCCACATTATTACCGTCATTTCGTGGTAAATACATGATTCTTGCCACATCCGATGGTTTAGAAAGTTCAAGACCTACCCAATGTCCGTCAGGACTATTACCATTAAAACCAGTCAGCACATCACCGTCAAACACCGTCTCTTTTGTTTGCTTATCCGTGCCTTGAGTTCCAATAATCTTTCCTTTAAGTTTTTCGCCTTTACTATTATAGAAAGCAATCTCATTAACGTTGCAATATGAGCCATTGGGACCAATATAACGAAGATACTTGTACTTCATTTCTGAAGGTTTGAGTTTTTGATTATACGGACATCCATTTGTGAATCCTTTATGAATGAATAAAGTAGAATATGAAGAGAAATCGCGACTATTACTTCCTTGGAACTCACCCAAATCCATTCTATTCTTGAAAGAGTCAAACTGCGCAAAGAAAGGATATTTTCGATACAAGATCATAGTTTGGTTCTTGTTTTTGTCACATACCACATTTCTTATTTTTCCATCCTTTTGAATTATGAAAGGATTACCAATAGGTTTTATTTTTCCTGACTCCCAAACACCTAAAGAATACAAGGTATTACGTCCCATTGAGCGAAATGTCACTTTGCCACGGAGAATCTTGCCATAGTGAACCGGCTCCCATACGTTTTTGTCGTTGACGCAGATATATGCAACATTATGATTTGAATATTCTGTTGGAATCTTACGAGTGACATCAGTTGTGGGTACATATTCACTTGTAACATCTATGAACTTAGGATATTTATATAATTCTGGAACATCTCTTTCTCCCTTCATGTCTTCCATTATCTCTTTGTTTATCTCATAACGACGTCTATAAATCTTTGGTTTGATATAAACGGGACTATGAGTGAATTGAGTTGTATCTCCTGGTGCATATTGCATATAAAAAGGAGTTGATTTTCCATTCGGCAAAATTAAAGAATTCCATGTATGAGCACCAGAACGGTTTCCCCAATGCGGAACAAAATCAATAGCCACAGGAATGCCCAAATATCTTGACAATGCAGCCACATACACTACCTCGTCTTTACAAATACCTGTACGATACTTTAGTAATGCTGCAATACTTGGAGGAATACTTCCTCTATTCCTTGTAAATTGAAATTGTTTCATCACATCAGTAACTCGTAAGGCTTCAGATAAAACACTTCCTTGTTTGAAAAAAGGCTGAGCATAAGGATTTTTACTACTTGGAGTGATTTTCCATTTTTGAGTAGGTTTACCTGAATAATAATTCTGTACTATAATTTCTTTTCCTGTATTCTTATCAATAGATGACTCCCAAAATAAACCAGTGTGCTTATTCATTATTTTACATAAGCCATCACTTAAAGGTATTATAACCCACTTTTGATGATTAATATATTTAGATTGATAAGCACTGGTATTGGCTGTATAATGAGGATCTGGATTGTCAACCTCAATCTTTATCTGTTTGCTGACAATCGCCATTGTATCAAGACTAACCAGATAATCTTCTAAATAAAGGTTAACTGAATCCATTGGTGAAATTTTCCAAGAAGGATAGCCTTGATAATCAAAACGAAGGTTTAATGTTCTATCAGTTAACGAATAGTTCTTCAAAGAAATTGGTTGTCCTATTGTTTTATGTAATGTATCTAAAGACACATAATTTTTTGATGCAAAATTCTGTATATGGCAATATGTTACAGAATAATCAGTAGTTTTATCTTCGTAATAAGGTTCAAATGCTCCAACCTCCATATAATCGAGATTGAAAGCTTTGTTCACATACCCAATAGTAATCTTATTCTCGCCTTTTTTCAAATCAAGCACCATTCCATAACGAGAAGACTTGAAAGTATCCTTATTATTAGCTGGTTCTACGATAAAATACCCCATAGGTTTGCCATTTAACTCTACAGAAGCTTCAACATCTACAAGTAAGGTATTGTAACCGAATCTAACAAGTTTCTGTACTGCGACATCAGAATAAAAACGATATGTGACTGAGGCTCCCTTCTTATTCATCTGAACCACTTTACCACGAAGTGCATTTGGTGAGTCAATAACTTTCGCATTAACAAGATGTTCTTTATAAGCTGGATATTGTACACCTCTCTCACTATATACAACAGATGAATATAAATAAGGATAATTATTCTTTATTTCTTGACGCCAGTTGCTTATAGGTTCATCATACATTCTATATGGCAAAACATAATTAAAGAATAAAGAATCGTCATATTCATGATTCCAATTCACTTTCGCCCACATATCACAAGCATCATCAACAGCTTTTATAAGATAATCGGCATCAACGTTTAATATATCAGAATGAGGAAACATAAAATAGTTATTTGATGATATTTGGTCCAGTTCCTTTGTAATAATGCTATCACGAAATTCCTTGGGATGTTTTGCCATCTTGATATATGCTTCTTCAAATTTTTTCACATCATCAATCGAATAAGATTGTTGATAGACCATATTCTCTAAAAGAAATTTTGCAGCCTTATATTTCAAGGGATTAGGGTCATTCTCAAAATGTTCTAATACAATCTTTTCGGTTCTATATTTAACTACCAGTTCCCATGCTTTTTCTACATACGAGTGGCATATCAGCAACACCAATAGAACTGATATTATAATCCCAATAATGATTTTGCCTTTCTTGGAATGAAAAAACGATTTTACACTTAGCACATTCATTACTAATATTTTGCGGCAGATAATTTTAAATTATACGTGGTTAGAATCATCAAAAAGTCAGGATTTTGTGTTTTTTATCCTTCAACAAGTATATTATTGTGAAGGATAAAAAACACAAAATCCTGACTTTTTGATGATTCTAACCACGTATAATTTAAAATTATCTGCCTCAAAATATTAGTAATGAATGTGCTA
>JAIKZH010000023.1 GCA_024682395.1 Bacteroidaceae bacterium
CGCTCAAATGTGTCAACATCACTATGGATATAATTACAACTGATTCCAAATCTCGATAGATAGTCTGTCAGTTCTTCTGCCATTCGTTTTGATATAGTTGTGACCAGCACTCTTTCGTCTTTTTCTATGCGCTGTTGTATCTCGTCCATTAAGTCGTCAACTTGATTCATCGTTGGGCGGACTTCTATCTGAGGTTCTAACAATCCTGTAGGACGTATGATTTGTTCAACAACAACACCTTCCGATTTTTCTAATTCATAATCAGCTGGTGTGGCTGTCATATATATAGTTTGAGGTGTCATTTCCTCAAATTCTTCAAAAGTCAACGGACGGTTGTCGAGTGCTGCTGGAAGACGATAACCATATTCTACCAATGTCTGTTTTCGTTTTCTGTCACCTCCATACATGGCACGTATTTGCGGAATGGATTCGTGGCTTTCATCTATTACCATGAGAAAATCTTTAGGAAAGAAGTCTAACAGGCAATATGGACGTTCTCCCGGCTGACGACCATCGAAATAACGGCTATAATTCTCAATACCAGAGCAGTGGCCTAATTCGCGAATCATTTCCAAGTCGTTTGTTACTCTTGTCTCGATAAGATTTTTTTTCACCTCATCGCCAATCTCGTCATAGAAATTCATTCGTTCAACAAGGTCGTCCTGAATCTTTGATATCGCTTCCTGGGTGCGCTCTTTTGAGGTCATGAACAGATTCGCAGGATAAATCTTATATTCCTGATAGTTAGAGATAACATATCCGCTGTTAGGCTCTATCTCCTGAATATTTTCAATTTCATCCCAAGCAAATGCTACTCGTAATATCCGTTCATCATATGCCAAAAAGATATCAACTATCTCACCTTTTACTCTGAAGTGTCCTCTCGTTAATTCGATATCGTTTCTAACATACAAGCAATCAACCAATTTGCGAAGAAATACATTGATGTCAATTGATTGACCAACGCTTATCGGTATGATACTTTCCGAAAAATCTACAGGTGAGCCCATTCCGTAGATACACGACACGGAACTAACCACAATAATGTCGGATCTGCCCGACATGAGCGAACGTGTTGCCGCTATTCGTAATTTGTCAACCTCTTCATTTATAGCAAGATCCTTTTCTATATATGTGTCGGTTGATGGAATATATGCTTCTGGTTGATAATAATCGTAGTAACTCACATAATACTCCACAGCATTATTAGGGAAGAAATTCTTCATCTCAGTATAAAGCTGGTGAGCGAGTGTCTTGTTGTGGCTGAGTATGAGGGTAGGGCGACCAATGTTTTTGATTACATTGGCAATAGTAAATGTTTTTCCTGAACCAGTGACACCAAGTAATACTTGTGCTGGCAGACCTTGCTTCACTCCGTCTGTCAGTTGTTGTATTGCCTCGGGTTGATCGCCTGTCGGCTCAAAATCAGATATCAGTTCAAACATTAGTATATTTTAGTCTTTGTAGAAATCAAGATTTTCAGGCATGATAAGTTCTATACCCACATAATGAAGTTTTTCTTGTTTCATATGAAGCACACATGAATTAAATATGCTTCGGAAACAATTCAACCCTTGATGTTGAGGGTGCTGACCTACAAGGAAGTCAACATAGCCGTCGCGCATACATTTGATGTTTGCATCTATCGCGTCATATCCCAACAACGTAATCTTAGGATGATCGGGCATGTTGTCTTTCAAGAAATTACCAATCACATGTATTGATGAGTTGAACGAAAGACCATAACGTATGTCTGAATTCTCTGTGAAGAACTTAAACATAGAATCCTTCATGCCGTCTTTGTCGTATGCGTAAAGGTTCAAATCAACAATCTCAGTTTCAGGACTATGAGTCTTTACATATTTGCGAAATCCTTCCTCACGGTCTAACTGCTGACGACTGGCAACTCTACCTTCACCCAATAATTTGAAAAGTGCTATTTTTTTATGATTTGCTGCAGCCATCAATATTATCTTTGCAGAAAACTCTCCGCTTCGTCTTGCATCCTGACCATAGAACGTTACAGGATTTAAATCTGCCCAATATGAGTCGAGTAGCGAGTAGGGGATATTCTTATTTTCAAGCTTCTGGGTAAATTTGGTCATGATTCTGTGGTTGAATATCGGACCAATAATCACAGCACAAGGGTCATATGCAAGTAGCGAACGTGCTTGTTGCTCGAATGACTCTTCATTGAATTGGTCATATCTGAACACCTTGAATGACAACTTGAAGTCGGTATAACGTTTTACACCCTCATATAGTCCTTCTTCGGCACGAGCCCAATAACTGTCCTCTTTATGCATTGGTAAAATAGCCGCAAAGTTATACACTTTGTTGCTCGCTAATGCACTTGCGTAATGGTTGGGAACATAATGAATTTCATCAAGTACTTTTTGCACTTTCTCCAGTGCTAATTTTGAAACATTGCTTCGTCCATGAATTACTCTATCAACAGTACCTACACTTACTCCCGCCATTTCGGCAATGTCTTTGATTCTGATTTTGGGCTGATTAAATACCATGAAGACTGAAAATTAATCTGATTGTTAATCTGATGATATAAGTTTTTGATTTTTACTATCAATTTGTAACAGTGTGCGCACACAATTATGGGCAAAGTTAGACAATTTTTGATAAAAAACAATGTAATAATGTGTTTTTCTTGTAAAAAATTGAACACTATTGTAAAAAATCCCTATATTTGCACAGCAAAATGAATATATGTGTTATAGGTGGACTATGCTCATAAGAATGTGACAACTATATTTGGTATATTAGTTTTTATATGTGTTTTTATGAACTATACCTATTAAGCCAATATATCTCATAAAGTATTAAGTATTGCAATAATTTTTTTGAAAATAAGTATAATTATAATTTATGGCAAAGATTGTGACAATGGGCGAACTTATGCTTCGTCTTTCTCCAGAAGGAAACTATCGCTTTGTTCAGGCTGATTCTTTTAAAATTATTCCTGGTGGCGGTGAAGCAAATGTTGCTATCAGTTGTGCAAATTATGGTCACGACTGTTTTTTTGTGTCAAAACTCCCAAAACATGAAATTGGTCAAATCGCATTGAACGCAATGCGTAAGTATGGTGTAAATACCGACTTTATTGCTCGTGGTGGTGATCGCGTAGGACTCTATTATGCTGAGACTGGTGCTTCTATGCGCCCTTCAAAAGTGATTTACGACCGCGCTCATTCTGCTATTGCAGAAGCAAAACCAGAAGATTTTGATTTCGATAAAATATTTGATGGAGCAGATTGGTTCCATTGGAGTGGAATAACACCTGCTATCAGCGATGCTGCTGCTGAATGTTTGCGTTTGGCTTGTATTGCTGCTAAGAAACATGGCGTTACAATTAGTTGCGATTTAAATTTCCGTAAGAAATTATGGACAAGCGAGAAAGCAATCAGCGTAATGCGCCCTCTCATGCAATATGTTGATGTTTGTATCGGTAACGAAGAAGATGCTGAACTTTGTCTTGGTTTCAAACCGGACGCCGATGTAGAAGGTGGAAAGACTGATGCTGCTGGCTATGAGAATATATTCAAGGCAATGGCTAAGGAATTTGGCTTTAAATATGTTGTAAGTACACTTCGTGAAAGTTTCAGTGCTACTCATAACGGTTGGAAAGCCCTTATATACGACGGAAAGGAATTCTATCAGTCAAAGAGATATGATATAAACCCAATCATCGACCGTGTAGGTGGTGGTGACAGTTTCTCTGGTGGCTTGATTCACGGATTGCTTACTAAGCCAAATCAAGGTGAAGCACTTGAATTTGCTGTTGCTGCAAGTGCATTGAAACATACAATCCCAGGCGATTTCAACCACGTAAGTGTTGAAGAAGTTGAGGCTCTCGCTGGTGGTAATGCCAACGGACGTGTTCAAAGATAATATAATATTGTTTTCTTGAAAAAATATATCATGGCAAAGTTTGATAAAATTCAAGTTTTAAAGAAGATAGGTGAAACTGGTATGGTACCAGTCTTTTACCATAAGGATGCTGAAATAGCAAAGAAAGTAATTAAGGCATGCTACGACGGTGGTGTTCGTGCTTTTGAATTTACTAACCGCGGCGATTTCGCACACGAGGTATTTGCTGAATGTGTTAAATTCGCAGCAAAAGAATGTCCGGAATTGGCAATCGGTGTCGGTAGCGTTGTTGATGCACCTACTGCTGCTTTATATATACAACTTGGTGCATGCTTTATCGTAGGCCCTCTCTTTAATCCAGAAATAGCACCTGTATGCAATCGTCGTTTAGTCCCATATTGTCCAGGTTGTGGCACAGTTAGCGAAGTTGGAAAAGCTCAAGAATTAGGTTGCGACCTCTGTAAGGTGTTCCCAGGCGATGTTTACGGACCTGCATTTGTTAAAGGTCTTAAAGCACCAATGCCATGGTCAAATATCATGGTGACAGGTGGAGTCGCTCCTACAGAAGAGAATCTTACATCTTGGTTCAAGGCAGGTGTATATTGCGTAGGTATGGGTAGCAAATTATTCCCAAAAGACAAGGTTGCTGCTGAAGACTGGCAATATGTAACAGACAAGTGTAAAGAATGTCTTGATATCATTGTAAAGGCAAGAGGATAATCTTTTTATCGATTACCCACTATATAATCATCTCTGACGTATTCTCTATAACTTACGTTAGAGATGATTTTTTTAATCATATAATAGGAATTAGTCAACACCTTTATATTTTATTTGGCCACTTATTAGATATGGTGTTTTTATTATTTTTGACCTTTAAAATTGCTTTTTGAGGACAAAATAAGTCTTATAATCATGTTTTTGGCGTTTTTTGTTAAGAAAAGTTGTGCTTTATTAGTTTTTATTTGCTAAAAAGTGTACCTTTGTTGTACTTTTTATGGTCATATGCCTTTTGTGGCATTGTGGTAATGAAAAAGTAATGCTAAGTATAGTTTTTAGGAGAAGATCTTACATAGCAATTTATTAAGAATTAAATGTCCGAGATTTAGCATCCTTAATAATTATTTCTCGGCAATTAACACAAATATATAAAAATAAAACATACTTTATATGATTATCAGATTTTTATTAATATCTGCAATGATGTTATCCTCATTCAGATTATTGGCTCAAGACGATGCCTTGCGTTTAGGCGTTCGTTTGGGCGGCGGCATATCCAAATGCAGCGGTGTTGGTGATATTCTTGTACCCGAGGATTATTATTCCAACTATAGTTTTTCCGAGAGTTTTCAGGCAGTTCCAGTAGGAGGCGTTTTTGTCCATTATCATAAGCCAGGGTCATTATTTGGCGTAGAAGCAGGTATGAGTTTCTATCAGCGTGCATCTAAACTATCATATAAAGACAATATGGAGTTGAACTATGATGTTACGACCCGTTACAGCCATTTGGGAATAGAAGGAATGTTCAAGTGTTATCCATGGCGCAAGGGCTTCAATATCCAGTTAGGCGGTCGCATATCATCAGTACTAAACAGTGATGGTCTTGATTATAGCAGCAATCAGGAAGACGAGCGATTTGCTTCGTATCAGTATTCAACAGTGGCAGAGACACAACGTATCATGCGCGATAAGTTAACCGGACGTCCCGATGTGGCAGTAGGCGGAGGTCTTGGCTATGAAATAGGCCGTCATTGGTCAATAGATGCTGCATATTATTACGGAGTAACCTCAACGATAAAGACCGAGACCAACACATTCAACTGGTCTGATCGTAACGTACACAGTCACAATATAGAACTACATGTATCATACCTCTTTAAATTGTAAGCCATGCCAGTAGAAACAACGAGCAAACGTAAGAAATTATTGATT
>JAIKZH010000024.1 GCA_024682395.1 Bacteroidaceae bacterium
TGGAGCGGCAAAAACCAGTACCTACTACGCTCTGGCACCATTCATCGGTGCACTGTTGTCTATCTTATTGTTAGGCGAACCTGTCACCATGATATTCATAATTGCATCCATCCTAATGGCTGCTGGCTGTTGGATTGCTGCTAAGTAGATTTCAATGTAGAGGATATGATATAGAAATAGATTATTCTGTCGTAAAAACACGTTTTCGTTGCCATGAGCGTGTAAAAACGCGCAGAATGTGTCGTAAAAGAGTCACCAGTAGTTTACAATAACTCTGTAACTTGTTGATAATCAGTATCTGTTAACCGCCGCACAGGCAGCAGTGGAAGAATAAAATTATTCACCAATATAAATTTCTTACATCATTCATGTGCAACGATAATTGATATTAAACTCGGAATTTAAAGGCAAAAAGATAAAACGAAATGAAGACAGAACGGAATACTAACTTAAAAGGATTGATTACTTTTATTCTTGGAGAGCCACCAACGTTATTCCAGAAAATATTTGTTTGGCTTATGATTATTTCATTGTTGTTGTGGCCCCCAGTTTTTTTCATGTCCATATTCTTTTGGGATGCTCCAATCCGATCCACAGCTGACGCGATTTGCCGTTGGGGAATGACACTAACTATTTGGCTTTACCCGATCTATATATTTATTTTAATAAGGTTGTCGTTGAAACTTTCCAAGAAATTGCGAATGGCATGGCTATTTTATTTCAGTCCATTGGTACCTGTGGCTGTTTTTTGCCTATTTTATACCCTCGGAATAAGTGCATATGCGGATAGGAAGCCTGATGGTTGTGATCCTTCGACCTATGAACGCATAAACGCAACGTACTCTTTGGATGTTAACCATGTTTATTATGAGTATGATATCTTGCCGTTTGCAGACCCATGTACATTTAAAGTGCTGAGTGATTATTATGCAATCGATATGCACCACGTATGGTTTAAAGACATTATTATATATGAAGCAGATCCTGCCACATTCGTCGTGCCTGATGAAGACATTTCAAATCTTGCTCATGACGCACACGATTACTACATGGAATACCTGCCTCTACATGTAGCAGATATGAGCAGTTTTAAACAGGTTGATTACAAATGGGCTATAGATAGCCTTTATGTCTATTATCTCGAATATGATGTCCTCGAAGATAATCATCCTGCACCTATAGGTGATTACAGTACGTTTAAAGTTTTAACTGAATTCTATGCTCTTGATTCTACGCGTGTTTATTACAAAAACAAAGTGGTGGAGGGGGCAGATCCATCTTCTTTCGCTGTAATGAATGAGGAAAATCACTATGCACAAGACAAACATCGTGTATATTGTGAGGATTATGGTTCAGAAATACGAGATCTCAAGGCGTTGAGACACAAAAGCATGGATTATGGACTGTGTAAAGCATTTCATACAGATGGTACAACGGTATATAATTATAGGCTTTTGCCAATGCCTAAGGGTACAGACTTTACGGCTATAGATAGGGTTGATCCATATTGTGAGTGGTACTCTGACAAGAAACGTGTTTACTATGAAAATCGTATTTTGCCTAGAGCCAATCCAAAGACCTTCAAGGTATTCCCTTTATATCATCTGTCAGAAGATAAAGTGACAATTAATAAAAAATCTGCAACCTATTCGAGTGACGGTCGTCATGTTTATCATTATGATTCACTAATATCAGGCGTTGATATTGCCTCTTTCGTTTGTGGATATGATTTTGTTGGAGATCAATCATTTGCTTTTGACAAAAACCAATATTATGAGGGAAGACAAAATGTACGAACAGAAAAACTCCGTAATGGAGAATATGACATTTCACAATAATTAAAATCCCGTTCAGCCAAACAAGAGTTACAATCGATAATCTCTATAAAGGGTAAGTATATGGCAAACATGTACTTGCCCTTAGTTTATTTGAGCATATTCTACATTTTCTAAATACAGAATAAGTTGTTGAAATACGCATTTATATCAACTTTTATCAGTATATTTGCATCAGAATATAATATAATAATGAAGAACAATATCTTATTGGCGATGTTGTCACAGGTCAAATTAAAGCATGTTAGCTATGACACAAGAGAAGAAGAAAACATAGAGATCTTCCAGAATTGCATGGACGACTGCATTGCAATCATCTGAAGCACGATATCGACCAATTTGTTAAGAATGTAACATCGGAACTGGTCGATAAACACGATTATGAGAAGGAATTGGTTGATAAATGGTCGATAAAACCTAATTTGGCCGATAAATTGTCTGATATCCTTCTATTCATGGTCGATAAAGAAGAAAATATAAAATTATTAGGCGGAAGTTGCATTATATCAACATCCGCCTGAATATATTATACAATTTCGATTAAGTTTTGACAAAACGAAATTTTTTATAGCATTTATTATTTACTGTTGTATTATTTTTTTTAGTAAATTACTTTGTCAACTTTTATATCATGTGGGTCAACAGGGATGTTTTCTAATATCTGAAAAGGAAAACATATTCCGATTTTAGGACAATGGAGTAGGGAAAGTAAACGATCGTAATAGCCTTTCCCACGTCCTAGTCGGCAACCATCTGGTGTAAATGCGCGTCCTGGAATGATGGCAAGTTCTATGCTGTTATAATCTGTAACGATAGGTCCTGTAGATTCCGTAATTCCATATGCGCCAATAATAGTTGTGTTTGGTGATACGTATTCGTGAAGTTCAAGAGAGTCACCAATGACGGTTGGTAATATTATACTTTTTTCATTTATGTATTTCTGTAAGAGCAAGGATGTGTCCACCTCGTCCCACAGCGAACTATATATTAACACTCTGTGAGCGTTAATCCACAATTCGTCAGATATCAGATTTTCTATTGTAGATTTGCTCTGTTCAAGCAATACGTCTGTTTCTGATAACTCTTTGAACTTTATTGCAAGCTGTTTTCTTATTTCCTGCTTTGTCATGTGGTGAGAGACGTGGTGTGGTTTGTTTTGCATTGAATAACTCTATTGCTTTATGTACAGTGGCATCATCATGATTTATGTATTTTACATATTCTTCAGTGTCGAGAATATTATATACGATATTACCATATATAGTACTTTCAAGCAATGGTTGAGATTTCAAAATCATGTTGTTACGACGTTTGATCCCTTTCGTATCGCAGAATTCGATAAATTGTTGTAATACATGGTTTTTATGCAGTTCTTTTGCTATATCATTTGCTGATTTAAATTGTTCGAGGTTCTTTCTGTTTTTATCAGTATATTCAAAACAGAATTGATTAATATAGCCTTTAGATGCAACTTCTTGATAATATGGTGTTATAAGAGTTGTGTCTTCTGCAACGAAATAGTCAGGCATGATACCTCCTCCGCCATATACGGTGCGTCCGATACCAGTTTTGTATATCTGTCCGGTTTGACGAATACTGTCTTCATTAAAGAATTCTCCATGCTGATAACGAGTGATGATGTCGAGTTCGTAATCAGGATCGCCACCTTTAGCATATGGCTTTTGTATGCATCGGCCTGAAGGAGTGTAATAACGGGCTACAGTTAAATGAATCAAACTACCATCGCTAAATTCGATTGGTTGTTGAACAAGTCCCTTACCATATGTTCTTCTTCCAACGATAATTCCTCGGTCGTTATCTTGTATGGCTCCAGCGAAGATTTCAGATGCACTGGCAGACAATTCATCGGTTAAGATAATGATAGGCATTTTCTGGTATGAGCCTCTGCCGTCGCTTTTATAATCCTCACGTTTCATTTTTCTACCTTCTGTATATACAATCAGTTTGTCTTCAGGTAGGAATTCGTTAATCATTCGGATGGCACTACTCAGATATCCGCCATTATTGCTTCTTAAGTCAATTACAAGTCCCTTAAAATGTTCTTGTTCAAGTTTGGCTAAAGAGAATAAAAGTTCAGGATATGTTGTTTCTCCAAATTTATTGATTTTTATATATCCCAACTTGTCGGTAAGCATATATGTGGCATCAATGCTCTTGATTGGAATATCTCCACGTACCAAATTGAATGATAGAGGTTTTTTGTTGCCGTTTCTGATTACGCCCAATTTTACTGTTGTACCTTTCTCGCCTTTTAGTCTGCGAAGGGTTTCCTCGTTAGTTACAACTTTACCTACAAATAATGAGTCGTTTATATATACGATTTTATCACCGGCAAGCATTCCGACCTTCTCGGCAGGTCCACCTTTGATTATATTAGTTACGTATATGGTGTCGTTTTTAATTTGAAATTGTACACCTATTCCTCCAAAACTTCCTTTTAGTTCGTCATTGGCAGTTTTTGCAGCAACAGCAGATATATATGAACAGTGTGGATCAAGTTCCGAAAGAATTCGTGGCATAGCTTTTTCCACAATATCAGCTATATCAATTGTGTCAACATACTGATCATCAATGATATGTAACAAATCGTTAATCTTGTTTGATGACGTATTTATAATGTTTAATCTGTTACCAGAAAATCTATTTGCGAAAAAAGTACCAATCAGTATGCCGACAATCACACTTAGGGCAATGATGATTGGAACAAACTTAGATGTACGTTTAATATTCATATTCGTAAATGTTGTTTACAGATTATACTATCTTTTTGTATTATTCGTTAGTGG
Source organism: Bacteroidaceae bacterium (assembly GCA_024682395.1). Lineage (GTDB taxonomy): Bacteria > Bacteroidota > Bacteroidia > Bacteroidales > Bacteroidaceae > Colivivens. The sequence continues at coordinate 4,643 of JAIKZH010000024.1, forward strand.
AATCTTTTTCAAGTGGCAAATAAACCACTTCGATGTTTGCTCTTTTCAGAAGTTCAATTCCGTCTTGCAGTCTGTATTTCTCAGCATATATTACTCTTTTTATACCAGACTGAATAATTAGTTTCGCACACTCAAGACATGGTGAGGAGGTGACGTATAATGTTGCTCCTTCACTTGAATTGTGTGAACGTGCTAATTTAGTTATTGCATTTGCTTCTGCATGTAAAACATATGGTTTAGTCTTGTCGTCCTCTTCGCATACGTTTTCAAAACCAGAAGGAGTTCCGTTGTATCCGTCACTTATTATCATTTGTTTCTTAACAACCAATGCTCCAACTTGTCTTCTTTTACAGTAACTGTTCTCGGCCCATATTTGAGCCATTCTCAGATATCTTTTGTCTAAATTATATTGTTTTTCTTTTGAAATATCCATTTTTGTATTTATATGCTTTATATACGATATGGTATGTTATTTAATTACATTTAGTGATGACATTTGTACATAAGCATCATTTCCTTTTTTTATTTTGATTACGTTACAATCACCCTCGTATCGATTTGCATTTTGGAGAATGTTAAGAATTTTTTCTTGCGTATCACTTGTTTTCGACATGTTGGTGTTGTTCCCAAAATTCATGTGAAATGATTGTTTACTGCCATCAGCTTCCCATGTGCCCTCAATGTTGTTGCCCGACATTAATACACCTTGGAAAGTGCGCTGATTGAATATAATATAGTATGAATCGTCTATATATAATTCTGTAATATCCTTAATGGGTGTATTGTTATATACCACATTTGTTATTTTGAAACGTCTGTTTACAAAAATATCAGTAATATCGTCGCTATTGTCGCATTGCCAGAATAGCAGACACGTAAAGATGATGAGGGTGATATTTAAAATTCTTTTCATTATTCTTCAACTTTTTTTATTCCGTTTCGTTTAAGTAGTGCGTCAATAGATGGAGCTTTACCACGGAAGCGTTTGTATAATACCATCGGGTGTTCAGTGGCTCCACGTGATAATACTTCATTCCTGAATTTGTTTGCAGTATTTGTGTCGAACAGACCATTCTGTTTAAATAGGTCGAAAGCATCGGCGTCGAGTACTTCTGCCCATTTATAACTATAGTAGCCTGCTGCATAGCCACCAGCCATAATATGTGAGAACTGAACAGACATACATGCTTTGTCGTAGGTAGGAATTATCACAGCATCCTTCCATGCGTTACGCTCAAATTCTTGAATATCTGTTGTGAGTGGTTTTGTTAGTGTGTAGTATGCCATGTCGAGTAGTCCGAAACTAACCTGACGTAAACATCCCATTGCGACACAGAAATTACGGCTGTCGATAATTCTTTGTATCAAGTCGTCAGGAATCTGTTCGCCAGTTTGATAATGTCTGGCAAATGTGGAAAGGAATTCACGTTCAACACTAAAATTCTCCATCAATTGTGATGGAAGTTCCACAAAGTCCCAATATACGTTTGTTCCACTTAACTCGCCATATTTACATTGTGAGAATATCTCGTGGAGTGAATGCCCGAATTCGTGTAGGAATGTTTCGACCTCTCCGAGTGTAAGCAAAGATGGATTTGTGGCAGTGGGGCGTGTTAGGTTCATTACTAATGACACATGAGGGCGTACGTTATTACCGTCTTTATCATAATATTGTCCTCTGTATGTTGTCATCCATGCCCCAGATTTCTTTCCGTCTCTTGGATGGAAGTCGCAATATAATACAGCCAAGAAGGTTCCGTCTTTGTCTAAGACCTCAAAGGCCTCTACATCTTTGTGATATACAGGAATATCGTTGTTTTTTACAAAAGTAATGCCGTATAATCGAGCTGCCAATCCAAAAACGCCTTCCTTCACTTTTGAAAGTTCAAAATAAGGGCGTAGCATTTCTGAATTTATGTTGTATAGTTTTTCCTGTAGTTTATTGGAATAAAAGCCCACATCCCATGGTTGAAGTTCGAAATCATCACCTTCAAGTTCTTTAGCATACTTCTTTATACTTTCCAGTTCTTTCAATGCAGTTGGTTTGTATGCTTTGATAAGTTGATTTAGAAGGTTATATACGTTTTCTTTGTTTTCAGCCATGCGTTCAACAAGAACGAAATCGGCATAACAGTCGTATCCTATAATCTGAGCCTCTTCAAGACTTAGATTGACGATTTTTCTAACTGTCTCAAAGTTATTGTGTTTGTTGTTATGAGTACAAATTGTGTTATATGCAATCCAAACCTTTTTTCTTAACTTTCGGTTTGCGCTATATGTCATAAATGGTGACATGCTTGGAGCTTTAAGAGTGATAATCCATCCCTCTTTATTCTTGTCTTTTGCAGTTTGTCTTGCTGCATCGATAGCAGTTGCTGGCAATCCCTTCAAATCGGCTTCGTCTGTTATATGCAACTCAAACGCATTAATTTCTTTGAGTTTATTTTGAGAGAATTGTAAATCCAGCAAACTCATTTCGTTGCTTATCTCTTTTAATCTGGCTTTCTTTTCCTCATCAAGATTTGCTCCGCTTCGTATCAATCCGTCGTAAGTGTCGTCTAAAAGTCGTTTATCTTCAACAGACAACTGTTCATATTTGTCGAGATGTTCTTTGTGGTAGAAATTATATACAGCCTCGACTCTTTTAAATAATCTTGGATCAAAACACAAGGTGGTAGCGTGATCAGAGAGAATTGGTGACATTTTCTCTGCCAAGTCATCCATAGAGTCGTTGGTCTCTGCGCTGGTGAGATTAAAGAAAACATCAGAAACTTGTCCTAACAAATCTCCAGATTGTTCAAGTGCGACGATAGTGTTTTCGAATGTTGGAGTTTCTGGGTTGCTGAGTATTTCCTCCATTTCTTCTTTCTCTACTTCCATTCCATAATTCATCGCATCTTCATAATCTTTGAGTGTTACGAGATGAAAAGGAAAAGTTCCGTGTGGAAAGTCTTGTGTATTGAATCCTTGAGAAGAAAAAAGGGCGTTATTATTTTCTTTAATCATAGTTCGTTTAATCGTGAAATTTCAGGGATGTGGAATGTTAGTCTTTTCATTTCTATTAATTTGAGTGCATCCCACTTGTTTAGTACTTTTGACACATTAAGTCTTGTTTCATCAATAATCTCCGCTAATGTTTCCATTTTAATGTGGATAGTTTTTTCACCTGTAGGGAACAAGCAGAAACTGTTGATAAAAGCAACAATTCTTTTCTCAATATTTAATGGGAGATTGAAAAAAGCCTTACTGTGTTCTTTTGTAATTTGGTTGCTTAGATAATTAATCAGATTACTTCTTATAATCTTATGTTGTAACAACTTTGTGTTAAACACATTCTTAGAGATAGTAAACGTAGATCCTTTTGTTTTAAAAATATAAGATCTTTCGTATCGTCTTTTAATACTATACATGTTGTATGGTTCAATGAGGTGAGGATTTGCGTTAGATGTTTCGCAAATCATTATAGATTGCTCATTGTCTCGGTATTCCACTTCGAAGGTGCCATCCAAGATGTAAATCAGTTTGTCACAGATATCACCCTGATGTACAATGACATCTCCTTCGTTGTACGTATTAAAATCAAGAGAGATTGACGTGAGTATGTCATTGAAATCACTAAAATTTAAGCCTTGCAAAAACTGCAACTGCTGCATTTTATCATACATATTCATTTCCATAGTCACTCCTTTCTTTTGTGTGATTGGATACAAAGTTAATGATTTTATGTTAAATAACGTCTTTTTTTAAGAAAACTTTGCATTTGTTTGGATAAAATGTAATTTTCGCAGAGCAAAAAGACAATTTCAAATGTTTTATGCTTTTTTGTTGATAATGTAAGACTCTTGTATTGAATTGCTATTCAATGTGTAAATGACGATTTTTTATTAATTCATAATTGCGAAGTAATCAACTATACCTAATAAATTGTTGTTCTTATCTGTGACAAGGAGTGAGTGAATCTTGTTTTTTTGGAACATAGTTTGAATCTGCATCAATTTAGCATCAGGATTGATGGTTTTTGGTGATTTAGTCATCGCGTCGCGCACGGTAAGATTAAAGAAATTAGATTTAGAACCTTCTACAGCGCGTCTTATGTCACCGTCGGTAATGATTCCAATAGGACAATTGTTGTCGAGTATCACACCTAATCCCAACTTACCATTGCTTATAAAGATGATAGCATCAATCAGTTTCATATCTTCTTGTATTATAGGCAGATTCTCGGTGTACATAACGTCGCGGACTTTTGTAACGAGTTTCTTTCCGAGTGTGCCAGCAGGGTGAAATTTAGCAAAGTCGCGAGCTTTAAAGTTTCTTTTCTCCATTAATGCGCACGACAAAGCATCTCCCATTGCCAACGCAGCTGTTGTTGATGAAGTAGGGGCAAGATTTAATGGACATGCCTCCTTGGAAACAGCAACGCTGATATGTGCATTTGAGTGTTGTGCCAACAAAGATTCAGGGTTGCCTGTCATTGACACGATTTTATTGTGACGTTTCTCAAGACAAGAAACGATATGTAGAATTTCGTCGGAATTTCCTGAATTTGATATAAGTAAGGCAACATCGTCTTCCATAATCATTCCGAGGTCGCCATGTAGTGCGTCTAAAGGGTTTATGTAAAAGGCTGGTGTTCCTGTAGAAGCCAATGTCGCTGCAATTTTGGCTGCAACATGTCCAGATTTACCAACACCAGATACTACGATATGTCCTTTACACTCATACATGTATTCGATGGCTTTATCAAATGATTCGTTTATTTGTGGAATCAAATTTAATACAGCTTGAGCCTCATCTTGAAGACATTTTTTAGCAATTTCCTTAATATCCATATTTAATGTTTATATTTTTGATGATATGGCATTAATTCTAAACTCAATTAGTAATAAACCTGCAGACGGTAGTCTGTATCTTAATTTATGAGTTTGCTCATAATTAAAATCAAGTTAATCGATATTTAATCTATATTTATAGCAGTGATTTTATCACAGTTTCTAAATCATTGAGATATAACATGTTTGGTCCGTCGCTTAAAGCAGTTTCTGGATCAGGGTGTGTTTCAAAGAAATATCCGTTTGCTCCAAATGCTTTAGCAGCCAAAGCCATTGCAGGAACAAACTCCCTGTTACCACCGCTTTTGCCATTTGCTGCACCAGGTCTTTGAACGGAGTGTGTACAATCCATGATGACGGTTCCGACTATTTTCTTCATATCGGCAATGTTTCTGAAATCAACAGCCAGATTATTGTATCCATAGATATTTCCGCGTTCTGTAAGCCATACATTATCGTTGCCGCTTTCTTTGACTTTCTGAACAGGGTATTGCATATCGTTTCCGCTTAGGAATTGTGCCTTTTTTATGTTTACAGTTTTTCCGGTTTTTGCTGCTGCAACAAGTAAGTCAGTCTGTCTGCACAAAAAAGCGGGTATTTGCAGTATGTCTGCCACCTCGCTAACAGGTTGAGCCTGATAACTTTCGTGAATATCAGTTAGAATCTTAAGGTTATATTTCTCTTTTATATCATTAAGCATCTTAAGACCTTTTTCCAAACCAGGACCTCTATACGAATGTATAGATGTACGGTTGGCTTTATCAAATGATGCTTTGAATATGATGTCAGTATTATAAATACTATTAATTCTAACTAATTCTTCAGCAACTTGATTCAGTATGTCCATGCTTTCAATAACACATGGTCCTGCTATGATAACTGGTTTCTCTGTCATGATTCTTTGCTTGTCAATGTGAATACAAAATCATCGAATACTTTATAAGTAATATTGTATGATTTATTAATTCTGTCTATAACATTAAAAGAGCCTTCTTTATTAGATTCGTCGAATGATTCAACGATTAAATCATTCTTGAAATCTACATGATTGTCGTTTTGGAGTTTATATACACTCTCTTTAGCCGACCAAGTCAAAAGTATTCCGATCATAGAATTTACGTGTTCGTTCTCATTCATGAATTTTGAGCTTACACGTTCTACTCGAGAATTACCTTCGCTTTTTTGCTTTTCTATAATCTCGATATCAATACCGACTTTATGTTTTTCCGAAAGAGCTACCGCAACATATTCTTTTGTATGTGAGATGCTTATATTCAGTCCTTCATATGAAGGGAAGTAGGGTGCACCACTGTCTGTATATTCAATTTTTACTTGTCTTTCCAGCATGGTGTATAAAAGCACTCTTACAGCAGTCCATTCGGTGATCCGTGATTTTGAGCGGAATTTTGTCTCAGCTTCATTGCATACACTATCAGCATCAGGCAACAAGCCTAATAATTCTTCATAGCTTTCGGTTACATGCCATATGGCAACATGGATGCCTTGATGTTGATGATCGTAATATAGCATTAATTTACTGGATTTTCTGTTATTAATGAATCTGTAGATGTCGGAGCAACCCTTGTGGATAACAATTCAAGTCCATTAGCCAGAATTTCGACTACTTGACGTTGTATGCCTTGTTTGTCATCATATTTACGACTTTGGATTTTCCCCTCTACATAGAGCTTATCTCCTTTGTGAACATACTTCTCGACAACTTCTCCGAGTTTCCCCCAGAAAATGATGTTATGCCATTCTGTACGTTCAGGTACTTGAGTCCCGTTTTGCATAGTGTAAGCCTTTTCTGTTGTGGCAAGACGTACTGATGCCACACAGATACCTGTCTGTGTGTATCTTACAGTTGGTTCTATGCCAACATTGCCAATTAGCATGACTTTGTTCAGTGACATATATTTTAGATTTTATTGGTTTTGTTTAAAAGGTAATAATCTGCAATAACCAATGCAGCCATTGACTCAACTACAGGCAATGCTCTTTGTAGAACACATGGGTCATGTCGTCCTTTGGCTTTAAATACAACATTATTTCCTTGTTTGTCAACTGTTTGTTGGTCTTGCATGATTGTTGGTACCGGTTTGAATGCAACACGGAAATAAATTTCTTCACCGTTGCTTATACCGCCCTGAATACCGCCACTATTATTTGTCTTGGTTTTTATGCCATCACCTTCATTATAAAAGATGTCGTTTAGTTCAGAACCTTTTTGTCCAATGCCATCGAATCCCATGCCGTAATCGAAACCTTTTACAGCGTTGATTGATAACATGGCAAATCCTAATGCGGCATGTAACTTTCCGTAGATAGGTTCACCAAGTCCCACAGGACAATTTTGTATAGAGCATGAAATTATACCGCCGATAGAGTCGCCTTCAGCCTTGACCTGACTTACAATTTCGGAATATTGCTTATCACATTCCTCTTTAGTTCCGTTAAGAACCACATTTCCGATTTGAGATATACGTGCATTGATGTTTACTCCTATTTGATTTAGAAGTAGTTTTGCCATAGCACCACCGACAACACGTATTGCAGTTTCTCTGGCAGATGCTCTTCCTCCTCCACGATAGTCTCTGATTCCGTATTTCTGATCGTATGTATAATCAGCGTGCGAAGGTCTGAATAAATCTTTTATACTGCTATAGTCGTTAGAATGTGCGTCGTTGTTTCTGATTATGAATCCAATAGGGCAGCCAGTTGATTTGCCATTGAATATACCAGACAAGAACTCGACAGCATCAGCTTCGTTGCGTGATGTTGTTAGCTTTGATGTTCCTGGTCTTCTACGATTCAGTTCGCTTTGAATAAAATCAACGTCAATATCTATATTTGCAGGAAAACCATCTATAACACCTCCGATTGCAGGACAATGACTTTCCCCAAAAGATGTCAACTTTAATATATTACCGAATGTATTCATAATTTTTGTTTGATAGTCAATATTAACAGAAAGATTCATGGAATAATCCAAGAACACTTGTCTGATTTATAATTGATTACAACTGGTAGGAGATTTAATGATGATGTCCGCAGTTGCATCCTTCATGATTGTGGTCGTGATCTTCGCATCCGCAGTCGTCACAACCTCCGCCGCAATCATCGCATCCACCATGGCAACCACAACCACAGCCTTCTCCGCTAAGCATTCTGATTAAACCAGTAACTTCGTCGTTAGTTGCTTCGCGATGTGTTATTACAGTTCCCACAAAGTGTAGATCTTGTCCTGCGCGTGGGTGGTTCAAGTCGATTGTTACATCGTTTTCTTTAACCTCGATAACGGTGCCGTTGAATCTGCTTCCGTCTTCAGCTTGTAATGGTATGATATTTCCTTCGTATATATGTTCGTCATCGAATTTTCCGTTAAGGAAAAATGTTGATTTAGGTACATCGAACATTAATTTTTCATCAAATTCGCCGTATGCGTCTTTGCATTTGATTACAAAATCAAATGGGTCGCCAGCTTTAAGTTTATCAATCTCGTTTTCGAATGCAGGTAGTACTGCACCCAAGTGACTTATAAATTGGAATGGATGTTCTGCGTTACATTCTTCAACTAAATCTTCTTTGATGTCTTCATTATCACTTACATATAATTTATATGCTACTGTAATGTAATTGTTCTTTGTTGCCATTATTTATTGAATTGATGATGTATAATTAAAATTCTTTGCAAATTTACAAAAAAATCGCTAAAAAGACTTATCTTTGCACAAAAATAACGACAAAATGGACATATCTTTAAAGAATAAAGAAAGAATAATACTTATTTTATCATTGTTGCTTGTTTTTATTATGTCTGGCTGTAAAAACAAAAATAATGATAATACAAACAATATAGATACATCTTCTGCACAGGTTGACTCCCTTGATAATAGTGGTATTGTACGTCAGGCATTACCTTTTCCGGGTGAATTCACTCAAATAACATCGATAGGTAGTTTAAATGTTGTATATACTCAGGGCGAAAAATGTTCTGTAGAAGTTGAAGGCCCTAAGAAATTAGTTGAAATAGTTAAGATTAGTGTTGATTCTGGTACTTTGATGGCTACTATAAATCTTGAGAATAATCCTAATTTAAATATGTTTGAGAATAAGATATCAAACTTGACTCTTTATGTGTCATCTCCAATATTAAGGATTGTGTCACCATGTGGAAATGGTAGTTTTAAGGCTATAGGAACAGTCCGTACTGACGACTTGGTGGCTGGAACATTGGGCGATGGTGGTATAGAATTTGATACGATATATTGTGATTCGTTCCGTTTTGAAGGAAAGAATGCATCGTCTTCTTCAATTAAATATGTCGAAGCAAAGAATCAAATAGAATTATTGGGCGATTCAAAAAGTACTTTAGACGCAAATATCAACTCTAAGGGTTCTACGGTTCTTACTATGAGTAATAATTCTACATGTAACGTGCATGGAGTGTCAAACTCGTTAGAAATACTTGCTTTTAATAATTCTAAAAGTTATGTTGATGTGGCAACCGAAAAACTTGATATATCAGCATATAATAGTGGTGAAGTATATTTTTCAGGCTCTTATAAGAGCAAGAGTGTGAAAAAAGCCAACACATCTGTTGTGGAGATAAAACAGTAAGCGGAAATAATCATTTTAATGTAATATGAGTAGGGCGCTCATGTTATTTGGTGACGTTTAATTTGACTTACAATTAGGAAAAATAAAAAAATGGAGCCGATATCATTATGTGATTACGACTCCATTTTTACTTTAAAGATCTTAATTATTTTATTGCTTTTAAAGTGTGTTTTGGGTATTGGTAAAAATTACTCTCAGTATTATGATTATAAATGTTAAACAATCGATTATTGACATAAAAGTTACAGATTAGCGCAATATTTTATATAAAAAGCATAAATCATTTGTTAATATCAGATTTTTATTGTTATTTTACGTTCTAAAACTCGCAGCGCGATGTAAAAAACTTAAAAGCCCACATGGGGAAATGTAGGACGGTGCTTATGCCCATCATAAATTTTACACGATACGTTAAACATGTAAGATCCACTATGAAACTATTTTACACGATTGCAATGATGTTAGTAAGCATGACGATGCTGGCACAATCTTCTTTTGTTCCAAACAGTTGGTCGATTTCAACCGACGAGAATGGTACGGTTTACCATCAAGCAGATGGACTGATGTTGTATAAACACGCACTGAGTAGTGCACATTTCGATGTATATTATGGTACGGGGTATGGTAAGACTCCTCCAGATAAGTTGACAAGTTCGAATGCCTTGTATGTGGATGTGAGTGACTTGTTGGAGAAGGCTGAGTTGTTCTATGAGTTATATGTCACAAAGCTGAAGTTTGCCGACCTAAGTGGCAATACAAAACTGAATAAGTATAAGATGATTATCTGTTTGCTTCACGATACAGGTTGGACGGCTACAGGGTCGGGGTACGACAACCAGATCGGTGCCCTATGGGTAACACCAAGCACTTGTCATCCTGTGGGACAGACAATAGCTCATGAGATTGGTCACTCGTTCCAATATCAGGTGTATTGTGACTTGGGGGGATATGCCGGTTTCCGTCAATCGGTAGGTTCTGGTTCTACATTCTGGGAACAAACAGCTCAATGGCAGTCGGTACAAGCTTATCCGGAATTGATGATTTCGCAGAGTATTGGATTGTGGCAACCGAATCATAACTATGCATTCACTCATGAGTGGCAGCGTTATCAAAGCTATTGGCTTCACTACTACTGGACTGATAAGCGGGGACTGGATGCCATTGGTCGCGTGTGGCGTGGTGGAACTGTTTCGGGCGAGGATCCTTGTCAGGTTTATATGCGTGTGTTTGGACTGTCTGTGGAAGACTTCTACAAGGAAATCTATGACTATGCCAGCAAAATGGTGACGTATGACTTGGATGCCATCCGTAGTTATGGAAAGGGTTCGATTGGTAAATATAATTTCAATTACGTGGATGTGGATGATGGTGCTATTCAGGTGGCTTATTCGAGCTGTCCACAGAGCACAGGTTTTAATGTTATTCCGCTTGAGGTGCCTGCTGCAGGAACAGAGATTAAAACTGTTTTTACAGCCTTGCCTACAGGTGCGGCTTTAGCGACTAACGACCCTGCGCAATACAATAATGGTGATAAGTACACGACTGCGAACGTGACTAAATACAACAATTTCTCTGAGAATACACATCGTGGATTCCGTCATGGATATGTGGCCCTCCTCAAGGATGGTACACGTGTGTATCAATCAGTTGATACAGTTTATGCAAAAGGAAGTTCCACATTGGCTGTAAGTGATACGACCTCCTTCATCGTTCCTGAGAATACATACCGTCTGTGGTTTGTTGTGAGCCCATCTCCTTCTAAGTATATTGTACATAAATGGGACGAGGACATTACGAACGATGATCAATGGCCTTATCAAGTGAAATTCAAGCATACTGATGTCGTAGGACATATCCCAAAGGTAGACCTGAGCAACACCTCGATTTTACCCAGTGACGTCACATTGGACATCAATGTATGTTTTGATGCTTCCTCTACAGATTATCCAGGTTCTGTGTATCGGTTGTCATCCGAACAATACTTGGCTATAGGTAAGGCTCTTAGAATTCAGCCTGCCGACATCAGTAGAATACTGACCGTCTATTCAGCCAGTCAGGCTAACAACACAATCCATTTTGTAGCACTCAACCCGAATAACAATGAGGTTGAAGACAGTGGCTCGACTGCAAACGGATACGGCCATTGGTTCTCAAAGACAGGAAAGGTCTGCGAATGGGGAAATGATTCATACGTTTATTCAGAGATGGATGCCAACACGTTGGCTTTCACCATTGGACAGTATCCGAATCATTGCAAGAATGGTGATGTGTACCAGATTGGACAAGGCCTACGCTATAAGGATAGTGAAGGGCATGCGGCTGTAGCCAAACTCATCTTCCATATTTATATCGGTGGGTTACCGACAGATATTGAGGAAAATGTGAAAATAAAAGAATTAAAAAATGAGAGTATTTATAACCTTAATGGGCTGCGAACCAATATCCTCCAGAAGGGGATGAATATTGTAGATGGAAAGAAAATATGGGTTAAGTGAAAAAGTGGTTAGTTTTATTCTCTGTATTGATCCCTTCTGCGTTCCTAAATAGTTTCCAGACTTAATTCATTTATGTTTAGATATGTTTGGACTTTATTTTTTACAAAAGAGGTATTTTAGTACTATTTTCCAGAAAGAATCCAGGCATCCGTTTTCTATTTGTGTGTCATAGAAATAACTTATGAAATTAGGATGTTTTCCAGCATGACGGCAAAAGAAATTGCGTTTGGATGCGCTTTCTAACATGTTCTGGTATTTTTGTCCTTTATCTATTAATTGAGTCAGGTATTTGGTTTTTTCGAGATATAAACGGTTAGTATCTCCTTTATCTATTATCGCTTCTGCTGCATATGTGCCGCTTTGCAAGGCGTAATATATTCCTTCGCCTGTTAATGGTTCCACAAATCCTGCGGCGTCACCAACAAACAGGGTATTCCAGTGATAAGGTTTTTCCATGTATGCCCCAATTGGTAACATAGCACCTCGCAAAGGGTATTTTTCTACATGTTGTACTTTTAGCTCCTGAATAAACCGTCTCATGGCTGAATTAACATCAAAATCATGATCAGGAAGTTTTACTAACCCCACACAAGTCTTTTCTTTTTTACTGAAAACCCATGCGTAACTGTCGGGTATAATATTGAGGTAGATATTAACACCTTTCATGTCGAGATCTTCTTTTTCAGTGTTTATTTCTAAACACATAGAACTTTTCCTCTTTCTTGAGAAGGTGTCGGGAAATTCTCGTGCCAACAAATGTTCAATATGACTATTAGCTCCATCGGCAGCAATTAAATGCTCATATTGAATCTCGGTATCAGCCGTTTTTGCAATCTGTTGTACGAAATCAATCTCAGTGATTGTGGTATTGTCCTTGAATTGACCTCCCAAACTGATAAAATGGTTGACAAGCCATTGGTCAAATTTCTCACGGTCAACCAATGTTATCGGTTTGGAAGGTTTACAAGATACTATTAGTTTATGGCTTTTATCAAATATATTGAAATATTCTTCTTCGTTTTTAGACGATTGACTCATACACTCCTCATAGGCGGTTTCACCAACGAGATTTTTAAGGCAGTTTTGTGATTTTTGTGTAAATAAACCTGCGCACAATTTCTGACGAGGGAATGATTGTTTGTCAATCAAAAGACATTCAATCCCCGCCTTCATTAATTTTATTGCACAAGCCGAACCTGCAGGTCCTGCCCCTATGATAAGAGTGTTGGTTTTCATTAAGTTATATTATTTTTTTGATAAAATCCGTAAAGTCATTATGAGTTTCCTGATTAAAGGATAGTTTTAACGGCTTCGAGCATTCCGAGTTCTTGAATCTTGTCAAGGTCTTTCTTTACTAAATCAGTTAAGCCCGGTATGTTGTTAAGATTTTCGTGCCATATGTTTTCTGCAGCAAGCACACCTTCGGCAATCTTTTGAGTGTCGTTAGTTTTCCATAAATCAGAAAGTAATTGTACGATTTCTGGGGCATCGTTAGGGGTGATATCAGCTCCGTCAGCTCGTTTTCCTCCCTTGTAATATGTTATGATTGCAGCAAGACCGAATACAAGTCCTTGTGGAAGTTCGCCTTTTCGTTCAAGATAAATCTTAACTCCAGGTAAATCGCGTGTCTCATATTTAGGGAATGAATTCAACATGATACTTGTTACCTGATGATCTACATAAGGGTTGTTGAATCGTTCTAAGACATCTGTTGCAAACTGTTGTAATTCTTCCATTGGAAGATTGAGTGTTTGCATTAATTCTTCAAATTGAACTTTATGTATGTATTTTCCCACGATAGGGTCGTTGCAAGCATCACGTACGATATTTATTCCTGATAAATATGCAACAGGAGAAAGTACAGTGTGAGGACCATTTAACAATGTTACCTTGCGCTCGTGGTATGGCTTTTCAGATTCTGCAATCAAAACATTAAGATTTGCCTTTTCGGCAGGGAATTCCTTCTTTAATGTTTCAATATCCATGTTTTCAGGTTTTTCAATCACCCATAAATGGAAGGCCTCACCTTGAACCACGAGGTTGTCCTCATATGAAATCTTTTCTTGGATTTGTTTTATTTCTTTTCTTGGGAATCCTGGAACAATGCGGTCAACTAATGTTGCACAAACATAGCAATAATCAGTAAACCATTGTTTGAATTCAGAATAATCTCCCATGAATTGATCTTTCCAAAGTTCAATGTATTTGTATATACATTCTTTTAAGTGATGTCCGTTGAGGAAAATCAACTCACATGGCATGATAATAAGTCCTTTATCTGCAGCTCCGTTAAATGTACGGAAACGACGATATAATAATTGTGTTAGTTTTCCTGGGTAGCTTGATGCAGGTGCGTCAGAGAGTTGGCAGTTTGGATCGAAAGCGATACCAGCTTCGGTTGTGTTGCTGATTACGAAACGGATTTCAGGTTGGTCTGCCAATGCCATAAATGCCTGATTTTGTGAATATGGGTTAAGTGCTCTACTTATACAATCAACACGTGTGAGTGAATTGACAACCTCACCATTTAAGCGTCCTTGCAAGTTGACGTGATATAAGCAGTCCTGTCCGTTGAGCATGTCAACCATACCTTTTTCAATAGGTTGGACAACTACAACACTTGAATTGAAGTCGGTACGTTGATTCATGTTGTAGATAATCCAATCAACAAAACAACGAAGGAAGTTACCTTCACCAAATTGAATAATTCTTTCAGGTGCAATGCTTTTAGGAGCTGTACGTTTGTTTAAAGCTTTCATAATTGTTTACAAATATTTATTTTGTAAGATATGTTATTGTTTAGATATTTTGTTGTTATTCGTTATTCTTGCAAAGTTAATAATAATTTTTTACATAGATGTAATATTCTATTTTTTTGAGTGTCTTGTTTTCAATTATCGAATAATAAACCTATGTTTTGAGCGCAGATGATGCAATAATAATGTCTTTCATGGTGTGTTGTAGGGCAATATAGGAATATTTTGTTTACAAATAAAAATTTTCTGTTAATTTTTTGAATTCTGAACTGTTTCCGCCCGATTTATCTTTGATAATTAACTGTTGAACTTCAGTTTGTCTTATATCGCGGGCAAAACTCAAAAGTACTCGCTGGGCAGTATTTGATTCGTACATCTTGGCTGTGGTGAAAACATCACATCTATGTGTTAGATATAAACAATTTTCGGCGCATGAAGCAATAAATGTTAATGCTGAAGAGTAGGGGATGATAACGAAAAAAATACCATCTTTGTCTAATAGATTTTCAATGCCCTTTATCAGTTGGTCAAAACTAAGATTTGTAGTGTGCTTAGCGGTATTTTCTCTGTTATTGTAACACTTCGTTTCTTCTTCGTAAAATGGTGGATTGCTGATGATTATATTAAAAGATTTGATAGATGAAAATGTTGTATTGTTAACACTCGTGAAATCAATTTGACAAACCTCAATTCGGTCGGAATACGACGCTTCTTCGATGTTTTTCTTTGCTTGTCTTATTGAAGGCGAATCAATGTCAATTCCAATGATATTTTCGGATTTTGTTTCTTGAGCCATCATTATGGAAATCAGTCCGGAACCAGTTCCAATATCGAGAATTTTTGTAGATGGTTCGTTCGTGAATGATGTGGGTTGTCTTTTGAGTATATTGCAAGCCCATGCGCCTAATAAAACTCCGTCTGTGTTGGTTTTTAAAGCACATTGATCGTGCCAAATTCTAAATTTCTTAAACTGAAAGAATGGTTCCATGAGCAATAATGAATGTGAACAAAAAATGCATAATGCAAGATAATTGAATAATATTCTGGTGGCAAAGTTAGTGTTTTTACTTAAGATATTTAACTTTATTATTATTTATATTGATAAAAAGTCGATATGCGATTGTAGATTCTGAATAATTTCGTATATTTGCAGTCGTTTATAACATGAAATAAAATAAGTTAAAACAATAATAACATAAAAATCGACGAATGATGGAAAGAGACAACGAAATTTTCTCTTTGATTGAGCGCGAACATCAGCGCCAATTGAAAGGTATTGAACTTATTGCAAGTGAAAACTTTGTTAGTGACCAAGTAATGCAAGCCATGGGTTCATGTCTTACTAATAAATATGCAGAAGGTTATCCAGGCAAGCGCTATTATGGTGGTTGTGAGGTAGTCGATATTGTTGAAAGTCTTGCTATTGAACGTATTTGCAAACTTTTTGGTGCAGAATATGCTAACGTGCAACCACACTCTGGTGCTCAAGCAAATGCAGCAGTACTTCTTTCAGTATTGAAACCAGGTGACACTTTCATGGGATTGAACCTTGATCACGGTGGTCACTTGTCACATGGTAGTCATGTAAACACCAGCGGTATCCTTTATAACCCAATTGGTTATAATCTTAATCCAGATACTTGTCGCGTGGACTATGACGAAATGGAGAAGTTGGCTTTGCAGCACAAACCAAAGTTGATTATTGGTGGTGGTTCTGCATATAGCCGTGAATGGGATTATGCACGTATGCGTAAGATAGCAGATGAAGTAGGTGCTCTTCTTATGATTGACATGGCACACCCTGCAGGTCTTATCGCTGCTGGCTTGCTCGACAACCCATTGAAATATGCTCATATCGTAACTTCAACAACTCATAAAACACTTCGTGGACCTCGTGGTGGTATTATCCTCCTTGGTAAAGATTTCGACAATCCTTGGGGACTCACAACTCCAAAGGGCGAAATCAAGAAGATGTCTGCAATCTTGAATTCAGCAGTATTCCCAGGTCAGCAAGGTGGTCCATTGGAGCACGTTATCGCAGCTAAGGCTGTTGCATTCGGTGAAGCATTGACTCCTGAATTTAAGGAATATCAAGCTCAAGTTAAGAAGAATGCATCAGTATTGGCTAATGCACTTATTGACAAAGGCTTCAATGTATGTTCAGGTGGTACAGATAACCACTCAATGTTGGTTGACCTCCGTTCTAAATATCCAGATCTTACTGGTAAGGTTGCAGAAAAGGCTCTTGTTGCAGCAGATATTACTGCAAATAAGAATATGGTGCCATTTGATAGCCGTAGCGCATTCCAAACAAGTGGTATCCGTCTTGGAACTCCAGCAATCACAACACGTGGTGCAAAAGAAGACCTTATGTATGAAATTGCTGACATGATTGAAACAATCCTCAACACTCCAGAGGATGATGCAGTCATCGCACGTGTACGCTCTCATGTAAATGAACTTATGAAGAATTACCCAATTTTCGCTTGGTAATTTATAAAAAATAACTTTTACGGGTATGGACAAAACGCCTTTATTAGGTATGAGTCTTGTTGAATTACAAGACATTACAGATGAATTAGCAATGCCTAAATTCACAGCAAAACAAATAATGCAGTGGATTTATCAGAAGAATGTGGTTGAAATAGATGAGATGACAAATATTTCTAAATCACATCGCCGACTATTGTCTGAAAAATATTGTGTTGGGCGTTCCATGCCGATAGAAATTCAAACCTCACAGGACGGGACAGAGAAATATCTGTTCCGTACCAGTGACGGCTGTTTTATTGAGACAGTATATATTCCTGATCATGAACGTGCTACATTGTGCGTTTCATCACAAGTAGGATGTAAAATGAATTGTGAATTCTGTCAAACAGGTAAACAGGGTTTTAATGGAAATCTCTCTGTTGCAGATATATTAAACCAAATATATACTGTTAATACAATTGCTGTAGAAAAAAACAATGCAGCTCTTACTAACATTGTCTATATGGGACAAGGGGAACCATTAGACAATTATAATAATGTTAAGAAGTCAATTGATATCTTAACAGCAAATTATGGTTGGGCATGGAGTCCAAAACGAATTACTTTATCAACAGTAGGACTTAAAAAGTCGTTGAAGAACTTCCTACAAGAAACAGAATGTCATTTAGCAATTAGTCTCCATTTCCCATTACACGAACAACGTCTGCAATATATGCCTGCAGAACGTCAATTCCCTATAAAAGACATAATCTCATTGCTTAATCAATATGATTGGAGTCATCAAAGACGACTTTCGTTTGAATACACAATGTTTGATGGTGTTAATGATTCTACATTATTCGCCAAAGAACTTATAAAGTTGCTTGGAAACATCCCTTGTAGGGTTAATCTCATACCATTCCATCAGATTGAAGGTACAGATTTGAAACCTTCTTCGATGACACGTATAACAACATTTCGTGATTATCTTACAAAACGTGGAATATATACTACAGTCAGAACTTCTCGAGGACAAGATATTCAGGCTGCTTGTGGTTTATTATCAACGAAGAAACAATTAGAAAATCATGAATAGACTTTTAATAATCTTAGCCGTAGTTTTATCTATTATCTCGTGTAACAATAGTGGTGAACGTGTTCAACGTCATCGTTCTCCGTCACTCTTAATCCCTACATCAAGCGGTAATCCGTATGAGGTGATGGTAGTGGCTGAAGATTCTATTTGGAATGGAATTGCCGGTATTAATTTAAGTACCGTATTGACAACTCCGCTTCCAATGTTACCACAGGAAGAACCGATGTTTCATGTTAGTCATATCACTAATGAACATTATGATAGAATTACCAATTTGTTTAGAAATATCGTTCTTTTACAAGTAAATCCATATACAACACAACCTCATATCTCTTTGCAACACGACTTATTTTCGTCTCCTCAACTTGTTATGACCATCGAAGGTCCGTCTCAAGATGAATTGGCAGAGTTTATTTCAAATAAGACTCAGTTGATTATCAATTATTTTACTGATGAAGAGATTAATCGTACTGCAGCAATCATAGATGATGAACATAACCCTAAATTTTTCAAGGCTGTAAAGGAAATGTTTGGTTGTGAGTTGTCTATACCTACTGATTTGAATAAAATTAAAATTGGTGATAATTTCATTTGGGCATCTAATGATGGCGTTTCAAATATTCAGAACGTATGTATATATAGTTTCCCGTATGTCTCACAGAAAATTTTCACACGTGGCGCATATATAGCGTTGAGAGATACATTTATGAAACGAAATATACAAGGAATAAAAGACGGACAATACATGTCAACAAACGACGAGTTTGTACAGGTTAAAAACATGCAAGTCAGAGGACGATATGTTCAAGAAGCTCGTGGTTTATGGGAGATGACCAATGATATGATGGGAGGTCCTTTTATTTCTCATTCACAAGTAGATACTGTTAATAATATGGTAATTGTAGTTGAGGGATTTGTTTATGCTCCAGATAAAATGAAACGAACAATGCTTCGACGTCTTGAAGCTGCATTATATACTTTAAAATTACCAACTGAAAAAAATAATAAAAATGAAAAAAATTAAAATCGGCATAACACATGGTGATATCAATGGTGTGGGATACGAAGTCATTTTGAAGACTTTTGATTCTGAGGAAATGTTGAGTTTATGCACACCTATAGTTTATGGTTCACCAAAAGTTGCAACATATCATCGTAAGTCTTTTGAATGCCCAACAAATTTTGTTGTGAAAGAATCGGCTAATCAAGCAGAAGAGGGTGTTTTGAATATTGTGAATTGTTTTGGCGAAAAAGAACTCAAAATAGATTTCGCAAAATCAACCGAAGAAGCCGGAAATGCCTCATTCGTTGCATTGGAAAAGGCTTTGGATGAGTACAAAGAAGGTGCTTACGATGTTTTAGTCACTGCACCAATAAATAAGAATAATATACAGCGTGAAGGATTCCATTTCCCTGGTCACACAGAATATATAGAGGAAAAGGTTGGTGACGGAAACAAGGCGTTAATGATCTTAATGAAAGATTCATTACGAATAGCTTTGGTTACTACACACTTGCCTATATCTCAGGTGGCACAAGCAATCACTAAAGAACTTATCGAAGAAAAGATCTCTATCTTGTATAATTCTTTACGTAGAGATTTTATGATTGATAATCCCCGTATTGCAGTATTGTCTTTAAACCCACATTGTGGTGATGGCGGTTTGATTGGTAGCGAAGAACAAGAAATAATAACACCAGTTATTAATGAAATGTTCGATAAGGGTATTCATTGTTTTGGACCTTATGCCGCTGACGGATTCTTTGGCTCAGGTAATTATCAGCATTTCGATGCTATACTTGCCATGTATCACGACCAAGGTTTGGCTCCTTTTAAAGCATTGGCAATGGATGGCGGAGTTAATTTCACTGCTGGCTTACCAATTATCAGAACATCTCCGGCTCATGGAACAGCCTACGATATTGCAGGAAAAGGAATCGCTAATGAAGATTCTTTTAGACAAGCAGTATATGTTGCTATCGATGTGGCAAGAAATCGTAATCGCTATGATGAAGCATATGCAAATCCTCTTCAAAAGCAATATTACGAGAAACGTGATGATAGTGACAAGTTGAAATTAGATCAAGTAACAGAAGAAGACACATTCTAAAAAATTATATTAACTGCATACATTATGTAATATTGTCTGATATGTATCTCAGAGAACAGTTATAAGTTTTTATAATTAATGAAGAATAAGGTAAGAAATATCTTTTTTGCGTTTGGAATCATAGCAATCATTGTTATGATTCTAACGTTTAAAGTGAGTTTTGTTGAAATCTGGGCAGATATTCGAAAAACCGGACTACATTTCGCTCTTATTTTGGGCTTATGGCTTGTTTTATATATAATGAATGCATTGACATGGCGTGTTATTATAAAAGGAAGCGGAGATTGTAATATCTCATTTTGGAAACTGATTAAAATCACTATAAGTGGATTTGCTCTAAATTATGTTACTCCTGCCGGTCTGATGGGTGGTGAACCTTATAAGATATTGGAATTATCTCCTTATATCGGTCATGAACGTGCCACATCATCGGTTTTATTGTTTGCAATGACTCATATATTTGCACATTTCTGGTACTGGCTAACATCTGTTCTTCTATTTATAGTATTGATCATAACAAATCTTGTGTCATTAAATTATGAAATGTCGATTGTATTGCCGTCCATTTTAGTGTTTAGTATTCTTGGAATATATCTGTTTATTCGAGGATATAAAAATGGAATGGTTGTGCGTATTATAAATGTAATATGTAAATTGCCATTTTGTAAGAAATTGAGAACCAGTCTTTTAGAAAATCATTTAGCTGAACTCAAAAACATCGACTCACAGATAGCGCAATTACAGAATCAGAATCAAAAGAGTTTCTGGGGCTCTCTACTCTTAGAATATGTTGGTAGGGTAATGCAGTCGTTCGAGATTTATATTTTGCTGATGATTGTAGGAATACAAGGCTCTCCGTTACTTCTTTTTACTTATAGTTTTATAATATTGGCATTTACATCGTTGTTTGCAAATATTCTGTTTTTTCTACCTTTACAGATTGGCGGTCGTGAAGGAGGTTTTGCAATGTCAACTATGCAATTAAATCTGATAGGTGAATCAGGAAGTCCAATTCCTATGAACGAGATAATGACAATAGCTATGTTTATTAGTATAATATGTCGTGTGAGGGAACTATTCTGGACTACAGTTGGACTGATTCTAATGAAAATAAGTACAAAAGTGAAAATAAAAGATATATAATCATAGGATTTATAAATACGTTATTATCATGAAATATGCGATTTTAGCAGCAGGAGAGGGTAGTAGGCTTCAACAAGAAGGAATACACAAATCTAAACCTTTGGTCGAAATCAATGGCGAACCAATGATAAAACGCCTTGTGCACATATTTATGGATAATTCAGCAGAAGAGATTGTTATAATAACTAACAACGAAACTGCAGATTCACAACAATATATACGACAATTAATAAAAGAGGGATTTCCTATTAAATTGATTGTAAAAACAACTCCCAGCTCAATGCATAGTTTCTATGAATTGCATACTTTGCTTGGCAAGGGTAAGTTCTGTATGACAACCGTCGATACGATCTTTAATGAAGCAGAATTTCATGAGTATATAAACGCTTTCGCTTCATATGATGGTGATGCCTTGATGGGTGTGACAGATTATATTGATGATGAAAAACCGCTATACACGGTTTTGGACTCCGACTTGAACATTACAAGTTTCAATGATACGCCTATCGACGGTCATAATTATGTATCAGGGGGCATATATGGATTGACGGACAAGTCCTTCCCTATACTTAGGGAATGTATTCAAACTGGACAATCACGCATGAGGAATTTTCAACGTCAGTTGGTTAATAAAGGCTTATACGTTAAAGCATATCCGTTTACAAAGATATTGGATGTAGATCATGCCACAGATATATTAAAAGCCGAGGACTTTATTAATTCAATACCTGCCACACAGCAATAATCGAATATTTACAAAGATGAATATATTACTGATTTATAGAGCTAAGGAGTTTTCTCCCAATTTAGTGGATAATGATACGGCAATACTTGATAAAGTCGGACATTATCTGCAAGAAGCTGGATGTAATATTTCATTTATTCATGAAGAGGAGTTTAGTGCTGTGGAATATGATGTAGATGTGGTTATGAGCATGTGTAGGAGAACAGAATCATTGAATTTACTGACAATAATGGAAGAAAAAGGTATTCTTGTAGTTAATTCTCCGCAGAGTGTGTTGAATTGTTCTCGTGATAAGATGTACCATATTCTTTGTGCTGCAGATATACCCGTAGCCAATGAATACGATGATGAATATAAATTTCCTTTATGGTTTAAAAACCGCCAAGGATGGTCTAAATCAAAAGACGATGTTGTGTTTATTAGTAATGCGACAGAACTAAAAAGAGTTATATCATCATCGAAAGGCAAACCATATATGTTGTTTGAACATCTTGAAGGAGATTTAATAAAATTCTATGGTGTTGAAGACTCAAGTTTCTTCTTTTGGATGTACGCTTCTGAGAACCACTCAAAATATAATCTGGAACAGCATAATGGTGCGCCACATCATTATCCGTTTTTAGAAGAACAACTACATCATATTTGTTCTGATGCTGCTAAAGCAATGGGATTAACAGCTTATGGTGGTGATTGTATTATAGACTCAAACGGTATGATTAAGATTATAGATTTTAATGATTGGCCATCGTTCAGCAAATGTCGAGAAAATGCCTCAAAGGCGATTGCTGCAACGGTATTAAAACGCAAAAAATAATATAGAAATGGTTGACGATAACAATAAATTAGCATTGAAGTCCAACGACACTGAAGAATGGATTGATACGGTTTATACCCGACCAATAGGTTTGCTATGGGCTCGTTTTTTTAATTCATTCGACATACATCCAAATGTCGTTACAATACTTTCTTTGATTATCGGAGTCGCTTCATCATATTTCTTTCTACAAGATGCCGACACAACAACAGGCCTGATATATAACATAATCGGAGTGTTATTGCTTTCGTGGGCAAATATATACGACTCAACCGACGGACAGATGGCTCGTATGACAGGAAAGAAAACTCGTTTAGGACGTATCTTGGATGGATTTGCTGGTGATGCGTGGTTCTTCTGTATTTATGTTGCCATTTTCTTGCGTTTGTTTCATAAACCATTATTTGCAATACATGGCAAATCGTTACTTGAATCAATATCTCCGGTTTTCGAAACCCTGCATTGGGGGTACGGAGGGTTGGCACTTGTTATATTCATCGGATTTGTTTGTCATGCACGTCAATGTGGCCTATCTGATTACTATCGTAATATTCACATGTTTTTTATAAAAGGAAAATCTGGAAGCGAATTAGATTCATATCAACAGCAGAAGGCTTTGTATGATGATGCAAGATGGAAAAAACAGTTTATATGGAAATTCTTTCTCTTTTTTTATGTACGATACACAAAATCACAAGAAAATCAAACTCCTAATTTCCAAAGACTTAAGCAAGCGATAAAAGAGAAATACGGTGATGAAATTCCATCAGGTTTGCGCAATGAATTCCGTGAATATAGTCTGCCACTAATGAAATGGGCGAATATCCTTACTTTTAATACACGAGCGATTGTTCTATACATTTCATGTGTTATTGACATTCCATGGATTTATCTAATGTTTGAATTGATTGTATTGACAGCATTATATTTTTATATGAGATACAAACATGAAACCATATGTAAACAATTTACAAAATGGGTTAATGATGGTCGTTGGTGATTTCATATAAATCTGTAAAACAAAAATTAAGTAAAGTATGGCAAATTCATCAGAAATAAAGCGTCCGAAGTTATTGATGTTCGATTATGGAGGAACACTCGACACCAATGGAATACATTGGAGTGAGGTTATATGGTCTCAGTATCAAAAAGAAAATGTTCCTATTACAAAAGAACAATATCGGGAGTGTTATGTATATGCTGAACGAGAACTTGCAAAACAACCGATTATAGAGCCTGATGACATCTTTCTTGATTTATTAAGAAAAAAAATAAACATACAAACATTATATCTTGTGGAGCATAAACTCTGGTCACCCGAAGAAGTGTCGCGAAGAGCCATTGCAGAGCATATCTCTTTACGATGTAATAATGTTGTACAACAAAACATAGACAGAATCAGACCATTGTTGCGTGCTCTCGCTGAGAAATATAGAATTGTTTTAGTAAGTAATTTCTATGGAAATCTAAATGCAGTGTTGAAAGGATACAACCTTGATGTATTTGAGAATGTAGTAGAATCAGCAGTTGTTGGAATAAGGAAGCCAGAGCCTCAGATTTATCGATTGGCATTAGAAAAGGCGGTAATTGACTGTAAAGACGCCGTGATAATAGGTGATTCCATTAAGAACGACATCATTCCAGCAAACACCATTGGATGTGAAGCGTATTGGTTGCAAGGAAAAGGATGGGATAACGAAGAAAAGCCGTCAGATATTTCATGTAATGTGATAAATGATTTAGTAGAATTAAAGAATTATCTGTAAGACTTACTGTTATTTTATTTATTATTGCTAAATTTGCATTTATGAAAGTAAAAATCCATTCTTCGTGGCAGAAATACCTTCAATCAGAGTTTGACAAACCATATTTTGAACAACTCACAAGTTTTGTGCGTCAAGAATATGCAACACAAACAGTATATCCGCCAGGTAAGTTAATATTTAATGCTTTTGATTTATGTCCGTTCGACAACGTGAAAGTTGTTTTGATCGGACAAGATCCATATCATGAACCAGGACAGGCTCATGGTTTGTGTTTCTCAGTAAATAATGGTGTTGCATTTCCTCCTTCATTAAACAATATATTTAAAGAGATTCATGACGATATAGGGCATCCGATACCTGAAAGCGGAGATTTAACTCGTTGGGCCACTCAAGGGGTATTGTTGTTAAACGCCACATTAACGGTACGTGCACATCAGGCGGGTTCACATCAGCGTAAAGGTTGGGAACAATTTACCGATGCCGTCATATCAACAATAAGCAAGGAAAAAGATAATGTCGTATTTATCCTGTGGGGCAGTTTCGCCCAATCCAAATCGGCTCTGATAGATCAGTCAAAGCATTATATATTACGTTCTGCTCATCCGTCACCACTTTCAGCATATCGTGGATTTTTCGGTAATCATCATTTCAGCTTGACAAATTCATATTTGAAAGAACATAATAAGAAAGAGATAGAATGGTAATAAAAAATATAATATTTGATTTTGGTGGAGTCATAATCCAATTAGATCCAACTGAGGCCGTAAGTAGGTTTCAGAGTCTGGGAATAAAAGATGCACCACAACAGATGAATATTTTTGGACAAAAAGGTATCTTCTTGGAGATAGAGAATGGTTCGATAACTGCCGAACAGTTTTGCAAAAAACTGGCACTTGAGGCAAAACGACAAAGCAATCTATTCCCCGACGACCCAAATCCTTCATATTCATTCGACAAGGCACAATGGGCATGGCTGGGATATGTTGCAGGAATAAAGGATATTATTCTCAAAGAACTGTTAAGCTTAAAACAACAATATAATGTGTGTTTGTTGAGTAACACAAACCCTTTTATGATGAAATGGGCTGAAAGTAACGATTTCAGTGGTGATGGTCATCCCATACAATATTATTTTCATCATTTGTTTTACAGTTATAAAATGCACGATTATAAACCTTCAGAATCCATTTTCAAGAAGATGTTGAAAGAAGGAGGGATGAAGGCTGAGGAATGTCTGTTTTTGGACGATAGTCCGCATAACATCCAAGCTGCAGAATCAATTGGCATTCATGGATTGTTGGTTGCAAAAGACGAGAATTGGATCGACAGATTAAGAAACGAACTACAAAAATTAGAATCAGAATAAACTCATATAAAATGTATAGAATAATTGTTTCTCTTTTAATTTGTTGCTTTATATCGTTGACGACAAAGGCACAAAGCGAACAAGATGAAATTAAATATCTGCAAGAAATAGGAATAAATACAACAGATAGTAATAAT
Source organism: Bacteroidaceae bacterium (assembly GCA_024682395.1). Classification (GTDB taxonomy): domain Bacteria; phylum Bacteroidota; class Bacteroidia; order Bacteroidales; family Bacteroidaceae; genus Colivivens. Next base: position 30,996 of record JAIKZH010000024.1, read on the forward strand.
GTATATTTGCTTACCAGTGGACATGATAAGTTTGAGGACATGTTCAATTCTATACGTAATGCAAAGAAATTCATTCATTTAGAGTATTTTAATTTCAGAAACGATTCAATTGCTGGTTTGCTTTTCGACTTGTTGGCAGAGAAAGTACGCGAGGGGGTTGAGGTGAGAGCGATGTACGATGCTTTTGGTAATGCGTCAAACAACCAACCGATTAAAAGACATCAACACGATTCAATATGTTCCACAGGTATTCAGTTGGTGAAATTCGATCCTTTGGATTTCCCATGGCTTACTCATATAATTCCACGCGACCATCGCAAAATTGTTGTAATTGACGGACGTGTTGCCTATACAGGTGGAATGAATGTTGCCGATTACTATGTTGATGGTTTAGAAGGAATTGGCGCATGGCGTGATTTACATCTACATATCGAAGGGGCGGCTGTAAACGAACTACATAAGATCTTTGTCAGAATGTGGAAAGATGCAACCAATGAGGACTTGTATAAAGACGAATATTTTCCAAATCCACTAAAGGCAGGAAATGCACGTGTTGCCGTTGTTGACCGCAGACCGAACGAAACTAATAAATCAATTCGTCGATTGTATGTGAGCATGTTAGATAACGCACGCCACCATGTTCAATTAGTCAATCCATATTTTGTACCTACAAAACAAGTGCGCCAGGCCTTACGCCGTTGTATTGACCGTGGTGTGAAGGTGGAGATTATGTTGTCGGAGAAAAGTGATATACCGCTTACTCCAGATGCTTCGCATTATGTGGGCAGATTGCTTCAAAAACGTGGAGCAGAAGTATATATGTTTCGTGGAGGATTTCATCATACAAAAATGATGATTGTTGATGATAAATTTTGTACAATCGGTTCTGCAAATCTGGATAGTAGAAGCCTTCGATGTGATTACGAAGTAAATACTGTGATTTTTGATCAGCCAACAACCGACCAATTAATTAATATGTTCGAGAACGACAAAAAATCAAGCATAATGATGGATACAGCATATTGGAAGAACAAAACCAAGTGGAAACGTTTTGTGTCATGGTTTGGCAACTGTCTCACACCATTCCTTTAACCATGATTCTCATAATCAGGTTTTCAAAGGCTTCAATGTATGTTGTTCACATTAATATTCAATAAAAAGACATTACAATTATGAAAAAAATATTCCTATCGATATTACTGACTTTTATCAGCTGTTTATGTGTATTTTCTAATTCAGAACAATATCCTAAGAGAGAATTCCGAGGTGCGTGGATACAATGCGTAAACGGACAATATCTTGGAAAATCTATGTCTGCAATACGCTCAATGCTCTCTTCTCAATTAGATGTCTTGGGTAAGGCTGGTATCAATGCAATAATATTTCAAGTAAGGGCAGAAGGCGATGCACTATATGCTTCAAAATACGAACCATGGAGCCGCTATCTTACAGGTCGTCAAGGCGTTGCTCCAAGCGATGGATGGGATCCGCTTGATTGGATGATAAACGAATGCCATAAACGTGGAATGGAGTGTCACGCATGGATTAATCCATATAGGGCTAAGACCAAAGGAACAACCGAACTCGCTCCAAACAACCCGGTTTTTCAATTTCCTGAAAGAGTTTTCCGTTATGGCGATCTCATCATCTTTAATCCTGCTCTGGAAATCAACAGAACATACACTTGTATGATTATTGATGACATAATTTCCCGTTATGATGTCGATGGTTTACATATGGACGATTATTTCTATCCTTATCCTGAAAACGGTATAGAAATCCCTGATATGGATTATTACAAAAAGAACCCACGCGGATTCCATAATATAGACGATTGGCGACGCGACAACGTGAGTATGCTCATTCATGACATACATAAGCTGATACGTGCAAAGAAACCTTGGGTTAAGTTTGGTATAAGTCCGTTTGGAATTTACAGAAATAATAAAGATGGTGTAAACACAAAAGAGGGTAGTGCAACCAATGGTTTGCAAAACTACGACCAGTTATATGCCGACATTGTATTGTGGCAAGAAAAAGGATGGGTTGACTATTTGATACCTCAGATTTACTGGAATGTAGGCACTAAAGCCGCTGATTATAAGGTGTTATGCGATTGGTGGAATGATTATTGCTCCAAGAGACCTTTGTATATCGGTCAGGATGTGGAACGAACAGTAAAAGAGGCTGATCCAAACAATCCTCAGACACATCAGATGGCATTGAAATATAATATACAACGCTCTGAACCTAATGTGCAAGGCAGTTGTCAGTGGTACGCTGCAGCAGTTGTAAATAATCCTGGTGGATATCGCACAATGTTGGAACAGAACTACCACAAATATCCAGCATTGCAACCTCTTATGCCTTTTATTGATTCAAAAGCGCCAAAGAGTCCGCAGAAACCATCTATCATATATGAACAAGGCAAGATTTATCTTACTTGGAATGCTCCAAAATATAAAAAAGAACTCGACCGAGCAACAAAATTTGTTGTTTACAGATATGCAAACAGTGAAAAAATAAAAGCTAAGTCATTGGATGCAACTCATATTGTCGGAATCACATCAGACACAAGATATCTAATAGAAGGGAACCAACATGGATATACATATGTTGTTACATCGTTAGATAGGATAAACAATGAATCAAAACCAATAAAAATTAAACTTTAGTCTTATATTCATCCATACAATGCCATACTCATGATGGCTACAAAACGTCATTATTTATGTCATAAAGCCGTGATTTTACATTTTTTTACATGTTTTTGATAAAAAAATGGGTTAAAAAGGCATTGTATGAATAAAAAAGTGTACCTTTGCGTGGTTTTTTCAGAGGTCTTGTTTATAGCGAGGTTGTGAAAGAGCAATAATTGGGAATCTGATTTCCAATAACGGATATGTACATTTCCGTACAATACATACAATAAAAAAGTTACGACATACTTCTGTAAGTATAGAAAGGACTCTGCCTATTTTCGTATAAACTACGATTAATACAAACTGTATAGTTTTTAGGATAAACATGACAGTTAGAAGGTCTTTAGGTTTGTTGTAATTGATGATAAAACAATCTTATAGAAAATATTAAACAAACACAATATGAAGAAGTTATTATTAATATCTGCAATGATGTTATCCTCATTCAGATTATTGGCTCAAGACGATGCCTTGCGTTTAGGCGTTCGTTTGGGTGGCGGCATATCTAAATGCAGCGGTGTTGGTGATATTCTTGTACCCGAGGATTATTATTCCAACTATAGTTTTTCCGAGAGTTTTCAGGCAGTTCCAGTAGGAGGCGTTTTTGTTCATTATCATAAGTCAGGGTCATTATTTGGTGTAGAAGCAGGTATGAGTTTCTATCAGCGTGCCTCCAAACTATCATATAAAGACAATATGGAGTTGAACTATGATGTTACGACTCGTTATAGTCATTTAGGAATAGAAGGGATGCTGAAGTGTTATCCATGGCGTAAAGGCTTTAACATCCAGTTAGGCGGTCGTATATCATCAGTACTTAACAGTGATGGTCTTGATTATAGCAGCAATCAGGAAGACGAGCGATTTGCTTCGTTTCAGTATTCAACAGTGGCAGAGACACAGCGTATCATGCGCGATAAGTTAACCGGACGTCCCGATGTGGCAGTAGGTGGAGGTCTTGGCTATGAAATAGGCAGTCATTGGTCAATAGATGCTGCATATTATTACGGAGTAACCTCGACGATAAAGACCGAGACCAACACATTCAACTGGTCTGATCGTAACGTACACAGTCACAATATAGAACTACATGTATCATACCTCTTTAAATTGTAAGCCATGCCAGTAGAAACAACGAGCAAACGTAAGAAATTATTGATT
>JAIKZH010000001.1 GCA_024682395.1 Bacteroidaceae bacterium
ATTTAACGTATATAACTTTTTAAAACAGAATGTAACTACTCAGTACCCCTTAAATTAATCATACTGCTCTACATTATCATCAAAGGATTACGCTCGTTTTGAAAATAAAACATTTAATGAAATCTTTGATGATAATGTAGAGCAGTATGATTAATTTAAGGGGTACTGAGTAGTTACATTCTGTTTTAAAAAGTTATATACGTTAAATTTTCATCCTTTTTAATCTTTATAGAATCTACGTCATAACTTTTCTATCGTTTAATACACAAATAACAGATACAGAACAACTTACAAATACAGATAATGACTATTACAACAACCAAATCATGATAAGGACATTATTGTTCTTTTGTGTATTGTATTGCCCTATTGATAAAATCAAGAAATGGTTTGGTAGTTCGGAATAAATCAACAGTACGTTCAATCACATTGTCCGACATCATAAAATCATTGTCGGGAACATTACAAAGACAGAAGTTTTTCAGTCTGAGATATTCTGCATACTTGCTATCTCGTGGGAAACCATTTGGGACACGACTGAGCATCTGTTCTGTATCAAGTTGAAATTCAGGACATTTATCCAATATCTTAGAGAATTCGCCATTTCCGTAACATATATCTTCACGCAAAATCTGTAACACCTTCTTATCGTAACAATAATCGCCTGTAGCCAACATGTGTTGATATGGATAACCTTCACCCAAACCAGTCCCGACATGGAAATAATAGCCTGCAAAACCAGATTTTTTTCCTTGAGGGCACATGAACGCGCCAAAATGGGTTTTATATGGACTTTTATCCTTACTGAAACGCACGTCACGATAAATTCTATATGTGCAATCCTTATGCGAGATACCAGTCAACGATGGATCAAACTGGCATATCCCATATATAATCTGATCAACAATTTCGTTAAATCTTGCTTGGGCAGACCTATATTCGTCTTTATGCTCCATGAACCATTCACGATTATTGTTGGTTTGTAAATTGCGTAAAAAACTAATGATTTGTTTCATATATATTACAATTTGCATTAATTATAGAAACAAAGTTAAGTATATTTAAGCACAAAAACAAAAAACTCTAAAATAATTCATTTTAGTAAATTCAAATTGGTAATTAATTTGTAACTTTGCAGCGAATAAATTAGATAATTTTAGGATTATAATAATTACTTATGTTGAGGAAAAGCACACCATGGCATGAGTATTTATCGTAAACAATATAGAATACAGAAAACAAAATGAACTGGCTAACAGATTTATTCACAAATGGAGAATCAATTGCGCACATATTAATTTTATACGCATTAGTAATCTCATTTGGAGTTCTTTTAGGAAAAGTTAAAATCGGAGGCATCTCTCTTGGAGTAACATTCGTTTTATTTGTAGGAATCGTCGCAGGACATATTCTACATATAAACAATATTGAAGAGCCACAACTTGTAATGAATTTCATACAAGACTTTGGACTTATCTTATTTGTATATTCTATAGGTTTGCAAGTAGGTCCTTCTTTTTTCACTTCATTCAAACAAGGAGGTATCAAGATGAATGCTATTGCATTGGGAATCATCCTATGCAATATAATCGTCACCCTCGGTTTGTATTATGGTTTCTGTGACAAAAGCGATCCTCAATCACTTCCTATGATGGTGGGAGTTCTTTGCGGTGCTGTAACTAACACACCTGGACTTGGTGCGGCTAACGCAGCATTAGAACAGATTGGCAGCAAGGCTTTAGGAGGTAGTATCCCAAATATTGCCAACGGCTACGCATGTGCTTATCCACTCGGAGTAATTGGAATTATCGGTAGCATCATTTTATTTAAATATATCTTTAAGATTGATTGGAAGAAAGAAAATACTGCATTTGAAGCTACTCAAGGTAATAAAGCAGCAATGAAGCCTCATCTAATGCATTTGGAGGTTTGTAATGCTTCTATTAACGACAAGACAATAGCTCAAATCAGAAATTATATCGGAAGAAATTTCGTTATATCACGTTGTCTTCACGAAGGACATGTAAGTCTGCCAAAAAGCGATACTAAGTTATATGTTGGTGACCAATTATTTGTTGTAAGTGCACAAGAAGATGCCGATGCAATAATTGCGTTCATTGGAAAGACTGTCAATGTAAACTGGGAGAAACAGGATGTACCAATGGAATCAAAACAGGTGATAGTCACCAAAGACGAAATCAACGGCAAGACAATAGATAGTCTTCATCCGTCAAGCATGTATGGTGTAAATATCACCCGTCTGTATCGTTCAGGTATTGAAATCTTTGCTCATGCAAATATCACCCTTCAAGTAGGTGACAAATTAATTGTGGTTGGTCCAAAAGATGCCGTAGAACGCTTCTCAAGCAAAGTTGGTAACCACAAAGAACGTCTTGACAAACCAAATCTGCTCACTATATTTGTGGGAATCTTTATCGGTATCCTCTTCGGAAGTTTGCCATTCAGCATTCCTGGAATGTCAATGCCTGTAAAATTAGGTTTGGCTGGAGGTCCGCTGATTATAGCCATTCTTTTAGGACGCTTCGGATTTAAGATGAAACTGGTGGCATATACAACCAACTCAGCATCACTGATGATACGAGATATCGGACTTGTACTCTTCCTTGCATCAGTTGGAATCAAAGCCGGCGGAAACTTCATTGACACCGTAATGAATGGTGGTTTGATGTATGTTCTTTATGGTTTCATCATCACAACCATACCTCTTATAATAATGTGTATTATTGCAAGAGTGTATTTGAAACAAAATTATATGTTACTTATGGGAATCATGGCAGGTGCATGTACTGATCCACCAGCATTAGCATATTCTTCTATGACAACAGGTAATAGTATTCCGTCTGTAGGATACTCAACGGTATATCCACTATCCATGTTCCTTAGAATTGTTACAGCACAAATCATCATACTACTTCTATGTTCTTGATAACAGCATTTATTCTCGGGATACTTGTGTCAATCAACCCATGTCAGATTGCAATAAATCTTTCTGCAATCACATTCGTTAGAAAACAAGTAGATAAGAATAGACATAATAACGATAAATTAAATCCAAATACTGGAACAATTTCCAGTGTTTGGATATATATAATTGGTAAGGCCATCACTTACACCCTATTAGGATGGATTGTGTGTTGGGTTATCGGCAACGGACAAATAATAACACAGAATCCACAAATAAAGGAAATATGGGAATGGACTGAACGTCTCACACCTTACATTCTGATTATAATTGGACTCTATATGTTCTACAGAGCATTTCATCGTCATGAACATCATGGAGACTCTTGTCATAATTCAGGTAAGATAATACATAACCGACGTAAGTTTCCACCTATAATTCTTGGGATGTTACTCGCTTTAGCTTTCTGCCCAGAAAGTGCAATCATGTACTTTTCTTTATTCACATTAGAAACATCTATGTTATCTCCTTTCATCTTTAGTATCGGAGCTGCAATACCTATCATTGTAATGGGATATGCAATTGAGAAAAGTGCTAATAAATTCGATGAACTACAAAATAAATTCAAGAAACTACAACGATGGATAAACATCCTTGTAGGTAGTGTATTTATAATTTTTGCTGTTTATCTGCTTATCAACCACTAATATTTCCACTTATGAAAAGAATAGGCTTATTGTCAGACACTCATGGACACTGGGATGATAGATACGAGAAATATTTCTCTGAATGCGACGAGATATGGCATGCAGGAGATATCGGAAACATGGAAGTGGCAGACAGACTGGCACAGATAAAGCCTCTAAGAGCTGTATATGGCAATATCGACAGTGGAAATGTAAGAATCAAGTTTAGCGAGAAATACCGATTTAAATGTGAGGATGTAGATGTGTTGATCAAACATATCGGCGGTTATCCAGGTAATTACGACTCATCTATTCGTGGAAGCATCTTTGCCCGTCCACCCAAACTCTTCATCTCCGGACATAGTCATATTCTTAGGGTGATGTATGATAAAACCCTAAACCTGCTACATATCAATCCTGGTGCAGCAGGTATATATGGATTCCACAAAACACGCACCCTCGTGCGTTTCACCATTGACGGAGCCGAAATCAAAGACTTAGAAGTAATAGAGTTGGGAGAATAATCACTTCACGAAATTATTCACAGTCGTAGTTGTCATGTTTTCTTCTATATTGAGATTTCTTTATAATATTCATTCCCAATATATATTTTATAGTTCCATACGTGTTTGTCAGTCCAAATTTACGTCGTCGATATGAATAGGTATGAAAATCGACTACTATACCCGAAAAACATTTTGTGTTATTCCAGAAAAGACTGGCACGGAAAAAGACATCAGTACTAATATTTCGTAAGATATCACGGTCGTTGTCAATCTCAGTAATCTTTGTCTGACGATATCCCAAAGAAGGTAGCACACTCACAGCCAACAGGCAGTTCTTGAGGAACACAAAATTATAACCATAGCCAAAGCTGACAGCATAGTCGTTATACCCTATCCTATTAAAAAGCATCGTTGTATCTACATTGGCTTTAACATGAGAAGACAACTGACTTCTATCAAAATTGACATCAATTCGGTTAAATGAGATTCCTAACTTCCATGACCCTTGACTACGACGCTGAACAGCATTTTCACCGAAGGCAGCAGGCCATGAATATCGTTTGTGATTAAAGATATATTGAGCATCGAAACCCACACACTTACTTGACAAACCAGAAAAATCTCTATCTTCATTATTCAATCTCACACCAGATATATGAGAGAAATGAGCTTTTTGACCAGATTTAAATGTATAAATCTCAGCCATTATTCTTGCTGTATTCAAAGTGAATGAATTTCGGGTTCCACTTCCAACCGTACGATAAGGGTTACCCACATCATCCAAGTTAACAGAGTGACCATAACCGAAAAATCCCCAATAGATATAACCACCAAGGATTAAAGGATTACCCGATTGCAAAGTCATGTAATTGGTATTTCCTGTCTCCGACGAACTTATCCTATAATAATCATGCCAATACGATAATTCAGCTTGAGTGGTTATTTCATATAACTGAGGAGTTACATAAGAGGTGTCACATCCCATAAAGAAATTATTCAACCTATCGAGACACCACCCTACTTTCTTTAGAAATGGTTTTTTCGTTTTTACTGAGACATCCGATGCGCCATCAATAAAAACATTTGATGTATCCGACATTGATTCAGAGACATTAATATCGCTTACAAGACTATCTCGATTAACGACATAATCAGCATATGCTTTATGTTGATTACATAAAACAAACACAATTACGAAAACAATATTAAAGACTAAATTACGTCTGTACATCTATAAATTATAAACTATTCTATAAATCTAAAAAAGACTTTAATAACGAATTGTAACCATCAGAATTTTCCGAGAATGCGATCCATTACCCAGTTGGTTGGTGTAGCACTAACAGAATCACACAAACATGGTTCACCACCTCTTAGATGATTAACAATCGACTGAATGAGAGGCAATTGCACATGCTGAGGATTAGGAAGAATCAATTCCTCGCGTCCTCGCGATGTATGCAACGCAACAGGAGTATAGTCATAAACAGAAAAACAAATCATCCCTTTATCACCGACAATCTCAATTCTGTCTGTTCGTGCACTGTCATGAGCCACAAAACACCAAGAACCCGACCCTGTTATTCCATTATGAAACCTAAAACAAGCATTAAAGGTATCTTGAACCTTATATAATCCAGCCATGTTGGCTCCATAACCTTCTGCATCCACAATTGTACCAAACATATCTTGTAATAAGTCCAATTGATGCGGTGCCAAATCATAAAAATAACCACCTCCTCCAGCGATATCTGGTTGTAAACGCCATGGTAGATTCTTCTGATTATAATCCAATTCGCGTGGTGGCACAGCGAAACGAATCTGAACAGAAAGCACATTGCCTATATCGCCATTTTGAGCAAGTTCTTTTACCTTCTGGAAATAAGGAAGATATCTGCGATAATATGCCACAAAACATGGCACACCCGTCTGTTCTGAGACACGATTAATACGTAAACAATCTTCATAACTTGCAGTCAAAGGCTTTTCCACATATACAGGTTTCCCTGCTCGCATAGCCATTAAAGCAAATGTAGCATGAGATGATGGAGGTGTTGCTATATATACAGCATTAACATCAGGATCATTAATCAAAGAAATTGAATCAGAATAAAAATGAGGTATGTTATTACGCTTAGCATATGAACGCGCTTTATCTTTATCACGACTCATTACTGCAACAACTTCACTTCCTTCTATCATTGAAAAAGCTGGTCCGCTTTTTTTCTCAGTAACTTCACCGCAACCTATGAAACCCCATTTGATTGTGTCCATTTTTTGCATAGTAATCCTAAATTTTAGGCAAAGATAGTCAAAATTTGATAATTGACAATTGACATTTAATAATTAATTACTAACTTTGTAAAATTATGAGAAAAAAGAAAGAACTTCCAATACTCGAGAATATAGAGATTACTGCTATTGCAGCCGAAGGAAAGGCCTTGGCAAGAGTTGACGACCGTGTAGTGTTTGTACCATACGTTGTACCAGGCGATGTGGTTGACTTACAAGTTAAACGTAAGAAACACAGCTATATGGAGGCGGTATGTGTTGCCATACATAAATATTCCCCACTGAGAGACACTCCCAAATGCCAACATTATGGTGTGTGTGGAGGATGTAAATGGCAATGTTTGAAATACGAGGAGCAACTCAAGGCTAAGCAACAGCAAATCATTGATAACCTGACACGAATAGGTAAAATCGAGATTCCAGAGGTTTCCCCAATTCTTGGAAGTGAAAAGATATTTGAATATCGCAACAAACTTGAGTTTGGCTTTTCCAACCGTCGTTGGATGACAGAGAAAGAAATCAGTGCCGGAGAAGACATTACTAACAAAAATGCCTTGGGTTTCCACATCACTGGTGCTTTCGATAAAATTCTCGACATTGAGCAATGTCATCTTATGAGCAATATCACAAATGACATACGCAACTTCATACGCGACTATGCTTTAGAGAAATCGCTGACTTTCTATGACTTACGATTAAATCAAGGATTGTTACGCTCCATGATGCTCAGAGATAGTAACACAGGTGAGTTGATGGTGTTAATGCAATTCCGTATCGACACAAAAGAAGACAAGGCAAATGCGTTGGAACTTTTGCAAGCCATTGCTGACAGATTCCCCGAAATAACTTCATTGCTTTATGTTGACAACCATAAGTGTAATGACACATTCGGAGATCAAGAAATCATCTGTTTCAAAGGAACCGACTTTATATACGAGGAGATGGAAGAACTTAAATTCAAAGTAGGTCCTAAATCATTCTATCAAACTAATACCGACCAAGCATATAATCTGTATAAAGTTGCAAGAGATTTTGCTGGTTTGACTGGCAACGAACTTGTATATGACTTATACACCGGTACTGGAACAATTGCCAACTTTGTAAGCAAGAAAGCAAAGAAAGTCATTGGTATAGAATATGTTCCTGAAGCCATTGAGGATGCTAAAGTCAATTCACAGATCAACAATATTGATAACACCCTATTCTTTGCTGGTGACATGAAGGACATCTTAAACAAAGACTTTATTAACCAATATGGTCGTCCTCAAGTCATCATTACCGACCCACCACGCGCAGGAATGCATCAAGACGTGATAGATACAATACTTTTTGCATCACCTGATCGCATTGTTTATGTCAGTTGTAATCCTGCGACTCAGGCACGCGACTTACAATTACTCGACACTGATTATAAAGTGATAAAAATCCAACCAGTGGACATGTTCCCTCATACACAACATGTAGAGAACGTTGTTCTGCTTGAAAAAAGAAAATAATTTTATTATTATACCGAAAGACAAAAGGCTTACATGAGGGAAGTTGATTATTACCGAGAAATAGCATAAAACTAAGGCTATAAAACAAGTTAAACGCCATAAAACCATAAAAAACTTGTATTTCATCGTGTAAGCCTACCAACTCATTACCTTTCAAACTAAACCTATAAGCATTTAAAATAAATAACCATAAACAATTTATCTTATCAAAACTTTATTATTATGAAAAAATCATTCGTTATCTTAACATGTCTTATTGCCTTATTCTTTACTTTTACAGATCTTGCTGCAAAAAAGAAGGAAAATAAGATTAGTACAGTTCCCCAAATGTTGAATTATCCAAGTGCAAAGATTGATGACTATCGTTTGCATGGTGGTAATGTTGTATTAAGATGCAATCTGATGGATGATATTATTCAAATACTCCCCTTAGATGAAATCAGAGACACATTAAATATGATGTCTGATGCATTAAAAAAAAGAGATGCCGATAAAATCATTGATCGTATGAAAAAGGAACATCCAGAATACATAGATTTGATTGATTATATTAAGGAAAATGACAATCTTGATCCTAAGAATTTCATAAAGGATTTTATAAAGGAAAAATATGCTGATTCATTACAAATAGTTATGAAAGCTGTAATGAATAAAATTGGAGCAAAGACTATTGTTAATAATTACATGGTAAATGAAACAGATATTAATGCAATAGAATTTGACCATGACCTGAGTATCCACAAAACAATTCATATTCCATATCCAATGTTTGTGTACATCCATCCTTTAACACAGACTTATATGTGTCCGGGCGACACCATAGATCTCCATTTCAACTTCAAAGAGAAATATAAAATGAATGCAGTATCAACTACGGGCACTGGACTAAGCGGAGAGGTCAATAAATACGTCAAGCAACTAGAAATGAACTATTGTCCTCCGTTTTATATAAGTCCTAATACAGATTCTAAAGACTCTTTGTTGATATGGAAAGATAAGCAAGTGAAAGAACTTGACGAACTTATTATAAAACTCAACGAAGGACTACCTGAATTTGAAGAAGTTTCACCTCTCGCCAAAGATATCCTGAAAACACACTTGATTTCAACCAAAGCTGAGCATATTTTTTATCATTATTCAATAATGGATAATGAAGTGAGTAGAGACACTATATTTTGGCAAAAATACTTTGATTTTGTATCTGATCGCGAAGATTATCTGTTGAATAATCCATTGATGATGATTGCTTCAAAAGAAGGGTTCTTTAATAGTATTTATTTTAGTTGTTTTGACCAACTTCATAAATTCCAAAACTACCAGACACTCCCTACAGATTTCAAATCAGACATTTATCGTAATACCGAATTAAATCCAGAACAAGACAAAAATAGTTATTATGATGAAAAAACAAAGGGCATAAACTATATTTGTAATAAACTGAATCTGAAACGCAACAATGATTTTATGACTCAAGCCACTATTGCTCGTGATTTGTTTTTTATGATTAAACACAACCAACCAGAAATGGCACCAGAATATTTCGCAAGTATCATGCCTTTTTTCACAAACAAACATGTGGCAAGACAGGCGTTATTAAGTTATAATCAGTTTATCAAAGAAAATGTGGTTGCTGACAATACTGATAACAAACCTATGACCAAAGGTGATAGTATATTTCAACGTATAATTGAGCCATATAAAGGGAATGTGCTATACATAGATTTTTGGGAAATTGGATGTGGACCATGTAGAGGTGGTATGTTAGCAATGCGTGATGAGGTGAAAAACAACGCAGACAAACCTGTGAAATATCTGTATATAACCGACAGCAAGGAAGAAGATTGCCGTTCATTCCTTGAGCCAAACAACATCAAAGGCGAACATATTTTCATCACAAGAAATGAATGGAGTCATCTACAAGAAAAATTCAACTTCAATGGAATTCCATTTGTTGTACATGTAGATGATAAGGGAAAAATACAACATAATACCAGTGTTGACATATTACTCCAAAATATCGGGAAATAAGATAATCATTAGATTCACGATTATATCTATATCTACCGAAAACAGGATTGCATGTAATTATTTGCTATCCTGTTTTTTAGATTCTTTTATTAGTCTTATCGCTTTATATTACGATAATTAGCCCATCGTTCCTTGATTGAATACACATAATTATATGTTTCACTTCCACGCATATAACCATGACGAACTATTGGGTCGTTAAAATATTGTGATTCACTTAAATGAAGGATGTATTTATCTACGTTTCCTGACCACACATTAGGATTTCCTCCGTATTTTTTTGTCAGATTACGTGCATCATCTACATGTCCTTCACCTCCGTTATATGCTGCAAGAATAAAATTGATACGTTCATCTGCATTAGTTATACTTGAATAATGCCGGTTCAGTTTATATATATATCTTACAGCACCTCTAACATTACTTTCGGGATTAAATGCTTGGGATATTGATATTCCCATACTATTTGCCGTTGCAGGCATGAGTTGCATAAGTCCGATAGCACCCATATACGAAACAGCAGCCTCATCGAATGCACTCTCTTGATAAGCCTGTGCTGCAAGTAATCGCCAATCCCAACCACATTGCGCAGCATATTTCTTAAACAAATGATCATAACGACTAATTTCTCCCCTACTGTAATTCAATATTGGACTATATGTATGACGTTGAGGAGTAAATATTCGACCATTTTCGTCTGCCACACGTATGGTTGTCAGTGCAATGAAATTATCTTTATTCTTTTTCAGCCATTTATTCAACGAAGCAGCCAACTTAGGAGTATCAGAACGTGTGAGCCACCCCGCAGGAGAAGTACTATCGATAAATGCAGTAAGTTCTTTTTGTCCACAGAATATATAATCAGTGGTAAGAGAATCACTGTATGGTATCTGACATGCTATCACATCGGCATCGCCATTAGCCAGTCGTTCAAGCATAGAGGATTCATCGGCCATAACATCAACTCTTATCGTACACCCTATACTTTTTGCATATTCATTGGCTAATTTGTATTGCACACCGTATCCCTCGCCATAATACTCAAAATAATTCTGCTGACCATATAATGTAAGGATTATCAACTCACCATTTGCCTGAATTTCATCCAAATCGAATCCATCAGAAGCATTTGGAGTATGGAAAACGCCCAAATCCTTTTGTGGTTGTTCTTTGCAAGAGAAAAACATTGAAAGAACTATAATCAGGACAAAAAACACGTATTGTTTCATTTTTCTCCGTTTTTTTGGAAATCCATTCAATTTATATTTGTTGATTATTCCGTTGAATCAAACTATTTCATATAATCCATTTATACACATTAATTTAAGTATATAACAGATTCCCCACCAATGGTCATCTTCACAAGTTGATCATAATTGCCATTAAACACATTCACGTCAACTTCGCCGTCGATTCCGTTAACATGTCCGCAGTCTGTATGCTGCCAGAAAGCCCACTTTCCTTTATATTGCAGTTTATCAACATAATAATGAGCTATCCAATAAGGATATTTATCGAATTCAGGTGTGTTTAAATAAGTTTGTTTGAACTTATATGATGTATATAATATAGGGGTGACACCATATCGGTGTTCAACATAGTCCATCCATTGAAGCACCATAGCTTGAAGGTGCTTAGGTGATAACCCACCAGATTGTTCAACATCTAATACTGGCGGTAAATCATATTTATCGAGCCATACCATCTTACTAAACCATCGAGCCTGCTCAAGCGGTGGACTCTGAGTAGAAAAGAAATGATATGCACCACGAATCAAACCAGATTTTCTTGCATTATAGAAATTCTGATTAAAATTTTCATCCATAATAGTAGAACCTTCAGTTGCTTTCACAAAAATAAACTGAATTGGAACACCATTAATCTGTGCGTTTTTGAGTTTATCCCAATCGATATCCTTCTGGTAATGACTTACATCAATGCCACGGATATCACCTTTCGGATATTTTATAAATCCATATCTTGGACTGATATGGAAGGGGTTGTCTGTCACCAACTTAAAGAGAAAATAGCCTATTACAACAAGCATCATGGCTATCATTCCCCAGAACAGACGAGATGTAAAATGTTTAAAAGGGGAAGAATTTGAAACCTTCTTCCCCTTATATTTAGAAGTAGAACGCTTTGGGGATTTACCCCCAACTGAAGTGCGTTTCTTTCCTTTTACAATTTTATTATTTAGCTTGTTCAAGTTGCAATGTAATTGTTGACTGATCGCAAACTTCTGTTGGGCCAAAGTATTGGATTGGTCCTGGATATACATAAGAAGTATAACGAGCCCAGTTTTCACGCTTGCTTGCGAAGAACTTGAATGGAGCACCATCCAATTCTACAAGAGCCTTACGGATAACTGGCTTCATCTTACCGTTACGTTTTTCCATGTTCATCATCATTGTGATTGGCACACCACCTGCAATCCATTCAGCAGCAGGAGCAGTTGTGTTCTTGATGATTGACATGTAACCAGTCTTTCCGTTTGCGATAAGACGAGTTGCATTGAATCCAAGGCTGTAGCAGTAGTCTGCATCATAGTTAGATGGAGCAGCGCAACGTCCTTCATAACCGAAGAAGTGGTGTTGAGCAGCGAACTTACCGTCATACTTACCAGCTTTCTTCATCTTCTCAAGCTTAACAGCAACCATGTGAGAAAGAAGTTTTTCTGTCTCGATAAGAGATACTTGTACGTTTCCGTGTGGGTCGCGGTCGAGAGCGAGCTGACTTGCAACATCTGTTGGGAGTGAGTTGAACACCTTAAGGTTCTCTTCAGAGATGTGGTCACGTACATAATCCAATTGCTTGTTGCGACTAACTTGTTTTGCTTCATCAGTAGCAAGAACGTCGTTAAGTTCAGCAATAAGTTTCTTGATTGCAGGAATAAATTCGATAAGACCTTCTGGAATAAGAACTGTACCATAGTTGTTTCCGTCAGCAGCACGAAGAGCAACAGCATCAGCAATATATGTAACAACATCGTCAAGACTCATTGCTTTTGCTTCAACTTCTTCACTTACAAGACAGATATTTGGTTGGCATTGTAAAGCACATTCCAAAGCGATGTGACTTGCTGAACGTCCCATCAACTTGATGAAGTGCCAGTACTTACGAGCTGAGTTACAGTCGCGTTGGATATTACCAATAAGTTCTGAATATGTCTTACATGCTGTATCAAAACCGAATGAAGTTTCGATTTGTTCGTTCTTCAAGTCACCGTCAATTGTCTTAGGACAACCGATTACCTGAACACCATATTGTTTTGCTGCATAATACTCTGCAAGCACACATGCGTTAGTGTTAGAGTCGTCACCACCGATGATAACCAAAGCCTTGATATTAAGTTCCTTCAAGATCTTGATACCCTTTTCGAACTGCCATTCTTCTTCAAGTTTAGTACGACCTGAACCAATGATATCAAAACCACCAGTATTGCGATATTCGTCAATAATTTCTGAAGTAAGTTCCATATATTTGTGATCAACAAGACCACCAGGACCTAAAATAAATCCATAAAGCTTACTGTTAGGGTTAAGACTCTTGATACCATCAAAAATACCACTGATTACATTATGTCCACCTGGAGCCTGACCACCACTAAGGATTACACCTACGTTGATTGGTTCAACAGATTTCTGTTCACCTGATTCAAACTCGATGACTGGCATTCCATATGTATTTGGGAACAACTTCTTGATGTCATCTTGATTACCTACAGACTGAGTAGGCTTGCCTTCTTTTGCTACTACGCTACCAAGTAAAGCTTTAGGAAGCTTTGGCTGATATGCTGCACGAGCAATTTGTAATGCGCTTTTTTCCATTTTTAAATTTGTGTTATGAAATTTATGTTTTTAATCTGTTTTATAATCTAAAACTAATTAATACTTATTCTTCTTTTGTAGTAATATAGCACAAAATCATTGCAAAGTTACATAAAATTACTAACTAGACCAAATAGATTTCCCGTTTTTTATCCAACTATGTCAAATAGACAAAATCTGATTAACTACAAATTCCCCTAATAGACTTCACATATAACTGATTTTTAGATATATAACAAAATTTCTCATAAACTAAATATTTTTTATCCATAAGCATATCGACATTGCATAATCATGAGTTTTCGCATCAGCATCGACAAACCCAAAATACGATCCACATTACAATCAAGAGTTGGAATTTATATGCCTTAAAACTGGTGTGATTTTTCTTTTTACATACAGAAGATTCCAAAACTGCAGCACCATATACAAATTATTCACAAATCATATTGTTGCATTCACAATAAATTTGTATCTTTGCACGATAATTTGTACAATCAAATGGAAAATAAAAGCATCGTATCAATTGCCAATTATTCAACCAAGCAAATAAAGACTTTGCTTGACATGGCAGCAGAATTTGAGAAAAATCCTAACAGACGTATTCTCGAAGGGAAAATAGTGGCTACTCTATTTTTTGAGCCGTCAACAAGAACTCGTTTGTCGTTTGAAACAGCAGCAAACAGACTTGGTGCACGCGTCATTGGATTCACTGATCCAAAAGTCACAAGTTCGTCAAAGGGTGAGACGTTGAAAGATACAATAAAGATGGTAAGTAATTATGCTGACGTTATTATTATGCGCCACAAATTAGAAGGTGCAGCTCTGTACGCCAGCGAGGTTACAAACGTGCCGATAATCAATGCGGGAGACGGAAGTAACTTACACCCATCACAGACCATGCTCGACCTTTATTCTATATATAAAACTCAAGGCACTTTGGAAAATTTGAATATCTATATGGTAGGAGACCTAAAATATGGAAGAACCGTGCATTCACTACTCATGTCAATGCAACCATATAACCCTACATTCCATTTCATATCTCCAAAGGAACTTGAAATGCCTAAGGAATACAAACAATTCTGCGAGGACAACAACATCAAATATATAGAACAACAAGACTTCACTGCCGACACAATTGCCAATGCAGATATATTGTATATGACACGTGTGCAACGTGAACGTTTTACTGATCTCATGGAATATGAAAGAGTTAAAGATGCTTATATTCTTAAAGCTGACATGTTGTGCAAATGTAAAGACAACATGAAGATTCTTCATCCGCTTCCACGTGTGAACGAAATAGAATATAACGTTGACGACTCTCCACATGCTTATTATTTCCAACAAGCACAAAACGGTTTATATGCCCGACAGGCTCTAATCTGTCATGTTTTAGGTATAACACTCGATGACATAAAATAGGTTTCAATTATGAAAAATAAAGATTTACAAGTAGCCGCATTAAAAGAAGGCTCTGTTATAGACCATATTCCTGTTGACAAATTATTCACTCTTGTACAAATGCTACAATTAGACAAATGTACAGAACCAGTAACTATCGGTAATAATCTGGAAAGTAAGAAATTCAACAAAAAGGGAATCATTAAGGTTTCAGGAAAATTTTTCACAGACGAGGAACTTAGTCGACTTGCTGTCGTATGTCCGAACATGAAACTTACTGTCATACGCGACTACGAAGTGGTGGAAAAAAGACAAATTTCACTACCTGAAGTTCTGACCGATGTAGTAAAGTGCACAAACCCTGTTTGCATAACTAATAACGAACCTATGCACACAATTTTCAATGTTGAAGCCAACAAACAAATCGTTAAATGTCATTATTGCGGCAAAACACAGGTTATCGGAAACATTAAACTGAAATAAAAACCAATAGAATCATAGTATATATTTTAATAATATGAAATTTACTGAACGTACAAAACTGGATTTATCACAAATAAACAAAGAAGTACTTAAAGATTGGGACAATCAAGATATATTCCACAGAAGTATGTCTGAACGTGAAGGATGCCCTTCATTCATCTTCTTCGAAGGACCTCCATCTGCCAACGGACACCCTGGCATTCACCACGTGATGGCACGTACCATAAAAGACACTTTCTGCCGTTTCAAAACAATGAAAGGCTATCAAGTACGCCGTAAAGCAGGATGGGACACTCACGGACTTCCTGTTGAACTTGGTGTGGAAAAAGAACTCGGAATCACAAAAGAAGATATCGGTAAAACAATAAGCATCGAAGACTATAACATGCGATGCAGAAAGAATGTAATGATGTTTACCGATGAATGGACCGATTTAAGTCATAAGATGGGATATTGGGTTGACCTTGAGCATCCTTATATTACTTACGACAATAAATATATCGAAACATTATGGTATCTCCTCAAACAACTTTATCAGAAAAACTTACTCTATAAAGGATATACCATTCAACCATACTCTCCTGCTGCTGGAACTGGTCTTTCAAGTCACGAACTTAACCAACCTGGTTGTTATCGCGACGTAAAAGACACAACTGTAACCGCCTTATTCAAGATAAAAGGCGAAGAATCACGTTATTTCGCAGCATGGACAACAACTCCATGGACTCTTCCATCTAACACAGCCCTCTGTGTGGGTCCTAAAATCGATTATGTAGAGGTTAAGACTGAAAATCCATATACTCATGCCGAGATTAATGTGATTTTGGCTGAAGCACGTCTTAGCGCATACGTAAAAGACGAAGAACCAAATATTATTGCACGCTACAAAGGTTCAGACCTTGTTGGTATGCAATACGAGCAACTTATGCCTTGGGTAAATCCAGGTGAAGGCGCATTCAGAGTTATCCCAGGTGATTATGTCACTACTGAGGATGGTACTGGTATCGTACATATCGCTCCTACTTTCGGTGCCGACGACGCTAAAGTTGCTAAAGACGCAGGCATTCCACCTCTTCAGATGATCGACAAGAAAGGCGATCCACGCCCAATGGTTGACTTCACAGGTAAATTCTATCTGATTGAAGACTTGGATCCTGAATTCGTTAAGAACAACGTAAATGTAGAACTATATAGTCAGCATGCTGGACAATATGTAAAGAACGCATATGATCCAAAATTCAATATCGACGGAAAATATGATGAGAAGGCAGCTCAAAAAGAGGAAGATCTTAACATCATACTTTGTATGGAGATGAAACAACAAGGTATCGCGTTCAAAATCGAAAAGCATGTTCACAATTATCCACATTGCTGGAGAACAGACAAACCTATACTCTACTACCCTCTCGATTCATGGTTCATCCGTGCGTCTGCAGCAAAACAACGCATGATGGAACTCAACAACACCATTTTGTGGAAACCTGAATCAACAGGAACTGGTCGATTCGGCAAATGGCTTGAAAACCTCAACGATTGGAACTTGTCACGTTCACGCTATTGGGGAACTCCACTTCCAATTTGGCGCAACCAAGACACTCGTGAAGAAATCTGCATCGGTAGTGTTGAAGAACTGTATAACGAAATAGAAAAGGCTGTAAAGGCTGGTGTTATGCAGAATAACCCATTGAAGGACAAAGGATTTGTACCAGGAAATATGGATCAGTCAAACTACGATAAGATTGACTTACACCGTCCATATGTTGACAATATCAAATTGGTTTCTGATAAAGGTAACATCCTTACACGCGAAACCGACCTCATCGACGTATGGTTTGATTCTGGTGCTATGCCTTATGCACAAATCCACTACCCATTTGAAAATCGTGAGGAGTTCGATGCTCGTGTGGTATATCCTGCTGATTTCATTGCAGAAGGTGTTGACCAAACACGCGGATGGTTCTACACACTTCATGCTATTGCAACAATGGTATTCGACTCTGTAGCATACAAAGCTGTAATCTCAAATGGTCTTGTACTCGACAAGAATGGACTTAAGATGTCAAAGCGTCTTGGTAATGGCGTTGACCCATTTGAATGTATTGAAAAATACGGAACTGACGCTGTAAGATGGTACATGATAACCAACTCACAACCTTGGGATAACCTTAGATTCGATAAGGAAGGTGTGGCTGAAGTTTCACGTACATTCTTCGGAAAATTGTTCCAGACATATTCATTCTTATCAATGTATGCCAACGTTGACGGATTCAATTACGCAGAACCAGACATACCAATAAACGAACGACCAGAGATTGACCATTGGGTTCTTTCTGAGTTGAACACTCTGATAAAGAATGTAGAACAAAGTTATAATGACTATGAACCAACAAGAGCAGGACGACTCATCCAGACATTTGTGGTTGACAACCTCTCTAACTGGTATGTTCGTCTTAACCGTAAACGTTTCTGGGGCGGTGGCATGACACAAGATAAATTGTCGGCTTACCAAACTCTATACACTTGCTTGGAAACAATCGCACGTTTGATTGCTCCAATAGCACCATTCTATGCCGACCGTTTATATACCGACTTACACAAGGCATGCGGTCAAGAATGCAAAGACAGTGTACACCTCGACAAATTCCCAGAGGCAAACCAAGCTCTCATTGATACAGAACTTGAACAATGCATGGAATTGGCTCAGCAATTGACATCAATGGTACTTTCTCTTCGTAAGAAAGAACAAATCATTGTACGCCAACCTCTTCAGTGCATTTCTATCCCTGTAAACAACCCTGAGACAAAAGCAAGAATCGAGAAGATGCAACAACTCATACTCGATGAAGTTAATGTTAAGGAACTTCAGTTCGTTGAAGGTGCAGGAATGCTTGTAAAGAAAGTAAAATGTAACTTCCGCACAATGGGTAAGAAGTTCGGTAAGATGATGAAAGCCGTCAATGCTGCTGTTACAGAGATGAACCAAGACCAAATTGCTACACTTGAACAAAATGGTCAAATTACCCTCGCTATTGAAGGACAAGACTGCAACATAGAACTCGTAGATGTAGAAATCATCAGCGAAGATATCCCAGGATGGACTGTTGCTGTTGAAGGTTCTCTCACCGTGGCACTCGACATAAATATCACACCTGAACTGAAGAGCGAAGGTCTGGCTCGTGAGATTGTAAAGAGAATCCAAGCAATCCGTAAAGATAGTGGATTTGAAATCACAGACAGAATTAATGTCGAAATTACTGATAATGCGGCATTGAAAGAGGCTGTGGATACTTACAAAGACTATATCAGCGGTCAGGTGTTGGCAAACAGCATCACTTTCGGCAATATTACAGAAGGTACTGAAGTTGATTTTGACGAATTCAAAGCATTTATTAATATATCAAAATCATAAATGTCAAATAAAGCTAAACTGTTTTTAACAGCAGCTATATTCATTTCCGTTCTTATCATTGACCAAATCATAAAGGTCAATGTTAAGACTGGAATGGCATTAGGCGAGCATAAAGACATAACCAACTGGTTTATAATTGCGTTTGTTGAAAACAAAGGCATGGCATTTGGTTGGGAATTAGGCGATAAAGTGTTCCTAACTCTCTTTAGAATCATTGCTGTCATTTTCATTGGTGGGATTATTGTAAAACAAATAAGAATCGGACGCTCAACCGGTTTTATCACATGTCTTGCCATGATTATGGGAGGTGCTGCAGGCAATATTATCGACTGCCTTTTCTATGGAGAGATATTCAGCGAATCCACACCTTACAACATATCACAATATGTGGGATGGGGAAACGGATATGGTGATTTTCTTCAAGGAAAAGTTGTTGACATGTTTTATTTTCCACTAATTGAGTGGGATATGCCAAGTTGGGGCTGGCTGAATACCATCCCATTTCTTCCAAGCGCAAACGAGCATTGTGTTTTCTTCTCACCAGTATTCAACTTTGCCGACGCATCAATAACCGTGGGAGTAGCATTGCTATTGTTGTTTTTCAGAAACGAACTCAACACGGCGATGAAAGACAAAGTTCAATCTGAAGTAAAAGAAAACGGAAGTCCTCTTGTAGATGTCGAGTCACATACTGAATCATAATAGAATATAAATGTCAAAAGATACAAAAAGAAATAATAAAATTCATTTTGCTTTTATCTCATGCTTTATCTTCATGCTCATAGCAGCATGTTGTTTTGAAGCATGCAATGGTTCGGATAACAAGATCTTGTCGAAAAGCAAAATGGAAGATGTACTTTTTGACTATCATTTGGCACAAGGAATCATACCTGTAGAATCGAACAGAGGTGATAACGAACATCAGAAATATATTGATGCAGTATTCGAGAAACATGGCATAACCGAAGCCGAATTTGATTCATCACTCGTTTACTACAATCGTAATATAAGTGACCTAAAGGATATATACGACAATATTCAGGAAAGATACGAAAAGTTAGAAAAAGAAATACTTCTTGAAACTGGTAGCAGTTCAAGTGCTTTCTCAAACGGCAGCGACACAACAAACTTATGGAATGGCAGAAATGTGTATATTTTACACTCAAATCCAAGTCTAAACAAACATATCTTCACCATCAAGGCCGACACATCGTTCTATGACGGTGATAAATTCTCATTCACATTCAATGCCGATTTTGTAAAGGCAAGCGACGACAATCGTGAAATGAATATAATCGCAAGCATTGCCGTAAGACATACCGACGGTAGTGTACTTGCCGACACCCGAAACATATATTATACAGGCAATCAGAATCTGCAAATCAATGCTTCACCTGAGAAAAAGATTGAAAGCATAAGTGGATTCTTCTATTTCTATGCTCCTGCTCAACTGGCACGTAGTATTGCTGTAATTCGCGATATGAAGATTACACGTACGCACACAATGACCAAAAACGAGATAAAGGAAGTAAAGAAGGATACCATACAAGATACAGTGATTGTTGACAAACCTGATTCGAATACTATTAAGGAACAGCCTGTACAAGTAAAGAAAAAGGTAATATCTCCTGAAGAATTACGCAAAATGTCAACAAGCGACGAAAAGAATCCAAATATCCTCACAGCACCTAAGGTGAGAACTCCAAACTCAATAGGAACGAGAAGAAGACGCAAGTAGGATACATTAATAAGATTATCATAAAAAGAAAATAATGAAAAGAATTGCTGCAAACAAAATCATTATTGACAATGTGGAATACCACAATCATGTGGTAGAACTGACTGATGATAATCAACTTATACGCCACTACCCTCTTGAGAAAGAACTTCCGTTCACCATTTGGACACAAGACTGTATCAATATCGACACAATGAAATCTGACAAATAATCATCTTTCATACACGGTTATTTTTCATATTTCGACTAAATTCTTTTTGTTTTTATCAAAAAATCCATATCTTTGCCCACAACAACTTATAATGCAATAAATATCAAATTGCATAAATCTGGTTGTGAAACATATTATTTTTAATTATAAACATCCATAATAAAACAAATAGGATATGAGAATTCTTAAAATAAAAAATGCCGGTATCGCTTTGTTATTCACATGTGTTTTATGCTTGTTCAGTTTTACAAGCAACAACGACACCATGAAAAAAGAAAACGATGTTTATATAGTAAATACTACCCAAATAGGAAAAAACATAAAGGGCAAAAATGGTCCTACTCCTTTATGTATATATATAAAGAAGAACAAAATCGAGAAAATTGAATTTCTTAATTCACAAGAAACACCAAAATTCTACGATAGAGTAAAGAAAGTGTTGTCTGAGAAATGGAACAACATGAAAGTAAATGATGCAAAAAATCTGAAAGTTGATGCCGTAACAGGAGCCACATATAGTTCTGAAGCCGTTATTAAGAATGTAAAGGCTGGACTCGACTATTATATGTCACATAAATAAACTTATACGATAATATCAAATACAGAGCCTTCGCATTGTTTACTTGATATCTCGATGGTTCCGCCAATCAACTCTAACATATCGAAAGACAATGCCATTCCAATACCTTGTCCTGTTTCTTGTTCAGTTCCCGCAGTATGAACGAGCATAGTTTTCTTAGATAATTTATCTACTATTTCTTGTGGCATACCCACACCTTCATCTTTAACAGTTATATCCAACTTTCCATCCTCTCTTGTTTTGTATGAGAGAAGAATAGTTGTGTTGCGATGTGAGAACTTTATGGAATTGGAAATAATATTTCTAAGAACCACTTGTATGATAATCATGTCTGATACCATAAATATATCATCTTGTGTTTCTAATTGTAACTTAATAGATTTTCGATTTGCATAAAACTGCATTTGTTCCTTCACATCATTAACAGCATCAAAGACATTGAAGCGTACTATTCGAGCTTTAAGATCATTAGTTACTTGAAGTTTGCTCCACTGTAAGAGATTTTCAACAAGAACTCCTTGAGCATCACTTTGTTTTACTAACTCATCAATCAAAAACTCAGAATACTCTTTATTATTATCTAACATGTGGGCAGCCATATTTATAGACAACATTCCAGAGCGCAAGTCATGTGATATCAATGCTATTAATCTGTTTTTCACATCGTTAGAAACCCTTAATTTTTCAGATGTTGCCTTCAAACGACGATTGATCTTGTATTTACACCATAATGTAATAGACATAATGATTACAAAACCCCATACAACGATAAGCCACACCTTATGAGTCTTTACTTGTTCGTCTTTGACCACAAGCATCTCATTAATTTGATCATATACCTTCATAACCAACATGTTATCACCTAAAGTCTGATTCAAATTAAATGATTTTCTAAGATGTTTCTTCGCCTCTTCGTTCTGTCCGACACGCAGGTCCACAAGAGCAAGTTCGTAATAACATATGGCAAGTGAATGAATAATTTTATGACGTTTAAAGATATTCATTGCTGCCAGATAATTAATGCGTGCCTCAACATAACGCTCCAAACCAACAAGGTTTTCTGCTATCTGACACATGGCAGTAGCTCTCTGTATGTCGTTATTATTCTTTTTAGCCAGATGATATGACTTCTGAGCATTCTGCAATCCTTTATTATAATATTTCTTCTGACAATAAATCATTGCGGCATGACCATAACTGACAGACAGACCATCTTCGTCGTTTTCTTTTTCTACGATGTCAATTGCTTCAAGCACAAACCGTTCAGCCTGTTCCAAATCATTAGCCTGATAATAAATAATTGCCAGATTGTTCAAAGCCCATACCACATGCATATGCATTCGGTTTTTCTTAGCAATACTAAGATATGCATATGCAAATTCCTCTGCTTTATCGGGATAACCCATGTATAGGAAGTTGATTGATAATAAAGAATATAGTTTTATCTTCAAATCAATGTTATTCTCCACTTCTGGGATTCGTTGCAAAGACTGGCAGACACCCATTGAACGACTATATATTCCTAATCGTTGTAATGAGTCCGCAGCCTCGAATAATGCTGTTATCTCTGTTTTTTTATCGTGAGCCTCGCATGTCGTGTAAATAAATGCGCAGAAAAATATTAATAAAATATATTGGCATTTTCTTAAAATCATAACCTTTATTTATCATTTCATAACCACTTGGCATATTGTGCCAACAATAAATTACCTCATTGTAATGCAAACATACATATTTTTTCGTAATTTACAAGAGATAAAACAGATATTTTAATACGTTTTTACACTTTTTATGTTTATATGCGGTGTATGAATGCAGAATGTCAAATAAATGAAACGAATAATAGTTTATATTAAGTTATTTGGTTGTAATGTTTCTTTTTACTACATTTGCAAAGAACATATAACAACAGACTTATCAAATACTGATAAAATATTACTGGATAGATAATTAGCATAACCATAGAATTATTAATCGTAATCATTAACTGAAAATGACTGAATTAGAAAAACTATACGCTGGAAAGAAATATAACTATTCTGATCCAGAAATATCTCAATTACACAACAAAGCATTCTTTCTTACTTCTAAAATCAACAACACGATTGTGACAGAAGAGAATTGTGCCTACATAAAGAAATTACTGAAATGTCTTATTCCCGACATGGACGATTCTGTCATGATTATACTTCCATTCAGATGTGACATAGGCTCAAGAATCAAAATCGGCAAGAATGTAACCATAAACTATAATTGTTCGTTTCTCGACAATGGTGGTATAGAAATTGGTGATAACACACTTATCGGACCTGACTGCCACATTCTCACCTCTCAACACCCGATTGACTACAAGGAAAGAAGAAAACCAGAAGAGAAATCTCTGCCAATTAAGATTGGTGATGACTGTTGGCTTGGAGGAAATGTAACTGTGTGTCCAGGAGTTACAATAGGCAACAGAGTGATTGTTGCTGCAGGAAGTGTTGTGGTGAACGACGTGCCCGACGATGTGATGGTGGCAGGAAATCCGGCTGTAATAAAAAAGAAATTACAATAATACAAGCCCCCCCCAAAAAACTATTCTCAGATAGTTAGTTCATTTATAAAAACTATTTCACATATGACTGATGATTTGTTGAGTTTCAGAAAGTTCTACTCTGACGAAGATACGCATTTTATAGAGAAATGCCATAAAGCCGCTGTTGATAAACTCAACACACTATACCCCGATAAACATATCACCACTTATGATTACACCACAATAGCGGTTGACAGCGATAGTGTTTATTGCAAAAATGGTGTTGAGACATATGAATTAGGTATGATCAACGATGAAATACCTGCGATGAAGCGTTCAAGCGATGACTTTATAATTACATTTAGAATATAAGAATAAAGAATATTTAATGGGAACATCAATTATCACATACGTCGCGATTTATTTTATTGCCATAAATATCATAACATTCTTGGTTTATGGCATAGACAAGTGGAAAGCGAAAAGAAATCATTGGAGAATTTCCGAATACACCCTACTCATGCTGGCTCTTATTGGTGGAGTGATTGGAGCAGGGATAGGCATGAAGATTTTTCATCACAAGACAAAACACAAGAAATTCAAATTTGGAATACCCGCAATCTTGTTTATATGGATTGCAGGAGTTGTTTTACTCGTATGCAGTTCATGCGGTACAACTCAAAACGGCACAAAAGTAACCGACGGCATGTATATCCAAGTGAGTGGAGGTGCCAGCATGTTACATTAATGCAATATATTTTAGTTTTGCAAGCGATAAAAACTTCATCACTTGCAAAACTAAATAAGAATAATTATTTATTAAAATTTCGTGTGGCAAAAGGCAAACTTGTGCGTAATGCAGTGTGCCAATATTCCCAGTTGTGAGCCCCATTTCTAACACGCAATTCACATGGGATATGCTTAGCCTGCATTGCCTGATAAAATTTTATGTTGCCTGAAAGCAGAAAATCATCATCACCCACATCAATAAACCATTTTAGTGTTTTCAGTTTATTAACTATCTCCTCTGAAGATGATGAAACAAAGTCAATAGCTGAACGTGAATGAACGGCATGACGCACATATGTAGATTTATCATTCGGATCAAGTTCGTTATCCTCACTTTCAAGCCATGCACTCATCAAGTAACAAGATGAAAACATCTCAGGATGAGCCAACGCATATCCTGTTGAGCCTCCACCACCCATTGACAAACCGCTTACAGCACGATGTTGTTTGTCACCAGCAATATTATAACGTTTCTCGGCTTGAGGAATCAGTTCGTTGAAGAAGAAATCCTCATATTTCCATCCGTCCATATTGAAATAGCCGTTCCAAGTATTCTTAGTGTCAGTACCGCCTGCATTTGGCATTATAATCACCATAGGGCACATCTCACCGGTTTGCAACAACTCATCGGCTATCTCTTGCACCCTACCCTTCATTACCCACGAAGTATATGTATCGGTAAAACCATGCAACAGATACAATACTGGATATTTCTCAGGGGCGTTGTTGTTAAATCCGGCAGGTAAATAAACGTTATATTTCACCTTACAGCCCAACACTTTACTCTCTATACTGTCAGTCACAACTCGTGCGTTTACAAAGAGAGCCAACATCATCAAGACAGATGATACAAATAATTTTTTCATGTAAGTAAGTTTTTTAATGGTTTAGCATGCAAATATACACATTAATCTGGTGTAAAATAAAGACAATTGTAAAAAAATATAAATATTTATTATCTGCATAAAAATTTATTATATAATCTTTCATAAATTAAGAATTAATGATTATCTTTGCATCAAAGATACATAACATCAAATGTTTTATCTACTTATTATCGTACTGATATATTTAATTTAAAGCATATAAAAACAGATAACTTATATAAATAATCTTCCTAAACCTATAATATTTGCATAAGTAATTGCTGCAAATAATTTAATTAATATGGAAAAAAAATCAGCAATCGTAGCCTTGTTGTTAGCAACAAGTGTGGGAGCAAATGCTCAAAAAACAATTACTGCACCTCAAGGAGGAAAACAAATTAGTGATGAACTCATTGGTATATTCTTTGAAGATATCAACATGTCTGCCGATGGTGGACTAAATGCTCAATTAGTTCAAAATGGTTCTTTTGAATACTCACCTATAGAAAGAGACGGATGGGGACCTGGTACATCATGGAGAATGGTACGTCCTGGACACTCTGCCGGTTATTTCGAAGCACTACAACAAAACCCTATTCACAAAAACAATCCAAACTACATGCGTTTACACATAGAACGTGTTGGACACTACTATGATTACGACGGATGGACTGGATTCGGACTTCAAAATGAAGGTTTCGACGGAATGACAGTGAAAGCCGGACAGAAATATAACTTCTCTATTTTTGTTCGTAACGTAGAAGGAACTGAAAAACCTATAAGAGTTGTAATCGCTACATCTGAGCGCAAACCAAAAGTGTTGGCTGAAGCTGAAATCAAAGCTACATCTTCTTCATGGGAAAAACAAGAAGCAGTGTTAACTGTATCAGAAGACTACAAGAACGCAAACCTACAAATTCTTGTTTTGGAAAAAGGTGTTATTGATGTCGATATGGTTTCGCTCGTTCCACAAGACACATACAAAAATCATGGAATACGTAAAGACTTGGCTGAAGCTCTCGAAGCATTACATCCAAAATTCATGCGTTTCCCTGGTGGATGCGTTGTACACGGAGGTGGCGACGGATTCTGGGACACTTATCGTTGGAAAAACACTGTTGGTCCAAAAGAAACACGTAAAGGGTTAAAAAATACTTGGGGATATCATCAATCAATGGAAGTGGGATATTTCGAATATTTCCAACTCTGTGAAGATATGGGCATGCAACCATTGCCAATCCTTCCTTGCGGTGTAAGTTGCCAAGGTGTAAACGGGGGATGGGGAATGAAAGACCAAGCTCAAGAAGCACTCCCTATGTCAGAAATGGACGAATGGGTTGACGAAGCATTAGACCTTATCGAATGGGCTAATGGCGACGTAAACACAAAATGGGGTAAGATCCGTGCTGAAGCTGGACACCCAAAACCATTCAATCTTAAATATCTCGGACTCGGTAACGAAGAACGTATCTCTCCTGAATTTATTGAAAGATTTAAGTATATCTATAATAAGGTAAGAGCTAAATACCCTGAAATTGTTATCGTAGGTACTGCTGGTCCTGGTTCACACCCTGGAAACAGAGATTACGAAAAAGGATGGGAATTGGCACAAGAAATCGATCTTCCAATCCTTGACGAACACTACTACGAACCACGCAACTACTTTATTGATAGTAAACAATACGACAACTATCCAAGAGACAGAAAGACAAAGGTTTATCTTGGAGAATATGCAGCAAAAGACAAGAAACTTCAAGACGCATTGGCTGAGGCAATCTATTTGATGCATGTAGAGAAAAACGGCGATGTTGTATGTATGACATCATATGCCCCACTCTTCGCACGTAAGAACGGAACTCAATGGAATCCAGACCTTATCTATTATGATAACGAACGTCCATATCTCACATGCAGCTACTATGTACAACAAATATTCGGTCAGTCTTCAGGTAACTACTACTACGGAGATTGTGTAACTATCAAAGACGCTGATAAGTTCCAAAATCAATCTGTAATTCTCAACACTAAGACTCGCGAGTTATTTGTAAAGGTTGCAAATGCAAGCGGCGACAAGAAAACTGCAGAAATCGACCTTTCTCGTTTCAAAGGATTAAAATCAGTTGCTGAAAAAACTCTTCTCGCTGGACAACCAGAAGATGAAAACAACTTCGAAAAGCAACCAATTGCACCTAAAGTTGAAAAGATTAAGGTACAAAAGAAGATGTCACTTGATATAGAACCTTATTCTTTGACAATGTTGAAGATTAAGTTATAATAAATAACACACACGCTTAAAGGGGATAAATCGCATTGATTTATCCCCTTTTTCAATGAAAAGCCACTTCTAAACACGCATACAACATACTATATTTAAGTTTTTATTGCAATTTATCACATAATCCTTGGTTTTATTAATAAAAATGTATAAATTTGCATTATAAACATTTATAGAGATTGCTGGTTTTATTTTGAAGAAACACAAACATAACAACCACAGCATTATCTAAAATAGATTTATCATAAAAGAAGCAAATAAAAAAATACATATATTCTGGAGGGAGATAAACAAAACCATCAGATATATTTGAAACAATAGATTAATTAACTATTAACATATCAATACATATGAAAAAAGTTATAGTTACAAATGATGCACCTTCGGCAATTGGACCTTATTCACAAGCAATTGATTTGAACGGAACCGTTTTTGTTTCAGGACAACTTCCTGTAAACCCTGCTGACGGAACTATACCTGAATCTATCGAAGAACAGACAAAACAAGTTCTTAAAAATATAGAAGCAATACTGAAAGCTGGCGGTATGTCGCTTAATGATGTGGTAAAAACAACTGTGCTTCTTGCCGATTTAAATGATTTCGCTGCAATGAATGCTGCATATGCCGAATTCTTTAAAGAGACAAAACCTGCACGCGTTTGCTATCAAGTTGTAGCATTACCTAAAGGAGCTAAACTCGAAATCGATGCTATTGCTGGAAAATAAACATTCCACATAATTAAACATTTATAATACTAAGAATTCAAAACTATCTCATAGTTTTTGAAAAAAGTACAGACACCAATACGTCTTTAAATAAAAGACTGTATATATAGCTATAAATAAAACAGGTCAAAACCTACAATTATCAAAAAAAGACCTTGTAATCATACTATGGCAAAGAAGTAAGAAAAAAATTTATTCATCAATATAAACAAACATTATAATCAAAATTCACAAACAAACACTCACTTATTATAATATAAGTGAACGAGTATATAAGACACATTATCTGACACAAGATAGCATTGCGGTACTGTTGCCACATGATTTTTGTCTGATTTGATATTTACGTCGCGTCAATTCAGAATTCTATGAAAACAACAACCAACCTGATTTGTTATTAACCAAATCTATTAAATCATGTGGAAGAAATCAACAGTTGTGTCGGACTATAGACCATAATTCTTTTACTATTGTATAGCAAAAATATGTAAAAAGTCCGACACTGCAAATGCTTTCATTCTTAAAAGTGTTCGCCCCCGTTTGCCTTGAATAATCTTAATCCTTAAAAACAGAAAATTCTCTCCACCTTCTCACACGTTATTTTATAAATATTGGCTATTACGACACACATAAATCATAATATGCAATAACTGAACCATTATTTTAATGAAAATGGCTGTTTTTTTTATTTATTATAAAAAATAGTATTATCTTTGTGTATATTTGAAAAAATAACCTTTAGTCAGTTATAAGACAACAAAATTGTACATGACAGAAGAATATAACAATATAGAAATCTGTAAAAGAGAAAAACAGTTGACTAAAACAACTGCTATAGGACTTGTTGTGAATATGTTCCTGACAATAGGAAAATTCTACGCAGGTTTCTTCGGTAATAGTGCCGCCATGATTGCCGATGCGGTCCACTCTCTATCAGATTTAGTATCGGATGTTGTTATCATCTTTTGTGTACGTATTGCCTCTAAAGGTCAAGACGAAGGACATAAATACGGTCATGGAAAGTTTGAGACATTAGCCACACTTATTGTCAGTCTGTTGTTGGCTTTTGTAAGTATAAAACTTATCATCTCAGGAATCAACGATATTATATCATTTATAAACGGAGAACAACTGCAAATTCCAGAAAACATTGCTTTGTGGGCGGCCCTGATATCAATCATTGCAAAAGAAATACTCTATCACTACACCATCCATGTGGGAAAGAAAACGAAAAGCGATGTTGTTATTGCAAATGCCTGGCATCACAGAACCGATGCCTTATCATCAATATGTTCGGGTATTGGTATCGGAGGAACCATGATTCTCGGAGCTAAATGGGGAATATTAGACCCTATCGCTTGTTGTGGTATCAGTATTTTCATCATGATCATCGCACTGAAAATGGCTATACCTGCAATAATGGAACTTCTGGAAGAATCGCTTCCTAAAAAAACTGAGGAAGAAATAATGCAGATAGCCAGACAAGTTGACGGACTAACAGATATTCATGGACTCAAAACACGAAAAAGTGGTCCATACATTATTATTGAAGCACATATCGTTGTAAACCCACAGATGACTGTCGAAACAGCACATAACATCACTACATCAATAGAACGATTGTGGCGACAGAAATATGGAAAGAACACAATGATTTCATTACATGTCGAACCATCGTGCGATGCAGAATGAAATAACAACAAATAAATTCAAAATCAGATATTAACACTAAAACTATATTTTTTACTATGAATAATTTCGTTTTCCACTGCCCTACCGAATTTGTATTTGGTAAGCAAACAGAAAATCAAATTGGTGAACTCTGTAATAAACATAAAGCACGACGCATTATGATTGTTTACGGAGGAGGAAGTATCATCAGAACAGGATTACTTAAAAGAGTGAAAGATTCTCTTGATAATGAAGAAATTAAGACATGTGAACTATCAGGCATACAACCCAACCCTATTGATACTAAAGTACGTGAAGGTATTGACCTTGCTCGTTCATTCAAGCCCGATTTACTTCTTGCTATAGGAGGTGGTTCTGTGATTGATACAACTAAAGCCATTGCTGTTGGATATTATTACGAAGGCGATTTCTGGGATTTCTATGCAGGACTTGCTACACCTCAAAAAGCACTACCTGTTGGAGTGATTCTGACAATACCGGCTGCTGGTAGTGAGAGTTCTGGAAACTCTGTCATAACAAACACGACAACTCATGTTAAGGTTGGAATTCGTCAACCAATGCTGTTACGTCCAGTCTTTGCAATCATGAATCCAGAACTAACTATGACCTTGCCTGAATGGCAAACAGCAAGTGGTATTTCCGACATGATGGCACATATATTCGAAAGATACCTCAGCAATACAACTGATGTGGAAATCGGCGACAGACTGGCTGAAGGTATGCTTCTGGCAATCATGGAAGTTGCGCCACGTATAATAAAGGATCCTAACGACTACGAAGCTCGTGCAAACATAATGTGGTGTGGAACAATTGCTCACAACGACACATGCTCATTAGGACGACAGGAGGATTGGAACAGCCATGCCATGGAGCATGAAATATCTGCAGAATACGACGTTACACATGGTGCTGGTCTGTCTGTTATATTTCCTGCATTCATGCAATATGCAGCACAGTCAAATCCAAATAAAATAGCACAACTCGCACATCGAGTTTTGGGTGTTGCAGACTCTGGCGATGCTAAAGCCGATGCTTTGGAAGGAGTAAAAAAACTGAAGAACTGGTATCACGACGTACTACATTTACCAGTCTCTTTCAAAGAACTTGGAATACCTAATCCCGACATTGAATTAATGAATACTCGATTACATAAACTAAAGGGAGATATCTTAAAAGGATATGTTGAACTTAGTAAAGACGACACATTCAAAATATATCAATTAGCTTTATAGTAACGAGCAACTAATAAATTAATAATCAGT
>JAIKZH010000004.1 GCA_024682395.1 Bacteroidaceae bacterium
TATTACGTGAGTTGATTTATGTTGATGATATATAATTGATATCATATTGTTATATGCAAGCTATATAAACAATTATAAATGTTTAATACATACAGGATATTTTTTGTGAGTATTAGTGAAGAAAATAATAATGACAAAGCATGATTATTAAGTTTACAATTATGTGATATAATTTTAGGAGAAATAGGTTTAGCAAAATAAAATAAAAGAAATATGAAATTAAAACAATTAACAACAGCAGTTCTCGGCACAATGCTTATATGCTCGTGCTCAGTGAAGAATATAGCCTACTTCAATGATGCTGATCTGTTGAATGGTCAGGCTTCAGTTTTTGAAAAAGAAATCAGAGTTCAACCTAAAGACAAATTGTTTATTATGGTTAATTCATCAAACCGTGATATTGTAAATAGATTGAACTTACCTTATGTATCTACTCGATTAGGACAGTCAAGTAGTTCTGGACAAGGTTCTTATGGACAGGGCGTCGTAGGATATTTTGTGGATCATGCAGGTAATATTCAGTTTCCAATGCTCGGAGATGTTCATGTTGCAGGAAAGACAAGATCTGAAATAGCTGATTATATACGCCAGAGATTGAGAGAGGCTGGTGAGGCAAAGGATGCAACCGTTACTGTTGAGTTCATGAATGTTGTTTATTCAGTAATGGGAGAAGTAGGACGTTCTGGACGTTACTCAATAGATAGAGATGCAATAACAATCATTGACGCCATTGCAATGGCTGGTGATATGAGCATAACAGGTGTTCGTAATGATGTGTTGGTTTGGCGTAATGAGGAAGGTGTACAGAAAGTTTACCATGTTGATTTGACCGATGCTCCAAGTTTGGTTAATTCTCCAGCATATTATATTCACCAGAACGATATAATATACGTGAAACCAAATAAGATGCGTGAACGTCAGTCTCTTGCAACTGGAAACACATTGGTTACACCAAGTTTCTGGATGTCAGTAGCTTCCTTTGCAACATCAATGATTTTGTTGATAAAGAAATGGTAATTCATTCACATTCAATCGGATAATATTTTTAATCAAATAATATTAAGAAAATTAGTTTTATGCAACCACAAGAGTATAAAGATAATGAATTATTGAAAATAAAGGCTGCAAAGGGTGATAGTAACGATTTACAGCGTATTAAAGGATTGTTCTTTGCATGTATCTCAAGATGGTATTGGTTTTTAATCTCAGTTCTGATTTGTGTGGGTATTGCATGGTTACATGTTCGTAGAACTCCTCCAACATATGTGCGTTCAACAGATATCCAGATCAAGTCTGAAGGACAGGGTAAATCAATGCCTGGAGGAATACAGTCATTTAATGACCTTGGTATCTTCCGCTCATCAACTAATGTTCACAACGAGTTAAGAACATTCCGTTCACCTGATAATATGTTCGAAATTGTTCGTCGTCTCAATCTTGATTTGAATTATTCAGTTGACGGACGTTTCCACAAGCATACTCTTTATGGTCGTCAATTACCTGTTAATGTAACAATCGGAGGTATAAAGAACGATCAAACCGCTAATTTTGATATAAATCTTAAAGGAGGTAGTGTCACACTTAGTAACTTTGTTTTTAATGGTGAGGAAATTAAAGGAGAAGTTAAAGGAAAACTTAATGACTCTATAAAGACTCCTATAGGAAATATATATGTTGCTCCAACTGAGATTTACTCAGGAAGAGAAAATTATCCTGTGATTCATCTCTCACGCAACACTGTTTATAATTCAGCTATGCATTATCTTGCAGAGGTTACAGTTGGTGTTGAAGATAAAGAAACTGATGTCATTACAATCACATGTAGAGACGTGTCCCCAGAACGTGCAGAAGACATCCTTGGATTGTTAACTGTCGTTTATAATGAGAAATGGATTGCTGATAAAAACAAGATTACAGAAAGTACTTCTGCATTTATTAGAGATCGTCTTGACAAGATCTCTGTAGATCTTAACAACGTTGATGAAGGAATTGCAGATTTCAAGAGTTCAACACTTACTCCAGATATCAGTGCAGCAGCTGGTATGTATATGGGAAGAAGTGTTCAAATGGGCGATGAAATCATGTCATTGAACAATAACCTTACAATGACACACTATATACGTGATTTTATTGCTAAGGCTCCTAAGGACGCTCTTATCCCTTCAACTGCAGCAATAGGAAACTCTTCTTTGGAATCTCAGATTGCATCATATAACTCTCAGATGATTGAGCGTAATAACCTTGTCGCTGCAAGTAGTGAACACAACTCAAGTGTACAAGAGAAAGA
This sequence comes from Bacteroidaceae bacterium, assembly GCA_024682395.1. Lineage (GTDB taxonomy): Bacteria > Bacteroidota > Bacteroidia > Bacteroidales > Bacteroidaceae > Colivivens. The sequence goes on from JAIKZH010000004.1 coordinate 2,288, forward strand.
TGCAATGCTTGCTACTCTTCGTGGTTCTTTGTTAGCTTCTATTGATAACCAAGAACGTGCATTGAAAACTCAGATTGGTAGTTTGCAAAAGAGTGAACGCCAAACTACAGGAAAGTTGGCTGCTAACCCAGAACAAGAAAAAGACCTTCTTTCTGTAACACGTCAACAGAAGGTAAAAGAGGCTCTTTACCTGTTCCTTTTGCAGAAATTGGAAGAGAACGAGTTGTCTCAGGCATTTACTGCTTACAACACTCGTGTAATTAAGGAACCAAGCGGAAGTCTTACTCCTGCTTCTCCTGATATGAACAAATTCCTTATGATTGCGCTTATCATTGGTTTGATTATCCCATTCGCAGTCATTTACTTGAAGGAACAATTGAACACAACCGTACGTGGTCGACAAGACTTGAATGTTCTTACAATACCATTCCTTGGTGAAATTCCACAAGCTTATCTTGAGAAGAAACGTATGCCATGGCAAAAGAAGTCAGGTGAAGCGAAATCAACTCATATAGTGGTAGAACAAGGCAAGCGTGATGTTATAAATGAAGCATTCCGCGTTGTAAGAACCAACCTTGAGTTTATGACTAAGGAACATCAGTCAAATGTGATTATCTTCACTTCATATAATGTCAACTCAGGTAAGACATTTACAGCAATGAACATGGCAATCACAATTGCTCTTAAGGGTAAGAATGTGTTGGTTATCGACGGAGATATGCGTAAGGCTTCACTTTCAGCATATGTAGAGTCTCCTGAATATGGTATCTCAAATTACTTGAGTGGTAAATTTGATAATGTTAATGATGTTATTGTTCAGCATCCAGAATATAAAACATTATCAATACTTCCAGTTGGAACAATTCCTCCAAACCCAACAGAACTTATCTCTGAGGATCGATTTGGTGAGGCAATCTCAAAATTACGTAACCAATATGATTATATTCTTATTGACTGTCCTCCAGTAGAAATCCTTGCCGATACTCAGATTATTGAGAAATTAGCAGATAGAACAATATTTGTTGTACGTGCAGGATTAATGGAGCGCGGATTACTTTCAGAACTTGAAGCAATGTATCAGGAACATAAATTCAAGAACTTGTCTGTTATTCTTAATGGTACATTCAGTGAAGGTGGAAGATATGGCGCTCATTATGGTTACGGATACCATTACGGATATGGCTACCATAGCAATTATGGATACCATTATGGATATGAGAAGAAGAAAAAGAAATTCTTATTCTTCTAAGGTATAACTCATGTATCAGGTATGTTTGAATTGAGAACAGTTCTTACATACCTGATTACTCCTTACTATTTGGAGGCCTGAAACTAACAATTATAACTAAGCACAATACTATAAGAACATATGTTCAGTTTTTTCAAGAAAAAAATAACAATAGAGTCATCCGGAATCTTGAAAGGTTTCACAGATTTCCATTCTCATATACTTCCAGGAGTAGATGATGGTGTGAAAACCATGGAAGAAACCCTGAATATTCTAAGTGAATATGAGAAATTGGGAATAGAAGAGGTTTGGTGCACTCCTCATATAATGGAGGATATCCCAAATACTACAGAAAAACTCAAGGAACAATTTCAGATTCTTCTAAAAAACTATGATGGACCAATAAAACTGAATCTTGCGGCTGAATATATGGTTGATAATTTATTTGCTGAGAGATTGTCAAAGGGTGATTTATTGTATATTGGACATAAGCAGAACGAATTGTTGATAGAAACATCATATTATAACCCCCCATTACATTTCGAGGCTATCTTAGATTCTATTATGAGTAAGGGGATTTATCCGGTTTTGGCACATCCAGAGAGATATATGTATATGAATGATAATTATTATTATAAACTAAAACAGAAAAAAGTTCGTTTTCAACTCAATTTAGGTTCGCTTGGTGTCGCATATGGGCATCACGCATGTAAGAACGCTAATATGTTGTTGGATAAAGGGCTTTATGATTACAAAGGAACAGACTTGCATTCGATTAGATTTATAGACTTCATTAAATCTATAAAATGTCCAAAAGCATTAATAAAATAACAATATAGGAAAGTTTGTTAACATCATTTGTTAGAAAATGATATAAGGCAGAAAGATATTATGAAAAAAATATTATTAGAAATAAGACGACGCACAGATAAGTATATTAGTTCGGCTGCAATACTGGCATTTGATGTGATTTTATCAGTATTGTCATCGTTCTGTACTTTCTTACTTATATATTGGTTAGCTCAATGGAAATATTTTCCAATGGCATTTACAATATGGTGGATGTTCGCATCATTAATTATATCCTTTGCATGCTTTTATGTCGCAAGAACATATAGTGTCATAATCCGTCACTTTTCATTGCGTGACATGCCAAGGTTTATAATATGTGTCATTGCCCGATTTATATTTATTGAGGCCTTAATCATTCCTATATTTCACAATGAGAGCGCAACTTATTCAAGATTAATAATCATTGGATTTATCGACATGATTCTGTTGTTATGTATGCTTGTCGGTGCCCGTTCTCTCATGGTTTATCTGTATGATATCGTTAAGACGTCAACTGAAAGAGATTCACGACGTACAAAGACCTTTGTATATGGAACAAGTGATAAATCTGTTGCATTCATTACTCGTCTTCAGTTTTCTCCACAATACAATATCGTAGGTTTTATCTCATATGGTGGACCTATGAAGAAATATTCATTAGCTGATCGTCCGATATTACATTTCCAAACTGTAGAAGATATTGCAAAATTAAAGCAACAATATAATGTTGAGGCAATAATCTTTCCACGTGAACATAATGTAAGAGATGAAAAGGAAAGACTCATCCCATTCGCAATGGAGTGTGGAATAAAGGTGTTGCTTTCTCCTGCTGTCGATGAAATTGTTGACGGAAAGATCAATCATAATGAAATTCGTCAGATCCGAATTGAAGACTTACTCGGACGCCCTGAGATACAGATTTCGATGGACCAAATCTCATCAAATTTCAATAATAAGGTTATTCTGGTTACAGGTGCCGCTGGTAGTATTGGTAGTGAATTATGCCGTCAATTAGCCTCTATGGGAGTAAAAAAACTTATTCTCTTTGATAATGGAGAAACTCCTATGCATAACCTGCGTCTTGAATTAGACGAGAAATATCCAGAGCTTGATTATGTCCCTATTATTGGTGATGTACGATCTAAACCACGTTTGGATTACGTATTTCGTAATTTCTCACCTCAGATTGTGTTTCACGCAGCTGCATACAAACATGTACCTTTAATGGAAGATAACCCATGTGAGGCTGTGATGGTGAATGTCTGTGGTAGTCATTATGTAGCAAATAAATGTATTGAATATGGTGCTGAGAAGATGGTTATGATTAGTACAGATAAGGCGGTTAATCCTACCAATATCATGGGATGTACTAAACGAATAGCTGAAATCTATGTTCAATCATTAGGATTGGCTGTGGCTGCAGGACAACATCGTGGTATTACAAAATTCGTTACAACACGATTCGGTAACGTTTTAGGCTCAAATGGTAGTGTTATACCTCGTTTCCGTGAACAAATAGAGAAAGGTGGCCCTGTTACAGTTACCCACCCTGAGATAATACGATTCTTTATGACCATCCCTGAGGCTTGTCGCTTAGTGATGGAAGCTGCAACAATGAGCAAGGGTAATGAAATCTTTGTGTTTGATATGGGACAGCCTGTAAAGATCGTAGATATGGCTCGCCGTATGATCGAATTGGCTGGCTATGTCCCAGATAAGGATATAAAGATTACTTTTACAGGTCTTCGTGCTGGAGAAAAACTTTATGAAGAGGTATTGGCAAATTCTGAGAACACCATTCCTACAAACCACCAACGAATTAAGATTGCTAAGGTGCGCGAGTATGATTATCAAGAGGTTCATCAGGTTGTAAATAAACTGGTGTATCTGTCTGCTCAAGTGCAGATACCAGAGATGGTAGCGTTGATGAAGAAAACAGTTCCTGAATTTAAAACAACCAATGTTAATTTCCAAAAATATTAAATAGAGATAAACAAACCAATAATAAAATATAACCATTTAATACCAAATTTCTTATGAGAGTAGTTATAACTCCTGACTATGAGTCAGTATCAAAATGGGCTGCACATTTTGTAGCAAATAAAATACTTGAAGCAAATCCAACTCCAGAACATAAATTCGTTCTCGGTTGTCCTACTGGTTCTTCTCCAATTGGGATGTATCGTGAACTGGCAAGACTTAATAAGGCTGGAATTATTTCATTTAAGAATGTAATAACATTCAATATGGACGAATATGTTGGTTTGCCAGAATCTCATCCTGAGAGTTATCATTCATTCATGTGGACAAATTTCTTCAATGATATTGATATAGATCCAAAGAATGTGCATATCCTTAACGGAAATGCTCCTGATTTACTCGAGGAATGCCGAAACTACGAGAAAATGATAGAAGAGGCTGGAGGTATAGACCTTTTCATTGGAGGTATCGGACCTGATGGTCACATCGCATTCAATGAACCTGGTTCAAGTCTTTCAAGCAAGACTCGTATCAAGACTCTTACAACTAATACAATTCAGGCTAACTGCCGTTTCTTCGACAACGATATAAATAAGGTTCCTAAGCAAGCTCTTACTGTTGGTGTAGGAACTGTAATGGCCGCTCGTGAGGTCTTAATCCTATGTAATGGACACCAGAAGGCACATGCCTTAAAACATGCCATTGAAGGTGGAGTAAACCACATGTGGACTGTTAGTGCTCTTCAGATGCATGAACATGGAAATATTGTATGTGATGAAGAAGCATGTGTGGATTTGCAAGTGTCAACATATCATTATTTCAAGGATAAGCAAAGAATTGAAGGATTACTTGAACATTATATTGATATATTCTAATCCGTTAAATCTTATATACGAATTAGGGGTGTATCCATGTTTGCATGAGTACACCCCTAATTCTTTTTATTATGTTTTCTATTCCTTTATGTATGGAGTTTCATTTCCATTAAAGAATGTTCGTTCTTGGTTGTTTATACATATCTTTTCAAGTACAATACCTGGTTGTTGTGGTGCTACCTGAAGTATGTAATAACCATCTGATTGTGGTTGGGCTTTTAAATCCATAGTTATCTCTATTACCCTTTCAGCACCAGCAGGGTACATCTTATCGTAGCAATGTTGCCAGTTGAAGTCTTTATTCAGCATTCTGGTTTCTTTGTTGCAGTCCTTAAATCCAACCTCAACATAGTGACCTCCATCTACGAACGGCATGATAGTGGCAAATACAAGTTTTACTTTAACCTTATCTGTTGATTCATTAAACTTCACCTTATATTCAAGCATTGCACCCTTAGCAGGTTTTGTATAAGGCATAAGTGCCATTCCGCTTAGTGTACGACCTAAATCAGGAATAATAGTCCATCGTGTGTCTTTTGTTGCTGTAGCACGATAATAATGTTCTGCCTCAATGATGATAGAGCCTTTGTGCTCATTAAACACATATCCTCCTTGTTTTGCGTTTTCGGATGATACTCGTAGTGTTGTAGGTTTAATTTGGAATTGTGGACAGTGCCATGATGTATAACCAATATGTACCTCATCCATCATATGATTCCATTTGCCTCCAGACATCTTGTGATTGTAATTCCAACAAAGGATAGAATCACGTTCGTAACAACGATCTACCCTGTCTGCCCATTCATTCGCACGTATATCGTTCTCCTTAGCCAATTTACGATTCATTGCAAGTGAATAATACATATCGTAAAGATTTGCTAAGGCCTGTACAGGGAATAATATAATCTGTTGATAAGCATCATGCTTGCTGCTATCCATTTCGTTGTATAAACGTAATGCCATTGTTTCAAGGGCAAGGAAACGGTTGCGTATCGATTCAAACTCTCCAGTTTGTAAATTGTATGTTCTGTCATCAAGCATCTCTGCAGTTCTTATTGATGCAAGTTTGCAATCTTCATTAAGGATTCTTGCTGCTTCATCAGCATATTTTTCACCAAAATTCTGTCGGCAGAACTCACGTGTATAGTCCATTAAATTGTTCTCGTTGAACTTGGTTGGATCCCAAGCCATATCCATCAAGAAACTGAGAGGAAACTCGTCTGGCTTTATGTCGCCCACATTTATCATCCATAGGCGGTCTATACCATAATCATATGCAAACTGCATTTGTTCCCATATCTTTTGTATTTGTGAGTGTTGAATCCATTTATAAGCTCTTGGTCCTCCGTAGTATCCAAGGTGGTAGTACATACCATATCCGCCTTTTCTTTTCAGATCAGTTGTTGGAACCTTTCGGATGTCTCCCCAGTTGTCATCACATAACATTAGCGTGATATCATCTGGAATATGAAATCCTTCATCATAATAATCCAAGAGTTCACTATATAGTGTCCATACTTGTGGCATTTCCTCTGCAGGTCTTCCTGTTACCTCCTTTATTATGCGTCGTTGGTCATCAAAGATTGTACGAAGCAGTTTCATATTTTCTTCTCTACTTCCAGCATCAACCATGGGGCGGTCTTCATCTCCGCGCATTCCCATAGTAATCATACATTCATAATCTTTTGTATTCTCGATTCCCTCTTTGAAGAAACGTTGAAGGGCGTCTCTATTTGTCATATAGTTCCACTCTCCGTTTCCATAGTTTTCTCTTCTTCTAAGCCATTCTTGTTGTGAACGTTGCATTGGCTCATGATGTGATGTTCCTATAACCACACCATATTCATTCGCAAGTTTTGGATTAAGTGGGTCATCATCATTGAAGTCGTTCCCTTCCCAGTTGCCATTTTCGTCCTTTAGAATAGTTTCTAATGGTCGGTATTCTTTGAAAGATCCCCACATGCCAGGCCATAGGATATTTCCTTTTAGGCGTAGAATCAGTTCATATACATGAACATACATCTTACTGTTCATGCCACCGAATTTCTCTCTTGCCCATTGTTGCATACACGGATTCTCATCATTGATGAATATACCACGATACTTTACTTTAGGCTCTCCGTCTGTATATGTGCCGGCTTTTATATAGATTTCATCGTGTTTTTCTACAGGAACATCTGCCCACCAATACCATGGAGACACACCCAACTGACGTGAGAGTTCATATATACCAAAGATTGTTCCTCGTCGGTCGCTTCCTGCAATAAACAGTTGTCCGTTATAAGTGGTGATGATATATTTTTCCCACTTGCCTTTAAGTTCATTACGTTTGATAATACCTTTATTAATAGCATTATCAATTAATTTACTTTGTCCTATTGTGCCTATAATTATATTTCCTTTGCCACCATTGATTTCGGGTTTTCTGTTGGTAACACTGAAAATATCGTTTTGTAGGTTTTTAGCGGCTATTTTCACCCCTTCATTGTCGTTCTCATCAATTATGATGCTTATGTCATTGCATAAGGAGATACAATTATCTGTTTTATTGAACAACACAAATTGTTCTGCTGCAGATAATGTTTCTGCAACGACAAATAAAACGATTGTAAAGATTAGATGTTTCATAGATATAATTACTATTTTGAGTATTATTGTTTGTTATTATAAAGTGAGGACTCTTTTAATAAATGAGGTGTGTGTCTTTGATTAAAAACGACACACACCCCAGATATAAATGTAGAATATTCTAATCTATTGTCAAATGGTAATAATCAAAATCTACATATCCTCCAGTTGCTTCTGTAGCATAGTTATAGAGTAATGTACGATATCCCATAAACATATCAAGTGTGTATTGCATCTTGAGTACAACTCCACTGTCTATCCATTTCTTTCCGTCATAGCTATATGATAAACGTGCTGTGTTTGCTTGTCCTTTTGTAGCCTCATTCTCATAGAAAACATAGCTGATGCGTAAATATACCTTGTTTTTCTTGAGTTTTTGTGCAAGAACTACTTCTGAGTCATCTTCATTTGAGATGAATGCAGCTCTGGATTTACCTCTTGAAGAACGGGTACGAACTACGAGTTGTTTCTTTCCCTTTGCGTCCTTTTCAACACCAATACTTGCGTAATTGCTTTGAAAAGCACATATACCAGCGCGATCGCCCGATTTCATGCCTTTTACATCCATAAGAACCTCAGTTGTACAACGTGGACCTGGTAAACGTTGACTTATTGAGTTACGAGCAAGGAATATATGTGGTGCAACAGATGCTGTTTTAAGTCTTAGCCATCCTTCTTTCTCTGTAAGGCTCCATGCCTCGTTTATAGGGTTGTGATTCCATTGCCATGCTGGACCTACGGCAATACAATTTGTATTTTCAGGATTGTATTTACCGTCGAATTCATCGGAAGAAGTAATGGATTCTTGTATGGTTCCAATTGTAGGAGATGTGGAGTTCTTGTATTCTGAAGGGAATACAGGCCACTCATCTTTCCATTCCATCGGAACAAAAATAGGTGCACGCCCTAAAGGACCCTGGTCTTGGAAGAAGAATCCCATCCATTCACCATTAGGTGTGTCCACAATACCGCCTTGTGCGATACCATTCCTTCCGAAGCCTCCAACACCTGCATTTATAGTAGTTTCAAGAACTATTTTACGTTCCCATTTACCGAAAAGCTCTTTAGATCTGTAACATGTTTCGCGACGAACACTATTACGAGGCCAATCAATATTGAAAAGATAATAATAGTCTCCATGACGATAGAGGTGGCTTCCTTCAGCACCTAATCCACAGTTTGGATCACGTGCATCAACCAAAAGTTGGTGTGCACCGCCTTCTTTAAGTGTAGTGAAGTCAGGAGTAAGTTCATGTACCATTATTCTACCATTTCCATAAGCAACAAATGCACGTCCTGTTGTTTCATCATAGAATAATGCTGGGTCATGAAATTTTCCTTGGAACTCACTTCTTTCCCAATTCTTGGATCTAAGATTTTTTGTGTGGTATATATATGTTTTGTTCTGTTCGTTTGCAACAAAGCAGATATGAAACATTCCATTTATATATTTGATAGAACTTGCCCATGAACCATTTCCATAAGCTTCTCCACCATTGAGAGTGGCATTACCATTAGTTTCTAAGATGTCATAAACATAATTGATGATTTCCCAATTCTTGAGGTCGGTTGAGTGCATAATTGGTACACCCGGACACAAGTGCATTGTTGTGGAAGTCATGTAATAGTCGTTACCAACTCTGATTATGTCAATGTCGGGGACATCTGCGAAGATGATAGGATTTGTAATGCATTCTGCTGGTTTGTCCTCAGAACTACATCCTGCATAGACCGATATAGGCCATAACAAACCTAAAGCCAATAGGGTTTTAAATAATTTTTTCATTAGTCGTGTATAGTTATAATAATTTACTTTGCAAAGTTAGCAATAAAATACAAATAAACACTATATCTTTAGAAAAATGCAATGTAAATCAAATATATGGAGGTATTAAACGATAAATATCTGTGTATATAATCATTAGCCCAAGTCTGCAATCGACCTGGGCTAATGATTTATGCTTTATCAGTTGTTTTTTTGCTTGATGATATCAACGATTTTCTGAACACTTTTCATCTCTGCAATTTCATCTGGTTCAAGTTCTATATCAAATTCATCTTCTAATTCGCTGACCAGATTCAGATGACGCAAAGAATTCCAATTTTCTAAAGAGTCTTGAGTGCTGTTGATGTCTATATTTTGTTCTTCTAAAACATCTTTCATTATTTCAATAATTCTCTGTTTCATTAGTTATTCATTTTTATATTATAATAATTTTTAATTGATACCTCTTGCTCTAATGTCTTATTATATAGTTTGTTATTTATGCTTTCTTCTGAAAGATTAAATCCAAGACGTTCGTAGAAGTCTGCTGTCTGAGAGTTCTTAGGCGAAGGCCTGTATTCAGCAGTGATTTGTTTTATGCCTTCTCTGTGTAGATAATTCAATATATATTGTACGAAAGCCTCTTCTATGCCTTTACCAAGTATTCTACAGCTAAGTAATAGATTCTCAATGTGATTTGATGGAGTGATAAATATCGCTCCTGTGATTCCATTGTCACCAAACTTGTCGCTTACACTAATACAGTATATTTTCCATCCGTCAGCCAATTGCTGATTGATTTCCTGTTCTGTAAGGCGAATAGTTGTCAGGTTGAATTGGTTTGTCTTTTGAGTCATTTGCGCTATACGACTTACATTAAAACTATTAGCAGGAGTTATGATGATATTGATGTTAAGACTCTTTATATAAGATTCCATATCAATAAACTTACTGCGTTCTGCAGTTCTTTTTGCATTAGCCTTGTATTGCTCAGTTTTCTGACGATCCTCGTCTGTAATAGTGTAGATTCTGAAATAATCATTAACCAATTGACTGAAGAAATTCATCAGTTCATATGGTCTAAGGGGAAAGTCTGGAACACAAACCATTGGCAACATCTCTTTTATGAGTGCTCGTTCGGTTGGATTATCATCAACAAAGACCATGCTGTCCAAACCGATATTCAGTTCTTTTGCCAGCTCTTGTATGTTTGTGGCTTTGTCTTGCCAGTTAATTCTCCAAGCACTAAAATGTTCCTTTTTCAGTACCATAAATGGATTTTTCTCCCATGCTTCCAAAACATCATTTTCATTGTTTTTTGAGCACACAGCAAGAATGACACCATTCTTTTGTAATTCTAAAAGAGCCAATTGCCAATAATAAAAGGCCTTTCCTGGATAATCTCCACCTATTTGAATACCTGCGATACCATCTTCACCGAGAATGCCTCCCCATAATGTGTTGTCCAAATCAAGTATCAGGCATTTCTTTCTTTTACCAGCTATCTCTGCTTCTTTGCGCATAAACCAAAGTTTGAAATCTTTAGTCAGCTTTGTGCTCAGTTGCATTTGTGAGATAAAATAGAACTTCCAGTTTATAAGTTCTTGTGATGTGTATTGACTGGTAAATGATGAGAAATCAATGAATCGCAGATTCTTGTTTGTCTTGGTTAGTTTTAAAGCCTCTGTATTGAAAAGTGTAACAGTCTCATTGATTTGTGTGTCATTACCTGCAAGTTGGATGGGGAAGAGGTTTACAAGACTTAATATCCATAACTCTTTATTCTCTATATGGGATAATACGAGTGTCAACTTGTCTATGTAAGTGGAAATCTCTTCTGCTAATTGTTGACTGTTAATGTTAAATGGAACTTGATAAAACCATATATAGCGTTCGGTGGTATCTGGTATAACACTGATGTCGTCATAACCAGAATAACCGATTCCGTCTTCGCCAAATAACGGTTCTATTGTCTGATTCCTGAATATAAAGTATCTCATTTAGCGTCCGATTCTAATAGTTCTATCAATCCCACATCTTTTCTAAACATGAAAGCAACTCTTCGATTATTAATCGCACATGCAGGAGCCGGCTTACTAACACGAACAAATTTGTGCTCTTTTCGTAATATAGTTATAAGAGTGTCAAAATCGTTAACTTCATAACAAATGTGATATGGAGTAACTCCTTGTGTTTCTAATATCCTATTTACAGGACTTGCTTGATCTATAGGGGCAAGTAATTCCAACAAAGGCATACCTTGTTTTTCTAAAAAACAGATACGTATATCTTGTATTGGATCATCTACAACTTGTGATGCTTTGTATCCAAGCTGTTCGTAGAATGCTTTACTTTCTTCAATCGTAAAACAAGCAATTCCAATATGGTGGAATGATAATTCGTTTAGCATAAATTAATATTCGATGATTGGTGATACCTGGCAGTCTTTTATTTGTATCATAGCTGTTCCCCAACTTAGACCTGCACCAAATCCGCTCATAACAACCTTGTCACCATCCTTCAACTTATCATATAACTCAGAAACGATGGTTAATGGAACGGATGTACTGCTGGTGTTGCCATATTTTTGAATACAATATGGAACTTTGTTAGCATCAAATTTCAGTTTCTTTGTGAAGAAATCTGTCATGAACTTGTTTGCCTGATGGAATACCAGCCAATCGATATCTTCCATACTGGAACCTGTAACTTCCATGATTTCTTTTATACTCTTAGGAACACGCTTCATGGCAAAATTAAATACAGCCATTCCGTCCATGAATACTTCTAAGCCCGAGCGAATGTTCCCGTCTTCTTCTTCCTTCTCGATGCACGATTCAGGCGTGATTTTATTTCTCATTCCATCTCGAATAATGACAGCATCTTTTCCTGAACCATCAGATTTTAGGATAAAAGTAGATTCTCCAAAATCTCCTTTCTCTATTAGGGTTGCAGTTGCGCCATCACCATATAATGGCCAATCCACCTTGTCGCGTTTATTTACGATTTTTGAGAAAGTCTCTCCGTCAAGTAATAAAACTCTATTAACTCCTTCCATGGAAGCATAGGCATATGCAGTTGATAATGCAAACACATAACCTGAACAACCGAGACTTAAGTCTAAACATAAAGTATCTATGGATAATCCTAATCTATGCTGTAAGGTAGGAGCTGTGGCAGGAATACGATAATCAGCTGTTTGACTCATAAAAAGCAATACATCGATACTATTAGGATCAATGTTATTGTCTTCAAAAAGTTTCATTGCTGCTTTATAGCAAAGGTCTGATGCACAAACGTCATCATCCACAACTCTTCGTTCTATTACACCAATATTATTAATGGTCTTTTCTATTTCATCTTTTGGAATAAGATATTCAAGGTCCTTATTATATACTATTTTCTTAGGAACGCATGCTGAGATAGCTCTAATTCCAACATTGTTGTATTTTATAGTTGCCATAATAATTTAGTTTAATGTAAAACCACCATCCATTATCATACATTGACCTGTGAGCCAACGGCTTGCATCTGATAAATGGAATAATACCGCTCCTCCAACATCCTTTGGTGTACCTAATCCTAATGGATAAAGTGCTTCTTGTTTAGTAAAGACATCCTCGTCAACATTTGTTCCGGATAGCATTTCTGTCTTGACAATTCCTGGACATATGGCATTGACACGGATTCTTTGGTTTGCCAGTTCGGAAGCCAAAACTCTTACTGCTGAATTTATCGCACCTTTTGAAGATGCATAAAGTAAGGTCCCTTGTACACCTAACATTGAAGAAATAGATGAGATAAATACAATGGAAGCCCCCTTATTAATAAGTTTCTTCTTCAAGAGCTTTTGAACTAATATCAGTTGTGAGAAATAATTAGTTTGAAACATCTTGGAGATTTTCTCTTGTTTTATAAACTTAACAGGTACAAAGTCGTTAATACCTGCACATAACACAATACCATCTAATTGGTCAATCTTATTAACAATGTCTGTTAATTGATCATCTTCTGTAAGGTCACATGTACAGAAATCATGTCCTTCACCTTCTAACGATTCAAGAGTAACTTTTAATCGTTCCTCATTACGAGCTAATAAAGACACACGTGCTCCTTGTGCGGCAGCCATTTGTGCAAATACCTTGCCCATGCCAGATGATGCACCTGTCACTAAGATATGCTTTCCTTGCAGTGATAATAAATTATCCATTTTAAAGATGAGATTTAGTGGTATTGAATAAATCTTCTATTGTTTGAGCATTACGCATTTCTTCTGCAGTTAACTCAACATCATACTCCTCACTTACCATTGCCATTGTAGCTAAAGCTAACATTGATGTCCATTCGTCCAAGTCACGAAACTTAGTCTCAGGTGTAAATGAATCTGTGTCTGTTTCGTCAAAGTTACTTGCAAAATTATCGATAAAATCTTTTATTTCCATATGAGTTATAATGTGTATTGTTTAAAATTCTATTTTTTTAGCAGGATTGCCAACGTAGGTGCATCCGTCTTTAGGTTTACGAAGTATCAGACTATTTGCGCCTATGGTAATGTCATTCCCTATTTTTAATTGTTGAAGAACAACCGATGATACTCCAAAGAAATTGCCATCACCGATGGTTAATTCTCCAGAGAGACGTACTCCAGGCATTATGCAATTATAGTTACCTATCTTATCATCATGTCCAACTGTAACATATCCGTTAAGGATATTAAAGTTGCCAATGACAACATTGCATGAGATGAAACAGCGTGAACAAATGATATTACCTTTTCCAATTGAAAAATTATTCTTATCTAAGAAAACCACGTCTGGAGATATGATATTTGGCCAGTCTATCAGTTTATTTGTCACCCCATTTATTATCTTCTTTAGAATTCTTGGAGTTGCAATTGCTATTACCACACTTAATGGTTTTGACCATGCATTCAAATCAGATAAACCTCCTAAGATTACACCATATTCGTTATGTGCTCCTTTTTCCTTTACATCATCGAAAAAGCCAATGATATTCCATTTATCATTGTCGTTCTGGATAGTTTCATTGATTATGTTAATCAAGCATGCAACTTCACGTCCAAATCCTCCCGCACCATATATTGCAATATCCTTCATATATTATATATTTCCGCTTTTTGTTCTAATTATTGTTTCTAACATTATTAATGTGAAAATTATATTTTCATTGAATAAAATAATGTTTTATACACTTTTTTATATTTGCATCTTCTGTCATAGAAATATCTATATATTCTATGATAGAAAGTATTTGCAAAGATAGACAATTTTTTTAAAAAAGGGACGTAGAATGTATTTTTTTTATTATAACGAATCTTTTTTATTAAAATAGTACTTTGAATTATAGTATGTGTGGATAATCTTAAATAAATGTATTACCGATACCAATAGTAGATAACACATTATAACTCCTAGAAGATTTAGCCTGAATTCACAAATTGCCCATTTCATCGATGAAATCCAGCCTGTAATATCGTTCATCAGTGATGCTGTGAAGTTCATACATGTTCCTATAATTTCTTGAATAGTAGGTATAAAGTACATAATCCACCATAATACTGAGAATATCAGTAGGAAATATGCGATAAAGGTTATAACAACATTGGTAAATATTGATGTTAGTGGAAAATAACCGAAATAATATGTGATAAGTGGAAATGTAAATAAACTGCATGTGATGGTACAACATGTTAATGACCATACATTATGTAGAAGTTTGTTTTTTATCGTCAATAGGTTTGACATCGGACGACATATTGTGCATAATCCTATCATAGAAGCAAATGATAATTGAAATCCAACATCGAATAACATAAGTGGATTGTATGCAAGCATAATGATTGCTGCAAGACTTAACGAATTCATCGATGAATTATCGTTTTGTAATATACTTGTAACACTCATCAAGGTACATATGATAGTTGCTCGTACCAATGATGCTGGAGCTCCTGCTATTATTGTAAAGGCTATAATCATTATTATGGATAGGCATTGAGTGATGATTCTCCATCTCCGTGGTGCGATGTATGCAAATAATAACCATTCCAGCATGGTGTATAATAGCGTAAGATGAAATCCTGAAAGTGCTAATATATGACTTACACCTGCATGTGAGTATTTTTCTTTTGTCTGCTTTGATAAACTTGCTTTATTACCTGTTGTCATGGCGGTAATTACAGCTCCTTCATTGCCTTCAAATCCCGCTTCTTTATATTGTTTGATCATTGATTCTTGAAGAGAATGAATACGTGTGTAGATGTTGTTGTTTTCTTCGTTTGTTAATTGCCATTGTCCTTTCCCTGCATAGCAGGTTGCTGAAATACCGGAATAGAACAGATAACTTCTATAGTCTTTGTAGATGGAATCGGAATCATATAACGGACATGTTGATTGTAATCCATATGAAGGCTGTAACTCTATAATATCTCCAGTTCTTGGTTGGCAGTATGGATGTAAATATGCTTTTATCTTTGTCCCATTGTCGGTTTTTAGGTCAACCGCCCAAGAATGTGCCGATTTTATCGGTGTTTTTATGATTTCCCCCCTTATGTATTGATTATTCATGTTTATTCCATCTTTGACTTCATTGAATCGTATGAGAAACAACAAGGCACCAGTAAAGAAACAGAATAAAATAGTTGATAACTCAAACACATTTGGCATTCGCATCTTGTTAAAACCTATCATACCGATAAACCACAATATAGCAAGTGCAAGCAGATAGATTGTGTCTATATGTATATAATCTATTGCTATTTTGCAGGTGAATATTCCTGCAACAAATGCGATTGCTATGATTATGATTGGTGTAGGTCTGCCCATGATGTATAGTTATAAATTTGCATAAGGAATCTAATATAAATGAGCGACTATCATCATATATGTATGATAATGTCAGGTTTGTACTTTTTTTATTTCTAACTCTTAATATTGAATGTATGTAACTTTATTGTTGTTTCTAAAAAATGAATAGAGATGATATGTCATAAAAAAGTCCACTAAAATAGTGGACTTATGCGCTTCAGGATGGGCTTGAACCAACGACCCCATGATTAACAGTCATGTGCTCTAACCAACTGAGCTACTGAAGCGGGTTACGAGTGCAAAGGTAAGAATAATTTGTTATTCAGCAATATTCTAAAGCATTTTTTTTCTTGAATCTTTATTTTTTATTGTTTTTTATGCGAAAACAGCATCAAAACAAGCAAAAATGACATTATAATTGCTGCATATCGTTTAATCGCTTATAATAACCATTCTGTGCAATAAGCATATCGTGTGAACCTTGTTCTACTATTTTTCCTTCGTGTAGTACATATATGCAGTCAGCATTTTTAATTGTTGACAGGCGGTGTGCTATGGCTATGGTTGTTCGTGATTTCATCAAGCGTTCCAATGCATCCTGTACTAATCTCTCAGATTCTGTATCCAATGCTGAGGTTGCTTCATCTAAGATTAATATAGGAGGATTCTTTAGAATGGCTCTTGCAATACTTATGCGCTGACGTTGTCCGCCTGACAGACGGCATCCTCGATCACCAACGTTTGTATCATATCCGTTTTCCATTCCCATTATGAAATCGTGTGCATTTGCAATCTTTGCAGCCTCTATTACGCGTTTACGTAATTCCTCTTTGGTGTATCCGTCTTTGTTCTCTTCAAGTCCGAAGGCTATATTATTAAAAACCGTATCATTAAACAGAATGGCCTCTTGATTAACGTTTCCAATGAGACTTCTAAGAGAGTGGATACTCATTGTTTTTATATCTGTTCCGTCAATCAGGATCTGTCCTTCCTGAATATCGTGGTAACGTGGAATTAAATCGACGAGAGTGGATTTTCCCGAACCAGACTGACCAACCAATGCAATGGTCTGACCCTTCTTAACCTTGAGGTTTATATCTTGTAGAACCTTATGAGATTCATTGTATGAGAAAGAAACGTTACGAAGTTCTATCTCTGAATGCAAATCGTCGATTTCAACGGCATTTTCAATCTCTTTTATGTTATTTTCAGCATCAAGAATCTTGTTTATTCTTTCTAATGATGCCATACCTTTTTGAATACTATATCCTGCTTTCGATAGGTCTTTTATTGGTTGTAGTATAGAATACAAGATAACAAGAAAGAAAATGAATGTACTTGCGTCGAACGATGAATGCTGTGAGAATATAAGATAGCCACCAAACCAGAGTACAATTACAATCATTAATGTTCCTAAGAACTCACTTACAGGGTGGGCGGCTGATTGGCGGATTGAGACCATCATATCTGCACGTCTGTATTCGTTATTAACGGCTATAAAACGGTCTTTCATCTTCTCTTCAGCGATAAACGCTTTGATGATTCTTAACCCTCCAAGAGTTTCTTCCATTTGGCTGAAACCCTCACTCCACTTCTGTTGTACATACAGAGACTTGTTTTTTAGTTTTTTTCCAATACGTCCTATTCCTAATGCAAGGAACGGAACAACGAGGAATGTGAATAATGTCAGTTCCCAACTGATTGTGAACAAAGTTATGATATATACAAGTATGAGTATAGGATTCTTTATAATCATATCCAAAGAACTGCCTATTGATGCGTTAACTTCGTTCACATCAGTACTCATTCGTGTTAAGATATCCCCCTTTCGTTCGTCTGTGAAATATGAAAGAGGTAATGACAGGATCTTTCTGTATATTTTCTCACGGATGTCGCGGACAATTCCCGATTTTATCGGCATAAGTGATGCTGAACCTCCAAAATAAGCCCCTGTCTTGAGTAGGGTTAGAAGAGACAAACCCAAACCAAGAATCAGGAGAGTGGTTGCTTGTCCATATTCGTCAATCAACGACTGTGAATAATAGAAGAGATTGTTTTTGGCAGCCTCACCTATATATTTAATCTGTTCGTTAAAAGTCCCGTCTTGTGTTGTCCATTCCATGAACTTATAGACTTGGTCATCTACCTTAAACAGAATCTTCAATATCGGTATGAGAAGTGCAAATGAAAAGACATTGAACAAGGCAGAAAGGACATTCAAAATAAATGTCCCTACAATATATTTCTTATATGAAGTAAGATATTGTTTTATGCTTTTGAAGAATGCTATCATTTTCTACCAAAGTCTGCAGGGATTTCTCCCCAATCTCTTGTTTGCCAAACCTCAATGGGGTTTGAATATTGATTTTCTCTTAACCATTTTTCTGCTCGTTGTACTAATTCCAAAGTCTGTGCAGATTTTTCGGTGGAATCGAGCTTTGTCTTACATTTTTTCTGCTCAATCCATTTACGTGCTACATAACTGTCAGAATATATTGGTATATTAGAACCACGCTGTTTCAGTAATGCTAAACCATGTACAATCGCAAGAAACTCGCCAATATTGTTAGTTCCCCATACAGGACCGTAATGAAAAACCTGTTTTCCCGAAGGTATATGAACTCCGCGATATTCCATCTTCCCAGGATTACCACTGCAAGCTGCATCAACACAAAGGGCTTCCCCAATCGGTTTTGAACAGTTTGCATTATTATGGCTGATGCCATTGTCTGAAGTACATTTATAACCAGAACCTTCCGTTTTTGTTGAAACGGATTGTTTGGTTTGTACTTCTTCTGGCGTATTCATCGGATAACCGCATCTTGGACATGCTATTGCTTTGTCAGAGACAAGGTTGCCGCATTCTTTACAGGTTATTAATGCCATAATTATTCGTGATAACTATCAAGGATGAAATATCTTAGTCAATCATCTCGTTTTAATAATGGTTGAGAATGACTGGATTGTACAAATCTCTCCTATATTACATTCTTTTAGGCATTTCAATACCAAGAAGTCCCATACCTAATTTAAGGACTTTAGCCACAGTTTGTGCTAATACTAATCTGAATTGTTTCATCTGATCATTGTCTGCTCCAAGGATAGAGTAGTCATGATAGAATTGATTGAATTCTTTTGTCAATTCATAGCAGTAGTTAGCAATACCTGAAGGACTATAATCTATTCCGGCTTGACGTACAGCAGCAGTAAATGCGTTCAGTTTCTGTATGAGTGATATTTCTTTCTCGCTTAACTGAATAGCGCTGCAATCTATCTGTTCGCTGTTGATTCCTTGTTCAGCTGCTTTACGCATGATAGATGCAATACGTGCGTATGTATATTGAATGAAAGGTCCGGTATTTCCGTTGAAATCGATACTTTCTGCTGGATTGAACAACATGTTCTTACGTGCGTCAACCTTAAGAATAAAGTATTTTAACGCACCAAGTCCTACTATTCTTGCAACTTCAGCCTTTTCTTCCTCGCTCATGTCTGAGAATTTTCCGGCTTCATCGCTTGTTTTACGTGCGTCAGAGATCATACTTGCAATCAAATCATCTGCATCCACTACGGTTCCTTCGCGACTTTTCATCTTTCCGTTTGGAAGTTCCACCATTCCATAAGAGAAGTGTACTAAGTCCTTACCCCATTTAAAACCGAGTTTATCTAAAAGAATTGACAATACAGTGAAGTGATAGTTTTGTTCGTTTCCAACGACATAAATCATCTTGTCGATAGGGAAGTCTTGGAAACGTAACTTTGCTGTTCCTATGTCTTGTGTCATATAAACAGATGTTCCATCTGAACGCAAAAGAAGTTTTTCGTCAAGTCCTTCTTTTGTGAGATCAGCCCATACAGAACCATCGTCACGGCGATAGAATAAGCCTTTTTCAAGACCTTCCAACACCTTTTCTTTACCTTCCAGATATGTGTCAGATTCGTAATATATCTTGTCGAAGCTGACTCCCATCATTTTATAAGTCTCATCAAATCCGGCATATACCCACTCGTTCATCTTACGCCAAAGTGCACGAACTTCTTCGTCGCCTTTTTCCCACTTTACAAGCATGTCGTGAGCTTCCTTGATGAGTGGTGCTTCCTGCTTAGCCTTTTCTTTTGCAGCATCGGCATCCATTCCTTCAGCTATATATTGTTGCTCAAGTTGACTGCATTCTTCCTTATAATGCTTGTCAAATGCAACATAATAATCACCAATGAGGTGGTCGCCTTTCTTGCCTGAAGATTCTGGAGTTTCCCCGTTGCCGTATTTTAACCATGCCAACATTGATTTACAGATATGTATTCCTCTATCGTTTACAATATTGGTCTTGATTACTTTATTACCATTTGCCTCAACAATGCGTGCAAGTGCAGAACCTAAGAGGTTGTTGCGTACATGTCCAAGGTGAAGAGGTTTGTTTGTGTTAGGAGAAGAATACTCAATCATCACAAGTGGTGAATTGTCGGTCATAGGTAAAAAACCGAACTGAGGAGTATTTGAAATCTCTTGAAGAAGTTCTACCCAATACTTATTAGCAATAACAAGGTTTAGGAAGCCTTTTACTACGTTGAAATCGGCTACAACATCAGCCAAATTCTCATGTAGGTAATTTCCTAAATCCTGTGCAGTTTGCTCAGGTCCTTTATGTGATGCTTTTAAAAATGGGAAAACAACAAGTGTCAGTTGCCCTTCAAATTCTTTACGAGTGGCTCCCAATTGAACCATACTTGTATTTATATCTGCTCCATACAGTGTTTTTACACCTTGTATGACTGCATTGCTTATTCTTTCTTCTATTGTTTGCATATCCGAAATATTAATCAACGTGAACACATTCAGCTATTCTTATATGAATTAATGCCATGCAGTGTTCTTATCTTTACCGTATTTATAGATTTTCGCTAATTTTATGTCAAAAATCAGAGTGGAAGATGCTGGTATATTTGCATCTGAATTGTCTTCAGTTCCATAACCAAGGTATGCTGGTATGTAAACCATCCATCTGTCTCCTTCTTTCATATACATCAGTGCTGTAGAGAATCCTGTAGTTCCTTGATTCACTCCCATTAATGCAGGAACGTCAGTGGCTTCGTTAAGTGTATTTGTGCTATAACTCTTGCTAAACACAAATCCTTCAGGGTATATGTCTGTGTGAATCAAACGTCCACAATAGTGTATTCTGACAGAGTCATTGAATAATGGAGACTCGCTTCCGGTTCCATCCTCTATCTTATGTATGTATATAAAATAAGAGTTGGCGCTGTTGCCAATTGATATTGCCTCTCCCAAATTGTATGCTTTTTGTATCACCCACTTTCCGTCTGCATTTAACTTTGCAACGTTTGCAATAGAATCGATGAAAGTTGTATTGCGGCTCTTCCAATTACTGAAATCGTTGGTTTCCTCTTGTTCGCTACATGAAATCATACTGAGAAGCGACAAGCATAATGCAAGTATACCAAAAAACTTTTTGTGATTTCTTAAAAACATACTATTGGTTGATTTTTATATTTATTATTTTTGTTACATAGATTTTATAGCAAAGAATACATCACAGCATAACTGCAGAATATATCATTTGCTATTAAATCTATTTTAGTAACGATTCATTTATTTTGTTGTAGCAACAACGTTAAGTTTCTTCAATAAGTTTGTGATTGTAACCTCTTTTTCAATAATACTGCAGAGATCGCTTATAGCAACACGTTTTTGTTCCATTGTATCGCGGAAACGGATTGTTACAGTATTGTCTTCGAGAGTTTGATGGTCAACAGTTACACAATATGGAGTACCTATCGCATCTTGACGGCGATAACGTTTTCCGATTGTATCTTTTTCTTCGTACTGGCAGTTGAAGTGGAACTTCAAATCATCGATGATTTCGCGTGCTTTCTCTGGAAGTCCGTCTTTCTTTGTAAGTGGGAAAACTGCGAGCTTGATAGGTGCCAATGCTGCTGGTAAACGGAGAACAGTACGAGTTTCGCCATTCTCGAGTTTTTCCTCGCAATAACTGTGGCACATGATTGATAAGAACATACGGTCAACTCCGATACTTGTTTCGATTACGTATGGAGTGTAGCTCTCATTAAGTTCAGGATCGAAATATTTGATACTCTTTCCAGAGAATTTCTCATGTTGTCCAAGGTCGAAATTAGTACGGCTGTGGATACCTTCAACTTCTTTGAATCCGAATGGCATTTTGAATTCAATGTCAGTGGCAGCGTTTGCATAGTGTGCCAACTTCTCATGGTCGTGGAAACGATAGTTCTCAGCACCGAATCCAAGGTTTTGATGCCATGCCATACGTGTTTGCTTCCATTTTGCAAACCAATCGAGTTCTGTACCTGGCTTGATGAAGAACTGCATTTCCATTTGCTCAAATTCGCGCATACGGAAGATAAACTGACGTGCTACGATCTCGTTACGGAATGCCTTACCGATTTGTGCAATTCCGAATGGAATCTTCATACGTCCAGTTTTTTGAACGTTGAGGTAGTTTACGAATATACCTTGAGCAGTTTCAGGACGGAGGTAGATTGTAGAAGCTCCGTCAGCAGTACTTCCCATCTCAGTCTTGAACATAAGATTGAATTGACGAACTTCAGTCCAGTTGCGAGTTCCGCTAATAGGACAAACGATTCCTTCATCGAGGATGATCTGACGAAGTTCTTCGAGATCAACAGCGTTCATAGCTTTGCTGTAACGTTCATGCAAAGCATCGCGTTTTGCTTGTTCTTCAAGTACGCGTGGACTTGTCTCTCTGTATTTTTGTTCATCGAAACTGTCACCAAAACGTTTCTTTGCTTTGGCTACTTCTTTTTCGATTTTATCATCATATTTAGCTATTTGTTCTTCGATAAGAACATCGGCACGATAACGTTTCTTAGAATCACGATTGTCAATCAATGGGTCGTTAAAAGCATCTACGTGTCCACTTGCTTTCCAGATTGTAGGGTGCATGAATATACAAGAGTCAATACCTACGATGTTTTCATGTAACAGCACCATTGACTGCCACCAATATTGCTTGATATTGTTTTTTAATTCTACTCCGTTTTGTCCGTAATCATATACTGCGCCTAACCCATCATATATTTCACTTGAAGGAAATACAAAACCGTACTCTTTACAGTGGCTAACCACTTTCTTAAAAATGTCTTCTTGCTGTGCCATTATTTTTTTGAATTTATTTTATTGGGTGCAAAGATACACATTATTTATAATTTAACAATGTACAATGTGTAATTTTTAGTTATTTTAATGTTTGGTTTGGAGATTGACTGATTTCTTTTTGAAAATAATCAAAAATATTTGTTAGTTCGAAAAAAGTACGTATATTTGCAAAAGAAACTAAAAGTAAACTTTTTAAAATGAACGGAATATCTAATAATGTTTGGTGGCAAAGCTCAAGATCATAAGAGTCGTGAGTAACTAAGGCATATTAAGATTTTCTGATTAGAATACAAGGCCTGTCGTACTTACGACAGGTTTTTTGATATAACGCGACATAAAACCTATAAGATTAAAAAATATAATCAAAACTAAAAATAATTATGAGCACAAAGCAAAAAAGATTCTTCCTTAGTGAAGATGAATTACCACGTCAATGGTATAATATTCAGGCTGATATGGTAAACAAACCAATGCCTCCGTTGAATCCTAAAACTAAGAAACCTCTTGCTCCTGAGGATCTCTTCCCAATCTTTAATAAAGAATGTTCTCGTCAGGAACTTAATATGACTGACGCATGGATTGATATCCCTGAGGAAGTTCGAGATATGTATAAATATTACCGTAGCACACCTTTGGTTCGTGCATATGGTTTGGAGAAAGCATTGAACACTCCTGCTCATATATATTTCAAGAATGAGAGTGTGAGTCCGGTTGGAAGTCATAAACTTAACTCTGCATTGGCACAGGCTTACTATTGTAAGCAAGAAGGTGTGACTAACGTTACAACTGAAACTGGTGCCGGTCAGTGGGGAACTGCTTTGGCATATGCAGCAAAGGTGTTCGGACTTGAAGCTGCTGTTTATCAGGTGAAAATCAGTTATGAACAGAAGCCTTACCGTCGTAGTATAATGCAGACTTTCGGTGCACAGGTAACTCCTTCTCCTTCAATGTCAACTCGTGCTGGTAAGGATATCTTGACTCAAAATCCAAATTGTCAAGGTTCGTTGGGAACTGCAATTAGTGAGGCTGTGGAATTGGCTGTTTCTACTCCAAACTGTAAATATACTCTTGGTTCGGTTCTTAGTCACGTAACACTTCACCAGACTGTTATCGGACTTGAGGCTGAGAAGCAGATGGAAAAGGCAGGCGAATATCCTGATATGATTATCGGTTGTTTCGGTGGTGGAAGTAACTTCGGTGGTATTAGCTTCCCATTCATGCGTCATACAATCAAAGAAGGAAAGAAAACTCGTTATATAGCTGCAGAACCTGCATCTTGTCCTAAGTTGACAAAGGGTGTGTTCCAATACGATTTTGGTGATGAAGTGGGCTATACTCCATTGTTGCCAATGTTTACTCTTGGACATAATTTCATGCCTGCTAATATTCATGCGGGAGGACTTCGCTATCACGGTGCAGGAGTTATTGTCAGTCAGTTGTTGAAAGACGGTCTTATGGAGGCTGTTGACATTCCTCAACTTGAAACATTCGATGCTGGTCTTTTGTTCGCAAAGGCAGAAGGTATTATCCCTGCTCCAGAATCATGTCATGCTATTGCTGCAACAATTCGTGAAGCAAAGAAATGTGCTGAAACTGGCGAAGAAAAGGTAATCCTCTTCAATCTTTCAGGACATGGACTTATTGATATGACAGCATATGATCAATATCTCAGCGGAAATCTTCAGAATTACGAAATTACCGATGAAATGATTAAGAAAAACATCGATGAATTGGAGAAAATAATCTAATTGGATTGTTCTTTTAATCGATATATACCGATGGCGAATTCATGAATTTGTCATCGGTTTTTTATATGCCTTATTTCTATGAATTTATGAAAAATTGATGATGAGTGCGACAGTAAACTGTACTAATCAATCAGTTGTTTCATATATGCTTTAATGACACTTATTTATAATAAAGAATTAAAAAACGGAATAAAGGCTGAGATTTGTCAAAATTTATTCGTACTTTTGCAAATAATTGTAGTTATTGCTATAAGCAAAGATAAATTAAAGCAATAGATTATGGAAAAGATTGGAGTCTTCTGTGCTTCATCGGATAAAATGGATGCAGTTTACACAGAAGAAGCTAAAAAATTAGGTGAATGGATAGGTAATCAGAACAAGACACTGATTTATGGTGGAAGCAATGTCGGACTGATGGAGGTTGTTGCGCAAGGAGTTAAGCAGACAGGCAAAGGTATTGTCGTCGGTGTTATTCCAAAGATTCTGATTGATCAAGGTAAGGTTAGTGAATGTGTGGGAATAAAAGTTCCTACAGAAGACCTCACAGACAGAAAAATGTGGATGATGAAACTGAGTGATGTGTTTGTTGTTCTGCCTGGAAGTGTAGGAACATTAGACGAGGCTTTTTCTGTAATGAGTCAAAACGCAATAGGCATTAGCAATAAAAAAGTCATATTTTGGAATATAAATGGCTTCTGGAATAAATTGTTTGAGACATTCGATTGGTTAAACCAATCAGGTGCGGCTAATAAACCATTTGAAAACCTGATGCTGAAAGCAAATAGTCTGGAAGAAGTAATTGAGTTAATAAATAAAGCATAAATCATAATAAGATGAGAAGAATAATAGGAATAGGTGAAACGATAATGGATATAATCTTCCAAAACGGACAGCCAATAGCCGCTGTTCCTGGAGGTTCTGTATTCAATTCCATGATTTCATTGGGACGATTAGAACAAAATACAACGTTTATCAGTGAAACTGGAAACGACCGTGTTGGTAAGGTCGTGCTTGACTTTCTTGCCGACAATGGTGTGAACAATGAAAACGTATGTGTGTATTACGACGGACGAACACCTATTTCGTTAGCTTGGCTCAACGACAAGAACGATGCTGAATACGAATTCTATAAAGATTATCCAAAGGCACGTTTAGATGTTATATGGCCAAGGATTGAGAAGGATGATATTGTGATGATGGGCTCTTATTTCGTGCTGAATCCAGTGCTTAGACCTAAAGTGATTGAGTTCTTGAAATATGTGCGTGAACGTGAGGCTATTGTTTATTATGATTTCAATTTCCGTGATTCCCACAAAGAGGAGGCTATAAAGTTATATCCTGATATTCTTGACAATATGGAACATTCTGATATTGTTAGAGGTTCGACTGAGGATCTTGAGAATATGTTCGGAAATAACTTCCCAGAGCAGGTTTATGCAAAAGAAGTTGAATATTATTGCAAGAACATGATATGTACAGATGGCGGAAAGAATGTGAAATTGTTTACTCCGTCAATTCGTAAGGAATATTTTGTCCGTAATATTGATACCGTTAGTACTATAGGTGCAGGAGACAACTTTAATGCAGGTATCGTTTTCGGGCTAATGCGAGAAAATATCCGAAAAGAGGATATCCCTACTTTGAAAGAACAGGATTGGGATAAAATCATACAATGTGGACTCGATTTCTCTGCTGAAGTATGTAAGAGCCTTAATAATTCTATATCAAAGGAATTTGCTCATAATTACCTTCACGGAGGTGAACCTTTGGAAATGAAAATGTGTAAATAATTCTATAAATAATAAATTGATAATAGTAGATTTCTAAAGAATCTTCATTAAAAACAATAATATGAAAGTATTTCAAAACGTAAGTGACCTTGGCGACCTAAACCAAGCCTTAAAAGAAGCATTCGAGATCAAAAATGATCGTTTCAAATATCAGACATTAGGAAGAAATAAGACTGCTTTGCTTATTTTCTTCAATAATAGTTTAAGAACTCGCTTAAGTACTCAAAAAGCAGCCATGAACCTCGGAATGAATGTGATTGTGCTTGATGTAAATCAAGGCGCATGGAAACTCGAAACAGAACGAGGTGTTATTATGGATGGTGACAAGAGTGAACACCTGTTAGAGGCAATACCTGTAATGGGATGCTATTGCGATTTAATCGGAGTTCGCAGTTTCGCTACATTTGAAAACAGAAAGAATGATTACGAAGAAAAGATATTAAATCAATTTATCAAATACTCAGGAAAACCTGTGTTCTTTATGGAGAGTGCTACAGTGCATCCATTACAAGCATTTGCCGATCTCATCACAATCGAAGAATACAAGAAGACGGCACGTCCAAAAGTGGTTCTTTCTTGGGCTCCACATCCAAAAGCATTACCTCAGGCTGTTCCAAATTCATTCGCTCAGTGGATGAATGCTGCTGATGTTGATTTTGTGGTAACTCATCCTGAAGGTTATGAGTTGGATCCGATGTTTGTCGGAGATGCACGTGTCGAATACGATCAGATGAAGGCTTTTGAAGGAGCTGACTTTATTTATGCTAAGAACTGGAGTTGTCCAGGTGTGACTAATCCTGCAGATTATGGTAAGATCTTGTCAAAAGACATGTCATGGACTGTAGATAAGAAGCATATGGATGTCACAAATAATGCTTTCTTCATGCATTGTCTGCCTGTACGTCGTAATATGATTGTTACTGATGATGTAATCGAGGCTCCAACAAGTCTGGTTATCCCAGAAGCAGCTAATCGCGAGATCTCAGCTACAGTTGTACTTAAACGTATGCTTCAAGCATTATAAATTATAAACAAATTTACGATCAATTCGGATAAAGTGTTGATAACACAAATAAAATATATTAGATAAAGAAATGGCATTAAAAGCTGGTATAGTAGGACTACCAAACGTAGGTAAATCAACTCTCTTCAATTGTTTGTCAAGTGCAAAGGCACAGGCTGCAAACTTCCCATTCTGCACTATCGATGCTCAAATGGGACAAATTAGTGTTCCTGATGATAGATTGACAAAATTAGCAGAACTTGTACATCCAGGACGTATAGTTCCTGCAACTTGTGATATCGTTGACATCGCAGGATTGGTGAAAGGTGCAAGCAAAGGTGAAGGACTTGGTAATCAGTTCCTTGGAAATATTCGTGAATGCGACGCAATCATCCATGTGTTACGTTGCTTTAAAAACGATAATATCGTACACGTTGACGGTTCGGTAGATCCTGTTCGCGATAAGGAAGTAATTGATACAGAACTCCAACTAAAAGACCTTGAGACTGTTGAAACAAGAATAAAGAAGGTTGAGAAACAAGCTAATGTCGGTGGTGATAAACAAGCAAAAGTGGAACTTGAACTTCTTTTAAGATATAAGAATGCACTTGAACAAGGTAAAAGCGCCAGAACTGTTGAGTTGGAGAATCAAGATGAGATAAATGCTGCAAAACAAATGTTTTTGCTTACTACCAAACCTGTGTTGTATGTATGTAATGTAGATGAGAAGAGTGCAAGTATAGGTAATGAATATGTGGAGAAAGTAAGAGAAGCTATAAAGGACGAGGACGCAGAATTAATTATTATCTCTGCTCAAACTGAGGCTGACATCGCAGAACTCGAAACATATGAGGAAAAACAGATGTTCCTTGAGGATCTTGGACTTTCTGAGAGTGGATGCAACCGACTGATAAAGGCAATCTATTCATTGTTGAATCTTGAAACATTTATCACTGCTGGTGAAATGGAAGTTAAGGCATGGACCTACAGACGAGGATGGAAAGCTCCACAATGTGCTGGTGTTATTCATACCGACTTTGAAAAAGGATTCATTCGTGCTGAGGTAATTAAATATGATGACTATATAAAATACGGCTCTGAAGCTGCTGTAAGAGAAGCAGGTAAACTCGGTGTCGAAGGTAAAGATTATATCGTTCAAGATGGAGATATAATGCATTTCCGCTTTAATGTATAATTAGATTATAGTCGGTTGTTTTCATCTGAAATGACATAGAGGTGAAATTTAAGGATGTTTATTGTATAAATAACAATTATTAAAGATTATGTGTAACAATCTCCTATTCATTGATTGGCAACCTGATATAGAGCTACTGAATGTTGGTTCATTCAGTATCCGCTGGTATTCCATCATGTGGATTGTTGGTTTGGCTTTAGCTTATTTCATCGTAAAATTCCTTTATGAAAAACAGCAGATTCCAAAGGAGAAATTCGATCCTTTGTTTATCTATTGCTTTTTTGGAGTGATAATAGGTGCCCGATTAGGTCATTGTCTGTTTTATGAACCTGCCTATTTCTTGGGTTCAATGAAGGGATTCATCGAAATGTTTTTGCCGATAAGGTTCGCTCCTGATTCTTGGAACTGGGCGTTCTGCGGCTATTCTGGTTTGGCAAGCCACGGAGGTGCTATCGGAGTATTTATTGGAATGTTGCTTTATATGAAGAAAACTAAAGTTCCATTCATGACAACACTGGATAATGTTTCGATTGCAGCACCTATAACAGCATGCTTTATACGTTTGGGGAATCTAATGAACTCTGAGATTATCGGCTGTCAGACAGATGTCCCATGGGCATTCCTTTTCCATACAAGAGAAGCCTTAGCGAATGGTCAGATTGTACCACGTCATCCTGCTCAGTTATACGAAGCAATCGCTTATTTTATCATATTTGTAATAGGGTTCATTATATATGCAAAGCATAACAAGACGAGCCTTAAATCCGATGAAATCGTACAAAAGAACCGAAAATATGTTCCTGGTTCTGGTTTCTACTTCGGATATTGTATTGCAACGATATTTTTATTCCGTTTTTGCGTTGAATTCATCAAAAAAGAACAGGTTGATTTTGAACGTGCAATGATTCTTGATATGGGACAGATATTAAGTATCCCATTCATAATAATTGGCTTATATTTTTTATTTAGAAAATCGTCTGAAACGAAAAACAAATAGAATATGAAAAAAACAGTCATTACAATAATCGTCTTTCTGATTCTTGGGGTTGCTGCTTTCTTTATCTGGAAAAGTTGTAGTAACAAAGAAGAAGTTCTCGACTTAGATAACTATACTCCGTCTAAGGAATTCAAGGCAGCAGCCGATGCGTTGGAACAACAACCCGAACCTCAATACGATATAGAAGAAACTGTACGTATATTGAATGGTTTGGAGGTGGCTCAATCGCAATCTGAGGACTTTATGTCGTTCTT
This sequence comes from Bacteroidaceae bacterium, assembly GCA_024682395.1. Classification (GTDB taxonomy): domain Bacteria; phylum Bacteroidota; class Bacteroidia; order Bacteroidales; family Bacteroidaceae; genus Colivivens. The sequence goes on from JAIKZH010000004.1 coordinate 32,580, forward strand.
GGAATATATGGCTAAACAAGATTATAGTCGTGTACCTAAGGATGTGCTAAAGGCTAAGGAACGATTACTTCCTATTCTTCAGAAGATGTATGAACTTCAAAAAGAATATGATGAATTGGATAATCTGTGGATGCTTGCAAGAAGTGCAACCAGCGGGGCAACAGAATTCGCCGAGAAATCCAATCCAATAGGTGTAATGTCTGCAATATTCACTGGCAATCCTTTTGATGCCGTAAATATAAACAAGAATCTGGCTGAGGCTAAGACTGTGGCTTTCGAACAATACGAAAAAGACAAAAAACTGAAAGATTCGCTAAAGAAGCAGATTGAGCAGTTACATATGTCATATGTTGACTATCTCTCAGAGTATGCTCCTGTGTACTTCAAATATATGAAAGAATGGGATCGTCTTTGTTTGGATCGCGATAAAGCATATCTTGATATTTACTCAGGAAGAACTGTCGATGCTTATAACGCAATAGAAAAGGTTCTCGCAAATTATCCAACTAATAGAGAGGCTCTTCTTTTAAAGTCGCTTACACTTATTCAGTTGGCTGGAAATAAACCAAATAATGCCAAGAAACCTGATGATGTGAATTTGCCTACTCCAATGAATATTACTAAGGATGTTGACTCTGTTGGGTTGAAACAAACTGATGCAAAACTGATACAGGCTGATGCTATCCTTGATAATTATATGGATTTATATCCTCAACGTTCAGCACCTGCATTAGTACTGAAAGGACTTATCAAATTGAAAGAAGGAAACGAGGCTAAGGCCATGTCTTATTTTGATCAGGCAAGTGTTGAATATCCTCGTCAGGCAGCAGCATTAACAGACTTGCTTGATTCATATAAGAATCGTTCATATCTCAATAAATCATCAGAAGGTAAGTACTTGCTCAAATTATACCGTTCTACAATGGAAGGATATGGAATGTTTAGTCCAAATCTCTTAAAAGCAAAATACTATTCTCAGCAAGGTGATTTAGAAAAGGCAAAAGAAGAAATCTTCAATCATTTCTACAGAAGAGGTAATCAGGGAGTTTATGATTGTCTTCTCAGCGATATGCAATATTGTGAGGAGAATATGTATAGCATCTTCAAACAATTGCTGATGGAACAATCTTTCATTGATGTCAGTGTTGAACCAACAAAGAACTGGTTGCTGTCTAAAAATGAAGATGAAGTAAGAGTGATTATCAATAATCGTTCGGATGTTGATTTAGAGAATGTCAGAATATTCTTATGTCTGCATTATACAGATATGTATAAGGATGAATATGATGTTGTAAAGTGTCCTTCAATAAATATAATCAAACACCATGATAAGACCGAGATAGGTGTTGTGAAACTGAATTATAATGACAAGACATACAACGACATCACCAGAATACGAGCAATCGCAATGACTGATGATAAAATATGTTGGATTGATGATGTTGAATACAAATACATACATGCATACGAGGCATCTAAGGCTAAAAGCAATAATAAGAAGAAAATAGGTGTTAATAGCCGCCGTGAGGAATTTTTGAAAGATTTCAATATCGATTCCAATACAATCACCGAAGCTATAGCTAAGGGCATCACAGTATATAGTGCAATCAAGTCCGACGACAAATCCTTCTGGGATAATGTCACTAATATATGGGCAGGAAGTGATGATAAACTCAAGATAGAATTGCCAAGAATGTTGTCGCTCATCGATCCTGTCTTCTCTTTAAACCAACTCAAAGACAAAGAGAATGCGATATTACCAGTTGAGAACTATCTCACAGGTAATAACATCAGATTGAAATTCGACTATAAGCCAAAGGAAGGTGAAACGATTCCTCTCTACATATATAGTGATTATATCAGTCTAAAAGTAACAATAAAGTTTAATAAAGGTAAACCGGAAATAAAGGATATCAGTGTAATTTGATACTTTTTCTGATTTATTCTTAAATAATATTATTTTATTCACGATTATATATGAGAAAAAGAAATTCTTATTATCTTTGCAGAAAACATTATATAATCTAAAATACGAATCATTATGGAAATTACAAGTGAAAATTACAACGAGATAATATCTCAAAGCAAACCTGTCGTTTTGGATTTCTGGGCAACATGGTGTGGTCCATGTAGAAAGATTGCTCCAATAGTTGAAGAACTTGCGGAAGCATATAGCGACCAAGTTATTATCGGAAAAGTAAATGTTGAGGAAGATGACGATTTAGCTTCTAAATATGGTATAAGAAACATCCCAACTCTACTTTTCATCAAAAATGGCGAAGTCATCGATAAATTCGTTGGCGCAGCTACAAAAGATGTTATAGAAGAGAAGATCAAGGCATTATTATAAGCTTGACAGCTTGGGTATTGCCCCTTCTTATTCTGTTATTAATAAACTAAATAATGAAATCTTAAAGAGTATAACTATGGCAACAATAGATGATGAAATATTACAAGGTGCAGAAGAAGATGCACAGGAGGTAGCATACATATTAAACTATTTACCACAAGAAGTAAAGGAAAAATTCGATGAAGACGACATCTATTATTGCATAGATGTTATCCTCGAACATTTCTCTACAACCCAACCTGACAAAGATGGCTATTACGATATAGATCTCGATGAGTTGACTGATCTGATAATCAAGAAAGCCAAAAAAGAGAAGATTGGTGAGTGGGAACATGATGATGTGTTTTTTATTGTTCAGGCAGAACTCGACTACAACGAGCGCATGGATGAATAATTTTTCTGTCGGTTTCATCGACGGAAATAAGCACTTTTTCTTTTATGAGAATACTAAGTATATGTAGCTGTTGACACCTCATATATAGAACGATAATAATTTCATAAATAACAAGATAAAAGTTATTATAAATATGTTTGATGGTTATTATGGATATGGGAATGGAATATCTTCATTATTCTCATCATTTAATTCGATATATTGGATTTTATTCTTTGGAGTATCTTTAATCAGTTGGCTAGTTCAAGCCAATCTCCAGAGTAAGTTTAATAAGTATTCTAAGATACCAGCTTTCTCAGGTATGACAGGTAAAGCCACTGCCGAGAAAATGCTGAGTGATTATGGAATAAAGGATGTAAGCGTTGAATGTATCAGCGGACAACTTACAGACCATTATAACCCATTAACAAAAACATTGAATCTTAGTACTGCTGTATATAATGGAAATAGCATTATGGCTGTAGCTGTGGCTGCCCACGAATGTGGTCATGCTGTACAACATGCAACAGCATACAGTCCACTTACATTGAGAAGCAAGTTGGTTCCGGTTGTAACCTTCTCTTCAAAATGGATGACATGGGTCTTACTTGGCGGTATGCTGATTTTAAGTTTCTTCAATAATCCATGGGTATTGGGAGCAGGAATTGTACTATTCTCATTTACAACATTATTCGCATTTATTACACTCCCAGTAGAAATAAACGCATCAAGTCGAGCAATAACATGGTTGGACCAACGTGGAATGACCGATAAAATAACACATGAATATGCGGTTAAGGCTTTGCGTGCAGCAGCTTATACATATGTTGTCGCAGCATTAAGTTCTTTGGCTTCATTATTGTATTATTTGATGATATTCTTATCTGGTTCAAGAAGAAGATAATGCCGCAAACGCAAGGACAGAAACAGATTCAGACAGAACGTCAGTTGTTGAGGCTTTCTCCTCAACAACTGCAACTTGTTAAACTCATTGAGATGCCCGTCAATGAATTGGAAGAGCATATTAAAAATGAGGTTATAGATAATGTTGCATTAGAAGAAGGACGTGGTAATAGGGAAATCGAAGGAAGTGATGAGGAAGAACCGCTCGATAACGAACAAGTTGCAAGTGGCGCAGATTCTGATTCTATATTCGATGATTATGCCTCACCTGATGATGTTCCGTCATATTTATATAATCAGCGAGAAACCGAACGCTCAGATATGCCGATAGGTGATACTCGCTCTTTTATAGATGATCTTACCGCACAGATAGCAGAACACGACTTAAACGAGCATCAAATCCAGTTAATAGAATATTTGATTGGATCTCTTAATAATAATGGTTTTATCGACCGTTCTTTATCGGACTTGGCCGATGACCTTATCATATATCAAGGTATCGAAACGAGTGAAGAAGAACTTGAACATATGATTAAGATTCTTCATCAGTTTGATCCTGCAGGGATAGGAGCACGAAACATTCAGGAATGCCTTCTTATTCAACTCGAACGCGAGAATCTGAAGGATTCGCTCGAATACAAAATTATTGAGAATTATTACGATGAATTCGTAACACAACGCACAGAAAAACTCTCCAGAGAACTTTCAATCACAGCCGATCGAATTCATGAAGCATTTAGTAATCTGTCGCGATTAAATCCATATCCGGGTATTTCTTTGTGTGAGTCCTCTATTGATAGAGTTCAAACAATAATTCCCGATTTCATCGTGGAAACAACTCCTGATGGTAATATTTCAATAACTCTTAATGATGGCGATATCCCCGAACTCCATGTCAGTAAGGAATACGCTGATCAGTTAAAGAATTATATGAGTAATTCAAAGAATATGTCGCGTAGCGAGAAAGAAGCATTTGAATATACACGTCAGAAGGTTGAATCAGCACGCTCTTTTATAGCATCTATACAACAACGCCATAATACATTGTATCAGACAATGAAAGCTATAGCGCATTATCAGAAGGATTTTATCCTTACTCAAGATGAGACAATGCTGAGAACAATGCGTCTGGCTGACATCGCAGAACAGGTAGGACTGGATCTTTCCACAATATCCAGAGTACGAAACAGTAAATATGTACTTATTGACGGCAGTTTGTATTCTTTGGACATATTCTTCCGACGTTCGCGCATCAATGCAGAAGGTGAAGAAATGGAGCATTCACTGATTACAGATACTATAAGGCAGTTGATTGATTCTGAGGATAAGGCAAATCCTTTGTCAGATCAACAATTAGAGAAACTCCTACGCGAGAAAGGTATAAACATCAGTAGGCGTACAATAGCAAAATATCGAGGTCAGATGGGAATTCCATCAACCATGCAGAGAAAAGATGTGTAGCAAGCTATTGAATTGATTGATAGAAATGATAAATGAATAATATTTGATTTTACAAATAAATTGCCAAGGTTATGATTAATATAACAACACGAAGTTTTATAAAGGCTGCTAAGATCTACTCAATGGTCTTTTCGCCTTTTTATGCCCCATTCTGGGCTTTCGTTTGGCTTTTTCTTTTCAGTCATCTTAGATTGTCTCCATGGAGATATAAATTATCTGTGTTAATAACAGTATTGATGTTTACTATCGTTATTCCACGTGTAACAATCAATATATTTCGTAAGATCAACAAATGGACTCATTGGCAATTAAGTCATCGAGAACACCGATCTACACCTTATTTCATCACAATTGTAAGTTATATTGCGTGTGTGATGATTTTCATGAATCAAAATCAAGCTCAGTTCATGAGGGGAATACTTATTGCTACGTTGGTTTCCGGTTTAACATGCGCTGTATTGAATATATGGTGGAAGATTAGCACTCATATGGCAGGAATGGGAGGATTGTTGGGAGCAATCATTGCTTTTGGCTATTTGTTTTATTTCAACCCGTTGCCAATGATGTGTGTTCTACTGTTTATGTCAGGACTTATGGGAACAAGTCGTATGGCATTGCGTCAGCATAGTTTGTCTCAGGTTATCATCGGATTCTTTATAGGACTTGTCTATGCCTTGATTTTCATCCTGATTGGGTGGTAACTTGCATTTGAATATTGACATTAATTATAATCAACAAATAAATAAAAAAGATATGGTATCAATCATCATGGGCAGTCAATCTGACATGCCAGTAATGGAAAAGGCAAAAGCCTATCTTGAGGAACAAGGTGTTCCTTATGAAGTAAATGTTATTTCTGCTCACAGAAATCCAGAGGGTGTGGCAGAATTTGCAAAAACAGCTAAAGATCGTGGTGTAAAAGTTATAATTGCAGGTGCAGGAATGGCTGCAGCCTTACCTGGTGTTATTGCTGCATATACTTCATTACCAGTTATTGGCGTTCCAATCAAATCAGGTGCATTACAGGGTATGGATGCCTTACTCGCTATCGTACAGATGCCTCCTGGAGTACCAGTAGCAACTATGGCTATCGACGGAGCAAAGAATGCGGCTGTGTTTGCATGTAAAATATTAAGTTTATGCGCAGAAAAACAATAGAGGTACATGTCGGAAATCTTCCGATGGGTGGCGATAATCCCATTCGTGTACAGTCTATGACTACATGTCCTACAACTGACACAGAGGGCTGTATCGCTCAAATTAAACGTATTGTCGATGCAGGAGGAGAATATGTCCGTCTTACTACACAAGGTATTCGTGAGGCCGAGAATCTTAAGAATATTCGTGAAGGTTTATTACGCGACGGATATAATGTCCCATTGATTGCTGATGTACATTTCAATGCTAAGGTGGCTGATGTAGCAGCATTATATGCTGATAAGGTCAGAATCAACCCTGGTAACTACATTGATCCAGCACGTAAGTTTAAGCATATCGATTATACCGACGAGGAATATCAAGAGGAAATAAAGAAACTTGAAGCTCGATTCATCTCGTTTTTGAACATCTGTAAGGCACATCATACTGCAATCAGAATTGGTGTGAATCACGGAAGTCTTTCCGATAGAATCATGAGCCGATATGGCGACACTCCCGAAGGTATGGTGGAGAGTTGTATGGAGTTCCTTCGTGTGTGCGTTAAGGAGAACTTCACTGACGTTGTTATCTCAATCAAGGCTTCGAATACTAATGTCATGGTCACAACCGTTCGTCTTCTCGTAAAGACTATGGATGAGGCTGATATGCACTTCCCTCTTCACCTTGGTGTCACTGAGGCAGGTGAGGGCGAGGACGGACGTCTTAAAAGTGCTGTAGGCATTGGTAGCCTTTTGGTCGATGGAATCGGTGATACAATACGTGTAAGTCTTAGCGAGGCACCGGAAAAGGAAATCCCTGTTGCCTTTGGTATTCTTCAGGCAGCAGGTGCACGAATCACAAAAACAGAGTTTATCTCATGCCCAGGTTGTGGTCGTACCTTGTATAATCTTGAGGAAACCATCGCTAAGATAAAAAAGGCCTTCGCTGAGTTTGAAAAAGAACAGGCTGCGAATTCATCTAATAAGTCTCCAAAAGCATTGAAGATAGCAATAATGGGTTGTATAGTCAATGGACCAGGTGAGATGGCAGATGCTGATTATGGATATGTTGGTGCCGCAAGAGGTAAAGTCAGTCTGTACAAGCAAAAACAATGTATTGAGATGAATATTCCTGAGGAAGAGGCGGTAGAACGTCTAATAAGTTTTATAAAACAAGACCTCAAATAGCATCCGCATTATGATTACAATTGAAAATTGATAATTGATAATTAGCGTAACTCCTGAGGATATTGCGTTAAGTTATATCCCCTACATATTGTGATATGTCAAATCATTGCATCTGCAAAATAATTATCAATTGTCAATTTTCAATTCTCAATTGTGACTCTGCCACCTGTGCTTCCCCTAAAAAATGTTGATTTATTTGTTAGGTTCAATAATAATCTTTATCTTTGCTTATATATTAACCTATAAAACACCAAATAGTTATGAATAAGAAAAATCTCCTTACCTTACTGCTTATTTTCTTTGTTGCAGTATTCGGACATGCTCAGGTAATCAGCAAGGCAGAACCAACTCCTCAAGATTATATTAATCTACTCAACAAACAAGGGTATTATGTTGCCTCTCTTGATCTGTCTGCATTCGAGAAAGACAAATATCTTATGACTCCCGTTATCAATGTCTATTCTAACGGAAAACTGCAAGAGAATCTTTTTGAAGAATTTGGAATCGGATATACGAATAGCGAACCCATAATCACAGTAGGAATTGTACCTAAGTCGGATTCTTTGATTGCATGCAATTTTCAATTCGACAAAAAATGTAGTATAGGTATGACCTTACCTCTTAGGGCTGTTAAAAACGAATCTGATGATTCTGATGTTTTCTTTTATAAACCTCGCCCCTTTGTCGCACCAGCAGAATGGAATGAGAACGATGTAATCCCAATCCTATCTTATAGTAGTGCGTGGTATGATCCAGAATCGCAAATTTGTAGAAACTGTGATGAGGATGAGTTTGATAAAGATTTTATCAATAGTGTTACCTTTAGGAAAAGTTCTCATGTTTATGTCTTTGGCATAAAAATAAGAAAATTATAAAATGAAATACATATTAATCCTTTTTTCTTTTTGGGCTGTGACAATACAAGCACAGTCTATAAAGTCTACTACCATTAAAGGTTATTCTCCTACATTGAAAGATAATACAATCGCTGAGTGCATTATAGATAGGACACGTGTGGCATCAGATACAGTAAAAGCCGGACATTTTTCGATGACCGTTCCTGTGGAGAAATTGACTGAGAGTATGCTGTTCCTTAAGGGAGAAGGTTGTCCGAGGTATTTGAAAAAATTCTATCTGGCTCCTGATATTGAAGTGAACTTAACAGGTACAGATTGTATATACCCAACATGGAAAGTGGAGAGTCCACTACCAGAACAGATTACTTCCAATCGTATCTTTGAACATATTAAAGATGCCCTTACGGAATATATTCAACTTAGTTTGGTTAATGCCCCATACGAAAAACAGGATTCTGTCTATGACATTATAATAAAACAAACGATAGACTTTTTACCAACCTTGCCAATAGATTTGGCAGTATTGGATGAACTTGAGGGTGTAGCCTTATATGCAACCGATGTTGATGAGTTTCCTTACATTGAACAGTTGAAAACAATTGAAAAGTCAATTTCAATTCGTACACCTAAGATATATGAGGAAAAACTCACCTACATCCATTCGCTTTTATATCCTTCTCACATTCTGCAAATTGGTGAAGAGGCTGTAGATACTGATTTCTTTGATATGAAAGGCTGTATCCATCACTTAACTGAATTGTATGGACGCTATCTACTTCTCGACTTTTGGAGTCTTGGTTGCGGTCCTTGTCTGACTGCAGAACCCGAGATGCGATATGTACGTGAGTTGATGAAAGATAAGATGGAAATCATAGGAATAAACATTGACAAGTTGTCGTCTTGGCAAGAAAGCGATTGGAGTAAACAAATCGTATGGATGAATTGGAGTGATGGTAAGAAGGGTAAAAACGGCATAAATAGTGTATATTGTGACAATGCATCCGTTCCGTATTATGTGTTGATTTCGCCAAATAATCGCATTATTTGGAAATTTGAGGGATATATTCCAGGTATGTTTTTAGGCATGTTCGAATCAATTAATGGCCCAAAACAAGACAATAGTCGAAACCTATCGCTTGCTATCCGACATATTGAAACTAACACAATCGGCACTACGATTAATTTTCGTTATTATGGTACCAATAAAACTAAATTTCTAATAGCAAGTAATTCTTATCTCATTGCTAATGGTCGCAAATATAAGTTGAAGTCTGCTGAAGGTGTCACACTTGATCGAGATAATCATCCTTTACAGACAATATGCGAAGACAAGAATCTTAATCTTAATTCGCTGTTTTACTCCGATTTCAAACTTACATTTGAACCATTTGAAAGAATACCAACTTCATTCGATTTTAGAGGTGGTGATGGTAATTATTATATACAAAATATTTCAATAGAATAAATATATACTTAGTATGAGAACAATAATTCTATTCATGTTCCTTATAGTTTCAATGACAGGATGGGGAAAAGATAACACGATTGTGTGGGAACATCCAACAACTGAGTATGGAACAAACTATGGAGATGGGGCCTTTAACTTGGCACTCGATGTGACAAAGGTGGAATTAAAGACAAATGAAACGGTGGTCTATATCACTGCATCATTGCGTTCTAACTATGATTATCCACAGTTCTGGTTTCAGTTTTCTGATAAAACATATCTTAAAGCGGGCAATCAGCAATATACTATTCTTTCGTCTGACGGCATTGAACTGAATCAACGTACACAGACCAATAAGGATTATAAACTCGATATGGCATTCCACTTCCCAGCATTACCTAAAGACACAAAGTCGTTTGACTTTATAGATTGTGATAGTACATATACTCATCAGATTAAAGGTATAAAACCTGTTGAAGAACGATGGAAACAACTGTTCCCTTCTTACTGGAGTGATAATAATGGTGATTGGAAACTTGCTTTTTACGATGATTTCGCCATTTACCAGTGTAAGTTTTGGGATTACAAACAGTGTGATACGAATCCGAAGACTGGAGAAACAACAATATTAATGAGAGACGGCACTGATGAATTGCAAGTTTGTATCGGTAAAAACAAGAAAGGTAAGCGTACTATACAGATTGGCAAGAATAAAGATGTATATTCAATGATTACAAGTCGTTTCATGCCTGATTACCCAAAGAAAGATCTTCGTGAAACCTTTATCGACAATGGCTATAAATTTGATACAGTGACTATCGCGGGGTGGATAAAAGATATGCCAGAACATTATAATTCCCAAAAACCTCTCGAATTTTACTGTTATAACCCAATCATTAACGAACAGGAAACTATATATGCGGATCTTGATGAACAAGGACGATTTAAAGTAAAAATACCAATCTTTAATAGTTCTGAGTTTTTTATAGATTGGGATCGTTGCTATACACGAATGCCTTTTGAACCAGGCAATACCTACTTTATGCTTTACGACTTTAAGGAAGGACGCCGTTATTTCATGGGGAATGACTGCCGTTTACAGAACGAACTTTTCAAATATCCTCTTGATTGGAATACTGTCGAACTTAAACATCATGTGACAGATTTCACGCCTTATATCGCCTCTACTGATAGTCTTATTAAAACGCAGTATGCTGTCATAGACCAACTTTGTCAAGAGCATCCTACACTTTCTGCCCGTTTTAATAAATATAGAAAGGATAACACGTTAATGCAACAAGCATGGTTTTTTGTTCAGGCTCACAATATGGGACCGAATGGCGAATTCTCAGATAGTGCACGACAATATGCTTACGACACCTTTTGGCAAAAATACCAACAACCATATACCTTACATCGCGAATGTGTAGAATATACAAATGACTATCTTAATTATGTCTTAAGCAAAGTAGAAACCCCAACTCAATACAGCATAATCAAGGAAAATATTACTGAATGTGCATCCAACGAAAAAGAATTGGCTGCTCTTAATCGTTTTGTGGAAATTACTGATAGCATCTTGATTCTTATTAATGCAACCTCTACAATCGAGGAAAAGATACAAATAGCAAGTAATGCTACAGCTGAAAATCCTGACTTGACAGAACAAATAAATAAGATAATCCAAAACCCTCGAACATCTCATTTACTTGCTGTCAAAGAACAGATTGCTCGAATCACGAATAATCTCTCTGTGATTGATTCTCTAAAAACAAGTCCTTCTATTAGAGATTTATATATATCAAAGATGGCATATGACCAGATTATCCAAAATCAACATTCATTATTCCCAGAAGTGATAGACTCGTTGAGGAAAATCTCTAACTGCACCTCAGGCATTGAGTATGTTGAGAAGATAAATAACAAGTATATTGCCATCGAGAATAGAGAATACGACAGTTCTGTGTTTAAGTCATCTGATATCCTAAAAGATATATCTGAGGGCGAACAACTATTGAAGAAGATCTTAGAACCTCTCAAAGGAAAATTCGTGCTGTTAGACATTTGGGGAACATGGTGCAAACCATGCAAAGATGCTCTCAAGCATTCTGCTGAAGAGTACGCTTATCTGCGTGATTTCGATATCGAATATCTATATCTCGCATATGACAGCCCAAAAGAATTATGGGAGAGGGTTGTCAAAGTGTATAATGTGATGGGGGATAATGTTAGCCATTACAACCTGCCTGATAAACAACAGATTGCAATTCAGCGATATCTAAAGGTTACAAGTTTTCCTTCATATAAACTCTTTGATCGTGATGGTAATCTCGTTGACGTCAAAGTGGATGCACGTGACCTTGAAGGTATTGCTAAACTGTTGAAACAACTTAAATAATAGAAGGGAGTAAGGATTCTCAAATATATACGCTTAAAATTTAACCTCGGCAAAGATTGAAAGAACACTTTCGTCCTTGCCGAGGTTTGTTATGCCAACTAACATAGTTATAATAAATCCTTTACATCCAGATGTTGAATTGCCAAAACGTGTTAAAATTTGACAGTTATTTGCAAAATAATTAGGTTTATAAAATAAACTAATTTATATTTGCATTGTGATTCGAACACAATTAGGCTTTAGCCAAACAATCTGCAGTTTTTCTGGCAGCCTTAATATTATTAAAATGAATAAGTCAAATCTAAACCAAAAGTAACTATGGAAGAAAAAAACAGCATGACAGCAGAACGCAGTCTGGAAATTATCACAGAACAGATAGAGCGAAATCGTAAGATAGTAGCTAAGAATACAGGTCAGTCGCTCTATATTATAGGTCTTTGTATAATATGTACGGCTTTATTAGTTGGTTGCAGTGTTGCTTTAACAGGTAATGCAGCTTTCTATTTTCTATTCATTCTCTTACCATTCATCATTTATGGGATAAAGAAGTATGTAAATAGGAATAAACCAAAAACACCAGAAAGTTTTATTGGGAATATGGTGAATAAAACATGGTTAACATTTGCTATTTTCTCAATTCTTTTCTATGTGTTTTCAATTCTTTTCAACAGACTTATGTTGCATGATGCAACTGTTGCTGGAGATATGATGGTATATTTTCAAAACCTTATTCGTCCTTTTCGTATCATACTATTGATTATGGGTATGGCTATTACGATCAATGGTTATATATTAAAAAGCCGTTGGTTAGTGTGGTGTGGTATCATTGGTGGTATCATTGGATTCTTTTGGGAATCATTCTGTGGCACAGAAACTATATTGTCTAGATTATACGAAATGGAATATTTGTTCCATTTTTTACATGTATTTATACCATGTTTTATAGTTGCTTTGTATGCTTTTGTTGGTCTGTTGCTCCCAGGTATTCAGCTAAAACGTCAGAAATAGCCTATGTTTCAACCATTAGACCCATTGTTGCACTCTGAGTTGCGATTGGCAGTCATGTCGCTACTCATTAGCACTGAAGAGGCCGAATTTCCCTATATCAAGGAGCAGACGGGGGCTACGGCAGGTAATCTTAGTGTACAATTAGATAAACTTTCAGCAGCAGGTTATGTTAATGTGGAGAAAACCTTCAAAGGCAAGCGTCCATGTACCATATGTCGCATCACAGACCAAGGACGACAAGCTTTTGAGTCGTATGTCAATGCACTGAAGAGTTATCTTAATGTATAACAACAATTTCTAAGATAAATGTAACTTCAAACAGACATAAGAATTAAACGCAAATTGTTAATAATAGATTATAAAAACACCAGCGAGACACACAAATCATTGTTGCGTGCCTCGCTGATATTTTGTTATTTGATGACATTTTATTCGTTAATATTCATCCTCGTCCCATAGGAAATCTTCTTTTGAAGGATAATCAGGCCAGATCTCTTCAATACTTTCGTATACATCACCTTCGTCTTCTATTTCCTGTAGATTTTCTATTACTTCTAAAGGTGCTCCAGAACGATTTGCATAATCTATAAGTTCTTCTTTAGTTGCAGGCCATGGTGCATCTTCCAACTTTACTGCTAATTCGAGTGTCCAATACATATTGTCTTGTCTCCTTTCTTTTATAAAATATTAAGTAAAAGTACTTGATTTGAGCCGCAAAAATAATACAAAAATTTTTAAATGCAAGCATTATCCCAAAAATTTTCGCCTTTTCCCTCTATATTATTCAATTTTCTTGCTAAAACAAAGAAATAATCCGATAATCTGTTGATAAGTTTTAATAAATAAGTACAATTCATCAGAACTTCTTTTCTCTCTTTTTTAAGTGAAATTATCCTTCTTTCTGCACGTCTGCATACTGTTCGGCACACATTGCTTTGTGATGCAGTGACAGTTCCTCCAGGAAGAATGAATTTGTTGATAGGAGGAAGGCTCGATTCTATTTCATCTATATTTTTCTCGATTCTCTCTACCATCTTATCTGTAATGGTACAATTTGTTCCTAATTGGGTCTTACTTTGATCTGTGGCAAGAAAAGAACCTACAGTGAACAATGTGTTTTGTATCCATTGTAGCTGTGGTATATATTTGAGTGAGTTTTCATGATTAACGTCGTTTATCATGGCTATCAAGAGACCAATATGACTATTCAGTTCGTCTATTGTTCCATAGGCTTCAAGGCGTAGGTCGTCTTTGTTGACTCGAACACCTCCAATAAGGCTTGTTGTTCCGGTGTCTCCGGTCTTTGTGTAAATCATATTATTTATAATTTATAGTTTTGTTTGAATCTTTTGGTATCAAAAAAGGTTATTCCACGTTTACTCATGTCAAAAGTTGCGGTGGCTTCGGGGATTATTAGTAGTTTTTCCCATAAAGGTTTATTTTTTTTCTTTATATCTTCAATAACCATACACGATTTGTTGTCGATATGGCCGTTTATAATCCATTCGGCAAGTGAAGGGGATTGGTTCGAGGTTATTATATTAATCATCGAGAAAACCCGATGAGATGGATATTTTTCAAATATTGTATTAAGTAGTGTATCTTCGTTGACTTCAATCATCTCAATGCTGATTGACTTACTTACTCTTTCAGCATATGCCTTTGCTGCTTCTGCTTTATCATAGGTGTTTCTGTCATGTATTATGATAATGTCTGAAGGTGTCAGCGCATTTATAAGACGAAATAACTGTTCGTTGTTTTTAGTATCTTTTGGATATAGTTTCTTTAAATCGGAGAATGCGTAATATTGATGTTTGTCGAACAGCACATTCGTCACCAAGGAGTAAGCCCATGGTGAATGAATGCCAAAACCGTGACGACAAAAGAATCTCATATTTTATTACTATTTCTTCAATATATAATTGCGTGCAAATTCCTCATCTTTCTTCAGTTGCTGAGTAAGTTCCTCAACAGACTGGAATTTCTCTTCATCTCGTATTTTTGCGATGAAATCGATAGTTATTTGTTTGTCATAGATACTATCTTTGAAATCAAGGATGTGTACTTCAATACTTCGTTCTCCGTTATCAAATGTAGGTCTGTGCCCGATGTTCAGCATGCCTGTGAAAATGTTATTATTTACATGCACACGCACCACATATGCTCCGTCTTTGGGTAGCATCTTGTTGGCTACTATGCTGATGTTTGCTGTTGGAAAACCTATCGTCCTTCCAATCTTGAATCCGTTGATAACGGTTCCTTCTATGGAGTAGTCGTATCCGAGACTTTCGTTTGCCATCTTGACATCTCCTCTTGACAAAGCATCACGTATTATTGACGAACTGATCGGAGTATTGTTTTCTTTGTATGCTTCGGCTTTGACAACTTCAATACCTATTTTTTTTCCGTAGCGTACATAATCATCAAATCCTTCTGAACGGTTGTGCCCGAATCTGTGGTCGTATCCGATAACGAGAATGTCGATGTTGAGTTCTTGTTTCAGTATCTGTTCCATAAACTGATAAGCTGTGAGGTTCATCAGTTCAGGCGTGAAGGTCTTGATAATAATATTGTCAATCCCCAGCCCATATAATAAGCGTTCTTTCTCTTTACTTGTGGTAAGATATTTGGGCGTGTATGATGTGTCAACAACAGATCGTGGTGAGTTACTGAATGTAATCACCGTTGATGTTGCTCCTCGTTTTTCGGACAGATCGATGATTTGGTTAATCAAAAATCTATGTCCGCGATGTACTCCATCAAAAAAACCTATTGTTGCTATTTTAAGCATATCATTTGTTATTTTTCTGAATAAAAGTCTTTATACCATTCAGCAAACTTTCTTAGACCTTCGCGTAAAGTTGTTGATGGTTTAAATCCAAAGTCTCTTTCCAACGCAGTAGTATCAGCATATGTAATCGCCACATCTCCTGGTTGCATTGGAACAAGTTCTTTATGCTTCTCAAAATCATAGTCAGAAGGCAGTACCTGAGCTCTAATCAGTTCTTCTTGTAGTATGTTTACAAAGTCGAGAAGGTTCTCCGGGCTTGAGTTTCCTATGTTATATAAAGCATATGGCGGAATAGGTAATCCGTCTTCTCCAGTCTTCTTCTGCGGTGCCTTATGCATTACTCTTTGTATTCCTTCAACAATATCGTCTATATATGTGAAATCGCGTTTGCAATTACCATAATTAAAGATTTTTATTGTCTCGTTGTTGCATAGTTTATTGGTGAATCCAAAGTAAGCCATGTCTGGTCGTCCTGCAGGTCCATAGACGGTGAAGAAACGTAATCCAGTTGTTGGTATGTCGTATAGTTTACTATATGAATGAGCTAATAACTCATTGCTTTTCTTTGTTGCTGCATACAATGAAACTGGATTATCTACCTTGTCGTCAGTAGAATATGGGATTTTCTTGTTTGAACCATACACACTACTGCTACTTGCATATACAAGATGTTCTACTGGATTGTGTCTGCATGCCTCCAGTATATTATAGAATCCTATAATATTACTTTCTATATACGTATCGGGATTGGTTATACTATATCTTACACCTGCTTGGGCTGCAAGATTTACTACAATATCGAACTTTTCAGATGAGAAAACCTTGTTTATCAGTTCTTTATCTGCAATATTTCCCTTTATGAAATTCCAACTGTTCTCAGGGTGTTCATTACTTGTTTTTTCAATCTCCCTAAGACGGAATTCTTTCAACTTTACATCATAATAATCATTTATGTTGTCAAGTCCCCAAATATGTAGATCAGACTCGGTTTTCAGTAATCGTACAACCAAGTTTGCTCCAATAAATCCAGCCGCACCAGTGATTAATATATGCATTATGTATTATATCAGTGTTATTGTTTTGATAAAGAAAGTTTGTCAACCTGTGTCACTACTTTTGCTGCAAGTGACATATATGCGATACCCTCTGGAGTAGATGGCTTTAATGACGGTGGTAATCCTGAGTCAGAATCCTCACATATACCTTGTACTAATGGAATCTGTGCTAATAATGGAACATTAAGCTCTTGAGCAAGTGCTTTACATCCTTCTTTGCCAAATATATAGTATTTGTTGTCTGGCAATTCACGAGGTGTAAACCATGCCATGTTTTCCACTAATCCCAATATTGGCACGTTCACCTTGTCGTTAAGATACATGTTTATACCTTTTCTTGCATCGGCCAAGGCTACTTGCTGAGGAGTACTTACAATTACTGCTCCTGTAATCTTTAACAGAGATAATAATGATAGATGTATGTCGCTTGTACCAGGAGGAGTGTCTAAGATGAAATAATCAAGTTCTCCCCAGTTGGCTTCTGTGATAAGTTGTTTGAGAGCATTGCATGCCATAGCACCTCTCCACAATGTTGGTTGATCGGCATTGATGAAGAAACCGATAGAAAGTAGTTTTACTCCGTATTGCTCAATAGGTTCAATCACGGTCTTTGTTTCATTGTTCTCGTCTTGAACCTCACTTGCAAATGGGGTTTGACCCTCGACCTGAAACATTTTTGGTATTGATGGACCAAAGATATCAGTGTCAAGAAGTCCTACACGATGTCCCATGCGTGCAAGTGATATTGCAAGATTGGCTGCAACTGTAGATTTTCCTACTCCTCCTTTTCCTGAAGACACAGCAATAATGTGTTTTGCATTAATTGCAGGAACTTCTTCTGCATCAGACTTTCCTGTATTCTCTTTATATCTGACATCGATTGTAACTTCAGCTTCTGTTGAAGCAAATGAACGTACTGCTGCTTCTGCTGCTTTTACAACTGATTTACTGAATGGATCGGGATTCTTAGGGAATGTAATCGCAAAATGTACTTTTAGACCATCGATCTGAATATCATCAGTCACCATCTCGTTCTCAACAATACTTTTTCCGTTGCCTGGATAGCGTACAGTGCTAAGTGCATCGAGTACAAGGCGCGGATAAATCGTCATAGCTATTGACATACTTTCTTATATTTATGTTATATGAATTATATTATTAGTTTTCTTTTTTCTTTCTTCCAAACAAATATGCTACCACAGCAATGATCAGCATAGAATAGAAACTTATGTTTGCTATTGTTTCTGTTGTCTTTACTGTCTGTGGATGGAATTCCATCTTTATTGTGTGTTTTCCTGCAGGAACTTCCATGGCTCTAAGCACATAATTCGCTCTAATTATGTTTGCTTCATTGCCATCTATAGTTGCAGTCCATCCTGGATAATATATTTCAGAGAAAACAACAAGTCCTCCTTTTTTGCTGTTAACATCGTATTGAACTTCATCACAAGTAAGAGACACTTGTTTGATACTTGCTGTTGAGTCGGCTGTAGCTTTGATGTTTGTAGCTTGTTGTCTGTCGATTACAGCGGTATGACGAGGATTTACCTTATGAAGTGCAGCAAGTTCTTCATTAGCATTATCAACATACTTCACATCATCTACAAACCATGCGTTTCCGTATGCGTCAGGGTTTTCGATAGGTATTTTTATGTTGTCCTGACCGCCCATCACAAACCACTTGGTGTTAAGCATATTTAAAACAGGATATATAGAATCTGTGTTTATTCCTTCAAAGTTGTAAAGAGGATAAGTAACACCTGCTTGCATCATTGCTGTTGTATCGAGTTTTGCCTCGCCTAACACACCGTAAACGCCTTGCATCTCCTTGCTGATATGTTCTTCTACAAGTTCCTGATAACGGCGTAATTTTGCAGCGTGATAACCACCAACACTACTGAAACAGAATGATGTGGTATTATCATTAAATGTGCTTACGGCAAAATTAAGAACTCTATAGTTGCGCTTATCTCCTGATTTTCCAATAATATAGTTCTCCCAGTCGGCTGGTTGATGATTTTGAACTGATTGACGAGTGTCAGGCCCAAACATACCATCGTTGAGGTAACGTTTATTTACATCCCACATATCAATCAAACAGATACCTATCATGATTAGTGCAAATGTTATGGTGTATTTTCTCTTTTTATAAATAAAGAACATAACAACTGCACCAATTAATATTATACGTACAGAACGCCATGCATCACTTACCAACATGTTCTCACGCATTGCACTGATTGATGAGAGGATGCGTGCGCCCATTCCTTCGTCAAAATAACCTGCTTGTATATATTGACTTATGGCTGTACGGTCGTTGCTACTTACACATTCATTGAATACCGATGATGGAGAGAAGATGAAGATGAAACAACATGCTAATGTGATTACTGTGCTGAGAATTAATGCTCTTAGTAGTTTTCCTCTATTCTCGTTCTGCTGACAACGTTCTACGAATTCTTTTAATCCGAGCAATGCAAGAAGTGGAATGGTAAATTCTGCTACAACCAGTATTGAGGCTACTGTTCTGAATTTGCTATACATCGGAATATAATCAATGCAGAAATCTGTTAGTGGCATGAAGTTCTTTCCCCAAGCCAACATAATAGATATGATTGTAGAGAGCAAAAGTGCCCATTTTATCGGTGATTTCCATGATAAAATAAACAATGAGAGTACGAAGAGCATACATACAAGTGCACCGACATATACAGGTCCGCTTGTTCCTGGCTGTTCTCCCCAATATTGTGTGAAAGCATCGTAGATTTTTGCATTGGCTAACTCTGCATCCGACTTGCTCATTGCCTTTTCGTTCATGCTGAGCGGTACAGATGCACCTCCGTTGATGTTAGGAATTAATAATGACCAAGTCTCTGCAATGCCGTAACTCCATGCTGTGATATAACTGCGTTCAAGTCCGCTGTCGGTTTGATCATCTGTCTTGCCTTCTTTTACCAACTCACTCTTCCCACGCATAGTATCTTTTGCGTATTCATAAGTGTGAAAGAGGTTAGAAGCATTGATTCCAACGGCAATTATTGCTGCAATTATTATTGCGATAGTTCCTTTGATGAAGGATTTTGTCTCTTTGTTTTTTATTGCATTTATAAGGAAGGCAATAACGATGAGGATTTCCGGTATTAAGAAATAATATGTCATCTGTACGTGGTTCGACATTATCTGCAATGCTGCAAAGAATGCAAGTGTACAACAACCCACAAGATAACGTTTCTTGTAACATAACACTATTCCTGCTATTGTAGGCGGAATATATGCCAGAGTCAGAACCTTCCAGATGTGTCCTGCTGCTATAATGATAAAGAAATAACTTGAAAAAGCCCAAACGATTGCACCTAACGCCGCCATCCATTGCTTGAAATCAAATGCTCTAAGTAAGATATAAAAACCAAGCATGGAAATGAAGATGTAGAACACATAATCGGGAAGCCATAAATGATATGCTTTCTCGATGAATGACATTCCCTTTGTGGATTCGTAACTTGGTGCAATCTGGTATGTTGGCATACCTCCAAATACGCTATTAGTCCATCGTGGGGTCTCTCCGTCGTGTTGGTCACGATATTGATTGATTTCTACACCTAATCCGTCGGCAGCACCATTATCGTGCTGACTTAGACGTCTTCCTTGAAAATCTGCTGGATAAAAATATACCAGCGAAATGATTGCAAATAATGCCACGCAAATAATGTCGGGCATCAATCGTTTAAGTTTCTTCATATTGATATTTTATCGTGATTCCAATTATTTACAATAAGTGTCATGATATATGGCGATTCGCTTCTATTATAACATTATTATCGTGCTAATAACATAATAGCAATAATCACCGACTACAAAGTTACTGAATTATTTTGTATGGTAGACGTTTTCTACCATTTTTTTGATACAATGATATCAAAATATATTGTAAAACTAAAATAATATGAATTTAATGAGATTATCAATAAAGTTTATCTCCAAACTTCAATGTGATATTTCAAATCTAAAGACATATCAAAGATAACGTCTACAAAACTAATTTAAATATCTGTTATATACAATAATAAACTAAAATATGGATATCGGTGATAGTGGATTCATTAATAGTGATATAATAAATATATAAAAAGGGTATGACATCTTGAGTTTGTTATAAACAGTTTTGTCATACCCTTGATTCCGTATTTATTAAATAAGTAGATTTATTTTATTAGAACTTTTTTGCCGTTGACAATGTAAATTCCATCTGAAACAGAATCTAAGTTGGAATATCGAGTTCCATCAATTTTATAAAGATTATTTAACCTTTTATTATATTTATCAATAGTCGGTGTTGATATGGCAGATGCAATGTATGTTTCGTATGAATTAGAAAATGTAATATCTTTAATGATACTAGTACCTGTAGTTGATGTTAAACCGAATATTGTGTTTCCTTTACTAAAAGCATAATCATCTCCTTGGCTGTTATCCATTAAACCACTTTCTGGAAGATCCCATACAAAATATACATCATTGCCATTTTTATTAGTGTATATCGGAGCAATACTTGTTCCATGGCATGTACCATTGTACCACCATAAGTATGCAGAACCATTAGATGTACTGAGATTTGTGCCTCTAATGATTAGAAAACGGTCTGAAGAAACAATATTGTATTTATTTTGTGAAAACTTTAAACAAACATTGTTGTTACCTGTTCCTGAATTTACTGTAATTGAGTTGTTTGATGAATTATATGAGATGTTAGATTGAACAACTCGGCTTTCATCACCTGTAGTAGCCCATTCACTCGCCAAAAATTTATAGTCTGATTTAGCTTGACTATTTGAATAATCTTTTAATAAACGTAAGTAATATAATCCTGGGCAAATTGTGTTGTCCTCCGCTTTAATCCTAAATATTAATTCTGATTTTACTTTACCTTGACCATCTATAAGTAATTCGTCAGGAATTGGAATCTCATAATTAAAGAAACCATTGTCTGATGGAGTATAACTTTCTGGAATTTTAAAGGTGGATAATTTTTTTCCTTCAACATAGATTGCTCCAATACGTCCTTTGTCTGCTGTTGTAAATCTACACATTATAGATAAATCTGATGTTATTCCGTCTTTGTTACTTAAAGTATATTGTATATAACCTCCATTTGGCGCGTCGCGATAGAATTCGCCATTATAACTACCTTTTGTAGAACCTTGTGATGCGGACAATTTATGGCCAGCTTCGCTTTGTTGCTCACCTGTCCCGACAAAATCGATTGTACGTGATTCCATCGCAAGAATAGCTGCTTCAGCTTTTCCTATGTCACTCTTTATGAAATCTTCTTCTGTTGCCTGATACCAGTATATCACATAACGTGTGTGGTGAGTTGAGAAGAATGGTTCGAGTTTTAGTGTCTTCTTAGATGCAAACATAGAGCCCACTGGGATGTATTTAGGTGCATTTATTGTAAATGATAACCCTGTGCCATTTTTCTTAATAAGATTTAAAATAGTGTCACGATTACAAATAAGTAAAGGAGAACTATTTATTGATTTTTGGGTACCGCGGCAACCTGGTGAATGATCCATTCGTCCTTCGCCACCATATTCATTCTGTAAATCTGTTGCTTCTGTATTGCCTGCTAACAATATTGGACCATATTTGAATGCAATATAATCTGATAATCCAGGGCATTGTTCGTAACGAAGAGTCATTGGTAAGTTTATATTTATTTTATCTCCATTATTCCAATTTCTTGAAATTATGAAATACCCTTTTGTTAATTGACCAGTTGCTGAAACACCATTTACTTTTACATCGAATCCATTTGTTACCCAATTTGGTTTACGAATTGCAATTGCATAATTTCCTGATTTGTTAACTGTTATATTCGATTGCTCCTCGTATGGGAAACTCGTTTCTTGACGGACTGCAAAATTATCACTCTTGAGTTCGCTGGCTGTAAATAAGTTTATATACAGAGTGTTGTTACCATCATGAGTATAAATGAAGTGCCCATATTTTCCGTGATTCTCCATTCCTGTACCAACGCAACACCACATTCCTTGATTTACTTTTGAATAAATCTTATATCCTTGTGGTCGAAGGGTGGTAAAATATACATAACCTCCAGTTTTAGGATCTTGAGTAGAAAGAATATGGTTGTACATAGTATTTTCATAAAAATCAGCATATTGTGAGTCATGAGTGTCGTCAAATAAGTCTTCTGAAAGTTTCAACATGTTATTACTATTACATGTTTCTGGACCATCTGGTTGAGATATGTATTTATCGTAGTTAGATTGATTTAAAAAATGTTCGTTAACACTATTTCCTCCAATGCATACGGTACGATTATTGTTTACATCTTTCCAAAAATTTACAGCAGAAGTGTGATAATTTGTTGAAGTTTTTTGAAGTTGATAGATACGCTCAAATCCAATATATTTTGGAACTTGAGTGTTTGCATGTTTGTCATTGAGGAATGATGTGTTATATGATTGCATTCCATCGAGCATATATGTATGACTAAATTTTTTAGCTGCATTCAAATATTTAACCTCTCCAAAAATTTTATATGCATCTGCTAAAGTTTCATTTATTCCTCCATGTTCACTTCCAAGTACTCTTTGCATCGTATCTTGTGAAAGTTTTGAAACAAGATTGATGCTCCAATCGCATAGATTTTTGTATAAAGTTTTTGCAGTTTCATCGCCTGCATAAATGTACGCATCGCGTAATCCTGCAAGTACTTTATGTTCACAATAAAAAGGAACCCAACCTCCGACTTTGTAGAAAGGTTCTGCATCTCCTTTGTACATGGCTTTCCATGCGTCACGGATAGGTTGACCTCCAAGGAATCCTTTTAAACCTTCGTTATTATTTGCATATGCTTCTTGACAGTCTTTTAATATTCCAATGCAATAATCAAGTCGTGATTTAATATCATTACGTAAGGAATTTTGGCTATTATCTGTTAATGATGCATATGCAAGAGCAAGTGCACTCAAATAATGACCTCCAACATGACCTTCAAGTGTCCAATCAGGTTGCCCCCAATTTGGAAATGAAGGGTGGGCGTTTGTCCATCCGTAGTATTTGCTGCCATTCTTTTTGTCGAGTTCTGCCTCGCGAATAAATGGAGCCATTAATCTATCAGCATCATAACTAAGTAATAGCTTTGAATTAGTAATAAGAGAAGTTTTCATTGGACCATCAAGAAGTGTGACTTGATTTAAGTCGAAATGTTGTGGATAAAGTTCTGATTGTGCAGAGATATTCTGCGTTGTCATCATTGCTGTCACGATTGATATCGTAACAAATCCTTTTGCTTTAAAAAAATTTTTCATTGTTCAATTTTGTTAGTTAGAAAATTTATCAGTAAAAATGTTAATAGAAATCTATTTGATAGTGTTTGTATTATGGTATCATATTTTATTGCAAAAATACGAAAAAAACTTATATTAAGGTGATTTTCAAAATTAAAAAAATTATATAAGATTAAAAAATAACGATATCTATGTATTATGTATTAAATTGGAAAGTCTAATTATCATTGACAAAAAATACGGGCACATTTGTACCCGTAAAAATGTTATATGTGATAGGTGTTAAGATTACCCCTTAATGACGTAATTTTCAATCCATCCAGTATATAATTTTTTACAAGAATCTCCCCATGAATATTTAATATTTTTAGTAGGGTTATCTTCTTCAAAATAATTGTATGGTAATATAGGGTTGAGTCCTTTCTCCATATCACGCTTATATTCCGAAGCAAGTCGTCCCGGAGCATATTCAAAATGTGCGAAAGAGAACACGATCTTACCTCCCTTACACAACACGAGTCCAGGACCGATTTTAGGTTCCTCAGCAATGATTTCGAGGTCGGGTTCGGCTGCAATTTCGTCATGTGGAAGTCCCCAAGGACGACTTACTGGCACTTGTATCTCATCTAATGAATTGTCTATAAGAGGCGTGGTCTTGTTGAGAATCTTATGAGTATAAACTCCGCTCCATTGGAAGTCATATCTAATCACGTCGATTCCGTAGCTATAATACAAACGTGCAAATCCTCCCCAGCAGATATAAAGGGATGAACGCACATGTTCGTCTGCCCATCTGAAAAATACCTTGAGTTGTGTCCAATAGATTATTTCTTCAAATCTGAATTTCTGTAATGGGGCACCATTTACAATCAAACCATCATAATACTGATTCTGTTCCATAATCTCAGCCACATCTTGATAGAAAGTGTCCATATATTCCTGAGGCGTGTTCTTATAGAACAAATTGCTCATTTTTATGAGAGTTATGTTAATCGGACGATTACAAACCTCTAATGCACGGTAAATTTCAGCCTCACTTGCTTCTTTTTCCGGCATTACGTTAAGAAATAATATGTTTAGAGGTTTTACTCCTTCTGGAATAGTGTCTGTGATGTTAATACCTTCTGCTTTTAATTTTTCAATCAGAGGCAGGTTTTTAGGAACTATAATCATTATCTATCGTTTTTTTACTCTATTTTAAAGGGAAACTAAGTTGTTCCAGTTATTAATAAATCTTATTCTATTATGCTTTTAGGATTATCATTCATCCTTTATAAAGTTTGCATTATCAAATATGTATAATATGCTATGACACAAAGAATAAACAATACTCCCCATGATTTGCTTATCTTCTTGTTCGCATTTAATAGGCATACCACTAAAAGAAGAATAACGGAGCCTAAAAGTGCGATGAAATCGATGGTTTGTATGTTTCCTGGACTCATCGGGCAGATTAATGATGAAACTCCGAGTATCAGTAGGATATTGAAGATATTACTTCCTACAGCATTTCCGATAGCCATGTCTGTGTCACCTTTGCGTGCAGCCATTATACTGGTTACCAGTTCTGGAAGCGATGTTCCAGCAGCAACGATGGTTAATGCAATGACAGACTGACTTACTCCCAATATGCTCGCAATTCCCGATGCTCCATCCACAAACCAGTCACCACCTCCAATAAGCATTGCCAACCCGAGGATGATAAGTATAGTGGATTTGAGTATTGACATCTCTTTCTTGTTTGCCTCACCTGATTTTTCTTGATTTATATTGATTTCATCGTGCTTTTTCCGTCTCGATTTGAGCACGTTTGCTATCGTGATATATATATATGTAATAAAGATTACAAGTAATATACTTCCTTCGATTCGTGTGAGCGTCATATTCTCTTTAGAGAAAATAAAACTGCCGTTTTGATCGAAGAAATACATCATGAATATAATCAGGAAAGTAACCGCAGTATTCAATGGAAGGTCTCTGCGTAACAAGTCGCGTTTGCAGATAACAGGTGTAACTAATATTGTTGTACCTAATATGGCAAGTGTATTGAAGATATTGCTGCCGATAACATTTCCCAATGCAATCTCGTTATTGCCTTTTATGGCAGACACGGTACTGACCACCAGCTCTGGCAATGAAGTGCCAAAAGCCACGATAGTAAGTCCGATTATCAAAGTTGAGACATTAAACCTACGTGCCACTGACGAGGCTCCGTCGGTAAGGAAGTCGGCTCCCTTTACCACTAATATCAGTCCGAGAATGAATTGGATTATAAATGTGATGGTTTCCATCGCTTTTTATTATGTTCTTGTGCTTAGTAGTATAATAATCCTAAGTGCTGTCAATAAAAATAATTTAAAGCCTCCTCATCTCCTGAATCATGTAGGGGACGAAGAGGCTTATTGTTAATCCGAGGTCTGTATTATAGATTAGGATTGATTTCTTTCCATTTACTGATTTCAGGAACGATGTTGAGTGAAACGAGTTCGTCACGCATCTTGCATAAGTGCTCATATGAAGCATCAAGTTTTGCAAGTTCCTCTGGAGTTCCTGTAGGCATCTTATATGAACATCCGTTCTTGTCAAGAGTAGTGTCCATTGCCATCATTATGTGGTTGTACTTCTCGTTGCAAACGTATGTTCCAGCAGGCCAACGGAATGCTTCACCTCCCATGACGGCGCGAATCATTTCAACTGAGCAGTATGCTGGACTTTGCCATGAAGAACGTCCACGGAGTTCTATAATCTTAGCACCACCTTTTGTTACATCAACCTTGAGTTGTTCCCATTCTTCATTTGAACATGCAGATGTACCGATAAGGTCATTCAATGGTTTGCCGTTTACTTTCACAGCACTTCCGAATACAGCCATTTGCTCTCCGTGACCACCATAAGTAGCGCAACCAGTAACTTCATATTGCTTGCAACCGAATTTCTTAGCGATTGCAGACTGAAGACGAGTTGAGTCAAGAGCAGCAAGTGTTGTGACTTGGCCTGGTTTCAAACCTGAGTAAAGGAGTGTTACAAGTCCTGTAAGGTCTGCAGGGTTGAATATAACCACTACGTGCTTTACATCTGGGCAGTAAGTCTTGATGTTCTTTCCAAGGTCTTCTGCGATTTTGCAGTTTCCAGCAAGAAGATCCTCACGTGTCATACCAGCCTTACGAGGTGCTCCACCTGAAGAGATGATATATTTTGCATCTTTGAATGCTTCAGCAACGTCAGTTGTAGCGGTGAGATTTACTCCATCATAGCCACAATGGAACATTTCCTCAATAACACCTTCCATTCCTGGAGCATAAACATCATAAAGACATACATTTGGAGTGAGCTTCATTGTTAAAGCAATTTGAACCATTGTAGATCCGATTGCTCCACCAGCTCCAACAATAACGAGTTTGTCGTTTGTTAAAAATCCCATAGTTATTTTATTTTTTTAATGTTGATAGTCGTTACAAATTTCTTGCAAAGATAATAAATATTTGACAATAATCATTGTCATATCTCAATTATTTATGTCTTTCGTCATATTGTCAATACGAATATGTTAAAAATGCTATGCCCACTTTCCGATATAAGCGTAATATATGAATCCATAATTCATAATTGAGAATTGATAATTATACACAATCAATGTGTTACAATATCTACAAGTTGCATGCAACTTGCCTATTTCTGGCTCAAAGAACTCAAGATTTACATAATCTAATCCTCACCTCAACATAGATTAAAAATAAATTCTTATCTCTGTATTCGGTTCGTCAAGATTTCCTCAACTAAGATTTCTAGTTCGAAGAACTCTAGATTTCTAACGAAGTTATAAAAAAAACAATATTGCGCAGCAATATCATCAGGAGCAACGAAATAATTCTCAATTCTTTATTATCAATTGCGCTTATGCGCAATATTTCTGGCTCGTAGAGCCCAAGATTTCCTCAATTAAGATTTCTGACTCGAAGAGTCTAAGATTTCTAACGAAGTTATAAAAAATCCCCGACATATCTTGATATGTCCAAAATCATAGCATAAGCAATAATTATCAATTTTCAATTCTCAATTGCGCTTATGCGCAATATTTCTGGCTCGTAGAGCCCTAGATTTCCTCAACTAAGATTTCTGACTCGAAGAGTCCTAGATTTCTTGTGAAACAATAAAAAAATCAATATTGCAACGCAATATCCTCAGGAGCTACGCTAATTCTCAATTATCAATTGTGGCTCCGCCACCATACCAATCCTTATACATAATATAATGTTGGGCAATATTTTGGTTGAGTTCTTTAGCCTGTTCAGGGTCAACTTTTTTGATGAACTTAGCAGGTACACCGCCCCAAAGTTCGCCATCGCCAATCTGAGTGTTCTTCAATACAAGTGCACCAGCAGCCACAATTGCCCCTTCACCTATGACTGCATCGTCAAGTACGGTGGCTCCCATTCCAATCAATGCACAGTTTTTGATTTTGCAACCATGCAGTGTCACATTATGCCCGATGGTAACGTCGTCTCCTATTTCTATTGCTGCCTTTTGATAAAGAGTGTGAAGACAAGAACCATCCTGTATATTCACACGGTTGCCAATTCTTATGTAATTCACATCCCCACGAATAACTGCATTGAACCACACTGTGCATTGATCACCCATTGTGACATCGCCTATAATCGTAGCATTTTCTGAGAAATAACAATCTTCTCCCCATTGAGGTTTGAATCCTCTAACAGATTTTATTAGTGCCATATTCGTTTGATATAAACAAAAAATAAAATTCTAAGATAACTAAAAAATTAAGTAATCATTAGATGATTATTCTAATGAATGCAAAGTTAATAATTTAATTTCGCAATTCTCATATCTCATTGTATAATTTTTCGTAACTTTGCACCTGCTAATATTATATATTGATAAGGGATATGTACGATGTAAATAAGATACGTGAAGATTTTCCTATACTTGGACGTGAAATATATGGTAAACCATTGGTTTATCTCGACAATGCTGCAACAACTCAGAAACCTCGTTGTGTGGTAGAGGCTATAAGCGAAGAATATTATAATGTAAATGCTAATGTTCATCGTGGCGTACATTTCTTGTCCCAACGTGCAACTGATCTTCATGAACAATCTCGTGAGACAGTACGTAGTTTTATAGGCGCAAATTCTGTTAGCGAGATTATATTTACACGAGGTACAACCGAAAGCATCAATCTTTTGGCTTCATGTCTTGCTAAACATATAAAGAAAGCACAACCTGAAGTTATCGTATCGTCTCTCGAACATCATTCTAATATTGTTCCTTGGCAACTTAATGGTTTCAAGGTACGTCCTATTCCGATGGCTGATGATGGAACCATGGATATTGAAGGAATGACACAACTGATTAACGAAAATACAGTTATCGTGGCTGTCACTCAGGTTTCTAATGTTCTTGGCACGATTAATCCTGTTAAGGATGTAATCAGAATAGCACATCAGCATAATCTGCCTGTATTGATCGACGGTGCTCAGTCCACTCCTCATATGGGCGTTGATGTCTCTGAATTGGATTGCGACTTCTTTGCGTTCAGCGGACACAAAATTTATGGCCCTACAGGTGTTGGAGTGTTATATGGAAAAGAATCATGGTTGGATAAACTTCCTCCTTATCAAGGTGGAGGCGAAATGATTAAGAATGTAAGTTTTGAACATACCACATTCAATGAACTCCCATATAAATTTGAGGCAGGTACTCCTGATTATGTGGGAACTCATTCATTGGCAGTAGCTTTAGATTATGTGTCAGAATTAGGTATCGAGAATATCCATCATCATGAACAAGACCTTTATCGATATGCCATCGAACAGATGACACAGATTGACGGAATGCATATTTATGGATTTAATGGTAACGTAGGTGAAATGTCAGGTCCAATCAGTTTCCGTGTGGGTGACATACATCATCTCGATTTAGGTACCTTGTTAGACCGTTTGGGTATTGCCATACGTACTGGCCATCATTGTGCCGAACCTCTTATGCGTCGTTTGGGAATCGAAGGTACAGCTCGTGCCTCTTTCGCATTGTATAATACAAAAGAGGAGATAGATACGTTTGTAAGTGGAATTAAACGTGTAGCGCAGATGTTCTGATTTAATGTCAACAATTTTTTCTTAGCGTTGGCATTTGATAATAAATCATAACATCATTTATTTGTATTTTTAACAAAAACATTAAATACCCTTTTATTGCTTTCAATCTTTTCAGAATTAACGTGTAATGCCGTTTAAGCTTGCCTGTAAACTTGTTTACGTCATTCTTCATCGTCATTCTCCGTAGCATTTCATGCCTTGAAATCAACAAAAGAAAAACCTCGCTCTCGCTAAAAAAAGAGTGTTAATGTGATGATACGAATGATTAATTTTTTCTTGGTTTTTCTTTGTGATAGTTTCAATCCGTTAGGATAATAATTGTTATTGAATGAAGATGGTTGAAGTTTACTAACAGCCAGATTCAAGACGATAACAAAGTCAATGCACAAAGTGCAAACTAT
>JAIKZH010000070.1 GCA_024682395.1 Bacteroidaceae bacterium
GTTCAAGAAACTTAATCCTCATCTTCCAGAAGGAGAAAAGTTTAATGTGTATCTTCTTGATGAGGATAATAACGTGATTCTTGTGGGCAGTCCTTTATTTAACACTATGTTAGAGCATATGCTCCTTGATATACTTGACGAAAAATTAAAACAATAATATAATAAAAAACATATTTTGCAGAATATGTCATTCCAATTGCATGCAGGGAATGAAAATTAACCAATTTGGTGACTTAATTAACATTATTAAAGAATAATTGAAAGTTTATGAATAAAACATTAAAAACAGTAATTGTAGCTGTTGTCGTGGCAGCAGCTGGTTATGGTGGCTATAAAAGTTATAACCATAATAATAGTATAAATATGCTTCCATCTGAATTACAAACAGAAAATGTTGAAGCATTAAGTGCCGGTGGTGAAGGTAATTTCGGTGAACCATCTGTAAGTTTACCAGCAGATTGGTTGGCGTTAGCTGCCCGGTATCTTAGTTCAGGCGTAACAATTATCCCATTCAAAACAATTGAAGATTTATATGAGGCTGGAAAAACTATAGACGAAGCAATTGAAGCCATAGAAGAGTTTCTGCGAGATTCAGGAATACTCCCTCCAACACATAGAGATTTTGTTAAAACGGAACATTATCAAGAAATGTCAATGCAAGTTGTGGATCCAACAACCCATCAACCATATTGGGTGACTGTTGTAAAATACAAATACCAGTGTGATAATATAGAAGGTGATGCACAAGATAGATGTGCATTAGGTGAATATTATTATCAATAATTAAATAGATAATCATATAAATTGAGACAAACACAGACGTTATACAATTTTTGTAGAGCCCTGTGTTTGTCATTATAAAAAGTTAATGAATGAAAGTGAATACATATTTTAGAAAAGTGCATGTAATAACAATATTATGTTGTTTCTTATGTGTAATGTGTTTATCATGCTCTCATCCAAAGGATAACACTTTTGGGGAATATAAGTCCCAAACAATAAAAGTGGATCCTGAGAAGAAATCTAAACCATTGAATATGAGTCAATATGATATAGACTCGGTCGTTTCTATATCTTTGCCAGATAGTGCAAAACATTTCTTACCGACTAAATTAATTGTTAAGAATAATAGAATATATATATTGGACTCTCAAATTTCTAAAACAATATATGTGTTTGATAATAATGGTAATTATATGTTTAAATTGGGCGAACGTGGACGAGCGCAGGATGAATATATTGGTGGACCAACTGATTTTTTTGTGGACGATGAAAACAGAACATATGTTTTTGATCGTATGGCTCAACAAATCAAGAAATTTAAAGGTAATGGACAATTCAGTGAAAACATATGGACTGCAGACCTTTTCATTCATTCATTTGGCTTGTTAAATAATAAACATTTTGTGTATTGTAAATCAAGTAGCTGCCGTGAGGAAGATGTGTATAACTCGGCTTTGATATTAAGTGATTTAAAAAGTGTAAACCGTAAGCAATTGCTGAGGTTTAAACAGAATTATAGTCTTTTGCCTTCTGAACAAACGTTTTTCTCAAATGATGATAGATTATCTCACATACCGATATTATCTGATTCAGTTTTAGTGTTTAAAAAAGATTCGTTAGAGAAAATCATTCGTTTTGATTTTGGTGGTAAGTTTATTCAGAAAGAAAGACCAGATATAGCTATAGAGCAAAATAATCTTAAAGATTTAAATGAATATGATGGAGTAACAGCATTGGAGGTATATCAGGAGACAGAATCGTTAGCTTATCTCCGATATATATATAACTCAACGATAAGAGAGTGGCTCTATAATAAGAATACAAAACAGACTATAAGTGGTTATTATTTGTTTGATTGTTTTTTGCTTAATTCACGCCTCAAATATCTGCGAGGAAATCAGATTGTTACAATTATAGATCAAGAACGAATAGATTTTCTTCGAGATTCATATAGTGATAGTGAATTACATGAGTTATTAAAACAGATGCCTCCGCAGGTGAAAAGAATATTCGACGGAAACATCCCAGTACCAGCAGTAGTTTATATCAGTTTGAAGTAAATCTTATCGTAACCAAAAACAAAAAAACAATCTTTCAGTGGTTGTGTAAAAATAATCACTGAAAGATTGTTATAGTTACAAAATTTTTGTTATCTTTGCGTTCGATTTACTGAAAAAATATCTGCGTGCTGTCAATTAGACAATGACTGCAAAAATTGTTTGAAAAAGTAACCTGAAAAGGTCACGAATGCCCAATATGTAGTTTTTTTCTACGTTGGTCATATTTTCACAAATGATTTGAAAGAAGATGAATTGTCATCAGTAACAGAGGAATAACTTTCGGTGATTAATACCTGTTTATTATTGTCGTTCCTATTGTTCCTCAAAACATTGTAAGTTAACGTATTACTAATATTTAAATCCGTTGTTACCGCGGAAACCTTGTCTTATGGATAAAAACCTAAATACTTTGAATTACGACAGAAGAAAGTCTCTCTGCCTATATCAAAGATTAAAGAAAACTCTTACTTGTTGTGCAGTAGTTGTTGCTGCATCTTGTGGCGTGTTGATGAACTCGTCATGCGACCGTGACCTTAAACTCGCTCTTGAACTGGCAGGTGAAAACCGCTCAGAAATGGAGAAAGTACTTGAACATTTTAAAAACGACCCTGATCCGTTGAAGTATGAGGCGGCAAAATTCCTTATAGAAAATATGCCGTATCATTCTACCAAATTCGGTCCGGGTGTGGCTCAACACGATTCTCTTTATATGGCGATGTCTGAGCAGGCAATTGATTTCCGTCATGACTTCTATAATAACCAGATTGACAGTGTGGTAGATTTTACCCATGACCAAGTAGTGTCTGATATAAAATCCATGAAGGCTGATTTCTTGATTCATGTGATTGACGAGGCTTGTGATTTATGGCATAATGTGAATCAGAATGATGAATACGACAAGTCTTTGTTTTTTGATTATGTGCTCCCTTACCGATTGCTTGACGAACCATACAGTGATTGGCGTGCGTTTCTCGATATGGAATTCCCTTTGTTGAAGGACTCTGTGGTATGCAGTCGTCGTGGTCCTCAGATTGAAGCCGAAGATGGTGAGGTTTCACAAGCTAAGATTGAAGAATCTATTGGAGCATCGCAAGGAAAGATTGTGACTTTAGACCATGAGGGCGCAAAGGTGTCGTTTGTAATCAATTCTTTAGAGAAAGCACGTAAGAACCTTTTTCTTAGATATACTGCAACGGCAAAGAAAGCACGTGTGTTGGTTACACTGAACGGAAAAACTCTTGACACATTACGTCTTGATCCACTAAAAAATCTTAAGACATTCCGTGACAGTAAAGTTGGGGTTAATATTACTCTTGAAAAAGGCGATAACAATCTCACACTTAGTTATGCAGGTGATACAATTGGGATTGATCATATCCAAACTGTTGCGATAGAACCATACAGAAGATGTTGGTTGAGTGATTTCTCTGATTCGTTCTGCATGATAAGTAATAAACAGACTGGTAATTATATCACCTTTGACACATTGCAGGAATCACTCTCTAACGTGGTAGAACTCAAACCATTGGCAAAGAACGACAGTTGTCAGTTGCTCAGTATGGAGTATATGGGTGATCCATGTTGGAAAATCAGTACATTTAAGGAAGATTCCATTGATTTATGTTTGGATGTACAGTATTCAAGTCTGCAATTCGGTACAGCAATCAATCAGACTGCATTCCGTCAGGCAACATCACAGAAATGGATTTTTATTCCAGTAGGTGATGATTGTTATAAGATAATGTGTAAATATAATGGTTTGTTCCTTGAATCAGCCATTGATGAAGAGACAGGAAAGGAACGACTCATACAGAATCCATATAGTGGAAGCGATGCTCAGAAATGGCATATCGAGAAGAAAGGAAAGAATCCTCACATGAAGACTCTTTTCGCTCCGGGAAGTCTGCTTTCACGAGCTTTGCCGATTTTCGATGTCACTATACAATATGAATTCATTGTATATCGTGGTGATTACACACCATCGGCAGTGTCAGTATGTGCAGCAAAGACAGGTAAATGTCGCGACGAAACCAATTTCGTGGTATATCTGTGTCGTCATTTAGGTATTCCTTCTGCCATTGACTTTACTCCACACTGGGGAAACCGCACTCAATCGCACGCATGGAGCGTACTTATCAATCCAGACGGAACATCAACTCCGTTCTATATAGGTTGTGCTCCAGGTGATACCGCACAGTATTATCATAGTTATTTGAAACCAAAAGTACTCAGACATAGGTTCCAACTAAATAGAGAGATTGTAAACGACTTCCAATATGAGAAGGAAATATATGGTTTGTTCAGATTACCTGATTTCATTGATGTGACCGACGAATACTATACCACTACCGATGTGGTTAGAGATGTCCCTAAAAAATACAAAGACAGACATATTGCATATATATGTGTGTCTGACGGACGCAGTTGGGCTCCAGTGTATTATGGTAACATAAAAGGAGGAAAGGTAACTTTCAAGTCTATGGGACGCAACATATTATATACTGCTGCAGTCTGTGAACGAGGAAAGGTAATTCCAATTGGTGATCCGTTTATCGTGGAGGCCGACGGCACAGTAAGAAGTGTGTCGGTGGATACAAAGAAGAAACAGACCATGAAACTGCTACGTAAGTATCCGTTTATGGGTAAGCAGGATTACTTCAATGCACGCATGTCGGGAGGTAAATTCCAAGGTGCTAACACCGCAGATTTCTCAGATGCAACAGATTTCTATGTTCATGAAGGAATCACCAACGGAAACTGGTATGACATCTCTGTGAAGTCAGAAGACACATTCAGATATTTACGTTATATAGGTCCTAAAGGCTCATATTGCAATATCAACGAATTGTATTTCTATGACGAGAACGGAAAGCAAATAGAAGGTTCTATTATCGGTACCGAAGGCGAATCGTGGGCAGACAAAGACAAGGTGTTCGACGGTGATATTCTTACTGGATTCACAGCAACCAGTCCTGACGGCAACTGGGTAGGAATACAACCAAAGGCAGCAACACGTGTGTCACATTTCCGTTTCATTCCACGTACCGACGGCAACTGTATTGAGGTTGGAGATGAATACGAACTTGTATATTGGACAGGCAAAGACTGGAAGATTCTCAATACTCAGAAAGCAAAGCATAATGTGTTGACACTGAAGAATATGCCAAGTGGCGGTCTTTATCTGTTGCATGATAAGACCAAAGGTTGGGAAGAGAGAATCTTTACATACGAAGATGGAGAACAAGTGTGGTGGTAATAAGTCCGAAGGCAAGATATTTACCCCAGACACATTAATTGATATGTTCATTTAAGAAATATACAAGTAAGATGAAGAACAGCAGCAAATTATCATATACTCTCATTTGCATTTTAGCCGTAGTGTTCCTTATTTCCTCCATTACAAAGATGGTCAACATCCATTCCTTTGCGATGGAGGTAGGGGAATACATAGATCTTTATATGCCCAGTTGGTTGCATGGCATGCAAATGTCATGCGCTATAGGCGTGTGTATTGCCGAATTCACGTTGGGACTTATAGGCTTGCGACGTGAATATATAGCGGTGGCAGGATTGGGCATCTTTGCCATGTTGACCTTCTTTGTGTGTTTAACAGCTCAGAATGTCTTTTTCCCAACAATGTTTGGAAGTGTGGAGTCTTGCGGATGTTTTGGCGAGTTGATTCATTTCTCTCCTTTGGCATCCTTTATCAAGAGTTTTGTGATGTGGATAATAGCATTGGTGGCAATCGTTATGGTGTTGATTCATTTGATTAAGAAAACAGAACATCTCCGTCTTTCATGGATGTTTAAGGATATATATTTTTATTTTTCTGTCGTAGCAGGAGTATTATTGATAATGTCCTCATATTTCTATGTAAACGAGATGGAACATGTAACATACGTATGTCTGTATTCAGTAATATGTTTATTAATCGCAATAAGTGTATATTTGTTGTTTAGAAGAAATATGAAGAAAGTATGTTGAAGACTATATTCAAATATATTGTATTGCCTTTTATTTCTATTCCTCTATTGTATGGAGTGTGGTTGTTGTTGCGTGCCTTTGTATTCGATTATTTTACGATTCCTACGAATTCAATGTATCCAACTTTAAAACCAGGATATAAGGTGGTGGTGAACAAGTTATTGATGGGAGCAAGAATTTACGAGGAATTTGATTTTACCAACAATCATGAGTTGAAGTCGTGGAGAACCAAAGGTATGCGTCCTATAAAGCATAACGACATAGTTGTTTTTAATTTTCCACAACGTGACGGAAAAATCGGTTTTACCATCAATTATGTGTTCTGCAAACGTGTTATGGCCTTGCCTGGAGATACATTGAGTATTGTTAACGGTTACTACAAGAACAATAACTATGAAGGTGTGCTCGGACTTGAAAATCAACAAAGAATACTCTCTGACACCCCCGATTCATTGGTTGGCCCAATGCTGGTTAGTATGCCATATGCTTGGCATCTGAAATGGACAATCCGCAATTTCGGTCCGTTGTATATGCCACGCAAAGGAGAAACCATAAGATTGGTTCCATCAAATGCGTCACCTTACCGCACATTATTAGAGTGGGAGATAGGTAAGGAAATCACATGGGATTGGGACACAGAAACAGTATTTGCAGATGGAAAACCAATAAAATGGCATACGTTTCAACATAGTTACTATTTCATGGCTGGTGACAACGTGATGGATTCCAGCGATTCACGATATTGGGGACTTGTGCCAGAAGAATATATAGTAGGAGTAGTGGATTGGATTATAGAAGGGGAGAAATCGGAGAGATAACTCAAGATGGCTCCTAAACAAACATATTAAGTATTTTATATATGAATAAAGATATAACAGAATCATTACAGATAGTAAAAAATAATCTTAATGTAAAGTCGATTATAGGTGCTTTAGGATTTATCTTCCTTCTGTGGTTGACCCTACGCCCGGTTGAGTTGAGACTGGATGGTGCTGATGAGTTGCTAATATGGGCGATGCCTGTTTTTGTGCTTGTGGCATTACCGATGCTTTTTCTCCGCAAAGGAAAAATACATGTGTCTGTAGTGGATTGGCTTGTATTGCTCTGGATGATATATTTCGTCTGCCGTACGTGGATGGGCGGAGAATATGCTTGTGCTACCCAGTTTTTGAAAAACACGATGATGTTTGTCTTGTATTTTGTGGCACGTATATTCTTTGGATGCTATAAGACACCAGCAAAGATAATGATGTTCCTTATCATGCTGTTTGGTTGTTATGAAGCCTTATGGGGCTTAGTGCAGATTATCAATGGTAGCAGCCGACATTATCTGTATCTTTTGACAGGTAATTTTCAGAATCCAGGACCATATTCGGCATATCTTACTATTACAGCTGTTATTGGTGCTGTATGGATTTTGCGAATAAGAACATGGAAATATGCGACATGGGAGAAATATGTGGTTGCTGGCATGACGGTGTGTTGTCTTATAGTTCTTCCTGCAACATGGAGTAGGGCAGCGTTTGTGACATTAGGTTTGATCGCATTGTGGATCTATCGAGATAAATATAAGAAATATAAATACTTAGTATGGTTTTTGTTGTTGCTGTTAGCAGTAGGATTCTATTTCATAAAGCAAGGTTCCGCCGACGGTAGAATGCTTATTTGGCAGGCAACATTGACATCGTGGTTGCATTCGCCTTGGTTAGGTGGAGGAACAGGCAGTTTTAATAACATGTGTTCAGAAGGAATTGCCGAGATGTATTTATCAAAACACAACTCCAACCTGTTTGATTCAGCGGGTGTGGCAGATTATGCTTATAATGATTTTCTTAGAATATTAGCAGAACAAGGAGTGGCAGGAGCAGTGCTAACCCTGACTATTGTTGTGTTAGTAATGATTCGCATATATAAATGCAGTCGTCCATTGTTTTACGGATTGTTGTCGTTGATCATATTTTCAATGTTTTCATATCCGTTTGAGTTGATTCCATACAGAATAATAGCAATATCAATAGCCGCATGGACATTATCAGTGCAAAAAGATAGAAGTAGTTTGCGTGTAAATAAATTTTTCATTATATTTGCATCGTGCATGATATGTGTTGCATGTTATTTTCTGTATAAGGAAATAAGTCCCCGTAAGACAGCCGATAAGGACTATAGTATGTTCTCGGGAATCAAGCATGCGGCATTTATTGATGACTATTACGATCTTTTACCTCAAGAATATGACAATCCGACTTTCTTGTTTGATTTTGCAAAAAGTCTGAGAATGCAAAATCGTTTCAATGACAGTAATGCATTTCTTAAATTAGGTACAAAAGTTTGTTGTGATCCTATGTTTTATGTGCTTATAGGTAATAACTATAGCGATATGGGATTATACCAACTGGCAGAGAAATCATATAAGAAAGCATATGCGATTATGCCTAACCGAATGTATCCGCTTTATCAGATCATGAATATGTATGAGCAATCTGGTCAACATAAAAGAGCATTACTTATGGCAAAACGGATTATAAACTATACCCCAAAAATAAAATCTCCAGCAACTGAAGAAATGAAACAAAAGGCGAGGAATCTGGTGATGGGTAAAGTTATGTCGGACAAAAATGAGAACGATGATTTGTTGAAAGACAATTGATTACAAATATGAGATTCGTGATAAACATAAAATAAAAGTCGATATAATGACATTGAAAAATTGATATAACAGGAAACAAATACATGAATATATATAATATGTTTAGAATAAAAAGATTGACAAGTGCCTTTCTTGCTTGCTTATTGATGGAAGGAACTGTTGAAGTCAATGCACAGAAACAATTGAACCTCTCCGATGTGATAAACATCGCGCGTGAAAATTCTTTTAGTGCCCAATTAGCAAGATATAGTTATATGGCGAGTTATTGGACATATCGTTCGTTTAAGGCACAATTATTGCCTTCGATGAATTTATCAGGTAGTTTGATGAATTATAACCGTTCGTTTGTTGAAGCTCGAAACTATGAAGACGGAAAGATTGCATATGTAGAGAATAACTCCTTATCAAATTCTTTGTCACTTTCGGTAGATCAAAATATCTTGGCAACAGGTGGTACAATCTCATTACAATCATATTTATATAGGTTGGATCAGTTTAATTATAACTTAAAGACTTATAACTCACAGCCTGTAAGAATCAGTTATACACAACCGCTCAGAGCATATAACGATTTGAAATGGGAAAAGAAAACAGCTCCAATAGAATATACCATAGCACAAAAGAAATATCTTGAATCTATGGAAGACATCACTATAACAGCCACAAGTTTGTTTTTCTCTGTTCTATCAGCACAATCAAATTATCAGCAGAGTATAAAAAACTATGAAGACCGACAGGAACTCTATGAAATAGCAAAGAAACGTTTTGAGTTGGGTACTATTACAAAGAGTGACATCCTTCAGATGGAATTGTCTTTGTTGAACGAACAGGTAGCAGTAAACGACAATAAGATAGATTTGAACGATAGATTATATAGTCTGTTTTCATATCTGAGAATCACTGATTATGAGGGAGTTGAATTAATTCCACCATATACTATTCCTGAAATATTTATGAATACTCAAGATGTTATGCAGAAAGCATTGGATAATACATCGTATTTACATTCACAACAACTCTCGGTTCTTGAATCAGAAAAAAATCTGGCACGTGTAAAAGCCACAAAAGGATTGCAAGTGCGATTGAATAGTGAAATTGGTTTTACTCAAACAGGTAATGATTTTAAATCAGCATATTCTCGTTTAAAAGACAATGAGATTATCGGTGTCTCAGTTTCTATGCCAATATTCGACTGGGGTGTAAGCAAAGGTCGTGTGAAGATGGCAGAAGCACAAGTGGAGATAACTAAGACGAGGATCGAACAAGAACAGTTAGAATTTAATCAAACAATAAACCGAAAGGTAATGCAATTCAACAGTCATTCTGTGCAATGTAAAAACGCTTTGAGAGCACAAGACATATCAGCAGAACGATATGAGATATCAAAGAAACGTTTTAGTTCGGGAGCAATCAGTGTTACCGATTTAAATACGGCCCAAAGTGAAATGGAAAATGCCAAATCTCAGTATCTGAATCATTTACGTACGTTCTGGACAGATTATTATGATTTGGAGAAGATAACCTTATATGATTGGATTCTTAAAAGAGACATAAACGTAGATTTTGATAAAATTAAATAAATAACGCAGAAAATAATATAATTAGATATGAATCATAACGGATATAAAAGCCTGATGTTTATAGCATCATTGTCTTTATGCATGATTGCATGTAATAACAAAAAGGCTGAAGTGGAAATGGACATCCCAGAAGAGGAAGAGTCTTTTATATATGTAGATACCTTATCACTACATAAGTCGGTATTTAACAAACAATTAGTTTGTAACGGTAAATTAGCTGCCATACAGAAATCTGATTTAAGAATGCCTCTTTCTGGTATTTTGAGAACAGTAAATGTCAAAGAAGGACAAATTGTCTCAAAGGGAACAGTGTTGGCTACCATTGATGATCGCGACAAAGCATTGGATTTGGAACGCGCAAAAAGAGAAATGGAACGTGCCAGAGTGGAACTCCAAGATAAACTTATTGGTTTGGGATATAGTGGAATAAACGATAATATCCCGGCAGATTTGCTTCACCGCGCAGAAGTGACTTCAGGCTATTATAGTGCCAAATACAGTTTGGAAAGTGCAACCAAAAACCTTGCTGATTGCAGACTGGTGGCTCCTTTCACTGGTAAGGTTGCCAATGTGGAGGGTAAACCTCATCAGAATGCAGACAAACTCTGTACTTTGATTGATGACAGCTATTTCGATGTTGAATTTAAGATATTGGAAGCAGAACTGTCAACAGTGAGAATCGGTACTGAGGTGAAAGTCAGTCCGTTTGTCGATGAAACAGTGGAAGTGTTCGGAACAGTAACAGAGATAAACCCTACAGTTGACGAGCATGGACTTATAAAAATCAATGCACGTGTGAAGAATACCTCAGACTTGTTAGTTGACGGAATGAACGTGAGAGTGATTGTGGAGAATTCTGTGGATGGCATGTATGTCGTTCCAAAAGATGCAGTTGTTGAGCGCGATGGCTATCATGTGGTATTCCTTTATCAAGACGGCAAGGCTGTATGGACCTATGTGGATATTTTATATAGTAACCTGACAAGTTTTGCCATAACAGGATGTGAGAAAAAAGAAACTCACCTGAACGACGGAGATATCGTAATAACATCCGGCAATTTGAATCTTGCCGATGATACGACAGTCAAACTGAAAAGTCCTGACTTCGCCGAAGAATAATGTCTTTGTAATAATCTGTGAACATCTGAATAATATATGTTACGTTCTTTAATACGACGTCCTATTGCAGTGACGATGTGTGTGATAGCACTGCTTGTGTTGGGTATTATATCAACCAGATATATCCCAGTGTCATTGATGCCTAATATTGATATACCTCGAATAACGGTACAGATGAATGGTCCTGGTATGTCGGCTCAAGAAGTCGATAAAACACTGATTGGACCGATGGGACGCCAGTTGATGCAGGTGGGAGGACTCAAAGATATACGAAGTGAGTCAAAGATGGATGGTGGTAGTATTACCATGACTTTCGAACCGGGTTCAAATATGAGTCTGCTTTTCATTGAGGTGAATGAGAAAGTGGACCGTGCCATGAATTACATGAGTGATGACGTGGAACGTCCTAAGGTGATGAAAGCCAGTGCGATGGATATACCAGCCATGTATCTTGATATAAAGTTAAAGAACCAGAAAAACAAAGAAACGGCACGAAATGCCGATGTTAAGTTTGCTCAACTCGGAAAATTTGCTCGCAATGTAGTAAGTCATAGAATTGAACAAATTCCGCAGACAGCAATGGTGGATGTGAGCGGAACCATCGGTACGGAAATCATTTGTATTCCTAATAAAGAGAAGATGGCGGCTTTGGGTATCACTACATCTGATATTGAACGTGCCATTTCCGACAATAATATTACCTTAGGGGCTTTGAGTATTGTTGACGGAATATTCCGTTATAGTATTCATTTTGATTCTCAGATTCTCAACAAAGAAGATATAGAGAACATATATATCAATTATCATGACCGTCTGCTTCAACTAAAAGAATTATGTAAGGTAGAGGAAGTGGTTTCTACACGTAACGGCTTAGTTCGTAACACCAACGACAATGCAGTTACTTTGGCTATAATTAAACAGAACGACGCACAAATGTCTGATCTACAAGAGAGTATGAGTACTCTTGTGGAACAATTGTCAGACGAGTATCCAGACATAGAATTTCAGTTGACTCGAGATCAAACACAGTTGTTGAGCTATTCTATCAATAATCTTGAAGGCAACCTAATTGTCGGTGCGATACTTGCTTGTGTGATTTTGTTCCTGTTTATGCGAAATTGGCGTTTGCCAATACTTATCATATTCACAGTGCCATTGTCGCTCATTCTTACCTTGATGAGTTTCTATTTATTGAACATATCTGTCAATGTAATATCTCTTTCAGGTTTGATTCTTGGTGTGGGTATGATTGTAGATAATAGTATCATTGTGATTGATAACATAGTTCAGAAATGGACTGCAGGTGCGAAACTGACCGACTCGGTAGTTAAAGGAACAACCGAAGTGTTTGCACCGATGTTGAGTTCAGTGCTGACCACTTGTTCTGTGTTCATTCCGTTGATATTCCTCAGTGGTATAGCGGGTGCCTTGTTCTATGATCAGGCAATGGGTATTACCACCAGTTTGTTCTCATCTTTATTTGTAGCTTCTTTGGTTATACCAGTATATTTCTATGCTTTCTTCAAGAGAAAAAGAAATCGTGAGAATTGCACACTCGACGGATTTATAGATACTCGTTTATATAATTGGTATGAGAAGATTATGAAACTCGTGATGCGGAATATCAA
Organism: Bacteroidaceae bacterium; assembly: GCA_024682395.1. Classification (GTDB taxonomy): domain Bacteria; phylum Bacteroidota; class Bacteroidia; order Bacteroidales; family Bacteroidaceae; genus Colivivens. The sequence goes on from JAIKZH010000070.1 coordinate 13,022, forward strand.
GAAGATTGTTATTGCTTTTTCCGTAATGATCGTGTTGATAATCATCATATTCCCATTTCTGAAAAAAGAACGAATGCCTGAAATTGAATATCAAGATGCTTTGGTATCAATTGACTGGAATGAGGGAATCTCTGCCGAGGAGAACGATATGCGAGTAATTTCACTGATGAATTTGGTGAAAGACCATATTGAGACAACAACCGCAATGGTTGGAAATCAGGAATTTATATTGTCTCACACGAAAGATATGACAGCTTCAGAAAGTGTTGTTTATATGAAATGTCATTCAAATGATGATTTGTTGAAGGCTGAAGACATAATACAGAAATATCTGGATAAGAATTATCCTAAATGTAAAGTCGATTTTAGTGCTTCAGGTAATATCTACGACTTTATCTTCTCAAGCGATAAGGCAGACCTTGAAATTCATTTACAGACCAATGGTGGAGGACGTCCTCCAATCGCTAATTCAGTGGCGTTTGTGGATTCGTTGAAGAAACATATCCCAGGACTAAACGTACAGCCAATCACACGCGAAACACAGATCCAGTATGTGGCTGATGTTCAGCAGATGGCACAGTATAAAGTGGATTTCACTATGCTTTATGGACGTTTAAAGGAGTTGTTAAGCAAGAACCAGATTTATGAAATAAACAGCGGCGCTCAGTCTATACCAGTATATGTGGGCGTAAATAGTAAGGAGGAACAAATTCTCTTATCTAATAGTTTGACTAATAGAGAGGGCGTAGAAATTCCTATATCATATTTGGTCGCACCAAAAAAGATATATACATATAAGCGTCTGTATTCGGGTATTGATGGTGATTACTGCCCTGTTATGATAAATGGTGATGATGATGTTGTAAACCAATGTATGGAGGTGGCAGAAAAAATAGCAGAGAAAGACAAAAATCTGTCAGTTTCGTTCTTCGGTGATTATTTCGATAGCCGAAGTATGATCAAGGAATTGGCAATCGTGTTTATCGTGGCAGTATTGCTTTTATATTTCATATTGGCAGCTCAGTTTGAGAGTATGGTACAACCGCTTATAATTCTATCCGAAATTGTGGTTGACGTGTTGTTCGTCCTACTTGTTCTTTGGATATTGGGCGTATCAATAAACCTCATGTCAATGATTGGTATAGTGGTCATGTGTGGTATCATTATCAATGACTCAATCCTTAAGGTTGATACAATTAACCGCCTGAAACGAGGTGGAATGCCACTTATTAAGGCTATAATGGTTGCAGGTCATAGTCGTCTGAAACCAATAATCATGACGTCTCTCACCACCATTCTCGCTTTGTTGCCATTCTTGCATAAAGGAGATATGGGAGCCGCCTTACAATTCCCATTGTCATTGACATTGATTGCAGGTATGTTAATCGGAACATTAGTGAGTCTGTTCTTTGTTCCAATGGTTTATTATATCATCTATAGAAAGAGTAGCAAGAAATGAAGTCGAATTTTACAGCTATATTGACTCTCTGTGTGCTGATGATTATCGGTGCTGCATTAATCCCAAAGATTGATGTATCGAATGAACCACGACCAGAACAGGGAAAGACTTTAAATATCAGATTCGATTGGCCTGGTGCTAATGCTAAGGTTGTAGAACAAAATGCAACGTCAAGAATAGAAGGTCTTGTAGCATCGGTGGCAGGTGTGGATAATGTGTCTTCCATTTCGCGTTTTGGTGGAGGTGAAGTTACTGTCGTGTTGAAGAAAGAGGCCGATGTCTCGTCTGTTAAGTTCGAGATTGCTTCACTTATCAAAAATACATATAAGAAACTGCCCCAAAAGGTTACATATCCATTCTTGTCGGGTGGTGAAGTGGTGAGGTCTGAAAGTTTCAAAGATAAGGCTGATAGGGTGCTTGAATATCAGATCAATGCCAACAAAGACAATGAACAGATATTAGAATATGTAAAAACTCATGTAAAACCTGTAATTGAGAAATTAGATGGTGTACATGATGTCTATTTACGTGGTGGCACAAGTAAATATATTGAGATAAGTTATGATCCAAATAAAGTAATCAGTTGTGGTATCACACCAAACGATGTTGCCAACGCAATACAATCATATTTAGGTACTGAATGTTTTGTAGGTGACGTAATTACACGCAATAAGAGAGGCGACAAAATAAGACGTTCGCTGTATCTTGCTACATCGAAAGAAGGCAAACGACTTGAAGACATGCCTATCAAAACGGTTGATAATAGTGTGATTAGCCTAAATAATCTTGCTACATTCGAATATAAACATGAATTGCCTGAGAGCTATTACCGTGTGAATGGTATGAACACCATTTATCTCACAGTCAATCGAGAGCCCGATGCAAACATGATGAATACCTCTTCAAGGGTTAAGGAAGCTGTTGAGAAAATAAATGCAGATAAAAAGAACGGACTATTCATGTCGGTTGTGTATGATGAAGTGGAGGTGAAGATGAAAGACCTTACAGAGTTAGTGTGGCAGAGTCTTATTTCGTTGGCAATATTACTTGTATTTGTTTGGCTAACAAAACGAGAATGGAAATATCTGGTTATCATCTCGGTAACACTTATGGCAAACATTCTGTTGGCTGTGATTGCATATTGGTTCTTCGATATTCGATTGCATCCATATTCTCTTGCCGGTATTACTGTTTCATTAGGATTGATTATCGATGCATCAATCGTTATGACCGACCATTACAGCTATTATCGTAACAGAAAGTCGGCGTTGGCAATTACAGCTGCGTTGTTGACAACGGTGGGGGCTTTGATCGTTATATTCTTTATGCCAGAACAAGTGAAGCACGACTTGAAAGATTTTACGTGGGTTGTAATAATAAATCTTACATTAGCTCTTCTTGTTGCGATATTCTTCGTGCCTGCATTGGTTGATTCGTTGGGTTATAATAGTAAGAATATATCACGCATTCCACGCAAACGTATGACAATGGGGTGGAAACGTTTCTATTCAGGTTATGTTAGGTTTACACAGCGTTTTAAGTGGATCTATATTATTCTTCTAATCATGGCTTTCGGTATTCCTTTTCACGCATTGCCTGATAAGGTAGGTGCTGAAGCGAATCCTTATGTTCAGAATGTTGAAACCAAATGGTATGAGGATTTATATAATAACACCCTGGGAAGCAGATTCTTCCAAATGACCTTAAAAGGACCGTTGTCGAACATTTTCGGTGGTTCAATGCGATTGTTTGCAAACTCGCTCAACGGAGAGAATCGTTATAAACGTCCAGACGACAAGATTTTGTATATCAGAGCCCAGATGCCATTGGGAGGCACAGCAGCCGAACTTAACGAAAAGGTTGAGATATTGGAACAATTCTTGTCGAAATTCAAGGAAATTAAACGTTTCGAGACTCAAGTGAGTCAGTGGGGCGCATATATCCAAGTGGAATTTACCGATGAGGCCAAAAACACAGGATTCCCTTATATTCTTGAACGCAAAGTCATTGGAAAAGTCATAACTATCGGTGGAGCTGATTGGATGACGTACGGAATCAGTGAACGTGGATTCAGTAACTCCCTAAATCTTTCTCATCGTCAGAACCATATAAAGATCGCAGGATATGATTATGACCGCCTGTATCGTTATGCAGAGGATATTGTTAAGAAGTTGCGTAAGAATAATCGTGTTCAGGATATCGTAATAAAGGTTCCTGATGAGAGTAGTTATTATGGTGATAGTGATGAGAATGATGAGTTTTTCATGCAGTATGACCGTGAAAAACTGGCTTTATATAATGTAAGTCTTCCGTATGTGTATTATTCACTTCAAGGACTTCTGTCAAGTCATGATATCGGACGTTATGAAGATGAGAATATGTCGGCAAATGTAAAGTTGTCATCTGTGATGAATAATAAATTTGATTTGTGGCAACTTCAGAACTCATATATCAAAGTAGGCGATACAGATATGCATCTGTCTAATTTCATGGATATATCACGACGTGTTGCAAACAATAAGATACCAAAGAAGAATCAAGAATATATATTATCTGTCGAATTTAATATATTAGGTTCATATACGTATATTAATAATTACATGCAGGAAATAACTCAGGAACTCAATGCCAAGTTCCCAGTTGGTTTCCGCTGCTTAGAGGATCATTATTGGGGACGCAATGACGAGAGCACTCAGTATTGGTTGATTCTACTTGTAGTAACGATAATATTCTTCTTATGTGCTATATTGTTTGAATCATTGAGATTGCCGCTCGTAATCATTGTCAATATTCCTATATCCCTTATTGGTACTTTCCTTGTGTTCTATTTCACTGGGGTTGAGTTTGGTAGCGGTGGATTTGCTTCATTGGTGTTACTATGTGGTTTGGTGGTGAACTCAGGTATTTATATTTTAAATGAATATCGTAACATGTGTAATGCTGCAGAGAAGAAAGGGTTAGATATTGATAAACGTAGATTATACGTAAAGGCATATAATCATAAGATTGTGCCTGTATTCCTCACAACCATATCTACAATGATGGGATTGCTGCCATTCTTGATGTATGCCGAACATCAGAAGTTCTGGTTCTCGTTTGCTGTGGGCTCACTTGGCGGTTTGCTGTTCTCAATCATCTCGTTGGTATTCGTAATGCCTATATTTATGAAACTGCGTCTTGATTTTGTCCCAACAGTAAAAGGTAAACGTGGTATCAAAATGCCTAAGATTATGAAGAAAATCATAAAAAGAAAAGAAAAAAATGAAAGTTGAAAATCAGGTGGCTGAGCCACAAGAGAATTGACAATTATTGCATATGCTATGGTTTTGACATATCAAGATATGTTAGGGTTATAACTTCGTTAGAAATCTAATCCTCACCTCAACATAATTTTAAATGGGATATTTCTTCAAAAGGAAAAGTAGTATTTGCATATAAGTATTATCATAAGTTTATGATATGTGACCTCTCTGCTGATGCTAAGATTGAGAATAAAAATATCTTCCTTGAGCCAAATCAAACACCACAAGATAGTAAGTGCTATTACACAGATATAGCATGTAGTTCAGATTATTTCATTCTTCTTTCTTTGGCAGATGTAGATGTAAAAGATATAAGTAATGCGAAATCAAAAATCGAAATATATGATTATGATGGAAATCCATTAAATCAACTGACTTTTAATGGATTATATCTACATATGGCATGGAACGACTCAGAAAAACGCTTATATTTAGTGCCATTAGATGGTGGTGTCATTAATTATCTGCAGTTATAATCCCCACCATCTAAAGTCCTACAATTCAACAAGAATTCTGGCATTCAATTGTCGTCCGGTCAGATAATTTGGTACGGCATATTGATTGTTTTGAATGTCTGTAACCCAATAGTATGAGTTTACGTTGTTGATGTCTAAGATGTTGAAGGCATCAACACCTAACCATATATCTTTGACTCCGAATTTTGTCTGTCGACGTGATGTTTCAGGCTTTAATAGACGATATGACATGCCTAAGTCAACACGACGATAGCTTGACATACGGAAAACCTGTTTCTCGCGTCCAGTATGAGGTGGACCGAATGGCAAACCACTTGCATAGTGTCCTTTGACTGTAATCTTCCATCTGTCGGTGTTAGGAAAATAATCGCTGAAGAGCATAGAACAATTCAATAGTTGGTCTGTAGGGCGTGGTACAGACTTTCCGTGAATAGTCTCTTTGGTTGACATAATTCCGACACTTATCCATGATGAGGTATTAGGCACAAATTCGCCATATATCTTCATGTCGATACCAGCTGCATAACCTTTGGCGCAGTTTTCTCCATAATAAGATAGACGCACATTATCGACGTTGTATGGGTTGAGATTTGATAATGCTTTATAGTATATCTCACCGCTGGCTTTGAACGGACGGTTGTTTAATCTGAATTTGTATTCAGTTCCGAATAAGAAATGTATGGCTCTTTGTGATTTAATATCTTTATTTAAAGTAACCGATGCATTTCCATTTATATTAGTTGTGTCTTTTAACTCTTTATAGAATGGTGCCTGATAATATATACCTGTAGAAAATCTGAATGTCCAATCGTCATTCTTTGCAGGAATAAATGCAATAGTTGCTCTTGGTGAGAAAATTGTTTCTTTGTTGTAGTTCCAGTGGGCTAATCGTGCTCCATAGTTGAGGATAAGCGCACCTTCAGGATATTCTTTTCTCCATGTGTCTTGGATATATGCTTCGTAGCGAGAACTTTTAATATTGTTGTTTGACGATAGGTTGTAAATCAGACTCACTTTGTCGGAAGTGTGGGGGAGTGAGTAACCGGCTGAGTCGCGCATTTCCCATTCTCTAACATTTTCTTTTACACTTTCACTCTTAGCCATAATGCCATATTGGATATCGTGAGTCAAGAATCTACTTCTACCAGACAACCCAATAGTCTTAACGGTTGCTGTAAGTCGGTTTCGTGCATGTTCCATATACTTTCCGATAGCCAGGCTCTCGTTATCTCCGCTGTTGTCGAGCCAATATTCACCATGAATATCGAATGTTTCGCGTTCTTGTGTTTGGAATGCCGACAAGTTAAGTGATAGCTCGTGATTCATGTTGATTTTGTGGTTCAAAGAGAATGCTCCGAAATATGTGTGGAATTGATCTTTCTCCCAACCGTCAAAATACACTTTGAATTCTTTTATGTCGTCTTGAGTTCCGAACTTAGTATTTCTGTCGTGAGGAGTGAAATTATAATCGTTTCGTGCGATATTACCTATGAAGTCTAAAGTCCATTTCTTAGATGGTCTCCAACTGATATAAGTTTGATAATCAAAGTCCTGTGGGTCATATTCACCTTGAGTGTCGGTAGTACCAAGCAGATTCTTTGTGGTTTTGTATCTAATTCCGTGTGTCATAGAGAATTTCTCATTACCAATACCCATATATCCCGATGCTCCGAGAAGTGAAGCAGATGCAGAGGCTTCAAATTTCTCAACACGTTTATATGTGATGTCAAGCACAGATGCCATCTTGTCGCCATATTTTGCGGCAAAACCACCAGCAGAGAATTGTATTCTTTCTACCATGTCGGGGTTGATAGCAGACAAACCTTCTTGTTGTCCTGAACGAATCAGCAATGGACGATATACCTCTGTGCCATTTATATACACTGAATTCTCATCGAATGAACCACCACGTACATTGTATTGATTAGATAGTTCGTTGTGAGTGGAAACTCCCGATTGAGTCGCAATAATCTGCTCTACACCGCCACCTGATGCATTACCCATGTGTTTTATGTCGTTTATGTTGACATCCTCCATGGCATTTGTCTGACGACGAATTTCTTTGATCTCTACTTCGTTCAACTCATATCCAAGGTGGGGGAGGAGCACATTTAATGTAATGGTGTCGGTTGGTTCTTTTAATGTTCGTTTACGTGTTTCATATCCTAACATAGAGAATGTTACGACAAGAGAATCGGCTGAATTACATGTTAAAGAATACTTACCTTGTAAATCGGTTGTAGTACTTGCCAATTGATCGTTAACATGTATGAGTGCAAATTCTACAGGTTTGTGATCATCATCGATGACACGTCCGCGAATAGTTACTTTATGTGAACTCTGTTCTGGAATCTGTTCGATGGTTTCTTGGGAATAAATTGTTCCGGAAGAAAAGATTATAAGTATGAATAATAGAAGATATTTTATTTTCAACATTACCGTATTATTGTCAATTTGTTGTTACACCACCATGTGGCGGCTCTTATAAATATAATATATACAACGTAAAAGAATATGTTTTATTGTATTATTACATATAAAAATTATGAATAATGTGTTGTGTTGATAAAAAAGTTGTATCTTTGCCAAAAGTTGAATTATGTTTATTATAGATTTATACCAAATAAAGTAGCTTAAGATTAATATGAGGAACATACTTTTTGCATTGATAATGTTATCGTCTGTAGCATCTAAGGCACAGTCGATGTTCCATTTTACTGATAGTGCTAAAATGACTTCATTTACAGCTCATTATGAAGTGGCATTCCCTATGTTGACGGGAACTAAACAGTTTATGGATGCTTATCATTTGTGGTTGGCAGCCGACCTTAACAATGGCGATAAGACATATTCGTTTAAGAGCAATGGCATGGACTATAAGAAAATGGCGAAATTCTATCGTGACACATTCTTTAGTCAGGCAGAAGATGTAGGATATGGGTATGGATGGGAATCAAAAATTAATTTGCTTGAGGATAATTCGGCTTTCGTAACCCTTGAAGAAGCGGGATATGATTATCGTGGAGGTGCACATGGATTATCTACCGATTGTGGAGTTACTATTTCGCGCGATGGCACCGTTATGAAATGGGACGATTGGTTTGCTCAGAAAGCCCCTTTGAGTAGAATGATTGCAGATGCTGTCACAAAACAATATTTTCAAGGTGATGGAACTCATGTGAATAATTTTCTTCAAGGTGAGAATACTACTATAAGTATGATGCCATTACCCAATATGGCTCCGTGGTTGAAGGGCGACAACCTTGTGTTTATGTATGCACCATATGAAATGGGTGCGTATGCTTTAGGTATGCCTCGCTGTGAGATACCGATATCTCGTCTTTATCCATACATGACGACAAAGGCAAAGATGTTAATAAAAAATAGTGAAGGAAAACGCAAATCTTCTAAAAAACTGAAAGTCATAAAGATTATATCATCGTTGGATTATCTATCTGCAAGTCAAGGCAATACATATTCGCCAATGAATATGTTCGATGGTGATAAGTCAACTTGTTGGGCGCATCGCATAAAGAATGACTCGGAGATAAATGGCGACAAGCCTTTTGGACTGAATTTGCAGATGAACTATTCCAGAATAGATAAGATTGTTATACATAACGGATATTCAAAGAATCAGAGTGTATATCAGAATAATTCTCGCCCTAAACGCATATACTTTGCCAACAAGGTGCCTAAAGATTCTGATGATTACACTTGTAGGTTCCTTACATATGATTTGCAGGATAAGATGCAGCCACAGACTTTGATTGTGCTGAATAGTACTCTTGAGAAATCATCATGCTTATTCCTTGGTATAGAAGAAATATATAAAGGGGCAAAGTGGAACGATCTATGTATATCTGAAATAGAGATATGGGGAGTGGAATAATGTTGGCACGCTTTTTGTTGACTTATAGATAAAAAAGTAGAATTATGTCAAAATTTATCGATTATTACAAAATTTTAGGAGTCAGCAAAGATATTCCACAAAGTGAGATTAAAGCTGCATATCGTAAGCGTTCAAAGCAGTTTCATCCCGACTTGCACCCTGACGATCCAAAAGCCAAGGCTAAGTTCCAAATGCTTAACGAGGCCTACGATGTCTTGAGTGACCCAGATAAACGTGCACGATACGATCAGTATGGCGCACAATGGAATAGTATGGGGGGCGGAAATGGACAAAATGGCGCATATGGTGGCAATCCGTTTGGCGGCGGTTTTAATCCGTTTGGCGGACAAACAGGAGGAGATCCTTTCGGACAAGGATTCGAGTTTAATTTCGGTAGCGGAGGCTTCTCTGATTTCTTCTCAGAATTGTTTAGCGGTATAAAAAACAAAAGGTCAACACGTCGTGCAAGTTCTGCTAATCCTTTTGGTAGTCAACCTCCGACAGAAAGTCAGGCAGCCATTACCATAGACATGTATCAAGCTCTCTTGGGCGATGAGATAGTCATAACAGTTGAAAACGAACGCTTGAAGATGAAAATCAAACCGGGTACACAACCAGGAACAAAAATGCGTCTGAAAGGCAAAGGAACTATGCTTCCAAATGGTACTCGAGGTGATTTGATCTTGACTCTGAATGTGGCCTTACCTAAAAATCTGACAGAACGTCAGAAACAGCTATTAAACGAAATGCGAGGACAATAAACACCAATACCACATGATTTTATGAATCAGAAATTGCAAACCGAAAAATTGGGTGACATACTTAGGAAAGTCAAACTGACAATATCTACTGCTGAGAGTTGTACCGCCGGTGGGGTAGGTGCCGCAGTTGCCAGTGTCGATGGAGCTTCTGATTATTATGTAGGTGGTGCAATTTGTTATGCAACACGACTGAAAGAGGAGTTGCTTGGTGTGTCTCATGACGTCATAAGCAGTTTTGGCGTTGTGAGTAAGGAAACTGCCTTAGCCATGAATGAAGGTATCAGAAACCTGACAAAATCAGATATCGCAATTTCTACAACGGGTTATGCCGGACAGAATGGAGGTGATGAGTTTGCAGAGAACGGAACAGTGTGGATCTGTGTGGCTGCAAATAATCACCAACCCTATTTACAAAAAATAATGGTCGAAAACGATCGTAAAACCAACCTGCAGGAAGTCGTTCGTACAGCAATAGATATGGCTGTAGAATATGTGGGTCATCTACATGAATAAAAACAATGTTGAATAAACAAAAAGCAGACATGATGTTATGAGTAAAAAAATAGTATTGTCTCCTCTTGGAGGTTTAGCAAATAGAATGCGTAGTATTATGTCTGCATTAGCATTGGCTGAAAAGTGTGGAATGACCTTGGAGGTGTTTTGGATTCGTGACAAAGGCCTAAATTGTTGTTTCTCGGATTTGTTTTGTGTGGATAATCTTCCGTTCAAAGTAGCAGAACTTGGTCGAATGAACGGATTTAAATATAATGTTCCACGAAAACGCAATTTATATATAACTAAGTTCTTCCAAAACACAAGATTCGAACAATGTTTGTATGAGAACGATGTCATACTTCTTAAAGACTCTCCAGATCAGTTGATAGACAGAGTTCGCGGTAAGAACACATTTATAGCTTCAGGCATATGTTTCTATCCGTCTGACGATATCGATACCAAATCATTGTTTATCCCTACTGACGAACTACAATCAATGATTAATGCCCGATCTTATATGTTTAAAGGTTGCTATGTGGTTGGCGTTCATATCCGTAGAACAGATAATCTTGTCTCAATATCAGAAAGTCCACTTGAGGGTTTTATTGCCAAGATGAACGAATGGAATAAAACAAATCGTGATGTGTGTTTTTATTTGGCAACGGATGATTTAACAGTTAAGGCAACAATATCCGATATGTTTCTTGACAAAGTGTGCACATCGGGTTCAGAAGTGTCTCGCTCAACAGAAAATGGAATGAAAGAAGCTGTAGTAGAGATGTTTACATTAGCCAATACTGATTATTTCATAGGTTCTTATTATAGCTCTTTTTCTGATTTGATTTTGTTGATGAACGGCAACGGGGAAATAATCCATAAATGATATGAAGATATATTCATTAGTCGATAATGTCAGCAATGGACAGTTAGCTGCTGAGCATGGATTGAGTCTGTTTATCAAACTCGATAACGGAACTAATGTCTTGTTTGATATGGGACAAAGTGATTTATTTGCAGAAAATGCAGAACGCCTTGGACTAAATATTGCTGATGTCGATATAGCAGTTATATCTCATGGGCACTATGATCATGGAGGTGGTTTGGAAACATTCCTTAATATAAATTCAAAAGCACCTGTTTATGTTCATTCACAAGCCTTTGAACCACATTATTCATTAAAACCTGAAGGCCTGAAATATATAGGACTGAATCCCACAATCTTGTCTTCGGAATTAACTCGTGATAGATTAATGCTTACTCATAATCTAAGGATAATCAGTGAGGATATGATTCTGTTCTCAAATGTTGAAAAGACCATCTGTTTCTCGCCTGCCAACAGACTTTTATATGGTGCCGATAAAGTATCGAATGATGATTTTGTGCATGAACAAAACCTCTTGATACGTGAAAATGGATGTTGGACTCTGTTTGCAGGCTGTGCTCATTGTGGAATGGTGAATATAGTGAAAAAAGCCATCGAAATCATAGGTCAACCTCCAAAATATGTGTATGGAGGAATGCATCTGATGAAGAACGGATTAGATGCAGAATCAGAAAACGCCTTTATAAAAGATTTGTGTCAGCAACTTATGGATATACCTGATACAGTGTATTATACGATGCATTGTACAGGAATGGATGCCTTTATGAAAATGAAAGAGTATATGAATGACAGAATAGAATACTTTAATACAATAGGCGACTTTGTCGCAATTGATAATTATTTTCGTAGTCCCTGATGATATTGCTTTGCAATATTAATTCTTTTTTTTATGGCTAAAGCCAGAAATCTTGACGAAGTTATAAAAAACTAATATTGCGCAGCAATATTCTCAGGTGCAGCGCTATTTTTCAAAAACCTACTTGTATGGAGTCAAAATCAAGGTTTTTTAATAAAAATGTTTATTTTTTTGCATTTTTTTGCGAAAATATTTGGAAGTCTGTTTTTTTTTTTTTGTTTTGCATTCGATTTGTGTTTTGACACAATCAAACAAGTCTTTATGGTTTTGAATCATTGTTTTCTTTACCATAAGTCTTACCCAAAAGCTTAATCATGTCCCTGCGTTATAGCGTGAACCATGAGAAAAGTTAAACACCGACTATAAAGTCAACCCCTTGGCAAACTTCAACGTGAAAAATGCCAATCAAATCAGAAACAATTAAAAAACATATTTTCGGAAATATGCCATTCTCATTGTGCACAGAGGATGGGTACAGACCTTATAGGTCATAAATAACTTTAATTTAAAAATCAAAACGAATAAGAACATTTTATGAAAAAAACATTAAAAACTGCAATGTTCGCATTTGCGGTAGTTGCTGCAGGTTTGAGCGGCTATAAAGCATATGATGCTTATCAATTATCTAATATGTCGGAAACAGAACTCTTGTTGGCTGAGAATTTATCAGCGTTGAGTGAGAAAGTTGAAAATGGTACAGTTTATGTGGTTTTACAAAAGAAAACATGTTGGAGATATGATTCAACAGGGGAAACTCGTACTTTAAGTGGCTCAAGTGGAATAATAACTCAAACTAAGTATGTAGCAAATAAGCATTATGTTGCGGCTAAATGTGGTCTTGTGGGTTACGAAGTCGCATATCAGTATCAATTATGTAAAGAAAATACTGCAAGAACTTGTGACCAAATATATGCAAGTGAAGATGAACTTGACCCAAAATACATTTGGGTTGATGATTAAGTTTATTCTTTAAAAGATTATATGAAAATGTAAATGTATCAGACCTGAATATTTCTGATATTGTATTTATTTAGGTCTGATTATTAATTGTATTTATTAAAGATATAAAAATGAAACAAAACATTAAAATTTATTTGATTACATGTCTATTGTGCTGTGTAATGTTTTCGTGTGATAATCAACCTAAAAATCAACTGTCTAAAGATATTGAAATTCAATTAGGAGATGAAGAAAACCGACGTTTTTCAGATGACTATTATGATTTTGAAATAATACCTCTTGAAACAAAGAAGGAGTGTATGTTGAGTGATTGTCAAAGAGTCATTGTTACTGATGCCGGTATTTATGTTAGTGATAGTGAAAATAATATATATCTATTTAATCATGATGGCAGTTTTAAGTGTAGGATAGGGGCTATAGGACATGCAAATAATGAGTATGTCGATGTTTTCGATTTATCTACAACCATAAACGGCGATACCGTTGCAGTCTTGTCAGATCTTAAAACATTGAAAATGTATAATTCTGAAGGTAAATTCATAGGCCCCCAGAGTCTTGTGTTTGATGTGTCTGATGACGAGATGTTTGGCTGGGATAATATATTGTTTACTCCAAATGGGATGATGATGAATAACTATCATCGTGTATATGATAAACTATTATATTTGTTGGAACCCAATTCAAGTTCTATAATTAAATTCATTGATGTTGACAAAGGAGTAATTCGTTCTTCACCTGATCGCAGCTTCGTACCATTACAATATGACAATAACTTAGTGTGTTATTATGATCAATTATCTTCTAGTTTTTATATACTTAATTTGAACGATTATAATGATATAAAGAGCTATGCTTTGAAATCGGATAATATATTGACGGAGGAAAAAGCCCGTAAGATAGATTTAATGTCGGATGATTATGATTGTGTCGATTCATATGTGTTTGCTGATAGTATGATTGTCGGTGGAATGCGTTATAAAGGTTATAGTAGTGAATTTAGGTTTGATTTGCGTGATAATAGTATGAAACTATTCTCATATGAGGATTTTGGCGCACATTTTGTTGATTATCACAAAGGATACTATTATAAGGTGTTACATCCTGACTTCTTGGCAGATATAATGAAAGTGGATATTAACGATCAGTCAACTCCATATTATAAGATAGATCAATATAAGATGCTACATAAGGCATTGGAACCATATAAAGATAAGATATCAGAGAAAGATAATTATTATTTGTTGAAAGTTAAGATGAAGAAATAATGTATGAGTAGGTCTTTATTTATTTCAATTGGTGTTGCGTTGTCCTGTGTTTTGTCTGTTATAGGATGTAAGAAAAATATAGATAAAGAAATTCGTGATTTTGTTGCATCCTCTGTTGTTGTTCCTTATGATAAATTTGATAAACGCATCTGCTCACATTTTACAGATACTCTTTCTGCTGCCAAGGATTATCGTTTGGTCTGTTACCTTGATTCTTCTGAATGTCAGACTTGCAGATTCTCTCAACTTATGAATATGGAAAAAGAACATATTAATATGCCAGAATATCAGGATTTGGAGTTTCTGTATATATTTAATATTGGAAAGGATGACACGGAAGCTCTATATCGATCTTTATGTCGTTCACGGATTGAAGGAATTGTTTATTTTGATACATTAAATGTGTTTATGAAGAACAATCCCCATATTCCACAAGAGAATATATACCATACATTTGTAATAGATAAGAATGGTAAAGTGTTGTTAGTGGGTAATCCTTTTCAAAATGATAAAATGACGGCTTTGCTTAATAAAATACTTGTATCCAAAAAATAATGTATTTGTTGCTGCAATTATCAATTGGCAATTATTAATTGCGACAACGTCGCTGATAAACTGTTTTTGTCAATTGATAAATTGCGCTTTTAATGACCTTATTGATGAAAATTAGCTTAAAATTAACTTAATTTTCTTTTTCTTGCTTCTTCCAATGAAAGAAGATCGGGATGTGACTGATTATAACTATTGCGAAGGGCTTCCTGATGTTTCTTTAATTCAGAGAAATATGGACCGAATGTTTGTGCATCGAGCATTTTTTGTGCTGCAATCACGTTTTGTGAAGCATCGTGCATCCACACCACTGGACCATCATACTCTGTTGCTATCTTCAGCGCAGTATGAAGTTCGCTGGTTGTGGCTCCTCCAATCATAAGCGGAATGGATATACCTTCTTTTTTAAGTGATTGTGCTACAGTTACCATTTCAGTGAGTGAAGGGGTTATAAGTCCTGACAATCCAATCATACATGCTTTCTCTTTTATGGCTGTCTGTACGATATTCTCGGCACTGACCATAACACCTAAATCAATGATTTCGTATCCGTTACATGCCATAACAACACTAACGATGTTTTTGCCTATATCATGTACATCGCCTTTTACTGTTGCTAAAATTATTTTTTTGTTAGCAGCGTTTTTGTCTGTTTCTGATACTTCTTTGTCTTTTTTGTTATTGCTATCGATGAATGGTTGCAGGATAGCAACAGCTTGTTTCATTGTTCTTGCAGTTTTGACAACTTGTGGTAAGAACATCTTTCCTTCACCGAATAGGGTACCTACGGTGTTCATGGCTTCCATGAGTGGACCCTCAATAACATCTACCGCACTTCCTTTTTCATTCAAAGCAATCATCAGCTCTTCTTCAAGTCCTTCAGGATTACCTTTGATAATCATTTCTTGAAGAGTTAGTTTGGTGTTTGATGCACCGTTGTTTGTGGATTGTTGACTGAAACCAGCTGCGATGTCGAGCAGTTCTTCTGTGGCATTATCGCTTTTGTTGAGAAGCAGATTATCAATTGCTTCAACAAGTTCTGAAGGTATGTCAGCATACATCACTTTTGTGGCAGGGTTAACAATACCCATGTCTTGTCCTTTGCCGATAGTGTGGTAAAGGAAAACTGCATGCATTGCTTCACGAAGATAGTTGTTGCCTCGGAAAGAGAATGAGAGGTTACTCATACCACCGCTGATGTGCGAACCCTTCAGATTGTTGCGAATCCATTCGGTTGCACGTATAAAATCAATCGCATAATCATTATGCTCGGCAATACCTGTTCCTACAGCCAACACACAAGGGTCGAAGATGATGTCATACGGATTCATACCTACTTTCTCAACAAGTAATTTGTAGGCACGCTGACAGATTTCTATTTTTCTTTCATATGTTGTAGCCTGACCTTGTTCATCGAACGCCATGACAACTAATGCAGCTCCAAGACGTTTTACTTGAGTGGCTCGTTTCAAAAATAGTTCTTCACCTTCTTTTAATGAAAGAGAATTGACTATGGATTTTCCTTGAACACATTTCAGTCCGGCTTCAATCACGTCCCATTCTGATGAGTCAATCATGAGAGGCACTCTTGAGATATCTGGGTCGGACATTATGAGGTTGATGAAATGTGTCATCTCGTGTTTAACCTCAAGCAGACCGTCATCCATATTGATATCAAGCACCATTGCTCCGTCTTCAACTTGTTTCCTTGCGATTTGTAGTGCTTCGTCGTATTGTTTTTCGTTGATCAAACGTAAGAATTTACGAGAACCGGCAACATTACAGCGTTCTCCGACATTTATGAATTTAATATCGGGAGTTAATTCAAGACTGTCTAATCCTGAGAGTGATAGGGTAGATTCCTGTTGATTGTTTCCCTCAGATGACAGATTTTTATTTGAATAATTATCGTCGTTTTCTAATTGTACAATAATACGTTGAATAGCATTAATAAACTCTGGAGTTGTACCACAGCAACCTCCGATAATATCAACGAGATTTTCGTCAATAAATTCTTTTACCTCAGCAGCCCATTCTTCTGGAGTTTGGTCGTATTGTCCTAATTCGTTTGGAAGTCCTGCATTTGGGTGACAACTAACATAACAAGGCGACAACTCTGCCAATTCGCGTAAAAATGGTTTGAGGTCTTTGGCTCCGAATGAACAGTTCAAACCGATTGAATAAACATCGGCATGACCAACCGAATTAAGAAAGGCTTTGATGGTCTGACCTGAGAGAGTGCGACCTGCTTTGTCGGAAACAGTCATGGAGAGCATCAATTTTACTTTTCTGCCCACAGTTGCCATTGCTTCCTCGGCTGCATATATCGCAGCTTTTGCATTGAGGGTATCAAAGATGGTTTCAATAAGAATGGCATCAACTCCACTTAAAATCATCTCTTCCATCTGTTCTTGATAAGCCTCAGCCAACTCGTCGAAAGTAATGTCACGGCGAGAAGGGTCGTTTACATCCGGACTTATAGAACATGTGCGGTTAGTTGGTCCCACACTTCCTGCTACATAGCGAGGTTTTTGTGGATTTCTTCTTGTGTATTCATCTGCAACTTCTCGAGCCAATGTACATGAGGCGCGATTAAGCAAGCGTATTTTGTCCTCACATCCATATTCTGCTTGTGAGATACGTTGTGAGGAGAATGTATTTGTGGATATTATGTCGGCTCCAGCCTCAAGATATTGCATGTAAACATCTTTCACTGCATCAGGATGAGTGAGGTTGAGCATGTCGAAATTGCCAGAAAACCCTTTCTTCTGAAGCATGGTTCCCATCGCTCCATCAAGAATAAGAATTCCTTTATCTCGATTTCTTGCCAATGAAGAAGAAACGTGATTACTAGTATTATTTCCGTTTTCTTTCATATATCCTAATTAAACGTTTACAATGCGTTATAAATATTATTGATAATAGAACGAAAGAGATTGAACTATGATAAGATAAATCATCTTTTCATTGCTCTGTCCATTTCTCTCTTATCTTCTTTTTCTTTTAATGTCTGACGCTTGTCAAATTCCTTTTTACCTTTAGCTAATGCAATATCTAACTTTGCAAGTCCTTTATCGTTAATAAACAATCTTACTGGTACAATAGTGAAACCAGGAGACTTAGAGTCTGCTTCTAAATTCCTAAGTTCTTTCTTGTTTAATAATAACTTACGTTCGCGACGTTCTATGTGGTTATTGTACGACCCTTGCATATAATGAGCTATATACATGTTTTTTACCCACATCTCACCAGCATGAAAATAACAATATGTGTCAACAAGGCTCGCTTTGCCGGCACGAATTGATTTGATTTCTGTGCCAGTGAGAACAATCCCTGCTGTGTACACATCAACAAACGCATAATCGAATGATGCTCTTTTGTTTTTGATGTTTATTTTCTGCTGTTTCAACTCTTTTTTCTTTGCCATATAGCCTACTTATGTGAAAATCGCTGCAAAGTTAGTAATTTATTGTGAATTAAGTATTGCTAATTGTTGAATAATTCGTAACTTTGCAGCCGTTTTTAGGTGTTAACTATGTCTAAAAGAAAAAATTAAGTCACATTTATACACAGAATAAGATGAAAAATTTGTTGTCTAAGCCGGAATTATTTAATACGTTGAAGACTTACAACCGCCAAAAATTCATGACTGATTTAATGGCTGGTATTATTGTTGGTATAGTTGCGTTACCATTGGCTATCGCTTTTGGTATTGCATCTGGTGTTTCTCCTGAAAAAGGTATTATCACTGCTATAGTTGCAGGATTCATTATATCATTCCTCGGAGGAACAAAAGTACAGATAGGTGGCCCTACAGGTGCATTTATCGTAATCATATATGGTATTGTAAATAATCCGGAATATGGATTGTCGGGCTTGATTGTAGCAACCATGTTGGCTGGAGTCATCTTGATATTGTTGGGAGTATTCAAGTTGGGTGCTGTCATAAAGTTTATCCCATATCCTATTATCATTGGTTTCACCGCTGGTATTGCTGTAACTATATTTACTACACAGATGGGGGATGTCCTCGGATTGACTCAATCGGCTGTTGATGCCGCAGGTAATACCACTACAATCCCGTTGAAGACTCCTGGTGATTTTATTGGTAAATGGGTTTGTTACTTTCAGCATATCGACACATTCAATTTATGGAATTTCTTGATGGCTGTATTGGCAATAATCATTATCGCTGGTCTGCCACGCCTGTTGCGTAAAGTGCCAGTTCTCAATAAGATACCAGGCTCATTATATGGAATCCTTATCGTTACAGGAGTTGTACTCTTACTCAAGAATCAGTTTGGTATTGATTGTATCGACACTATAGGCGACAGATTCAAAATCAAAGCACAACTGCCTGATATGGAAGTCCCTGACATCTCTTGGGCAATGATTCAGAAACTTATGCCAGTAGCATTTACAATCGCAATTCTTGGTGCAATAGAATCATTGTTGTCGGCTGCAGTTGCTGATGGTGTGATTGGTGATCACCACAACTCAAACAGCGAATTGGTGGCTCAAGGTGTAGCCAACCTTGTTACCCCTCTCTTTGGCGGTATTCCTGCTACAGGAGCAATCGCACGTACGATGACTAACATAAACAATGGAGGCCGTAGTCCGATAGCAGGTATAATCCACGCTATAGTATTGTTGCTCATATTATTGGTACTCATGCCTTTAGCTGAATATATCCCAATGGCAGCATTAGCAGGAGTCCTTGTTATTGTTTCATATAATATGAGTGGATGGAGAACATTCCGCGGACTGTTGAAAAACCCAAAGAGCGATGTGGCTACTTTGTTGGTAACTTTCATTCTTACAGTTATTTTCGACCTTACAATTGCTATTGAGGTTGGATTGGTAATCGCCGCTGTTGTGTTTGTTAAACGTGTGATGGAAACAACAGAAATCAATGTTGTTAAAGATGAATTGGATAACAACGAAGAAGTTCGTGTACGTTGGCACAAAGAAGAATTGGTTGTGCCTAAAGGTACTGAAGTATATGAAATTAACGGACCATATTTCTTTGGTATAGCTAATAAGTTTGAGGAAATCATGTCGAACTTGGCTGGTCCTCGTCCTACAACACGAATCATCCGCATGCGTAAGATTACATTTATCGATTCTACCGGAATACATAACCTACAGAACCTCATCGAGATGAGTCATTCAGATGGAATTCAAGTTATCCTTTCTGGTGTAAACGACAATGTGAAAACTATTCTTTTGAAAAATGGTTTTGCAGAATTGTTGGGTGAAGACCGCATTTGTGCAAACATATATCTTGCTATCGAAAGAGCTAAGAAAGGGTAGGGTAAACGTATAAAACCACATAGTAATGAAGATAATAGATCTCTATAAAGCCGTTGCGCGTAATCCGCTTTTCCGTATGACCGAACCTGTTACACTTTCCATTGAGGAAGGTGAACAATTAGCCATTATCGGAGAAAACGGAGCTGGTAAGTCTATGCTTGTCGATTTAATCACAGGCGCACATCCTATATTGACAGATGGTAAGGGATCATATATTCATTATGATTTTGGTGCAGATGCTCAGTCCAATCTTGTATGTGATAACATCAAATATATCACGTTTCAGGATGCTTACACAACTACTGAAGGACATTATTATTATCAGATTCGCTACAACCATACTGAATATGATGAAGAATCACAAGGATTGTTCAAACTATCAAGTGGTGAGTTACGCAGATATCAACTGAAAAAAGTGCTGGAGAATCATCCTCGTGTACTTATTCTTGATAATCCATTTATCGGATTGGATGTCAATGCACGTAAAATGTTGGACGATACATTATCCGAACTTACAGCCAAAACTAATCTTCAAGTAATCATCGTTATATCAAAAACAGATGATATACCGAGTTTCGTCACTCATGTGGTTGAAGTAAACAACCGCACTGTAGGAGAAAAGAAACGTATTGACTCTGATTTTAGAAATAATATCCCGGTATATACTCATGTACTCGATGATGAAAAGACTTCTGCTATATTAAATCTCCCACAAACAGAGGAATGTACGGCAGATGTGGTTGCACAATTTAATAATGTGTCGATAAAATATCCAACAAGGACTGTCTTAAAAGATTTATCGTTTACCGTGCGTAATGGCGAACATTGGGCATTGACAGGTGAAAACGGAGCAGGAAAATCAACATTACTTAGTCTTGTGTGTGCCGACCATCCACAAGCCTATGCAAACGACATCGTTTTGTTTGATCACCGTCGAGGCTCCGGCGAAAGTATTTGGGATATTAAGAAGAATATAGGATATATATCCCCAGAGATGCACCGCTCATTCTTACGTGATTATCCGGCAATTGACATTGTGGCAAGTGGTATGAGTGATAGTATCGGACTTTTTCGCAAGGCAACCGAAGATGCACGACAGAAAGCCGAGTTTTGGATGAATATATTCGGGGTTTTACAATATAAGGATACATCTTTTTTGAAATTGTCAAGCGGTGAGCAACGCCTTATCCTGTTAGCACGTACATTCATAAAAGATCCGTCATTGTTGATTCTTGATGAACCTCTACATGGTTTGGATCTAAAGAACCGTAGAATGGTAAAGGATATAATCGAAACCTTCTGCCAAAGAAAGAATAAAACTCTCATAATGGTAACTCACTATCATGAAGAATTCCCTGCATGTATTGATCATGAGATATTCTTGAAACGCAATTGATAATTTATAATTGACAATTGATAATTAGCATTTTTCCTGATTCGACTCATCGTTTAATAGTTCTTTCGTTTATTCGATTTCTCGTTTCTGCGCCATATTCTGGTTTGAAAGAGCCTAAGATTTTTGGCTTTAGCTATAAAAAAAAATTAATATTGCGCAGCAATATCATCATGAGAAACGAAAAAAATCTCAATTGCGCTTTAGCGCTTGCGCTCAGTAATTTTTAACTTAAAATGGAGTCAAAATCAATTAAGACTGCAATATTTGCGTTCGCAGTAGTAGCTGCTTGTTTTAGCGGTTATAAAGCATATGATTCTTATACAGTAAATGAAAGTACATTAATGTCTGCTAATATAGAAGCTTTGAGTCAAGATAATGGTGACGTTAATGCTAAAGCTGCTTCTAAATGTCTTAATTCGTTAATTCTCAGTTGCTGTAATGTTGTCTATGCTTCTTTATCGAATTTGATAATTCTGACTAAGTTGCATCCTACTGCATTTCCTATAACAATTGTTATATATAGCCCTAAAATTTCAAATAGATGATTCTTCCAAAAGTCGATAGGGACCGCAAGGTAATAAAATGCATCGGCAATGCAGTGAGGGAAACCACACACAATGAATATTGGAACACCAAACAATAAAGGAAGCCATCGTTTTTCGTACTTGGCAAAATTTACAGCAGTGGTCATAATAAAACCGCAACCGATAGACAGTAAGCCACTACGCAAAATACCATTATCTAATCGTGACTCCAATATGCCCTGCGCAATAGTTTGGAGATCTTTTGCCGAAGCATATGTAAGTAATGCAATGATGAAAGTACCAATGATGTTGCCTATGAGTACCAAGACGATATCTTTTACGGCTAATCCACGACTGCTGCCACAGAATCCCACAGTACCTGTGTATAACTTGAAACCATAATTGACAACAGCTAACAGACCAAATGTAAATAGCACAATTCCGATAATGTCTTTACTCATAAGGTAACCATACCCAGCAATACCAATACAAATCCCCGCCAATATGGCACTTTTTACAGTCTCAATCACATTCTTCATTCGCAGGGCGCGCTCTGGGACGTCTTCTCGTTCGACCAGTGGGGCGTGCAGCTGGGGAAGGTCCTCGCCAAGAAGATCATCCCCGAGCTCACCTCCGGCTCGGAACTGAAGCACGACTCCTCCACCAACGCGCTCATCGAGCGCTTCCGGAAGGCCAACGCCTAGCCCCTCCCCCACGCCATGACCTTCGAAGAACCCCTGCTCGACCTCACGGTCGCCGTCGCCCTCTACAACGAGGAGGAGTCGGTCCCCCCGCTGTGCGAGGCGCTCGACGCCGCGCTCCGCCCCCTCGGGAGGACCTACGAGGTCCTGCTCGTGGACGACGGCTCCCGGGACGGCACCTGGGAGGCCATGAACGCCGAGGCCGCGAAGTACCCCGGCTTCAAGCTCGTGCGCTTCCTCCGCAACTTCGGGCAGACCGCCGCGCTCGCGG
>JAIKZH010000079.1 GCA_024682395.1 Bacteroidaceae bacterium
CACAGCTTTACAGTCCTGTGGGTCTGTGAGATAACGATTGATGGCATCCTGTATCTTCCCGAAACGATCCATGTTACCAACATACTGCGCTTCGAGTTGCTTGACATCATATTTGCCATCAGCACTACATACCAATCGACTCAGATTTACTGTATCATCTGTGACACAGAAATAAGCGAAAGGCGAAAGTAATTGTTGGTTAAGTGCCTCTTGTAATCTAATCTCTGCCGAGAATCTGTCATTGAAGTCTGGAGTGATAGCCTTTCCATCCATACGTTCTGGCGTTGCCGTCAGACCGATTAGTATCTTTGGGCGAAATACACCAAATAGCTTCCTGTAAGAATCTGCCTGACTATGATGAACCTCATCAAGCACGATGTAATCATAATAATCTGCGCCGAAAGCGCTCAACTCATCTATATGGTTGTTTAATGTCTGAATGGTAATGAACAAGTGGTCAAGATTGCTGCTATATGAAGGTTTGATATTACCAGTCCATATTTCACCAAAGTTCCCATCTACCATCACGGAACGATAAGTGCTTCGTGCTTGTTTAAGGATTTTCTCTCGATGAACGATAAACAAAAGACGAGCCTCTCGTCCATTTTCTTTCTTGAATTGCTGGTTGAAATCCTTATAGTCGAAAGCGGATATTGCCGTTTTACCTGTGCCTGTAGCAGCTATTATTAGATTCCTGTAGTTATTACGTTTCTCTCGCTCGTATTGTAATTTCTCTAGCACCTTTACCTGATGTGTCTTACGGACGAAACGAGTTATGATTTCTGGGCCTTCAATGTTCGATGTCTTGTTTCGAGCTTCATCAATAGCCTGTGCAAAGCGCTTGAGGTCATCCTCTGTTTCTATGGGTTCAAACGCAGCACTATTCCAATATGAATCAAATGTTGCTTGAGTAGAACGGATAATATGCGGATTTTCAACATTAGTGATACGCATATTCCACTCCAAGCCCTTTGTCAATGCTGTACGAGAGATATTTGATGAACCGATGTAGGCCGTATCAAAACCGTTCTCACGCTTGAAAATATAAGCTTTAGCATGTAGGCGTTCATCGTTCGTGTTAAAAGATGCTTTTATATCAACGTCGCCCAACTCCTTTAAGTCCATTAGCCATTTCACGGCTTTCACATCAGTCGCACCTGTATAGGTTGTTGTAAGGATACGTAGTTTTGCTCCATTCTTTGCTAAGAATCTTTTCAGTTCTTCATATATAAGCCTCAGACCAGAGAACTTGATAAACGAAACAACGAGGTCAATGTTATCTGCCGTCTGTATATCTTTCTTAATTTCCTCATCAATAGACAGACCGTTTGTTCCAGTAAAGAGGTTGCTCACCCTGTAACCAGATTCAGGGTGTAACTGAGCCTTATGCTTGATTTGTTCTTCAGAATATCCAGTCTTGCTATAAATTGCTCTAAGGAAGTTTGTTTCATCCTCTTTGGTGAGCATATCGTCTTCAAGGGCATTCACCTGCCATTCATTTTCAATAAAATGAAGAATCTTGTTGATGCAATCCACCTGTTTGCTGATGGTCACTGCCTCTTTTTTATCGCGAAAATACTCTTTCAGGACAACAGATACGATTTCAGCAAGATATTGCGCCAACATCATGTGAGATTCAGCACTATCGATTGCTTCCTTCTCTACATGAAAACTACTCTCAGGGAAGTCACGCTGTAATTTCTCAGCAATGGCTGTGCTAATTAGTGATTCGTAAACACCTTCAACAAGTTTCATATTTTTATTCCTGTTGTTTTATTATTCTGACGTTATTTCTTGTTTTGCTAATTGTATATTTGCCAAACAAACCGCATATTCTGTTTTTGAGTCTTGGGGTTTCCAAGCCAGTGTATAACTTACCTTTGCGTTTGTCACTTTGTAACCCTTATCCGTCCATGCCTTAAGTTTGTCTTTGCCAGAGGCTGACAAAGCTGCAATATTAATTTCTTGCTCATTCAGCAAATATCCGTCTTTGTATTGCAGGTTGTCACCACTTCTGAGACGAAGCACAATATCCTTGCGTCCTTTAAAGAAATCAAGGATAACGTCGTGCATATTCAGTGCAATAGATATCGAAGAATACTCTGTAGGAGGATTAGTTACTAAGTAAAGGTTTCGCTTTGTCCGTGTGAGTCCCACATAATAGGCACGCATGTCATTGACATCCCTTCCGTCTGGTATAGCAGACATGAGATAAACGTTATCAAACTCACGTCCTTTTGCTTTGTGGATGGTGCTTACAAACACAGACCTTTCATCAGCAGCAATGAAATCCTCAATTTTCGACTCAAAGATGTATTCACGCAAGTCGCTGCGATAATAGAATTGATGAGTTATCTCAAAGTCTGAAAAGAAATGCTGCATAATACTGAGACATGTGCTTGACGCATAGGTTTCCAGTGTGCGCTGTTTAGCCTCATTCCACATTTCC